>QCKL01000009.1 GCA_003215355.1 Prochlorococcus sp. AG-409-O23
AAATTTGGGTTAAAAGTAGGGCGACTAGCCATTGCCCTAATAGCACCAGTACGTGGATCTAATGCAACGATTGCACCAGCACGTTTTCCTGCCAAAGCTTTTTCAGCAGCAAGCTGCAAGTCCAAATCAAGAGTTAAAGACAAGTCACGTCCTGGTACAGCAGCTTTAACGCCAAGGCTTCGTTGCACCGTACCCATTGCATCTACCTCCAGCATTTCTCCACCCCATTCCCCTCGAAGATGAGCTTCATAAGCCGCTTCCACACCAATCCTGCCAATACGATCTCTAATTTCATATCCTTTGCCTACCAGAACTTTGTACTCCTTTTGTGTAATTGGTTGGGTATAACCCAAGACATGAGAAGCAAGCGCGCCAAATGGGTAATAGCGAATCAGCTCAACGTCCACTTGAGCTCCTTTTAGGCTTTCTTCTTGCTCTTTAAATCGCAAAACCTGTGTGGTATCAAGGTCTCTCTCCAAAATGATGCGAAATGGATCTTGCCGCACACCATTACTAAATCGAAACTGCAGCGTCTCATTAGAAAGTTCAAGCAGTTTTGATAAGCGATTGCGAAGTGCTGGCCATGCATCCTCAGTTACTAATCTAGGTTGAATTGAGAGGGTATATGAAAGCTTGCTATCAGCCAAAACCTTCCCATTTCGATCTAATAGCCTTCCACGAATAGGGGCACGAGAAACAAGACGAATCCGATTGTCATCCGAAAGTTTTCTATACAAGGAGCCTTGAACAACCTGCAACCAGAAGAGGCGCACCGCCATTGCGCCAAAGAATGAAAGCACTAGTGCTAATAAAACTGTGGGCTGATTTAATAAGCCATTTCTCCGATACCTAGTTTCTTCAAGTTGCGTTCTTCCCGCCATTTAATTTATCCTTTTTCTTCTAATGACGATGAGCGATCTGAGACATCTGATTGAAAATGCTGCTCCAGCAATCTCAAGCGATCTTCAATGCGAGTCAAAGCATTTACCAATGTTTCCCCATCCTCTATTTCTTGAGTCACAAAGTCTGAATCATCAACATCAACTGTCACCGGTATGACTGGGTTACCAAGACCAGGACTAACTTGATCAAGTCTCTCTCTAACAGTTTGGGCCGCAGATTCTCCTTCCACACGCAAATCCTTTAACGGATCTTTCGAAGTCGTAAGCACTTCAACTAACTTAGCCGCACCACCACGCCTTGCACGCTCAACAATCGCCAATCCAACTGGCAAGACATCCTGCATCAAAGAAAGGCGCAGACTGTCGAATGAATCGTCAGCCATAGAAGCAGAAAGAATCTATCTCACTCCAGTCTGCTCTGAAGGCATCAAAAATGGCGGACAACTGACATTTGATACACCCATAGACCAACCTCCAAATCCTGCCAAAACCATAAGTGCAACAATCGGACCAACAGCCTTATGAGTTGTCTCATGACTCATCCATTCTTGCCATGTGCGCCAAAAACGTTCGCGTGCAAACCGTTGCCGTTCACGTGAAACTTCTCTAAAGCGTCGACGAAAGGACTTCTCCACCCACAATTCAAAAGAACGCTTCTTAGTAACCGCCATCTTTCGCTCAACTTCAAGTAACTGCCCAGCACTAAGTTCTGGATGAAAAGTCCCTATAAGCTCCAAACTCTTTAAAAACATTTCCACAGCCGCATCCTTGAGAGCTTGCTCTTCCTCGTCCAAGTAATTCCAATCAAGCTCAGGATAAAACCTACTGCGATTCAACTTAATTTGATCTTCTCCAAGCTGGCCAGGCTCTCTTAACCATCTATCGGTATTGCTATCAAACCGACGCCAGTAAAGAAAAGGGTTTATATAAACAGTTTTACCAGACAACAAAATGCTGTCCTGTTGGAGACGCCTTTGAAGCTGAGAATCCTGCTGTTGCGCTGCTGCGGTCAATGATCACCAAGCCAGTAATCCAGGCTATCTATTACAGATCAATTACACCAGCCCCAAGTGAGCCTGAAAGACTGGACAGTTGGCAAGCAACACCATTAGATCGCCAGAAACTAGTGCAAATTCAAAAGTTCTGATAACGCAATATCTACAATCTGACAATTAATCACATTTTAGGCGCCTAATTATTATTCGGTCAGGGGAAAACAATTAGGAAATTGCCAATCTTTGCAGTCCTATGACTATTTAAATACTAAGGTTAATTATATTTAATTTATACTAGTCATCAGCAAATACATCTCAATTACTCCCACTCAATAGTTCCTGTAAAAAAATCAAGTAACTGACTGGGTTATTTGAGTTAATTGTGGCACGGTGAAGTAACCTCTCAAAACCATTGCAATTGTGTAGGGTGATTATCACGTTAGACTCACAGTGAAGTGAGTTTTCAAGTTTATAATTACGTTCTCTATATATTACTTATTCCCACTCAATAGAACCTCTAAAAATACTAAGTTCAGGATCCCTTATTACAACTGAATAAATCATAGCATTTGATAATGTTGAAATCCTGTGTGAAACTCGTGTGAAACTCTGATTAGATGTTCCAGTCATCATAACAACGGAACAACGATGGTTGTGAGGAGAAATCGTTCTTTGTTTCATCGTATGTCACAGACTGAGTTTTGTCACCTTGTCCTACGACTTCTCTACGAAAATATGTCATACTTGAATGGAGCAGAAATAAACTTTTGTTCTATATCAAATGATCGTTTCAAAAGAGGACAAAGTGAAGAAGTTTATTTTGTATCTACGCGTTAGTAGTAAAGAGCAAGGAAAAAGTGGATTGGGTCTTGAAGCACAGCAAAGAGATATAAGTCTTTTCTTGGAGAATTATGCTGATGATGGATATGAAGTTCTTGGTGAGTTTCTTGAGGTTGAATCTGGTAGAGATGATGAACGACCAGAACTCCTAAAAGCAATTCATCTGGCGAAGAAAACATCTTCAACAATTTTGGTAAGCAAGTTAGATCGTTTATCAAGAAGAGTAAGTTTCATAGCATCGCTCATAGAGGACAAAGGACTTGATTTCAAGGTCGCTCAGATGCCTTCAGCGGATAAGTTCCAACTCCATATTTACTCAGCATTAGCAGAACAAGAAGCAGACTTTATTAGTCGTAGAACCAAAGCAGCACTAAAGGAAGCAAAGGCACGAGGAACTCGTTTAGGAGCACCCATTTATCACATCAAAAAACTTGCTACGGCAAAGAAGGATAAAGCACTAAAGGAAGCACAAAAAGTATCAGGAGTAATACTGCCTCTAAGAGAACAAGGAGCAACTCTTAGGAGTATTTGCGAAGTCCTGAATACTACTGGCATTACTACAAGCAGAGGTAATCCATTCCACCCATCTTTGGTTTCAAGGATGCTTACTACTTTGGAGGTTGCTTGATATGGAATATGGATATGAAAGACGATTAGAACTAAGCGTTCATCACGCTCTAAGCGATGCTAATGAACGCATCAAAGAACTTGATGGAAAGGATAGGTATGCCGTTCAACAAGAGTTCCTTGATTGGATGGTTATGGATACGGATGACTTTGAAGTGGAATGGTTTCCCCATTACGAGGGTTGGGGTGTCATATGAATAAAGTTTTTATTGAGTGGCAAACACAATTTGGAACTTGGCAGAGATACACGATGCTTCATCACGAACCAAGTGCCTATAGAACTGCTAATCATCGTGCCAAGAGCACAGGCAAAAGACACAGACTGATAGATGAGGACGGACATCTATTAGATCTCATAGATCCATAAGTGACGAGGTGACAAATGACTAAGTATCCAAAAAAAAGGAATGGAAAGTTTAGAAGTGGTTTCTGGTTGCCTCACATAATTGATGAGGAAAATAAAGTTGTATGGGTCAGGATCCAAAGTTCTATTACAGCGATGGGAATGAGTGCCTTCAAGAAACGATATTTTCCTAATTATGAATTGAAAATACCTACACCAGAATATTGGGAGGAATTGAAGAAGAAGTTCAATTATAAAGAGTAATAAAGCACTTATTTGTATATTTTATTTTGTATAATATGAGTGTTGATAGGTGTATGTAAATGTATTAGCACTTATCAACACAATATTCACAATTTAGACTAATGAATGATGTCACTAATGGCACGATATG
Organism: Prochlorococcus sp. AG-409-O23; assembly: GCA_003215355.1. GTDB lineage: Bacteria > Cyanobacteriota > Cyanobacteriia > PCC-6307 > Cyanobiaceae > AG-409-O23. The sequence goes on from QCKL01000009.1 coordinate 4,102, forward strand.
GTCTTTTATATTGATTGCCATCATTACAATTGATGCCTTTATAACATTACTCACGATGTTGAATAAAGGCATCTTCATAGACAGAAGAAAGCAACTGATGAGTAAGACTAATAAGGAGTTGAAGGAGTTATTAGTTGGTATAAAGAATGTATCTAAACTTAGAAAGAAAGAATTAGTTGATTTGGTTTTAGAAGTGACAGCGTGACATTATTATTTTATTTTGTCACTTTGTCACCCTAAGTATAAAGAATACTAACCAATAAAATTACACAAAAAAAAGGAGGAGCGTTGTGCTCCTCCCAAATGAATCAATACATCTACTTGTTGATTGCTGTAGTTCCTACTCCAACATCATCATCTTCCTTAGCAAATAGAGTTTCAAGAACGCTTACTGAAGTTGGTTCTGGTGCTGAACCCTTGTTCTTAGGATTCCGAACCTTACCTTTACTGAAATCAGGCGTAGTAAAGATAGATGAGTTTTTTCTACCTTTGCCATAGATCTTGAATACCTGAACTCTATCCTCTTTTTCCTTCTTCTTGCCATCAACATCTAACCAATCACCCATTCCTTGAGTTTGCCATCTGTGGAAGCGTTCTTTACTAAGGCGTTGCTTATCAAGAACACCATTCAGATGCTTATTGGGATGCTTGCCAAACGATCTACCAATTTCAACTAACCAACGCCATATGGTGGCATTCTTATGCTCCTCCAGATGCTCTGGATACAACTCACGAAGATCCTTATAAAACTTCTCTACAAATACCTCCTCACCTGAATCACACCATTCATCTAACTTGCTAAGTAAATAATCCAAGATTGCTTCATCACCAACTAAAGAAACACATTTTGCTCGCTTGTAGTATTCACTCTCACCACCTGTTGGCAATCCATTAGATCCAAGATATTTACTAATACATTCAAAAATATAGTTATAGAACTCCATCCAATCAGATGAACTCCATTCCTCATTATCACCAAAGTGCTTATATCCGTGTATTTCAAAAGGAGTTTCATCATATAACTCGCTTCTCAAACGATAGAAGTTTCCTACTTCAACGATAAACTCACGCCTTCTAAATGTATTCCCACCAGAATCTGGTAATGGAAAATTAGAAGTAATAGCAATCTTAGGAGCGTTTTTAGCGGGAATACTAAATGGTGATTTATACAATCTCCTTATGTGGAAATTGCCTGATGTTCTCGTAAGTAAGCATTCAGTTGGAAATGTTTTAGAGGCATCATCTATGTGGCAAATCTCTGTGGCAGGAGTTACAGGAGCAAAAGCAGCGAGATCTTCTTTTCCTTTCTTGAAGGTTCTCCCATCAAGTTCTGTAAGGTTCATCAAAGCACCAAGTGTATTCACCAACAACGATTTTCCGTTTCCACCATTACTTGTTCCAGAAGCACCATCGTAAAACTTATCTACGAAAATCACATACTTCCTGTGTGAGTTGATGTGATGGCGATGGCACAAGTAACCAATTGCCATTTCCAAACGATTTAGAGATTGAAGATCAACTTCATTAGCATCATCTAAGGCAAGGTTCTCAACGAAATCTCTAAAATGAGTATCAGGAATCTCATCCTCCTTGAACTCATCTAACTTTTGTTGATATTCCTTATAAAGTTCTTTTCTAACTTCTGAATCAGTAATAGTTTCTCCTGTTTCAGGATGAATGCCATCTGCGTTTAGAGCAGTAACTTTCTCCTCAAGAAGATGCTTGTTCTTAGGTTCTAAGTAATCTCTGCCAATAACAGAAGAGTTCCAAACAATAAAATCATCTGGCATCTCATCGTATTGCCTTAGATCAGATACTCCATCCTTAGTAATTTCAATCCAACCATTCTGAAAGAAACGAAACGCACTATCTCTTTTATCGCAGAAAGGTTTCACATCCTTATAATCAGGAATCGTTCTAACAGCATCATCAGAAAAGATCTGGGAACGCTTGCTGTGAAGTAATCCTCGTAATTCATCACCATCAACCCCTAAGTAATTGAATACTTTGTAAGTAATAGTGCGAAGGATCTCTACATCTATATCTTCACAACGATTATTTCTAATAAAAACAAGAGTTGATGTTGGCATTCCATCTATATTTTCACCAAGCACAAGATTATGAACTCCAAGTGCTGGATAGAACTTCATAAGCATTCTGCGAATATTTGCTCCTTTGAGTTCTCCTATTTCATCGTTCTCATCCTTGTTCCAAAAGATGGCACTATGTTCTGGATTGCTCTGTAGATCAGCAGCAAATGCTTTTAGGTATTGCTCGTTCCACAAGATCTTGGTGGAGGTGGTTGTTGAACTCATAGTTGGTTCTCCTGTAAATGTATGAATCTATTATCTACGACTTCTCTACACTTGTCTGGTCGTTGAGTGGGACTTTGTGGCGTGACCTTTTCTCTACGATTTCTCTACACCATCCTATAATTCAAGAATCTTCAGGTATTACGAGGTGACAAAGGGACAGAAAGTAGATACTGACTTGATAGTTTCAGGAGGTCAAGCATACAAGGGTTCGGCAAAAGAAATTGTCACCTTGTCACTAATGCTTGCTGAAAAAGCATCTCAGATGGATAAATCTGTATTCAATATCCTTAGAGACAGGATGGGAATCAATCCAAAAACATTCTCCAAATTGAAGGTTATAGGAGAAAGAATGAGTGAGATTAGCGATACAAAGCGTAGAGAAGTCATAAAGCAATTACCTGCTTCTTACTCAACGATCTATCTTCTGTGTTCTCTATCGCCTGAAGAATTGATTTCAGCGTCTAAAGCAAAGTCAATAACACCACAAATCTCACTAAGAAAAGCAAAGGATTACATACAACAAGTTCGGTTCCCAAAAGCAGCAGCAACAGATAGTGAAAGAGGTCGTTGGGGACTAAAGCAAAAGCACCTCTACAGCGTTATGCGTCCTGAAGATGCTTCCATAAGTGAAGAGGTGAAACAATCGCTTGAGGCAGCACTCAGAAGGGTCTGTAGGGATTATGGAGTCAGTCTTCAGATGCCTAAGAGTTCAGAAACAGCACGACTAATTCAAGACGAAAGAAGAACGAAAGGAATGTTCTGGAAATCAATCCTTCAGAAAGAACTAACTGCTCGTTGGTTCAACAAAATGCCAGATCTAACTAAGAAGCAATTCAACTTGAAGAATGTTGGTGAGTTATACGAAGCACCCTTGAGAACATTTACAGGATTCATTATTAGGGCAGAAGGTGGGACGGATATTTTCTGGGACAAGCACGGCGAAGCATTCGTGGCGAAACTACAAATGCTGAGTGAAGTGGATGACAACGCAGCACAGAGATACAACTACAGAAGACGATTAGAACAAGTAATGGAACGCCATACTAAGTTGGCAATTTTCAATAATGTGACGCTAAAAAATGGAGGTTTTGTTTAGAAGCGCGGCATAATCGTAAATGACGCGGAATCAAATAAATGTGTTTATAAATGTAGTTGCGTTTTGTATAAAGAACGCGTGACGAGGTGACAGATCCCCGCTTAGACGCCTCACTATCATCAAATGTTACAATCTCGTAACAAAAACCAATATTATACGAAGTAATTACATATATAAAATGTATGTAACGGAAGCAGACATACAGGTAAAAAGTTACACATTAGATTCATTATGATTAGAAACTATTTGTCACCTTGTCACAAGGAGTTAGAGGATTTATTTGGTATTGAATATCCATCTGATCCAAGAGCGCAGAATCTTAGAAAGAGGCGGAGCACAGAGTCTTGGTTACGCAACGAAATTGAGAATGAGGACATCAAGTTCAAATACTTCATCACCCTTACATTCAACAGAGCGCAGACAAGTCTTATAAACCAATACCTTGATAATAAGCACATCAAGAATGTCATTCTTTCATTCTTTTATCCCCGAAAGAAACCCAACGACAGGATCAAAGTTTGGATATTTGTTGAGCGTCATCAGAAAGGAACACTACATCTACATCTATTGATGGAAGGAATGGATGGACTGACTTGGTTGATGAAAAACAACAGGAAGATCCAGATCAGTAAGAGAACATTATTTGATGTTATTGCCTCTGATTACTCAATAGATGATCTGATTACAGAAGCACTTACCAATCACCTACAAACTCATATCAGGAAACTTGGCACATCAAAGCAAAGTGTTGATTGTAGGAAGATCGGGAATATTCAAAAGCGAGTCCATTATGTCAATAAGTCCCTTGATTCAATTGATTTTGACGGATGGGAACATATTGATTTTGAGAACAGCGACTTTGGAAAATCTGATGAGGATTACAAACGATGAGTCGTCACCTTGTCACCGAACCAATTAGTAAAACAAACAAAATTATGACTACTGCTACAGCAACAAAAATGGTTGAGATACAACTTACTTACGCTCTGACGATTGGAAAACCAATAAGAAGAAAAAATGGCACACTTGGTTTTGAAGAAGAACAAGTAGATCCATATAACAAAGCGATCAAAGTATTAGTTCCTGAAGAAGCGACTGCTTCACGACAAGCACTCACAGATTATGTTCGTAAGGAATATCAAAGATCAGATACAGATATTGGGTATTTGAACTACATCAATATTTGGGACACAACTGATCCTGAGAAAAGAGATCCTCGTGGAATTGAAGATACGAAAGGAAAGCAGCGATGGAATATTTACGACTCATAGGAACCAACACTTGAGGGGAATACAACTTTCCCCTCAACAACATATACGGAGCAAAACAAATGAAAACAGACAACGCAAAGTTCAGATCAGCAAAGCATATACACAAAAAAGATCATCCTAATTACACACAACATCCATATATAAAACAGCAGAAAGATGTCTATCAGATCCTAAATGAGATGTCTGATGCTGAGTTCTATGAACGAATGGAATCAGTTTTTGGAACTCCAAATAAAGACCTACACAACAAATCAAAATGCGAACAAACACACAGGTAATGATTTCATTCGGGCAAGAAGAGACAGCACTTCTAAAACGACTGGATGAGGAACGCAAAAAGGAATGTAAGACTCGTTCTGGTTGGGTCAAAGATCAAATCAGAGAAAAGTATCTACCAAAACGAGAATTAGTTCTAACAACATAAAAACAACAACTATTAGCGAGGCATCTAACTATGAGTATGACAACTATCACTACGAGAGTAGAAGGAATGGATGAATTGATCCTGAAGGAAATTATGACTAAAGAAGGTAATCTTCATAAGCATAATAATTCCAATCTTATGCTTGAAGCACTACGCACTTACTACAATCTCAAGCAACAGACTAATTGGAGAAGATAGTAATTCGTTCTATGGCAGTAAGGCGGTTTATAGGGATCCTAACGATCTAATCTATACCAAGTCTCAAGTCAGCGATCTATTGAAAATCCATTTTTTATTCAAAAAATCCCCAGATTTTTTTTCAGGTATAAGAAGTCAAAAAAAGTTTATTGAGGTGACAGAGTGACAGCAGAATTGTCACCTTGTCACTCATAGTCCCCAATAACAAAATCATCCTTCATCATTAGTTTTTGAACTTTCCTACTGGATCTAAGGTTCTTATCAATCTTTGTAAGTTCATCAGTCGCAAGACGAGTCATAAAGTGCGAATAATGTTTTCTCAAGTAGGGTTCTGTGACTCCCATATTGGCACAAAGAGTTTGTGTATTAGTTCCATTCTGTAGTCGTGTAGTGGCATAGAAATGCCTGAGACTATATGGAACGAACTCTTTTCCCCATCGTTCATTTTCATTAGTAAAACGGATCATACTTTTGAACTTTGATCTGAATTGTTTGGTCGTATAAGGCGATCCATCTAAATGACAGAACAGAAAATCAGTCTTCTTCTTATGGTTAGATTTGTCCCACACTCTTTTGGCATAGATCCCACCAGAAACATTTACTTGTCTTGCTCCTGTTTTTGTTGAAGGATGAACTTGGATCATTACAGACAACTCTTTCTTTTTAGAGTTTTGATACTCCTGTTCTCGCTCAAAGAACTCAATCACATCCTTCCTTCTTATCTTCACAACTTCCCCAGTTCGCATCCCACTATTAGCGAGGAAATAGACTAACTGATAAGCAACATATACATCCCAAGTAATCCAATCAGTATCGTTAGAGTTCTTCTTTTTCCATTCCCTCAATCTTCTTGAGAAGGAATCCCATTCACTCATTTCCCAAGTATCTCTACGCATCTCATCATCGGGAATAAGATTCTCATCGTGAAAAGGTAGTCGTGGATGATATGGAATATGAGATTGTTCCATCCCAAACTTCCATAACTCCCGTATCATTCCCATCTCATTCTGAATAGTGATCGCTTTAGGGGTTCCCATTTCAGATCTTGTGTTATTCGCCTTCCTCCAACTTTCCCAAGTCTCCCACTTAGAAAATGGAATGTTTCTAACATCAGTTTTCGCTCCTAAAAAAGGAATCACATAATTCCTCAACTTGCCTTCAATCAGTCCAAATCGTTCTTGAGTAATACTTTTTTTACCAGCATCAACCTTTCCTTCCCACGATCCTCTTACCTTGCCTGATTTATTTTCTAAAAATAGTCGGACAAGTTTTTCAACTGGAAATGGTAGGGCACTACCACCTTGCTTCAAAGTAACTTTGACTTCAAGGATCAATTCTTCTGCTCGTTCAATAGCAAGTTCTTTATTAGATGTTCTTAGGGATTTTCTAATACCTTTTGAATTAGGAATTGGAACTCTTATCTGCCAAGCACGATCTTCAAGAGATTGTTTTAGATGAGGATCATCTCGTTTGTAGATGTATGGAGGTTCAGCATAAGGATCAACACGCAAACGCCCTTCTAACTCTTCATACATCGCATATGAAATATCATTTTGTCCCCTGTTACTACCCATAGTTCAGCAACCAAAGTGTAGAGAAATCAATCCTTCTACGACTTTTCTATAGAGAAGGTGACAAGGTGACTTGTGAAACTCGTGTGAAACTACAGACCTCAAAACCCTTGATAGTAGGTAAGCAATATTCTATGTGAAACTCGTGTGAAACTCAAGTATTCAGTCTATGACTGGGTTTTATGCTGGTATTTTACTCCCACTCAATAGTGCCTGGTGGCTTGCTAGTAATGTCCAAGACCACTCGATTAACTCCTTCTACTTCATTAACAATCCTATTAGAAATAGATTCCAACACCCCATAAGGCAAGTGTGACCAGTCCGCTGTCATGCCATCTTCGCTAGACACACACCTAAGGACAACTGGCCATGCATAGGTTCGTTGATCACCCATAACTCCTACAGTGCAGACAGGAATCAAAACTGCAAAGGCTTGCCAAACTTGATTATATAAACCTGACTTGCTGATTTCTTCTCGAACTATCAAATCAGCATCTCTTAGACAATTCAGTTTTTGATTAGTAACTTCACCAAGAATGCGTATAGCTAATCCTGGGCCAGGGAAAGGATGACGTTTAACAATCTCCTCGGGCAAACCTAAAGATCTTCCAACTTTACGTACTTCATCCTTAAAGAGATTACGAAGGGGCTCGACTAGCTTAAATTGCAAATCCTTTGGCAAACCACCAACATTATGGTGGCTCTTGATTTTCACTGCGACTCGCTCTCCAGTTTTTGGATCTACATTAGTAGCAGCACTTTCAATTACATCTGGATAAAGCGTCCCTTGAGCAAGGTAATCAAATGGACCTAAGCGAACACTCTCTTCTTCAAAAACTCTTATGAACTCAGCACCAATAATCTTACGCTTCTCTTCAGGATCCGTTATACCTTGAAGTTTAGATATAAACCGTTCTCTAGCATTAATATATTCAACATTAATATGAAATTTCTGATCAAAGAATTCCATTAAGAACTCAGGCTCACCTTTTCGCATAAATCCTTGATCAATAAACATGCAGGTAAGTTGATCTCCAATAGCCTTGTTTAAAAGAAAAGCAAGCGTGGATGAATCAACTCCACCTGATAGCGCAAGTAAAACTCTTTTTTCTCCAACTTGTGCTTTAACTTGAGCTAACGCTTCATCAATAAAAGCATTAGTCGTCCAGTCAGGTTCACAACTACAAATGTGATAAACAAAATTTCTAATTAGAGCCATTCCATGTGTGGAATGCACCACCTCGGGGTGAAACTGGACTCCATAAAGTCGTCTTTCATGAGAAGCAATAACAGCTTCACGAGTATTTTCTGTATAAGCCAAACGTACAAAACTTTCCGGGAGCGCTCTCACTGAATCCCCGTGACTCATCCACATAGTGGATCCATTCTCGACATTGGTGAGCAATGCTGATGGATCATCAACAAATAAAGGTGCTTTGCCATATTCAGCCTTGCCAACAGCCGCTTCCACACGGCCACCCAACTGATGCACCATTAATTGCATGCCATAGCAAACGCCAAGAACAGGAATCCCTAAATCCCAAATGCCAGGGTCACACAGTGGAGCTCCTTCTGCATAAACAGAACTAGGTCCTCCACTAAGAATGATTCCCTTAGGTGCAAGCTTGCGAAGTTCCTCCACAGTTGTGCTGTAACTGACAACTAACGAATAAACCTCCGTCTCTCGTATCCTGCGAGCAATGAGCTCGGAATACTGAGACCCAAAATCAAGAATGACAATGGCAGGCTTGCGCTGATCATTGGAAGTGGAGTACGACATATCAGCAAAGGACGTGAACGAAGGCAAGCTTTAGAACATTCAGCGTAGATAAGCGATGATTTTTAGCCCTCAAGATTTACGCCAGCGAGAACCAATTGTTCTTGACCAACAGGCCCCGCCCAACGCACACGCCGCTGACGATCAAATAAAGCTGCACCTAAATCAATAGTCCAAGATCCATAACGAGCTAAGTAGGCAGCGCAGCGCATTTCAACAGTCATAGCAATACTCATCCAAAGTTTTTGTGCAAGATGTGGGTCTGCATCTTCAATCATTAATAAAGCAGCTTCTATCGAATCAGCTTGACCAATATCTCGAATCAAATTCAAGGGTAATTCCTGTTGAACTGCTAATGCAGTAAGTGTTTCTAAGCGGCCATCAGCCAGATGATGATGTGTATGAAAAATTCCTCCTGCAAGTTTGATCAATTTCCCGTGATAACCAAACACCAGTAACTCCTTGACACCTGCCTCAGCAGCAGCGACCAGCAAAGGACCTACCCAATTGCCAGCTTTAACCACTGAATCTGAAGAAAGCCCTAGCTTCAAAGCTAAATCCAAACCATTTTCGCCAATCACCAACGTAATAGCTCTCTCACAATTCAAATGAGTACATTTTCGGCGTAATTGCTCAATAGTCTTTTGCAGCTGATCAGGAGAAGCACTTTCCTGAGCATCAGCCTGCATACCAATCAATGAAAGACCATCAACAACCCCAAAAGCCTTGTTGCTTGTCCGTTCAGCTAATTGTGCACCTTTTGGGAAAATAACCTCAAGCCTCAAAGAACGCCCCAATGGAACCAAAGGGCGAAGGTTCTGATGCAATAAATCTCGAGCAAATTCTGAAATGCAGGGATCGCCTGATGATTCAAACTTGCCCACCCCAAAGCCCGCTACTAAATTCAGCCAAGATGTAGAAGGGTTAGCAACCTCTTGCTCTTCATCCAACAATTGCTCCTGCCACTGAACACAAGCCCAAATCTCCAAGCCAGAGGTCAAGTCAAGACTTAAATCCGAATTGCAATGGCTGATCCCAATTGCTTGTGTACGGTCCAAAAGCAATGAGCCAGAGGTAACGGGCACGCATAACAAGCCTTTTTGATTAGGCAGCACAAGCTTTTGCTCGGCTTCAAAAGGCTGTCCTACCAAAACTTCTGTTGCAGCACGAGCAGCCGCCGCAACCCAAACTGGCAGAGTAAATCCCTTAAAACCCACAGAAGAATTAACGATCAAGACAACCTAACTAGCTAATTTTTAAGATGGCCAATTGTGACTCCTAAAAATATGCAAGAAAAACTCAGTCTGATGATCCCTGGTCCCACTCCAGTCCCAGAGTCAGTCCTCAAAGCTCTAGGCCAACACCCTATAGGTCATCGCAGCGGGGAGTTTCAAGACATAGTCCGAAGGACTACAGCACAGCTCCAATGGCTTCATCAAACAGAAGGAGATGTACTCACAATCACTGGCAGCGGAACAGCAGCCATGGAAGCGGGGATTATCAATACTCTTAGTAGAGGAGACAAAGTGCTTTGTGGCGAGAACGGTAAGTTCGGTGAACGATGGGTAAAAGTGGCAAAGGCCTATGGCATAAATGTGGAAGTATTAAAAACTGAATGGGGACAACCTTTAAATCCTGAAGAATTCAGAAAAGTTCTTGAAGGTGACAAAAAGAAAGAAATTAAAGCCGTAATAATTACTCATTCCGAAACATCTACTGGAGTTCTCAATGACTTGCAAACAATCAGCAAGTATGTAAGAGCTCATGGTCAAGCAATAACTATCGCAGACTGTGTTACCAGTCTTGGAGCCTGTGATGTCCCAATGGATAATTGGGGAATAGATGTAATTGCATCTGGATCTCAAAAAGGGTACATGATGCCACCTGGCTTGGGTTTCGTCGCCATGAGTAATCGTGCCTGGGAAGCTCAACAAAAATCTGACCTGCCCAAGTTTTATTTGGATCTCAGCCAATACAAAAAAGCAGCTTCAAAAAATAGCAATCCATTTACACCTGCAGTCAATCTTTATTTCTCGCTAGAAGCAGCTCTAAACATGATGCAAGCAGAAGGGCTCACCTCAATCTTTAAGCGTCATCATCGTCATCGCGCTGCAACACAAGCCGGAATGAAAGCCATTGGACTTCCAATTTTCTCTGCAGAAGGACATGGAAGTCCAGCGATCACAGCAGTCGCACCGAAAACAATTGATGCAGAGCAGTTACGCAAAGAAGTAAAGGATAAGTTCGATATCCTTTTGGCAGGAGGACAAGATCATTTAAAAGGTAAAGTATTCCGGATAGGACACCTTGGATTTGTTAATGATAGAGATGTGCTAACAGCTGTTTCAGCAATAGAAGCAACCCTTCAATCACTAGGCCTAGACAATGGTCAAATAGGTCAAGGACTGAAAGCTGCTTCAGAGATTCTTACAGCCAGATGATACATTAATGCCTAAATCAGTTACACTAGATTCTCAAAGTATGCGGGTGTAATTCAGTGGTAGAATGTCAGCTTCCCAAGCTGAACGTCGCCGGTTCGAGTCCGGTCACCCGCTTCCCAAGTTATAGGTTAAAATCAATAATTAATCGCTCTAGTTTTATTTAATTTAAGAGTTTTCTAGCAGGTTTATATATTTTCAAGTTCTAGGCTTTATTAATTGAAGCACTTGAGGACCAACACCCCCTGCTCTCCTTTCTTGATCTAAGGCTTTCAGAATCAAAGAGCCAGCCGCCTGCAGATCTCCCGCCTCAGCTTGAGCACTAGCGGCATCAAAAAAATTCAGAGCAGCTTTCAAATAAGCTTCTCGTTTACCTTGTGAAGGGTTGATTTTGGAAGGTGACCTCACAAAAGTAGATGTCACAAGTAATTCAGATAATGGCCCTTTGATTGAAGCTTAACGTGAATCTTGTAAGAGAAACACTATACACAACAACGATAATAATAAAAAATCAAAACCTTACTCAAGGTAATTTTGGAAAAAACGAAGATTTCAAGTTCCTGGCTCCTCAATATTTCCACCTAAGTCAGCGATCTGAGCACGTAATGAAGCCGATCTAATTTGATCTCCACGGGTTTCAGATACTGCCAATGCAAATTCAAGCTTCTCAAGATGATGACCACCTTCATGAAAAGCCTTTTTACAAGCCGAAGGGTCTTTTAACTTGAGTCTTGAGGAAAGATTGGAGCCTGGAGCATCACAGGCAGAAATGGTGGGAGCCATGGTTGCCTTTATTTAATTATATTGTGACACCTCAAGCTAACTTATGCAGCCATAGAATCTACTTCTCTTGCAACTGACCAAGCATTATCAGATTCATTATCTTGAGAAGAATTTTCCAAAAGCTCCTGGCATTCCCTTAATAACTGCTCAACGCCATCAAGCATCTCTATTTCTTCTGCTGGAATTTCATCTGAGCGATCTTGGAGCTGCAACTCAATAGCTTCCTGGCGTTGCTCAAGTTTCACTAAACGCTGTGAAAGTGCAGTAATGGTCTGTGCAAGATCTTCCGCAGTACGAGTGATTCGAAAAGAACAAGAAGAAGTCATTTGCAGAAGTAGTAGAAGTTTCCTGATAACAACACATAGGGAGTAATTACTCAAGTCTCTATGTAGCCGGTTGTGCAAAAAACATCTACAAGCAAACTGGAATAACTTTAGCCAATCTACAAATGCCTTCTATAGCGACGTTAGTTATATATCTAATTGGTGGGACCTCAATCGGTCTACTAATGCTTTTGACCGGTATACCTGCTGCACCGCTTGCAGGAGCATTGATTGGAGCTGGCCTGGTAGGTGTAAGTGGTCGCTTAGAAATACCCCAATGGCCTCCAGGAACAAGAACAGCACTTCAAATAGGTATTGGCACAATTATTGGTGCAGGAATCACCAAAGACTCATTAGAGCAATTGCAAATACTGTGGAAGCCTGCAGTACTAATAACTATGACGCTAGTCCTAACTGGAGTTGTAATAGGTCTTTGGAGCAGCCGATTATTAGGGATTGATCCATTAATAGCTTTACTAGGTGCAGCCCCTGGCGGAATCAGCGGCATGAGCTTAGTTGGAGCAGAGTTAGGAGTAGGTGCAGCAGTTGCAGCCCTTCATGCAGTAAGGCTAATCACCGTTTTACTTGTGCTGCCAGTCATAGTTAAGTTATTAGCTCCATTAGGTTTGCCTGATTCTTAATGGAACCTGGACATAAGGAAATAGATACGTTACGAGGGATGTATTGCTAACCAATTCATGGCCAAGAAACAACATCGTATCCGTCTTCCACTAACACTAATTAGCCTGAGTTTTGCAACCATTATCGGCACAAGTAGTCAAGCAGCTATCAAAGAGACAGGGACAAAAGGTGCTGAAATTTACTGTTATATGCGCAGCAATGGAAATGAACATGAGGTCAGTTGGAACGCAGCTTATGAAGTAATCAAGCGTCAAGCAAATAGCCTATTCAAAACCTCACCAAAACATGCTGCGGTAATGATTATAGAAGCTGTAGTGCAAGAGCCAAATGATTTTCAAGGTTGCGGTAGTTACCTAGGAGACCTATTTGGTGGCTCAATTCAAGTTGACCAAAATCTAAAAGAACCTGAAAAATTAGAGAAAGGAGATCGTTATAGCTATTAAATCACCTCTCAGGTTTTGATAATTAAATAATACCTCATAAAAGATATACTTCAGTTTATCAAACTAAATTAATTCACAATTCTTGGATGCATTGAAAAAGCATTTTTGGCAAAGATTGGCGCTTAACTATTACACGACTTGAGCCCATAATTATCTCTATTCTTTCAGACTTATTAGCCACCAAACCATCAACTAATTGATCAGCAAGTCCCAATTGAAACCAATGACTAGTTAGTGAACCATCCATTCCCAATCGATGACAACGATCTTCTGCCTGAGCCACATCACCCGGCGTCCATGGTCTCTCAAGCAAAATAACGTGTCGAGCACGATGAAGAGTAAAACCAAGTCCACCTGCTCCATAAGTAGCTAAAAGCAAAGGATTATTACCTGCCTGAAAATTATTTACTGCCAGTTCTCTCGCTTGAAAGTTCTGCCTTCCTGTTAATAGCTCACCACCTAAATAGGTCTTTAAAAGTTCCAAAGGCTGAACAAAACTACTAAACAGTACGATATTTTCTCCTTGCCCAATTAAATCTTTTATCAGCTGACTTACAGATGGTAATTTAAACTCCGCTGATATTTTTCTAAGTACAGTAAGAAAAGCAAGAGATTCAGCAGTTGATGGGACTAAGCCAGATTGAGTACGTTGACGGTAATCATCAATAAATAAAGCCAATCGATGATTAAATCCTTTCATTTCTGAGGACGATAATGTAACTAAATGTTCTAAGCGAAGCTTGGGAGGTAAGCCCAACGACTTATCTTTAGTCCGGTTCAGAATAAAAGGTTTTACTAATTTCTTAAGGTCATTCAAATTACTAGAAACATTGCAATCCCAAATCGTTCCTATGCCTCTTTCACGCCCATGACCTTGGCAGAAATATTTTTCAAACGCAAATTTATCTTGCCCCAAAGGATGGTCAATTGCAGCCAATAAAGGAAAAAGTTGAGACGGTCGGCCATTTTTCATTGGGGTTCCTGTCAACATCCAAATAGCCCTCAAGCAAGGATGTCTTGCTAAACGCAACAAAGCCTGTGTTCTCTTTGCATTGAGTGATTGCGCAAAATGAGCTTCATCAACAATTAACAATGTTCCTTTAATTGACAATTCCTTAGGGAGACGAGCCCAACTTCGCAAATCAATTTGCAAATCCAAAGCATTTGCCTCCTCCAACCAATGCGAATGAAGACCAACAGGTGCAACAACCATTACATGAACTTCAACCGCTCTTGCCATTGCCCGAGCAGCAAGAAGAGATGTCAAAGTTTTTCCTAAACCCATCTCATCAGCTAGCAAAGCTCCGCGCCGTGCCAACAGCCAACGTGCTCCTAAACGCTGATGAGGCAAAGCTTTTCTTCCATCGAGTAAAACACTATTTAAATCTGACTTCTGAACCAATTCCTGATATCTAGGCATCGATGGCAATACCTTCTTAGACCAAGTGATCCATTGGGAAAGATCTTCTCTAACTACAAAACGTGTCCCGAATTTTTCCGTCAGATGCTCAGCTGCAGAAAAAGGGAACTCCCAAGCTCCGCCTCTCCCACTCCAAACACCTCTTGGTCTTATCTTTCGAAGCTCGGCTTGAGTAACTGGATCGAAAGGGAAAGCAACTTTGATCAGCCCAGCTGAAGTAAGGCCAAAATAACAACTAGGAGCCAGCTGGGGTGAGGATTCTGACACTCAGATAGATCCAAAGGTACTAACCATCAGCAAGTTGGCAAGGCCCGATCAAGCCAATGGGAAAAGCGCTATACAAGATGACTAAATAGTAGGGGTTCACACATTGACGCCGGAAGCAACCGCGGCAAACTGCGCATAGCCGAGGTACTCGGATGCACAACAGGGACGCAGTTTTCCTAGAAGACCTTTGTCCCAAACTACGTGTCCGACGATGGCGACAATCACTGCACTCTTTTACTGGCAAAAGTTGCATTTTTTGCGGTAAGCCTTCCGAATCAATAGATCATGTTGTTCCTCAAAGTCGAGGTGGCTTAAGCATTACTGAAAATTGTGTTCCGGCCTGTCTCTCCTGCAACGGAGACAAGTCAGATACAGAAGCATTTGACTGGTATAGACGACAACGTTTTTATGACCCAAGACGAGCAATGGCAATCCGTGCATGGATGGATGGCGATCTACGTCTAGCGTTACGATTATTACAATGGGCACAACCTAATAACTCAAATAAAGAGAAGATCCCGTCTATTTCTACTGACCAAGACTGGACCTTACAGGCTGCATAAAAGTCACCAGACTTGGCATGCAATTGCTGGATTATGCCTTTCACAAATAGATGCCATCTCTTGTGGCTTTTCAGGAACTAACAAAATCGCAAGCGAAATGCATAACAAAGCGATTAAAAAAACAGAATTCCAACCATCGTGCCTTGCAATACTCAGACGAGATGACGCATTTCGCGGCAACATGCTGAGAGAAGAACCTGAAGCACGCAACAAAGAGGCAGTCATGAGCAAGAATCACTTGGTAATACATTTGTACTCATGCTGACTGAACTTGTCAAGCGCAGCATGCCGCTTCCTCCTCAATCAAAACTGCTGATTCTTGGTGCAGGTTTTAGCGGTCAGCATGTAGCCGCGCTAGCTAGAAAACTTGGAAGCAATGTGCTCTGTAGTCGAAGGGACATAAATAGTCCAGGAGCAGATGTCGCCTTTGACAGCGTCGCAAAGAAAATTCCTCCTCTGAAAGTTCTCAGGGAAGTAACCCATTTGCTCAGTTGCATTCCACCCGATCCAAATGGTGAGGACCCAGTACTGACAACTTTGAGCGCACATTTAAAAGAAATGCCACTGGAATGGGTGGGTTATCTTTCAACTACAGGTGTCTATGGCGATCGCAAAGGAGAGTGGGTTTCTGAAGCCGATAATCCACAACCAGAGCAATCAAGAAGCAAAAGGCGTCTGTCATGTGAACAGGCTTGGGAGGCATCTGGCTTGCCCCTGCAAATTCTTCGCCTACCAGGAATTTATGGGCCTGGACGATCAGCCTTACAAAGCATTCGGAATAAAAAAATAAAAATGATAGATAAGCCTGGTCAAGTTTTCTCAAGAATTCATGTGGATGACATTGCAGGTGCCGCTTTTCACCTGATTCACTTAGCTAATAAAGGGCAAAGGCCTCAAATCATTAACATTGCAGATAATCTGCCAACCACAAATACAGAGGTACTCCGTTTTGCAGCATCACTGCTTGGAATTGGAGTGCCTCCATTAGAGCCATTTGAAAGCGCGGCCAAAACCATGAGCCCAATGGCTCTTTCTTTCTGGCAAGAAAATCGCAGAGTAAGTAATCAGATGTTATGTAAAGATCTTGGCTATTCTCTGATTCATCCTGACTATCAATCAGGGTTGAAGGATTGTTTAGATCAAGATAAATAGTTATCTAAAGCTAATTATGCAACGACTTTTAATCTTCCTCACCAAGAAACACTTCAGAAAAAAACTCTGACCAATCCACTGATTTTGAAGGGTCAATGTCAGTAAATCCCACATTATGCAAAAACAAGCTTCCCTTGAAAACCAACCATCCTTCTCGAAAACCAGTCCCTATGGAATAGAGCAACAAACCAAGAAACATCAACCTCAGCATGACAAAAACTAATCAAACTTCAGAAATTAAAAGTCGTGTTGCGATCTCCTTAGGAGACCCCGCAGGGATAGGCATAGAAGTAATTCTCAAAGCTCTGGGTTCCTCAAAATTACCCACAGCAATGCAGCCGATATTAATTGGATGTCGCAAGACTGTGCAGCAGATTTATTCACAACTCAAATTACAGGGAATAAAGGCATTAGCCGATCCAAAACACTTAGATATTCTGGACCTTCCCCTAAGAGAAGGGTTCAATCCAGGGCACCCAAATGCCAATACTGGAGAAGCCAGTTTCGATTGGTTAACAAGGGCAACTGAATTACTCATTAACAAGCAAGCAAGAGCTCTTGTTACAGGTCCAATCTCAAAGAATGCCTGGAATCAAGCAGGACATCCCTACCCAGGGCAAACAGAACGAATAGCCGAAATGGCAGGTTCTAAAAATCCTTCAATGCTTTTCACTGCAATCTCTCCAAAGAATTCATGGAGATTAAACACCCTTTTAGCGACAACGCATATCCCACTTTCAGAAGTTCCAAAACATTTATGTCCTGAATTGATTATCTCAAAATTGAATACATTAATGAATTTCTGCCAAAGGTTTCACACTTATCCAAAACTTGCTGTTGCTGGCCTAAATCCTCATTCTGGAGAAAACGGAATTCTTGGGAATGAAGAAATTGAATGGCTCATTCCTACATTGATGAAATGGAAATCTGACAATAAAAGTATTCTTTTAGAAGGTCCAATACCACCTGATACTTGCTGGATTTCCGCCTCCAAAGCCTGGCAAGGGATATCCTCTCCAAATAGTCCAAATGGAATACTGGCTTTATATCATGATCAAGGATTAATTCCGATAAAGACAATTGCGTTTGAAGAAGCAGTCAATACAACTTTAGGTTTACCTTTCATCCGCACATCACCAGATCATGGGACAGGTTTTGATATTGCAGGGAAAGGTATTGCCAACGAAACCAGCATGCTTGCTGCATTACAAGCAGCATGGGAATTCACAGCAATCAATACTTAAGAAGGTTTAACCCTCATCAATGCCTGACCGAACTCCACAGGTGTGCCGTTCTCAACAAGTATCTCGATTATTTCACCACTGAACTCTGACTCAAGTTCATTCATTAACTTCATTGCCTCAAGAATGCATACAGTCTGACCAACTGCTATTCGACTGCCAACTTCTACGAAAGAAGGCTCACCGGGAGCAGGAGCCCTATAAAAGGTCCCAACCATCGGCGCAGTTACTTCAACGAAGTCTGCCTTCGAGCCAGGCACAGCAGGGGGTGGGCTACTAGGAGGAGATGGTTCAACTATTAATTGAGGCGACACAGAAGCCTGTGGCTGTTCAAGGTTGGAGACTTGCATTACAGGAGGAAGCCCAGCCGCAGTAGGCAGGTTTCGCCTTAATTCCAAGCGAAAGTCTTCGCCTTCTAGGCGAAATTCTTGGATGTCACTGTCGGCCAAAGCAGCCAACAACCGATGAAGTTCGTCGTGATCAAGTTGCATGGTCATTGGTTCTCGCGGCCTAGATAACTGTCATTACGCGTGTCAACCTTGATCTTCTCCCCAACAGAGATAAATAAAGGCACCATCACCTGTGCACCAGTCTCAAGGATGGCAGGCTTTGTACCTCCAGTGGCTGTATCACCTTTAACACCAGGATCTGTCTCCTTGATTTCAAGCACCACAGAATTGGGGAGCTCAACCTCAAGCGGTTTACCATTCCAAGAAACCACATTGACCTCCATTCCCTCCTTTAGATACTTACGACTTTGGCCGATTTGCTCAGCGGTAAGCCTTGTCTCCTCATAACTAGACATATCCATAAATACGTAATCTCCTGATTCCATATAAGTGTGCTGCAACGTGGATTTCTCAAGCAAGGCCTGAGGCAACATTTCACCAGCTCGAAATGTTTTCTCCACAACATTGCCAGTTTGGACAGCTTTGAGCTTTGTTCGAACAAACGCAGAGCCCTTGCCAGGCTTTACATGTAAGAACTCAACAACACGCCAGACGGCTCCATCAAGTTCAATTGTGGTGCCAGTGCGGAAGTCGTTACTAGAGATCATTCCCGCGGAACGGATTAGGGGATCATAAGGCTGTGCCAAAGTTCATCAAGAAAGAATTACTCATGGCAATTCAAAGAATTCTCAGTTTCCTATTGACCTTCTTCACTTTGCTAGGCCTGTCATGGAATCAACCAGCCATAGCTGCACTGCCTCCAGGCAATGCCATTAAAGATCCTTATGCAATTCTGCGAACAGCTTTGCCCTTAGAACAACAAGATCTTCGGGAACTGCAAAAAAAACTAGAAGATACCAGTGATGCATTAAGAGGCAAGCGCTGGCCAACTCTGGAAGACGCCGCTTACTCGACCTCATTCCAACTAAACAGACGTAAAAATGCCATCCTTGATGAACTCCCAGCAACAAAGCAAAAAGAAGGGGAACAACTTTTAAATTCCTTAGCAGAAGATCTTGATGGACTGATAAAAGTCACAACTGAAAAAAATAAAACAGCTTTTATAGATAAGCGCCAAAAGAGCCTTGAAAAAATTGGAGATCTAGAAGCCCTCGTTCTCAAAGAAGAATTCCCCTACAAGATCCCAGAAGAATTTAATGATCTTCCTCGACTCCTGGGAAGAGCTGACGTTTCAATAGAAACAAGTAAAGGTAAAATGCTTGCAGTAATTGATGGTTATAATGCTCCACTTACAGCAGGATCATTTATTGACCTATCATTAAAAGGTTTTTATGATGGCCTTCCATTTTCCAGAGCTGAAGACTTTTATGTTCTCCAAACTGGAGATCCAGAAGGCTCTGAAATTGGATATATCGATCCAAAAACCAATACTGAACGTCATGTCCCGCTTGAGATACGAGTTACAGGAGAAGCAGAGACGCTTTATAACGAAACATTCGAAGAGGTAGGACTTTTCACACAAGCACCTGTTCTGCCATTTGCAACATTAGGAACGCTTGGATGGGCTCATTCAGGCCAAGCATTAGATGATGGCTCCTCACAATTCTTCTTCTTCCTATATGAAGCAGAATTGAATCCAGCTGGTAAAAACTTAATTGATGGTCGCAATGCAGCTTTTGGTTACATAATCGAAGGCTCTGAGGTACTAAATAAATTAGGGATTGATGATCGAATCATATCAATCAAGGTCATTAATGGTGCAGATCGTTTAAAACAAAACGGTTGAGGTTTAAAAGTGAGCGAAACACTTGCTCAAATTGGCGAGCTAGAGATTCTGACTCGCCTTAAACAATTTGTGCCTGCAGGTCAAATTGACGATGACACGGCATTAATACATCTTTCTGGGGAAAATCTAATTATCAATACTGATATGCTTGTAGAGGGAGTACATTTCAGTGAAAAAACTACATCACCTCAAGACGTAGGTTGGAGAGCAATTGCTGCAAATATTTCAGATCTTGCTGCTAGCGGCGCAGGCCAAATTATTGGGATAACTGTTGGATTAGTAGCTCCTCCACAAACTGAATGGGATTGGGTGCATAAAGTGTATATAGGGATTGAAAAAGCCCTCAAGAGCTATGGCGGGGATTTACTTGGAGGGGACTGCTCGTGCGGTCAGCAACGAATCTTGTCAATCACAGCAATCGGAAAACTAGGTCCGATAAGACTTCATCGATCCAATGCAAGACCAGGAGACTATTTAGTAGTAAGCGGAGCTCATGGACTAAGCAGGCTTGGACTAGCCCTGTTATCAGCAGATCCACTTGCACAAACCAAACTATTAACAGACAGGCTCAAACAGCTCGCAATTCTTCAGCATCAAAGACCTATCCCTCCTCTCCAAGCACTAAGGACACTTGAATTATGCAAGCCAAATTACTTGCCATGGAGAGCTGCTGGAACAGATAGCAGTGATGGCCTACTAGAAGCAGTGCGCTGCCTATCTTCCAGCAGCGGGTGCCAAGCAGTTTTAAACCCTAATGAACTTCCTCGAAGTCACGATTGGCCTCAAGGAAGTCATTGGGATGAATGGTGTCTTAATGGTGGAGAAGACTTTCAACTAGTTTTAAGTCTCCCTCAAGAGTGGGGCAAAGCATGGCTGAAAGCATTCCCCGCCAGTCGTGAAATTGGCTACATGAAACACGGAGACCCAAAAGTTACATGGCCTAATGGAACGACCATACAAGCTAAAAAATCCTCAACCTTTAAACACTTTTAAAAGATAAAAAATATTAAAGCAACCTCATTTAGCTAAACGAGGTTGCTGTGGAATCACTAGAAATTTACTTCCACTTCTTAGATACAATCTCAGCTAAATCAACTACACGCTGGCTATATCCCCATTCGTTGTCATACCAAGCAAGAACTTTAATAAGGTTGTCACCTATTGCCATTGTCAGTGCTTCATCAACAATTGTTGACTCATTAGTACCGGCATAATCAGTAGATACCAATGGTAAATCTCCATATTTAATTATCCCCTTCATAGAACTCTCTGAAGCGGCCTTCAAAGCAGCATTGACTTCCTCAGCAGTTGTAGAGCGCCCAGATTCAAACACCAAATCAACTGCTGAAACATTAGGAGTAGGAACACGCATAGCTATACCAGTCAACTTTCCCTTCATCTGGGGATAAACCAAAGCCACAGCTTTAGCCGCACCAGTTGATGTCGGGACAATATTCATTGCAGCTGCACGTGCTCTACGTAAATCTCGATGACTATTATCCAAAATCCGCTGATCACCTGTATAGCTATGAATAGTTGTCATTAACCCCTTATTGATCCCAAAGGTTTGATCCAAAACTTTCACAATTGGAGCCAAACAATTGGTAGTACAGCTTGCATTACTCAAAATATTGAAGTCTTCATGGCGATATTGATCAGCGTTTACCCCTACGACATACGTACCTACACCATCACCTTTGCCAGGTGCAGTAAGAATCACCTTCTTAGCTCCAGCCTCAAGATGCTTGCTGGCTCCTACATCTGTATTAAATACACCGGTTGA
Source organism: Prochlorococcus sp. AG-409-O23 (assembly GCA_003215355.1). Lineage (GTDB taxonomy): Bacteria > Cyanobacteriota > Cyanobacteriia > PCC-6307 > Cyanobiaceae > AG-409-O23. The sequence goes on from QCKL01000009.1 coordinate 26,005, forward strand.
CTCGATTACTAAATCAATTCCCCAATCCTTCCAGGGCAAATTAAGTGGATTGCGATCAGAGAAGCATTTGATCTGTTTGCCATTAATTATGAATGTATCGTCTGAATGGCTAATTTCTGCGTCTTTGATCTGACCAAGAATCGAGTCATATTTCAATAAATGAGCACAAGTCTTTGGATCGGAAGTGACATTGATGCCTACGACCTCAATTCCTGTGTTTGAGCCCCTACTCAACCAGCAACGCATGAAATTGCGCCCAATTCGTCCAAATCCATTGATCGCAACGCGCAAGGTCATATCAAAAGCGGTGAGGCCGCAAACTAAGTAGGGACGCGATCATACAGAAATGCGGCGCCTTTCTACTTCCCAGGTCTCCATTCAATCGACAGTCCACCCTCAATACCTTGAAAGATCGCCAATTCACACAAGATTGGAGAAGATGAGCCTGAACAAAAAGTCTGACTTATCTTTCGTTCATCTCACCTCAACCTTTGACAAGCCCGCTCAACCACCAACAACACATCCACTTCATTGGAATTGGAGGAATTGGCATGTCTGCGTTGGCAAAGATTATGGCTCATCGAGGATATTCCGTATCAGGCTCCGACAAAAGAAAAGCAAGTGAACTAGCTCATTTAACTGATGAAGGAATCAAAATTTTTCTACAACAAAGCTCGTCAAATATCAATGAAATTACCCAATTTGTTGAAATACCACCATTAGTGGTCATCAGTACGGCAATTCCAAAAAATAATCCTGAACTCAAAGCTGCTATCCAAGAAAAACTAGAGATATGGCATCGTTCAGACCTTTTAGCTGCGCTAATTGATGGACAAGCGTCTATTGCAGTAGCTGGTAGTCATGGCAAAACTACAACAAGCACAATTATCACGACATTATTGGCAGAGTCTGGCCAAGACCCAACTGCAATTATTGGAGGATCAGTACCGTTCTACCAAAGTAATGGACATGCAGGGCAAGGAAGATTATTGGTAGCTGAAGCTGATGAATCTGATGGCACTTTAGTTAAATTTCAACCTTCTCTTGGCGTAATAACAAATTTGGAACTAGATCACATAGATCACTATTGCAATCTTGATGCGCTTATCCAAACCATGAGAGATTTTAGCCGCAAATGTAATCGAGTACTAGCTAATTATGATTGTGAGAATCTAAGAAATAATTTCAAAGCTTCATCCTGGTGGTCAGTCAAAGAATCTGAAGGCCTTGATTTTGCAGGCTTACCCATACAATTTGATGGCAAGCAAACTATTGCTAATTTCTTTGAAAAGGGAAAGTTCATTGATCAAATTATTCTCCCAATCCCCGGCATTCATAATCTAAGCAACACAATTGCAGCAATCGCTGCTTGCAGATTAGAAGGCATACCATTTAATCAATTAAAAAAAGGAATAGCACTGCTCACGCCGCCAAAACGTCGATTTGAATTCCGCGGACTTTGGAACGAGCGTTTAATTGTTGATGACTATGCACATCATCCAAGTGAAATCCAAGCAACCCTTGCAATGGCAAGGCTCATGGTCAACACTAAGCAAACCCCTCTTCCATTAACACCTAAACGATTACTCGTTATTTTCCAGCCTCATCGATATAGTCGAACGAATGAATTTCTTAATGAGTTTGCTAAGGAGCTTGGAGTCGCTGATGTCATTCTTTTAGCTCCTATTTATTCGGCTGGAGAATGCCCTTTAGAAGGGGTAAGTAATCATTCCCTAGCAAAATGCATTCAAAAAATATATCCCAAGCATCAAGTCTTCACTGCAGATAATCTTGAGCAACTAAGCCTGCTGGTTCAAAAAAATAGTCGCAAAAATGATCTGATATTGACTATGGGTGCAGGTGACATCAACAGGATATGGGACAAGCTCGCAATTCAATCACACAAAAATCAATGGCTACCGAACAACCTGGCAGCCTGAGCCTCAAAAATGGGGTTGAGCTTCAAAGATTCGCACCCCTTGCAAATTTAACTACTTGGCGGGTTGGAGGCACTGCCGAATGGCTTGCAGAGCCAAGTAATTTGGAGGAGGTCAAACAAATTATTGATTGGGCATTTACAAACAAAATCCCATGTCAAGTGCTTGGAGCAGGCTCCAATCTCTTAATAAATGACAGTGGAATAAATGGATTAAGTCTTTGCATGAGGAAACTGCATGGCAGCAAGCTTGACCAAAAGACTGGAATCGTCGAAGCAGTATGCGGCGAACCTATTCCCACATTGGCAAGACGTGCAGCACGAGCGGGACTAAAAGGTCTTGAATGGGCTGTAGGTATTCCTGGAACAGCTGGAGGGGCCGCTGTAATGAATGCAGGGGCTCAAGGTTCCTGCATGGCGGAGATCTTGGAATCAGTGCTAGTCATGCCATTAAACGGCCAAGATCCTTTTGAAATAACCTGCGATGAACTTGAATATTCATACCGCAATAGCCTTTTACAAAAAGAAAAACTGATTGTTCTTTCAATACGTTTGCGTCTTGAACCTGGTCATGATTGCAAAGAACTGAACACAATCACCAATAAAAATCTCAGTCATCGCAAGAATACCCAGCCTTATCATTTGCCTACTTGTGGCAGTGTGTTTCGCAACCCTGAACCACTCAAAGCAGGTAGAATTATTGAAGAACTTGGCTTAAAAGGTCTCCAAATAGGAGGTGCCAAAATTTCCACAATGCACGGTAACTTTATTATCAATAATGGTGAGGCTTCTGCTGCAGACATTTTGTCGTTAATTGCCCTAATCCAAGAAAAAGTCCTAGAAGCCCATGGCGTATTACTCCATCCAGAAGTAAAACAACTGGGCTTCGACTCAAACGATTAATCTCCGCATACGTCCAGCAAAAACATGGCAGCATTCGGACTCCCAAATTTTGGCCAACTTACCGAAGCCTTTCGGAAAGCCCAACAAATCCAACAAGATGCTCAAAAGCTGCAGGAAGAGCTTGATGAAATGGAGATTGAAGGCAAAAGCCAAGATGGAAGAGCAAGCGTTTGGCTTTCTGGTAACCAAAAGCCGATTCGCATACGTCTAGAGCCCTCCCTACTTGCAGAAGCGCCTTCGATCATCGAATCAGCGACCTTAGAAGCACTACAAACTGCTTATGAGCTTTCAACAACAAATATGAAAAATAAAATGGAAGAAATTACTGGAGGATTAAACCTTAATATCCCTGGTATTAGTGATGGAAACTAATCAATTCCTCTAAACATTTACGATAATGAGCATACCTCTCCCAATTTTTTTCAACCACGCACCCAGGCTCATCTCTATGCAAACAATCACGAAATTTACAGTTATTCACTTCTAATTGATTTCGTAATTCTGGGAAAAGTAAAGAAAGTTTATGAGGAACAATTGATAATTCAGGCCTATTAAAGCCGGGGGAATCAGCGACTAAAGAACTATCTCCAATTGAATAAAGTTCAACATTACGAGTTGTATGTTGACCTCGTCGCAACTTCCCAGATAACCCACCAACTCTAACTGTTTGTCCTGGTAGAAAATAGTTGAGCAAGCTACTCTTTCCAACTCCTGAAGGCCCACATAGAACCGTTAACTTTGAAGACCTGAGTCTTAACAGCAAAGAATCAATACCTTCCCCAGTTTTAATCGAAACTGCAATTGGCTGATAACCCCAATCACTAAGTCTGCTCAACTGCACATTCAATTCTTTTGGTTCAATTAGATCTCGCTTTGTCAAAACAAGGCATACATTGATACCAGAGTGTTCAGCAGCCAACAAAAAACGACTGGCTTGGTCAAATGCAAAAGCAGGTTCCTTCAAGGCAATAACAACTGCTAATTGACTTACGTTTGCTACAGAAGGCCTATTTAGCTGATTTTTTCTTGGCTCAACATCACTGATCACAGCCCTGCATGTATCCCAATCTATTTGTTCTAGAGTCACAATATCTCCAACATATACTTTAGATCCAAGATGATTCAATCTACTTCTTAAAGTACATAATAAACGCGGTAAATTATTGGAATCTGATGAAACAAAAGCTTGATCTTGCGTGTTGATACTATCAAGTTCCACTTGAAGATAATTAGCTTTAGCGGCTACAACAATTCCCTTATTACAATCTTGACTAGCAAGCACAACGAACCACCAACAACCTAGCCCAACCCTTAGCTTCATGAATTATTTCAACATGATGGCCAGCATCCCTAAGTCCAGGAATAACCATTGCTAATGGCTCGCCAGCATCAAGTTCTACCTGCAAAGATTGATCAGGGTCTAATCCTTCAATGGCCAAACGACATCTAATAAAATTAACAGGACAAGGTGTGCCTCGAAGATCAAGGTGAACTGAATTATTCGATAACTGCTTCATTCCTTTGATCCAAATAATCGAGAAAATAAACCACTATTATGATGATGATTCTGAGGGCCCTTCGCAGAATAATGACTCGCTAAATTCTCTAACAAGCTTTTTTCATCGTCAGTAAGGCGAGTAGGCAGTTTTACATTCACAGCAATACAATGATTTCCTCTGGCGACAGGATTGCCCAATTTCGGAATACCCTTATTCTCTAGAGTTAAAACTTCATTGGGTTGAGTTCCGCTAGGTATCTCAAGGCTCGAGGGACCATCTACTGTATCAACAATTATAGTATCTCCCAAGATTGCCTGTAGATAACTCACTTTAATCTCCGAATGAATAGTTACCCCATCCCGCCTTAATTTTGGATGAGTTTTAACTTTCAAAAAGACATATAAATCACCAGGTGGTCCACCTCTTAACCCTGCATTCCCCTCCCCTGAAACTCTTAGACGAGTACCAGTATCAACTCCCGGAGGAATATTAATACGTAACTTCTTTCTGACTTGAATAACTCCTTGTCCAGCACATTCGCCACAGGGATCAGCAATAACTTGTCCTGATCCGCCACAGGTGGGGCATTCAGCTACTTGAGTAAAACTGCCAAAAGGAGTCCTGGTTGCTCTTCGGACCTGACCAGCTCCTCCACAGGTAGAACAAGTGGTTGGACCACTTCCAGGTTTCGCTCCATCTCCTCGACAGGTTGTACAGGTTTCTAAATGAGGAACTTTTATTTCCCTTTCTTGGCCAAAAACAGCTTTGTCAAAGTCAATTGTCAAGTCGTAACGCAAATCATCGCCCTGTTGCGGGCCACGACGCTGAGAACGAGCACCAGTAGCTCCTCCAAAGCCACTGAAAAAAGTCTCAAACAAATCAGCAAAGCCACCCATATCTCCCATATCAGGCATGCCAGCACTTCCACCCAGGCCAGCCTCTCCAAACTGGTCATACCTTGCTCGTTTCTGAGGATCTCCTAGTACTTCATAAGCACGACCTATTTCCTTGAAGCGCTCTTCAGCTCCAGCTTCTTTATTGATGTCTGGATGATATTGACGTGCAAGACGGCGATAGGCTCGCTTCAAAGTGTCACTATCAGCATCCCTGCTTACACCTAACAAGTCGTAGTAATCAGCCATCAGCTCTTCATCCCGAATTTCACCATAAAGCCCAAACTCATTGGATTAGGCCTCAGGGTCTGGGGAATCATTATTGTCACTTTGAATAGGCTCGGTTTCGTTTTCCAATTGCTGAGCACCAGTGTCAACTTGAGTCCCAGGGCCCATGGAAACTTTTACTAGAGCATGTCGTAAGACACGACCATTTAAGTGATACCCCCTTTGTAATTCCTCTACAACTATGTCTTCAGCATGTTCATTACTGGGTTCACGAAGCACTGCTTCATGCAAAGTCGGGTCAAATGATTGACCTACAACCCGCATAGGAGCAACTCCTAGCTGTTTCAAAACATCTACAAGCTGCTTATACAGCCCTTGATAACTTCGATGTAAAGCCTGAGCTTCTTCTCCTTGAGGATCTAATTGCTGGCGCGCTCGCTCAAAGTTATCCACTACTGGAAGAATTTCCGTCAAAGTGCTGCAAGTGAGTTGTAATTTCAAATCATCTTGATCGCGACTCTGACGCTTACGGAAATTATCAAAATCAGCGGCAATCCTCATGTACTGACTGCGAAGAGTTTCATGCTCCTTCTCGAGCTGCTGCAAACGAGCTTCATTCTCTTCCAATCGACTCGAGGAAGAAGTCTCTTGATGCTCTCCCTGTTGAGAGCCTGACTCATTAGAAGCAATTTCTTCTTGAATGCTCTGCGACTCCTCAGCTGTTGATGAAGAACCCTGAGTACTAATTTGCGCCTCTGAATCATTTGATCCAGAGATGGCTGGATCTTCTGCTGGAGATGGGGCCTGCGCTTCACCACTCATGCGAACCAGTTGGAAATTCTTATGTAGTACATGTTGATGGGCAAAGCCCTCCGAACACAAGCTGCGGAAGCCCGCACCTTCTTTTCAAATCAAATGGTCTGCACTGATGAGATAATTCAACAAAGAAAACTTGAAAAAATTTAAATGATAGATCTTAAAAATTATTTGGATTCATCAACTTGCATGAATTGACATCGCATTGCCGGCAAGCCATCCACTAGTCCAACAATGCTGAAAATTGAAACCTCCAGTCACACCATCTATATCTAACAACTCACCTGCAAAATACAACCCTTTACAAAGCTTACTTTCCATTGTGGAAAGATTAATCTCTTCAAGTTTAATGCCACCTGCCGTTACAAACTCCTCTCCAAAAGGGCCTCTACCTATGACTGGATAATTGCTAGATACCAATCTATTAATTAATTCCTGCTCTAAGCGGGCTGAAAAATCAGCCCATCTGACTTTTGGGTCAATATTAGCTTGACGTAATAAAGCCAGCCATAGCCTTTTAGGGAGCTCTAAAAATGGACGGGAGGAGCCCAAATATTTAGAGGCTTCTTGAGAACGAAAATTAACTAATTGATTTTTAATTGAATCAAAATCCTGACCAATCCAATTAACAATTAAGCTGCCCTTATATTTATTTTCATGTAATTCTCGAGCGGCAAATGCTGAAAGACGAAGCACTATGGGGCCACTAACACCCCAATGAGTTATCAACATTCTACCGTTCTGCTTGAAAATTTTATCGCCCACAACTAACTTCAAATGAATATTGTCAATTGCCAAGCCTGAGCAATTCTTCAATCCAGCAGAATCCAAGGCAAAGGTAAAAAGAGAGGGGACAGGGGCAACAACAGTATGTCCTAGATCTAATGCCATGTGGCGTCCACTTGGATGGCCTCCAGTAGCAAGAACAACCCTCTTCGCAAATAAATATGAGCCATCAGAACATTCAACTCTGAATTCTTTTTTTTTCAGACAGGTGACTGATTTAACCTTTGTTTTTTTCTTCACAGAAACCCCTGCCATAGCAGCCGAATTTCTTAAGCATTCAATCACTGAAAAAGAGCGGTTTGAAGCAGGGAACATTCTTCCATCAGCCTCAATTACCAAGTCCAATCCACGTTCAGAGAACCATGCGACTGAATCACCAGAAGCAAACCGAGAAAAAAGGCCTAGCAAAGGCAATCTGCCTCGGGGATAATTCATTACCAAATCTCTTGGATCCCAGCATGCATGGGTGACATTGCAACGACCTCCACCACTAATTCGAACTTTTTCTAGCGGTTTAGAAGTGGCTTCAAGAAGCACAACAGGTGACAAGCCATTTTCAGCAGCCGTTATCGCTGCCATAAAGCCAGCAGGACCGCCACCAATGACGATTAATTCAATTGGCAGGGCGGAAGATAAGTGCAACTCCGTTATTGCAATACCGCTTACCCGTAGGTCTTGGCCCGTCATTAAATACATGGCCCTGATGGCCAGAACAACGACGGCAGTGATACTCGGTACGCGGAACGATCAATTTAAAATCTACTTTTGTTTCTACAGCATCACCTAAAGGCTCCCAAAAACTTGGCCATCCAGTACCGCTATCAAATTTTGTATTAGATGAGAATAAAGGTAAATCACAACCAGCACAACAGAAGGTTCCTTCTCTCTTCTCATCATTAAGCAAACTAGAAAATGGTAATTCAGTACCCTCTTCACGTAACACCTTAAAGGCTTCTGGACTTAAACGTTTACGCCATTCTTCTTTACTTAAACTCCATGAAGCCTCACTGGCGTTAGAAGCTGCGAGGAGTGCTAGAGGCCTAAATAAGAAGCTAATGATTCCTGTTATGACAGCCATCAAAACTGAGCGCCTACTAAAAGTTAGCCAAGTACTATCCATGATGACAAATAAACTCCTAAAAACTTTTCTGATAAAAAATAATTTTATCTATGCCAACAGCATAACGAAATGATTGCTGATTCTTCACCACAAATTTCAAATGCCTATCGATTCAGCATTGCTCCAATGCTCGATTGCACAGATAGACACTTTCGAGTGCTCATGAGGCAAGTCAGTCAGCGATGCTTGCTCTATACAGAAATGATCGTTGCCAAAGCTTTACAACACAGCACACAAACTAATCGCCTACTGGAGTTTCATGCGATTGAACATCCCATCGCTCTTCAAATAGGGGGAGACAATCCAAAAGTCTTAGCTGAAGCCACTCGCATGGCCTCTTCTTGGGGTTATGACGAAATCAACCTAAATATTGGGTGCCCAAGTCCACGTGTTCAATCAGGTAACTTTGGAGCATGCCTTATGGCTCAACCTCAGCAAGTTGCAAGATGCGTTGAGGCCATGGCTCAAGCAAGTCAATTACCAGTAACTGTCAAACATCGCATAGGCATTGACAATTTAGATAGCGAAGAATTTCTAATTACATTTGTTGACCAAGTTGCACAAGCAGGTGCTCAAAGATTCTCAATACATGCAAGAAAAGCGTGGCTAGAAGGCTTAAATCCAAAACAAAACAGAACTATTCCTCCTCTGCAATACGAAAAAGTTGCCAATTTAAAAAGAAAACGCCCGCTGTTAAAAATTGAATTGAATGGTGGAATAGAAACACCTCAAGATTGCTTAAAAGCTCTTGAAACCTTTGATGGAGTAATGGTTGGAAGAGCTGCCTATTCCCATCCGTTACGTTGGCAACATATGGACGAATTGATATATGGAGAACAACCGCGCCAAATAACCGCGTCAAAAGTAATCAAAGGTCTACTTCCTCACACAGAAAACCACCTAGTTAAAAATGGTCGTCTTTGGGATATTTGCAAACACGTCTTGCAATTAGTCGAAGAAGTACCAGGCGCACGCGCATGGAGAAGAAACTTAAGTCAAAAAGCGCAGAAACGTAATGCTGATCTAACAGTGCTTGAAAAAGCTGCCCAACAACTAGAAGATGCTGGGCTTTAGACCTTATTTAAGTTCTAATCAGCCTTCTGCACCACCATAATCACTACCACCCTCCCCGGAATCAGGCGCAGTGCCCCTTCTCCTGCGGCTTCTACCTTCGTCATAACCTCCAGAATCTTGCTGCGAAGCACCTCCATAACTGCGATCTTCCCAGCCTCGGGCACCAGAGCCACGTTCTCCACCCCCTCCGTTGCCTCCACTGTTGTTGCCGCCACCGCCGTAGCCGCCACCGCCACCGCCGTAGCCACCACCGCCTCTACGAGGAGCACTCCCTCGAGGCTCTGCTTTGTTAATCCTCAATGGCCGACCCATTAATTCGGCACCTTGCAGAGCCTCAATAGCCGACGCCTCCGCAGCTTCATCAGCCATCTCTACAAATGCAAAACCCCTTTTGCGACCGGTGTCGCGTTCTAAGGGGAGAGAACAGTTCGCAACCTCACCAAAGGATGCAAACAATTCAATGACGTCTTCCTGCTCAGCGCGGAAGGGCAAATTACCAACAAAAATGCTCACTTGACTTTTGGACCTAAACGAAATTGGTTGATCAAACCAGGGAAGCCATTAGTTCATGACTCAAGGGAGAATCATGCACTATTGACATCAATAGCGTAAACCCGACAAAGCGTTTAGTTCATTCTTTTCGTGAACCAAGGCGATGACGCCAGTAACTCAGTTGCTCTTGAACACGATCAAAACCCGTTCCACCTGTGCTCAATCTTGAGGCTACGACTTGTTTTGGGGCTAATCTTTCAAAAAGATCAACCTCAAAATTCGTATTGAAGTCCTTCCATTCATCAATGGTGAGATCCCTCAATAAAATGCCTTTTACTAAGCAATGCTTTACAACCCTTCCAACCAACTGATATGCGTCTCGAAAAGGTACACCTTTGCCAACTAAATAATCAGCAACATCTGTTGCATTTGAAAAATCTGATTCAACAGCTGAAGTAAGGCGCTCTGAACAAAATTCCAAACCCTCTTCAAAGAGAATTGACATCGCTTCAAGAGCTGCTCTAGTTGTATGCACTGTGTCAAAAAGAGCTTCCTTGTCCTCCTGAAAATCCTTGTTATAGGCAAGTGGCAATCCTTTGATCATGGTCAATAGTCCTTGTAAATGCCCAAAAACGCGACCACATTTACCTCTTACTAACTCTGGTACGTCAGGGTTCTTCTTCTGAGGCATCAAGCTGCTCCCTGTTGCGCATCTATCCGTTAAGCGAACAAAGGAAAATTCTTCAGAAGCCCAAAAAATTACCTCCTCAGCCAAACGGCTTAAATGAACCATCACCAATGAAGCTGAAGCAGTAAATTCAACCGCAAAATCGCGATCACTAACAGCATCCAAACTATTTGCATAAAGGGCTTCAAATCCCAAAGACTTCGCAGTATGACTACGATTAATAGGCACCGAAGTCCCCGCCAGTGCAGCCGCGCCTAAAGGGCACACGTTAACTCTCGCCCGAACATCTAATAAACGATCTCGATCCCTTTGGAGCATTTCCAAATAAGCAAGCAAATGATGGGCAAGAGACAAAGGCTGTGCGCGTTGAAGGTGCGTATATCCAGGTATCAGGGTATGGAGATGCTTTTCGGCCTTAGCAAATAAAGCTTTCTGAAAACGTTCGATTTCACCATCAAGCTCATCCAAGCGTCTTCTTAACCACAAACGCAAGTCACAGCCAACTTGATCATTGCGACTTCTACCTGTGTGCAATTTCTTCCCAACAGGCCCCAACAGTTCAATTAATCGACGTTCAACAGCAAAATGCACATCCTCATCATCTATGCCTGGATTAAAAGCCCCAGCTGCTGCCTCAGATCGAATCTTCTCAAGCCCACCCTCAATAAGCTTTGCTTCCTGAAGAGTAATTATTTGGCAGTGACCAAGCATCCTCACATGAGCTATTGAGCCATCTAGATCTTCTTGGAGCAGGTTCAAGTCAAAACCAATGGAGGCATTGAACCTTGCAATCGCTGGGTTCAAGCCCTCTTCAAATCGATCGCTCCATGTGTCAGCCAATCAAGCCAATAAATAACATTCCACTAATAAAGCAGTTAGACAACTTCTTGTCAGGCCAATTGCTTATTTAATGATGGGAGCATCAAGGCTTCGTTAACCTTTAAGACAACCATCGAAGCATCATCTTCCAACTGATGGTTAAGACCGACAAATCGATCCAAACGAATAAATAACTGTTCGAGAATGGCCTGTGCCGCTAGACCACCTCGACAAGATTCCTCAAGAATACGCAGCAATCGAGCTTCATCAAAACGATCACCAGCAAGCCCAGGTGCCTCTGTTACTCCATCGGTGTAATACAAAAGAACATCGCCTGGCTCTAAAACAACTTCTCCACAGCCATATTCAGCCTCAGATTGCAATCCTATTAACAATCCAGGGGCATCTAAACGAGATATAGATCTTTGCTCAGCTCGCCAAAGCAAAGGTGGATTATGCGCAGCATTGGCATATCGCAATTTTCGATTCCGAGGGTCATAGTCGGAATAGAACAAAGTCACAAACCTATGAGACTGAGCTAAATCAACTTGTGCCAGTTGATTTAAGTCATGCAGGATGCGATCAGGTGGTAATCCGCTTAAAACTTCCGCACGTAACATCCCACGTAGCATGGTCATCAAGAGGCCTGCAGGTACCCCTTTACCCATTACATCTCCAATTACAAGCGCCCAACGTCCCCTTTCTCTTCTTCTACCAATTAACTCAGGACGAGTCGGCATGAAATCGTAGTAATCACCACCCACTTGAAAAGCAGGTCGACATTTAGCAGCTAATTCAACACCTTCAATAACCGGGCAAGAATCTGGTAATAATTGGGCCTGAATTTCCGCCCCAATACTCAATTGGCGATCAACACTTTCATGTCGGCGGGTTTCCTGAAGAATTGAATCATTCTCAATTGCAACGCCAGCAAGGTCAGCCACTAATTGCAAATGGCGACGATGAACATCGCTCCAAACAAGAGCACCCTTAGGGTCAAAAATATAAAGCCGTCCTCTTGAACGACCTCGCGCAACTAAAGAGGTGGAAAAAATACCTGAACTAGCCATATGACTCTGCACAAGACGATCCATAGCCAAAATTTGCGAATCATCAGTTCCAAAGCCAATTTCCATTCCTGGTTGAAATGATGCCAAATGTCTAAGCAATTCCTGGCATTGATCAAATGGGACTGCTTGTAGCTGCTCCCTCCAAAGACGTCCATCCACTTGAAAAGGCACCACAAGCGCACCTTCGACTCCCACCAATCGCGAAGCAACTACAGGGACTAACTCCAAAAAGCGATGCAGATTTGTAAAACTGCGTAGCGCAAACCCCAATGAAATCAACAAATCCTGATTACGAATTTGCTCCTTAGACAAGCTATCCAGCAATTCACGCAATGACTCTGATGCTGAAAGTGGCTGAGGAATATTGTGGAGAGATGCTCTTAGATTTCCCCTTGGTGGCTTGCTACTCACTGCATCCACACAGCAGGGTTAAAAACGTAGCAAAGTCTCAAGAAACAATCAGCAGAATCAACGATTTGCCAAAAGAGCCTCAACAAATTCAAAGGTATTAAAAGGCCGCAAATCGCGAATACTCTCTCCTGCGCCTATAAAACGAATAGGCAAATTGGCTTCAGATGCAACAGCCATTGCCACACCCCCTCTTGAAGAACCATCAAGCTTAGTAATGACAACACCTGTCAGCCCTGCTGACTTTGCAAAAGCCATTGCCTGACGAAGACCATTCTGACCCTGACTAGCATCCAATACCAAAAGTGATTCAACCATGGCTTCAGGAGCCAATTTGTCAATAATTCCTCGAACTTTCTCCAGCTCCTCCATCAAGTTATTTTTTGTCTGTAATCGTCCTGCTGTATCTACTAACAATAAATCAATTTGCTTAGCTCTTGCAGAACCAATTGCATCAAATACAACAGCTGCTGGATCTGCATTTGGTGTTGAATTCGAAATTACGGACACTCCACTACGCTCCCCCCAAACTTGAGCCTGCTGAACAGCCGCAGCGCGAAATGTATCTGCTGCTGCAATCAATGAAGAATATCCACTTCTTACAGCAAGATTAGCCAACTTTCCGAGAGTAGTTGTCTTACCAACTCCATTAACACCAACAAGCAGCCAAATATTTAATAAACCTTTTTGTGGAAACAACAAATTTTTTCCACTAGCTTTAATAGGTTTGTCGATAATTTGCGCTAATTGCTCTTTAAGAAATTGAAGAGCTGCCTTTGCATCAAGAACTTCTTCATTTAATCTTTGACGCAAAGCATCTAAAGCCTGATCGGTAGCTTCAACTCCAGCATCAGCCCTCAATAATAAAGTTTCCAATTCATCTATAACATCAGGCGTTAATGGATCATCACCGAGAGTCTCAAGAAGCTGCGTAACAAATCCTTTACGTGTCTTTTCTAATCCACGCTTCAAACGTCCCAACCAATCAATCTCTTCCACTGAAATCTGTTCAGCCTTGCGACCTTGAGCTGCTAAAACTTCCGCCGACCAAGTAAAAGAATCATCAAAAGCTCCTAATTTAGTTTCGGATAATTCATTAGGAGGGAGGGTTATGGCTTTAGATCGTTCAAAACTATCAACATTCCCTGAAGATTCAATACTATTAATATTTTCCTCTACATCAACTATTGATTCATTATCTTGTTCTGAAGATAATGTAACTTCTGATGTCTGATCCTGAATTTGAGTCTGAGGATCTAAGGGTTTTTCTATAGAAGTTATCTCATCCTGAAGACACTCTGCAGAATGCTTCTTTTGTTGCTGCTGTTGTTTAAGCCTTGCATATGCTTCTTTAGCCCAATCTAAGGAATTCTCTTGAATCAATTCAGAATTATTACTATCAATGTTTTGAACTTCTGCCTCTGATGTTGGCTCTTCAAAAGAACCAGTAATTTCCCTTTTAAATTCATCGTAAACCATTATTAAGTCCTTACCTCAAAAGAATTTTGCAATCTACGCAATACGCCATTGATCATTCTTCGTCCTTGTTCATCACTATAACGATTCGCAAGATCAACCGCCTCATTGCATGCAACAGCAACAGGAGTCTGAAGGTTAATCAAATCAACAACTGCCAAGCGTAAAATATCACGATCAATGCGTGGCAAGCGTTTCAAACGCCAACCTTCCATGACAGAATCGAGTCGCTCATCAATACTCTCGCGATGCTCAACTACCAAAGCCAAACGATGCATTGCACCAAGTCTAATTTCCTCTTGATCGCTTAAGGCCAATAATCTGGGAATTTCTAAACTAGCTGAAAGGCTATTTAGAACATTTTCCGCCTCATTTAAACAAGCTTGCAAATGATTTCGCACCCTTCCAATAGAATTTATATCAGATTCTTGTAGCTCACTATCTAACAATTGCTGTTGAGCTATTTCTAATTGCCCAGCAGAAGTATCTAAACCTTCACGCCAATGCTGCATAAGACTTTCTAAAGCCTTCGCCAGCAAAAGATCTATAGATGATTCTTTCATAACTTTACTAGGATCATCTGGAATCTGACCTAAAACCAAAAGTGCAAGTTCTCGCGCAATAGATCTGGACTGAATCATCTACACAAGTAAAAAAAGAGATTCAAAACTTAACCCTAAGGGGAAGTAGTTGTGGATGAAGCTGTAGTGGCTCTTAATTGAGCAAACAAATTGGAGAAACTTCTATTAACAGGAACTTCACGGTCGTCTGGATTGACAATACCAGCTGAAATAATTGTTCTGAACGCATCTTCTACAGTGATATTTAGGTCTTTAACTGATGACTCTGGAACCAAAGTATACCAACCAGTAGTTGGGTTAGGAGCTGTAGGAATAAAAACACTTAGTAAAGGTTCATCTAATTCAGGTTGAAGAGAAGGCCCTACTAAACCAGTTACAAAACCAACACTGAATAATCCTTTTCTTGGATATTCCACCAATACAACTCTTCGGAATCTAGTGGAATTATCTCTTAAAAAAGTTTCAAGCAACTGCTTAAGAGTTTTATAAACAGAGCCTGCAAAAGGAATGCGAGAAAGCGTGCCTTCTCCAAATTCCAATAGCCAACGACCAACAATATTTCTGGCCATGAGGCCTATTAAAAGAATCCCAAGTAAAGGAACCGTCAAACCCAGAGCTAGGTTGATAAGGTCCTGTAAAAGGGGATTAAGCGTAATAAAGGGATTTAATTGCTTAGGGATCGAGGTGAGGAAGGCCAAAACAAAGCGGCTCACCACCGTAGATAGCCAAATTGTCGTGGCCAAAGGGATGACCACCAACAATCCTGCTATCAGGTCATTCTTGAGATCCTGCTGAAGCCGAGACGCCAGCGGAATATCTGGTCTGGGAGTGGACTGCACCAAAAAGTTCCGATGCCTTTTCCTAGAGTATTAAACCAAGGTAACCATTTTAAATTTAATAAAGGAGGTTTAGGCGACTTTTATGAGGTCAAACAACACAAAAAAATCCAAAGATTTTTATTTCTAGCCCAAAAAATCATCAACATGAACACAACAAGCCTCCTCAAAAGCTTCATCCGCACAAGGTTTAGGTCTTGGCTAGACGGAAAAAAGGACAGTGATCAACCAAAATCAAGCAAATTGTGATCCCACTCAAGTTTCCATCAAAATTTTCCACTGGTTAGGAATTGGCTTTGGCATTTAAAGAAGCTGAGAGTCAACTCAGCAAAAAACTCAAGCAGAAAGCCTTAGATCAGGGATTTAATCCTGTAGGTATTGCCAGAGTTCCTGGTAGCCCCCGAATTCAACTCAGAACAGCGGCATTAGAAAGATGGCTTAACTCAGGACATCACGCTGATATGAATTGGATGGCTGCATCAAGAAGAAAAGACATACAAACACTCCTGGAAGGAATTCAAAGCATCCTTGTCGTTGGGATCAACTACTACGTCAATACAGAGAAAGCTGATGGAGCGTTATCTATTGCTCGCTATGCATGGGGTCGGGATTATCACAAAGTTGTGACTCAACGACTCAAGAAAGTAGGTCGATGGTTGGAAGAACAAAGACCCGGCTGTCGCTGGAAAGTATGCGTCGACACTTCCCCGCTATTAGACAAAGCTTGGGCTGAGGAAGCAGGGCTTGGATGGATTGGAAAGCACAGCAACCTCATAAATTCAACGAAAGGCTCATGGATGGTCTTAGGACACCTCCTTTGTACTGAGCCACTGCAAGCAGACAAGCCTGCAATTTCATTATGTGGAAAATGTCAAAAATGTATGGACGCATGTCCAACTGCAGCAATCACAGAACCATTTGTAGTTAATGCAAGACTTTGTTTGGCTTATCACACCATTGAGAATCGCAATCCTCAATTGCCAAATGAAATCACGCAATCAATCGGAAACTGGATCGCTGGATGTGACATATGTCAGAACGTCTGTCCATGGAATCAAAAAAACTTACAAAGCACAAAAGACAAAGAAATGCTGCCTAAAGACTGGATACTGTCCTTGACTAACCAACAAGCTCTATCTTGGAGTGACAAAACTTGGAATGAAAAGCTAAAGGGGTCTGCTTTGAAAAGAATTAAGCCTTGGATGTGGCGACGTAATGCCAAGGCAATCCAAGCAAATACTTTATAAACTAAAAATCAAATGAAGAAGTTCAACAAATTACTTGATCAACCTTCTAAAGTAATAGCAATTAGTCTAATAATTTTTTTAATTGGTGGGCTTGGAACAAAGTCAAAAGCTTTTATACCTTATGTATATGAACCAAACCCTAAGGAACTCAGTGAGACTGGATTAAGTATTGGGAAAACCGCAGCACAATTACTACAGTTAGGGCAAGCTCAAGAAGCAACGAGGCTAGCCTCTTTAGCGGTAAGATTGCAACCAAATGATGATCGACTGTGGGCAATTCTTGCCGAAGCTCAAATCAGAAGCAGCATGCTTGACGAAGCAAGCAAATCATTAGCCAAGGCAAAAGAATTAAACCCAAGGAAAGCCAGTTTATGGTTTGCTGAAGCATCTTTGACACTCCAACAGCAAAAACCAAAAGATGCAATCATCTCTATTCAGAAAGGGTTAAAACTTGAACCAAACAATGCAGGCGCATATTTCCAACTAGGTAATGCAAGGTTAATGCAAAGAAATTTACGAAAAGCCCTTCCAGCATTTCAAAAAGCAGCCAAAATTAATCCAAAATTTTGGGAAGCGTTAAACAATCAAGGAATTGTGCTCTTTGAAATAAACAAAATTAAAGAAGCTATTCATATGTGGAGAAAAGTTCTCAAGATCTCAGAGAATGCTGAACCAATGCTGGCTCTAGCAGCTGCCCTAAATCAAATGAAACCTGAAAATAATGAATCAATCAAAATAGCGAAAGCTGCTCTAGCAAAAAACCCAAATTACGTTTCACCTATTTATCAACATGAGCAACTATGGGGTCAAAAGCTACAACAAGCTACAAAAAAGCTCCTACAACATCCCAAATTAATCAAAGATGTAGAAAGAGCTTTGGCAAACTCTGACGTGAAAATGACTGATGCACAATAAAGCTGATGAAAAATAGCAAGCTCAGTAGGCTAAACGTTTCCTGCCTTCTAATTCCTAATCAGGATGGCTGAAGAGCGCCTTCAACCTATCTCCCTGCATCAAGAGATGCAGCGCTCATATCTCGAATACGCAATGAGCGTAATCGTAGGGAGAGCGCTCCCTGATGTTCGAGATGGACTTAAACCTGTTCAGAGGCGCATTCTATTTGCAATGCATGAGCTTGGCTTAACCCCTGATAGGCCATATCGAAAATGTGCCCGTGTAGTTGGAGATGTTCTAGGTAAATATCATCCACATGGAGATCAAGCTGTATATGACGCATTAGTGCGACTAGTACAAAGCTTCGCCAGTCGTTATCCGATTTTAGATGGCCATGGAAATTTCGGATCAGTAGATGACGATCCACCTGCGGCGATGCGTTACACAGAAACACGTTTAGCGTCAATTGCTCATGTAGCACTGCTAGATGAGATTGGTTCCGAAACTGTCGACTTTGCGCAAAATTTTGATGGCTCACAAGAAGAGCCAACAGTACTGCCAGCTCAACTACCTTTTTTACTTCTGAATGGATGTTCAGGAATAGCTGTAGGGATGGCTACCAGTATTCCTCCACATAATTTAAATGAAGTTGTAAATGGTTTAATTGCTCTCATTAGAAATCCTGAGTTAACTGATGATAAATTGCTAACAATCATCCCAGGACCTGATTTCCCAACTGGCGGAGAAATACTTTTAGGTAGCGGCATCAAAGAAACATATTTAAAAGGAAGAGGTAGTATCCCAATGCGAGGAATAGCCCATATAGAAGAAATACATCCGGGAAAAGGGAAACATAAAAGAACTGCCATTGTTATCACTGAATTACCATATCAATTAAGTAAAGCTGGTTGGATAGAGAAACTAGCAGAGCTTGTTAATGATAATAAAATAGGCGGAATAGCAGATATTAGAGATGAGAGCGATAGAGAAGGAATGAGAATTTTAGTTGAATTACGCAGAGACACTTCCGCAGAAAAGATATTAATTGATTTACAAAGAAAAACATCATTACAAAATAACTTTGGGGCAATTTTACTCGCAATTGTAAATGGTCAACCAAAACAATTATCCTTAAAACAATTGCTAAAGATCTTTCTTGAATATAGAGAAAATACAATAATAAAACGAACACAATTTGCGTTAGGAAAAACCAATGAAAGACTTGATATAGTTAAAGGTTTAATAATGGCTCTTAATGACTTAAAAGAAGTAATACAAATGATTCAAGAATCAAATGATGCTGGCGAGGCAAAAGCCAAATTAATGGTTAGGTTAGAAATCAATGAAAGGCAAAGTGATGCGGTATTATCAATGCCACTTAGACGTTTAACAAATTTAGAGCAAGAAGGATTACATAAAGAATCAGAAGATCTAAATATCAAAAAAGAAAAGCTTGAATTATTACTTCGAGATCGCGATAAATTACTAGCCTCAATGATTGATGAATTAAAGATCTTAAAAAAACGCTTTGGAAATCCTAGAAGAACGAAATTAATCGAAGGGGGCGATAAATTACTAGCTGAAAAGAATGCCAGCCTCCGACCAAATGCAGAACTTCAAAGGAAACAAGCATTAGAAGCATTACCTAACGATGGAAAGTTACTTATTCAAAATAATTATCAAGTAAAAATCGTTAGTCCAAAATTATTAGGCCGATTACACTTGCAAGAAAGCTGTCCTCTAGGCGATCAACCCCATGCAGCCAAATTAATTCTACCAATTCAATCGAAACCCAGAATATTAGCGATAACTAGTAGCGGTAGAGTAGCAATGGTTAAATGGGAGTTTGCAGGGCAACAACCAGGATCTTTAGAACGCTTTCTTCCTGGAGGATTAGAGGGTGAAAGAGTAATCAATATATTAAATCTGCCCAAAGAAGAAAACCTAAGCCTTGGTCTTCTAAGTAGTGATGGAAGATTTAAGCGGCTATCTTTAGAAGAAATAATAGATCTATCTGGGAGAGCTGCAACTATTCTCAAACTTAAAGATGGAGTTGATCTAAAATCTGCAGTCATTTGCTATCCAAATGGACATGTTGTTTTAGCCACCAACATAGGGAGATTATTAAAACTACCAATTAGCAACAACACAATACCAATAATGGGCAAGCTTGCTCAAGGTCCATTAGCAATGAGATTACTACCAGAAGAAAAAATTATTGGTGCTGTTTCAACAGCAAATCAAGGAAATGGATCAATAGTGCTAGGTACCGAAAAAGGTCAACTAGCACGAATATCTATTGCATCTCTAAGAACATGTGAAAGAGGTGACTTAGGTGAAATCAGCATCTCGTTAAAAGATACTAGGTCTGATCAAGACAGAGTAATAGATATTTGTACTGGAGATAACGTAGTTGGAATAGTCAGCAACAAAGGAAGAAATGGAAGGCTTACCTCAGATCAATTAATGCCCACTGACGAGAATAAAATTAAGATCAAAAGAATTGATTTAAAAGATAATGAATATATTCAATCACTTGTACCATTAATAACAGACGACAATTAAATATATCAAAAGAAAGCTTGCTTTAAGAAGAATATGAAGACTCTACCCAGCTTAAATATTCACTCGTAACATTATTAGTAACATAATGACCGGTAAAACAAGATAAATCTAATTCTTTAATTGATGAGCCAAAAAGAATTGCATCTTTAAGATCTTCTACATTTTGATATACTAATTTATCTATATTTAAAATTTTTGCGATATCTTTAATTGTCCTATCATGAGCAATTAACTCATTCCGATTAGGCATATTAATTCCATAAACATGAGGGAATCTAACTGGAGGTGCAGCTGAAGTAAAAGTCACCTGATTAGCTCCAGCAAATCTTGCCATTTGCACTATTTGCTTGGATGTCGTTCCTCGGACTACAGAATCATCAACTATTAATATATTTTTGCCTTGAAACTCTGTACCCATTGCATTCAATTTCTGCCTTACAGATTTTTTTCTCTGTGCTTGTCCTGGCATAATAAATGTTCTACCTACATATCGATTCTTAAAAAAGCCTTCCCTATATTCAATGCCCAGTTGGCGAGCAACCTGCATTGCAGCTGGTCGAGAAGAATCAGGTATTGGCATAACTACATCTACATCACCAGAAACGATCTGCTTTTTAATTGTTTCAGCAAGCCGATCACCCATCCTTAAACGAGACTCATATACAGAAATGCCATTCATTACAGAGTCAGGCCTTGCAAGATAAACATATTCAAAAGAGCAAGGGCATAAACAAGGGTTAACAGCACATTGATATGAATAAAGTTCACCATTCATATTTATAAAAATTGCTTCTCCTGGTTCTACATCTCTTACAATTTCATAATCGTTATTTTCTAAAACAAGAGATTCACTGGCAATCATCCAATCAGATTTACTATCTTCACATTTACGCCTACCAATTACCAAAGGCCTAATACCAAATGGGTCACGAAAAGCTAAAAGGCCATGACCAGCTATTAAAGCAATAGCAGCATAAGAGCCTTGAACTCTTTGATGTACAGATTTAATTGCATCAAAAATATCTTGAGGGCTAAGTTCCTTGCCATGTATCTTCACTTGTAATTCAGTTGCTAAAACATTTAACAACATCTCCGTGTCACTAGTTGAATTGGTGTGACGGCGATCAATATTAAATAAATCCTTTTCAAGCTCTCTAGTATTCGTGAGATTCCCATTATGTACAAGAATAATTCCATATGGAGCATTCACATAAAATGGTTGAACTTCATCTTCACTATCAGCAGCCCCTTGTGTTGCATATCTAACATGTCCTAACCCAAGATTTCCCATTAAAGATCTCATATCACGAGTCCTATATGCCTCTTTTACTTGCCCTTTTGATTTATGCATATGAAATACACTGCCATCCATGGTGGCTATCCCAGTAGAATCCTGACCGCGATGTTGCAGTAACAACAAGCTGTCATAAATTTGCTGATTAACCAGGTCTGAGGCAACTACACCAACTATTCCACACATGAATTAAAGAACTCCAAAATACATCTGTTCAATAAACATATTTAAGGATTGGTAAATGAAAGGAAATTCAATGTTCTATACCAAGTCTACGCGGAATCGCATGTTCAAAGGTCTCTTTAAGTTCAGAAAGAGGTAAATCAAGCAATTTAGACTCATTATAAGAAACAACAAGCTCTGAATTTGCTTTAACAATACCAATTCTAGTAGAAAAAACTATCGAAGAATGTTCTTTATTAAATTGATTCAATAAGAAATTCCAACTATCTATCTTGTTGGGTGAAATGCTTACAATAATACGAGAACCACCTTCAGCAAATAATAAACGATCAATCCGTATATCGTTCTGAACAAAAGTTAAATCCGCTCCCAATCCAGAAGAGATGCAAGATTCAGCTAAAGAAACTGCAATGCCCCCATCACTTACATCATGTGCGGAAGAAACATAGCCTTTAGCAATAGCAGTTCTTAAAAATAATTGAACAGATCTCTCTAAATCAAGATCAATTTCTGGTGGTCTTCCTGTTATATAACCATGAATATATTCTAAATAACTAGTCCCTGATAAAGTTACACGTGAATCTAAATTATCTAAAGAATCAAGAGGAGCACCAAGTAAATAAATCAAATCACCAGCATTAATCCATCCTTGACGACATAAATTATTGAGATCAGAAACTAAACCAACCATTCCAACAACTGGCGTTGGATGAATAGGCTGTATTCTATTATCTGCTAAGCGTGTCTCATTAAACAAAGAAACATTTCCTCCAGTTACTGGTGTTTCCAATGCTTTACAGGCTTTAGAAAGCCCAGCACATGCCGAAGCCAATTGCCAATAACCAATAGAGTTGTTAGGAGAAGAGAAGTTCAGATTATCCGTAACTGCTAGAGGTTCAGCTCCAACACAACTAAGATTTCTAGAGGCCTCCGCCACAGCTGCCATACCACCTCTTTCAGGATCAAGAAAGGCCCAACGATTAGGGCAATCCACAACAGCTGCAATCCCACGATTATTATTATTGTTAAAACCTTCTTGGGGTCGTAATCTAATTACAGCTGCATCAGCTACACCAGGAAGAATAACAGTATTGGCTTGAACTTGTTGATCATATTGCCTATAAATCCATCTTTTCGAAGCAATGGTTGGTTCATCTAATAACTTTAAAAGAACTTGATTCCATGTAAGTTCTTTAATAGATTTTGTTGTCTGAGTAAGTGAAATTCCCTTAACTGTAGCAAGAGGTAATTTGTCTTCTTTCCATTGCCAATATTTTTGATATTGAATTGGAGTAGTGTTAATTAACTCATGAGTATTAATTGGAGTATCATCTGCTAATGCATTAGCTGGTAATTCTGCTGCAATCTCTCCTTTATGTAATACTCTAACAACATTCTCTTCTAAAACTTTTCCAACAACTGCTACATTTAAGCCCCATTTATGAAACCTATTAATAACTTCGTTGATCCGATCAGGTTTAACAACAAAAAGCATTCTCTCTTGAGATTCAGATAATAAATATTCATAAGCAGTCATTCCCGATTCTCTTGCTGGAACTAGATCTAAATCCAATTCAATCCCTAATCCACCCTTAGCCGCCATTTCCGAGCAACTACAAGTTAAACCAGCAGCACCCATATCTTGCGCTGCTATTACATCACCACTTTTAAATGTATCAAGACAAGCTTCAATAAGACTTTTTTCTAAAAAAGGATCGCCAACTTGAACAGCTGGACGATCATCCATAGAAGTATTCGTTAACTCAGCACTAGCGAAACTTGCACCTCCCATTCCATCACGTCCAGTAGTGCTACCTACATAAATTACCGGAAAATTTATGCCACTCGCTCCAGAACAAACGATCTCTTCTGTTTCCATTAAACCAAGTGCCATAGCATTAACTAAGGGATTACCCGAGTAACTTTTATCAAAAACAACTTCGCCACCAATAGTAGGAACACCAACACAATTTCCATAATGGGCAATGCCTGCCACAACTCCTTCCAATAATCCAAGATTTTGTTCTTGATCAATTGGACCAAACCTCAAAGCATTAAGTAAAGCAATTGGACGCGCTCCCATAGTAAAAATATCTCTAAGAATTCCTCCTACACCTGTCGCTGCACCTTGAAAAGGTTCTATTGCAGATGGATGATTATGACTCTCTATTTTAAAAGCCAAGCGCTGACCATCACCAATATCAACAACACCAGCATTTTCACCAGGACCTACCAATATTCGAGGGCCTTCAACAGGAAAATTCTTAAGCAGAGGCCTGGAGTTTCTATAACAACAGTGTTCTGACCACATCACACCAAACATCCCCAGCTCAGTCCGATTAGGAGAACGTTGAAGCCTGCGACAAATTTCTAAATAATCATCCTTCTCTAAGCCTTCTTGAGATAAGGCTGAAGTAAGGTCATAGTCAACTGCAAAAGCAGGGGACTCAGTCACGAATTAATTAAATTTTGAATATTATAAGTATAGATTAAACCCAAGGATCCTCTTCCTCGCCAAATCTATCAAAACGTGAATACTTATCAGAAAGTCTTTCAGATTGATCAATAGCATCAGAGATATATTCTTCTTCAACAGTATCATTCCAATCTTCTAGAGGATCAATTTTTTCAGTATCAAAATATCCATCATTCTTGTGAACAGATTCCTCCCACGGAGGTTCATCTAACCAACCCTCAAGTTTTGAACTGGCTTGATCGCTCATTTCTTGAAGTTGATCCCGCCATTTTTTTGACTTCTGAATCAAATCTTGACGTAAACTAGATCGATATAAAGGAATATCATCAAGAGATTGTAAATCTGAAATCACCATTCCTGGTTGTTGATCAATAATATGATTTATAGTTAATTGCCATCGACTAGTACCTGGCAATCTTGGATCAGTTCTAGAAACTAAATAATTAAGGATTTTTCCATTGATAGGTTCAAAAATAAGATCAGCTATTATTCCTAACCTCTCACCATTTTTATTAATTAAGTCAGCC
>QCKL01000010.1 GCA_003215355.1 Prochlorococcus sp. AG-409-O23
TAGGAGTTAATGTTCAAGTTTTACCGGGAGGAGAGATCTTTCTAGCCCTTGATCGAGGAGCAATTGATGCAGCTGAATGGACAGGTCCCTACGACGATGAAAAGCTTGGTCTTTCACTTATGGTTTCAGCTCCTCCATAAATTGTGTCTAGAGCTAGTGGCCAGCTAGTGGCCATTCGCCAACGTATTTTTGGTTGCCCAGGGGTGCTAGCTGATTCGTTCCTGCGAACAGTGCATGAACTTAATAAACCAGCCCCAACTGCTCCTGTCAGAGCGGATGCACTTGAGCTTAGTAGCTTTCTACGTTGCATGTCACTTCTCTTACGCAGAGTTTAAGTTCAGATAATAATCAGCCTACAGCTCATTTCTTGATTCTTTCTGGTTTCCGTAGGTATAGCAATAGGGGCTATTAGAATTCATACGCTTCTTTTAGAAAGATTGCTTGGCAGTATGCATAGTTGGTATCAAAGCACTTCGCGAATTCGCATATTATTCTCTTCTACAAAGTATTTAAGAAAGCTTATTATCCAATACTAGATTAGATCCTTCCCCTTTTTTGTCGCATCGAAGGGCGGAACTTCTAATTCATTTGGTTGTTAAATCTTCGACCAGCTACCAAAAGTAGCAGCTTGACCGAATGCGTTACCTCTTTCATCCCAAAGAGTCCAGATACGGGCATTGTTAATGAGAAACTTTCTTCCTTTTTTGTCGACTCGTATCCCGTGATATCCCTCAATGGCATCCTTTTCCTTTGCTAAATGTAGAGCGGCTGATCGCTTTTGACGTTCTATGCTAGGTGCGGTGAGCCTTGAGGGCATGCCCACCATCTCCTCCCAACGTCTACACCATAGTTGGAGTGCGGCAGCATTTGCATAAATCAGACAGGGATCTTTGCTATTTTTGTGGGCCATTACGGGCCGTTCAAGCACAAATAGTTCTTGACTTTCAAGTCTATTGGCGTCATCTAATGCTTGACATTTCATGAGAGGCCGCCCAAAGGCTTTGGTATGAGATATCAAAAGGAGATGCACAATTCTTCGCGTCTCTTGTATCAGCCAAGGGGGATCAGTCACCGGCAGCCATTGCCTGAATAATTGCTTGCTGGGCAAGTGCTTGCCCTTGTTTTTGTAAGTGATTTAGAAAAAGTTGACGAGCTTCTGGAAAACGCGGCTCTTCTGCAAGTGGCAGATCTCCTGCAGCATGTAACCCGGTATCACCTTCCATTGCAGGTGTAATGACCACCAGGTCAGAATTTAGGCTTGCGTCGTATTTCCACCACAAGCTTGGTTCTATGACTGCAGGATGTGGTGGGATAGGTAATTCTTCAATGATCGGGGACTCTTCATTCTTAGAATTGCTTTCTGCTTCTGCTATTGCAGTGAGGACTGCTCGGCGTTGCTCAGCAAGATCTGCGAGTAATTTGACTCTTGTGCGACCTCTCAGTTGGAAAAGTACAAAGGGATCTTCACTGAATCGGTCACCCATCAGAAAATAAATAGCGCTGATATGTTTGCAGGGATTTGCTTTATCAGGGCAGCTGCATTCGCTTCTTACTTCTTGAAGCTTGAAGGGAAATAATCGACGGCCACTGGCAGCAAAAGCTCTTTCGATATCCGAGGGCATTATCCCTGCAAGCAATTGGGCTGACCAACGTGCTTTCTGGGTCAATGCTTCAAGAACGTAGCCCCAGTCTTCGTCATTTAGAACATCTAGCCAAAGCTTGACCTTGTAAGGGTCTTCATCTGTGCCTTGCACTCGGGCATGCACTCTGCGACCTTCAAAGCGAATTGAGGTTACATTTCCTTCTCTTGCATACGTCCATGCGCGCTCCAGCCGTTTTTTGAAACGATAGGAATTTATTAACTCCATCCATTGCTCGACCCACCAAGGCTGTTGACCTAACCCCTCTTCACTTAAGGCTGTCGTAATAGCACTGCTGTTAGTAGGTGTTTGAGTCATGAGATCATTCTTGTCCACTTTCATCTAATGCCACGAGTTCACGTAATTGATTAACACCAAGTCCTCCTAACCAGTCTTCCCCTGATCCAATAATGTCTTCAGCAAGTCGAGATTTTTCAATAATCATACGATCAATTTTTTCTTCTACAGAACCGCTAGTTATAAATTTGTGCACCATCACTCGTTTGGATTGACCAATTCTGTAAGCACGATCAGTAGCTTGATTCTCTACGGCTGGATTCCACCATCTGTCTATATGAAATACGTGACTAGCTCTGGTTAGATTAAGGCCAACGCCACCAGCTTTTAATGATAATAAAAATAATTGGGGGCCTCGCGGATCTTCTTGAAAGCGATCGACCATTGCTTGACGTTCTGTTTTGCTAGTGCTGCCATGCAGGAAGGGTACATCAAAGTGCCATCTTTGTTGGAGATATGCTTGGAGTAGGTGGCCCCATTCTGCAAATTGTGTAAAAAGTAGTGCACGATCTCCTGCTTCGATGACTTCTTCGAGAATCTCTTCCAAGCGTTGTAATTTTTCGGAACGCACTATAAAACCCTGATCAACTTCTTTTTCCTTTAAGGCAAGAGCCGGATGATTGCAAACTTGTTTTAGGCGTGTAAGAAGCCCAAGCACTTTTCCATGACGTTGACCTCTTGGCGATCTTGCAATTGCATCCAATGTTTCTTCAACAGTTTTGCGGTAAAGCACCTGCTGCTCTTTGCTAAGCCCTACCCACTCACTAAGTTCAACTTTTTCAGGCAAATCAGAAATGATTGCTTTATCTGTTTTCAGTCTTCGGAGAATAAAAGGACTTACTCTTGCTTTCAAATCTTTGAGAGAAGAGATATCTCCATATCTCTCTATAGGTAGTCGATATCGTTGACGAAAGAAGTCTTCCTCTCCCAGCACTCTTGGATTGAGAAAATTCATCAGTGCCCAAAGTTCACTGACTCTGTTCTCTACAGGCGTTCCAGTTAACGCAATTCTAAAACGGTTGCTTTTACTTGGTCTCGCGATGTCACGTGTTGCTTGGCTTTGCTTTGCACTTGGGTTTTTTATTGCCTGAGCTTCATCGATCACAACCCCTTGCCAGTCGATAGTTTCAAGTAGATCTATGTCTCTTTGTATCAGCCCATAACTTGTTAGTACTAGATCTATTTCTTTAAGAGATTCTTGTAGAGTTATGGAAGTTGAAGGACGCTTAGGTCCATAGTGTTCTTGTACTTTTAACTCTGGGGTGAAGGAAAGAGCTTCTCGTTTCCAATTTGTTAGTACTGAAGTTGGTGCTATCAGAAGCACCGGTCGCTTTAGCTCGTGCTCAGCTTTGAGGTTTTGAAGGAATGCAAGGAGTTGTATTGTTTTTCCTAAACCCATATCGTCTGCTAAGCAGGCTCCTTGATCGAAACGGTGGAGGAAGGCTAACCAGCCAAGCCCTCTTTCTTGATAAGGCCTTAATTGACCTCTAAAGCCTTCAGGTGCAGGTAATGGGTCTGGGGCTTTTTGCTGATGATATTGCTCTAAAACACCTTGTAACCTGGGTCCTGATTCAAATTGATGTACTGGTAGACGCATTAAGGTGTCGCCTTCTGTTGCAGTTAATCTCAGAGCATCATCAAGACTGATGTCGGGATTGGCACTGCAAAAGCGCTCTGCATTTTTTAAATCATTTGGGCGCAATTCGATCCAGGCGCCTTTATGTCGTATAAGAGGGCTGCGTTTACTCGCAAGTCTTTCAAGTTCCCGAAGTGTCAATGTGACACCTCCAATCATTAACTCCCATTGCCAATCCAGACTTTCCCCTAGCGTAAAACCCCTTGAAGTTTCAGAAAGCTCGGCTTTTATAGCTAGACCTAGTCGACTTGCTAAGCCACCTGAGAGGCTTGGAGGTAGCTCTACGCCTACTCCAACATCACGTAGTTGTGTTGCTGCCGTTCTAACTAGAACAAAGGCTTCAGCGGGAGTGAGTTGCATTGACTCAGGCGTGGCGCTATCTAGGCCTCTTTCAATTGGTTGAAAAACAGTTAGAGCACGTCCCATTCCTTCTAAGAGAACTTCACTGGGATTTTCAACTCTGATTTCACCAAGCTGTAGGACTTGTGATCCTGCCGCCCAAGCTGTTGATGCAGCCACCTTTAGGCTTGGATCCGCTTCAGCTTGTAGGGCAAAGCGTAGTTCCCATAAATCTTCTCCGTCTGCTGGTGTGAATAATTCCAGACAAGTGCGTGCAGGTGCAACATTCCCTGCCACTCCTTCACGCCAGTGATTACTCGCTGTAGTTAGTCGTTCTGCTTCTTCATCTGAAATTGTAAGGATGCCAGTCTCAGACCCAAGTGCTTCTTGCCAAGCTGTAAGTAGAGGATCTAACCCTTCAGTATTTGGCTTAAATCCTTTGCGTAACTGAGCATCAACGAGATCTTCAAGTAAATTTGCTACTCGCAGACGCCCACTTCTAGGTCGGCAAGAGGCAACAGGATTTGCGGCTCGCATTGCTTCAGGCCTTAATCGAGTCATCCTGTTGCTTCTTCTCCCTGTTGGCTCGCGCCATGGCAGCGCGCAAGTTGCAGCTAATGGGAGTTTGGCTGCAAGTTCTTCTAGGCGACGCCGGTCATCTTCACGATTAAGTAGTGGTACCCAACGTGCTCTATGGGGATAGCCTTCGCCTTTGCTGAGCTCAACTTGAGGTAGCCATCGTTCGCGAGCAATCAAACTCAGAGCCCAACGTTGTAAATGACTCCACCAGCGAAGTTCCTCTCCAAGATCAGGGTGATGTCCTGATAGGGGTAATTTCGACAGCCATGTTGTTGCAGCACCAGGCTCAATAGCTAGTCCCTGCACTTGCCAAGGCCACCATTCACATGTTTTGGGAATGGGTTCTCCTGCTTGTAAAGGGAGTCCGCTCCAGCTTGATGAGGATCTATCTTCATCTAAAGGTGCTGAATTAGAAGATTTTGCTTTAATTCTTGGCTTTACGGCTCTACTTGGAAGTGTTAGGCAAGCTGTTGCATCGATAATTCCATCAGGCAGTAGGTCTTTATCACTTAGCCATGTGCGCAGATCTTCTGGTTTAAGGGTAAAGGGATGTATAGCTGGGGTGTCTCCTGGGCCAGCTGGGGTTGCGACTCGCCATGTGTCTGCCCATACTAAAAGTGCTGGTCGACCGGAACTGGTCGGTGTTCGAATGGCTGGTAGCCAGGTGGCGTGCAGCAGACTCATACCCGCGACGCGGTCAACATGTCTTGGGTCCCTAGAAGTTTGAGTGTGTTGCCTATCAATGGCAACAACGTCTTGAGGAGTTCCATTACCAATGATGACAGGATATGGGTTTCCTCGTTTTCTCGCTCGAGGATTATTCGGTGACTACATAGTCCGAAATCCACATCTTCCAGGCTATACAGCCGACTGGAACACTCTAAGTAAATGTTATCTCTACTGCCAAGCAAATTCTGATCAGAATTATGTTAATTCCTTAGTGTGGACGATATCCTAGTCATAGCAAGTGTTGTTTACTTTGTTCAGAACGCTTTTGAGGCAGGTGATTAAGGTCACGGGAGGCTCGAAGGTCATCATGGCTGATTCCTCTCTTTCCTATATCTAAATTCCCCATGGCCGTTCAAGGATCGTCGCGTGTTGGGGGATTAAGACCTCTTACGGGAGAACAGATAAGGTCTGCTTTCCTTAGGTTTTTTGCTGAGCGGGGCCATGAGGTCATCCCAAGTGCATCTTTGGTTCCTGAAGATCCAACGGTGTTGCTCACAATTGCTGGGATGCTTCCATTCAAGCCTGTTTTCCTTGGCCAAGCTAAACCTCCTGCTCCTAGAGCTACAAGTAGCCAAAAATGTATTCGCACTAATGATATTGAGAATGTTGGCTATACCGCAAGGCATCACACTTTCTTTGAGATGCTTGGTAATTTCTCTTTTGGCGATTACTTTAAACAGGAGGCAATTCAGTGGGCTTGGGAATTAATTACTGAGGTATATGGCTTAGACCAGGAACATTTAGTCATTAGTATTTTTCGAGATGATGATGAAGCCGAGGTGATATGGCGAGATTTAGTGGGTGTTAACTCTCAGCGCATTATTCGAATGGATGAGGCTGATAATTTTTGGACCTCAGGGCCCACAGGCCCTTGTGGCCCTTGTTCAGAAATCTATTACGATTTCAAGCCTGAGTTGGGTAATGAAGGGATTGATCTTGATGATGACACAAGATTTATCGAGTTTTATAACTTGGTCTTTATGCAATACAATCGTGATTCCAAGGGAACACTTACACCGCTAGAAAATTTCAATATTGATACAGGTATGGGCTTGGAAAGAATGGCTCAGATTTTGCAAGGAGTACCAAATAATTATGAGACTGACTTGATTTTGCCTTTACTTCAAAAAGCTGCATTCATGGCGGACATTGATTACAATAAACTTGATAATAAGGGCAAGATATCTCTGAAAGTTATAGGTGACCATAGTCGAGCTATTACGCAACTAATTTGTGATGGAGTCACCGCCAGTAACTTAGGCCGTGGGTACATCCTGCGAAGATTGATACGACGAGTAATTCGTCACGGAAGATTAATTGGTATATCCAAGCCGTTTTTGGTTGATATAGGCCAGGCCGCTATTGATCTCATGCACTCTGCTTTCCCACAGTTGCTAGTAAGGAAGGAAGTGATTCTGAATGAACTTAAAAGGGAAGAGGCGCGCTTTTTGGAAACCCTTGAAAGAGGTGAGAAGTTGTTGTCGGATATTTTAGAAACTCACCCTTCTGAAATCACTGGATTGCAAGCTTTTGAGCTTTATGACACATATGGCTTTCCACTGGAGCTGACTCAGGAAATCGCGCAAGAGCATGATTTAACTGTTGACTCATCTGGATTTGATGTTGCTATGGAGAAGCAACGTCAACGAGCAAAGGCAGCAAGCGTAAGCATTGACCTTACTCTTCAGGATGCGATTGATGAAGTAGCTATTAATCTTCAACCAACCAATTTTCAGGGCTATGAAGCTTTAGAGCAAATATGTCGTGTGCAAGCTTTAGTAGTTAATGGTGAGCCAGCATCATATGGAAAGGCAGGAGATAGTGTAGAAGTGATCCTAGATATGACTCCATTCTATGGCGAAGGTGGTGGCCAAATTGGAGACAATGGGTTACTGCTCAGAGACATATCTGACTTAGAGAGCTTGTCTGTAGTTATCAAAGATGTAAAGCGCATTAGCAATATTTTCATTCATAGGGGCCTTATTCAACAAGGGACTCTGCAGGTAGGTGATATCGTTCATGCACGAGTAGATGCTTCACTACGACGCAGAGCTCAGGCAAATCATACGGCTACTCACCTTTTACAGGCATCACTAAAAAAGGTATTGGATCCAAGTATTTCTCAGGCAGGATCATTAGTAAGCTTTCATCGTCTCCGCTTTGATTTTCATTCTCCTCGTGCGAGTACTTCAAATGAATTGGAGCAAATTGAAAGGTTAATCAACGACTGGATAGCTGAGTCTCACTCTCTTCAAACACAGGTCATGAAGATTGAAGAAGCCAAAGAGGCTGGCGCTGTTGCCATGTTTGGGGAGAAATATGGTGAGACCGTTCGAGTAGTGGATGTACCTGGTGTATCAATGGAGCTGTGTGGTGGGACTCATGTTGCAAATACAGCGGAAATAGGTGTTTTCAAGATTGTTGGAGAAACTGGGATTTCTGCAGGTATAAGGCGTATTGAAGCGGTCTCAGGTCCGGCTGTTCTGGATTATTTGAATGAGAGAGATGTCGTAGTCAAGGCGTTGGGTGAAAGATTTAAGGCACAACCGAATGAAATTGTGGAACGAATCATTGCCTTGCAGGATGAACTTAAAGTCACAGCTAAGAGCCTTTCTGCTGCTCGGGAGGAATTGGCCTTTGCAAAGGCTGCGGCACTTGGGAACAAAGCTAAACAAGTTGGGAGCAGTCTGTTTCTTGTGGAACGCTTGGATTGCGTAGAGGGCGGAGCACTGCAGAGTGCGGCTCAAGACTTGGTCGATCAACTTGGCTCAAATGCAGTTGTGGTGCTTGGAGGGATGCCCAACCTTTCTGATCAAAATAAGGTGATTTTTGTAGCTGCTTTTGGTTCTAAGATTGTTGCTGGTGGTTTGCAAGCAGGTAAATTTGTTGGTGAGATAGCCAAAATATGTGGTGGTGGAGGCGGTGGTCGGCCAAACCTTGCTCAAGCAGGAGGCCGCAATGCAAAGGCACTCAATGCAGCGCTTGATAATGCTCGCGAGAAGCTTGTTTCAGCTTTGTCTTGAATGGTTACCTATGAAGATAAGTGCTTTGATGAAGGCTGCCTTCTAAATGTTCCATTAAACGTTGGGCTGCACTGATTTTTAGAGTTCCATTTTGAATCGCCGACTCACTGGCTATTCGCAATCTTTCTAGTAGCTGTTCGGGGTCATGTTCCATAGCTTCAAGCACGTCCGACTTCGTGTTGCCACGTACTACGTGATCCAATTGATAGGAACCATTAGCGTTTAAACGAACATGCACTGCATTAGTGCTACCAAATAAATTATGGAGATTGCCCATAACTTCTTGATAGGCACCAACTAGAAACATTCCGATCACATATTCCTTGTCATTGCTCATTTCGTGTAGTTCAAGTAAAGGTTTTGTGCTGCCATTGTTTATGAAGCTTGAAAGTTTTCCATCAGAATCGCAAGTTAGGTCAGCGAAATGTCCTAGTTGAGTTGGCTCTTCATTGAGCCTATGGATTGGCATTATTGGGAATAGTTGTTGTATGGCCCATGCATCAGGGGCAGAACGGAACACAGAGATATTGGCGTAATAGGTCCCTGCTAGGGCTGATCGCAGGGTCTTTAATTCTGCGGGGATTTTTGCATCAGATGGAAGGTGTTCAAGAAGTGCTTTGGCGCATGCCCAGGTGAGTTGTTCTGCTGTGGCTCTCTCCACTAGCCCAACATAGCCCAAACGGAAAGCACTTAGTACATCATCTTTAAACTTGATGGCGTCATTCCATGCTTCTTGGAGCTGAGAAATATCTATTTCTGAATCTTTTGAAATCGTCCTTATCTCACTTAATGTCTCTCGAAGATTGTGTACCGGTAGGCACTCATCTACTAGTTGAGTAGGAGTATGAGAGGAAACAGCACTAGTTCCTAGGACGTTAAAGACTAGTACTGAGAAATGGCTAGCAATCGACCGCCCACTTTCGCTGACAAGGGTTGGCATTTTTACGCCATTGGCTTGACAGCACTCTTTAATAGTAGCCACTACATCGTTGGCGTAATTTTGCAACGAATAATTAGTAGATGCGGCTGAGGCAGTGCGACTTCCGTCGTAGTCGATACCAAGGCCGCCTCCTACGTCTAGGTAACCCATTGGAGCTTTTAGGCGACTCAGCTCCACATAAATTTGCCCAGCTTCTTGTAATGCATCTTTCAGAATGCCGATGTCATTGATTTGACTTCCCACATGAAAATGCAACAGCTTCATGTCATCAAGTAATTGGGCAGCACGTAATTTTTCGATGGTTTTTAATATGTCTGGGACTGAGAGTCCGAATTTGGCTGTCGCACCTATTGAGGTACCCCAACGTCCAATACTTCTGCTAGAGAGCTTCGCTCTGAGGCCAATTAGAGGAGCAGCTCCAATTTCACGGCTAGCTAAGATTATCCTTTCAACTTCGTCTGCTTGCTCGATAACGACTACAGGTTGACGACCAAGTTGTCTAGCCAAGATTGCTGTCTCTATGTAGCGCTGGTCCTTGTAGCCATTGCAAATAATTAGTGCCTGTGGATCATCAATTAGTGATAGAGCTATTAGTAATTCTGCTTTGCTGCCAGCTTCTAGGCCGAAATGCCATTGGCGCCCACAGCTAACTAATTCTTCAACTACATAACGTTTTTGGTTGCATTTCACTGGGAATACGCCTTGGTAGTTCCCTTGATAGTTGTATTGATGAAGTGCATTATCAAATGCTGCATGCAGACGTTTGAGCCTGTCTTCAAGGATGTCGTCAAAACGAATTAGCAAGGGCAGCTTGAGATTTCGTCCCTCTAGCTCATTCACGAGTTCCATTAGGTCAAGGCTTTCTGTCTTCAAGCCTTTTGGATGAACATTTATATGACCTTGCTGATTTATGGAGAAATACCCGTCTCCCCACCGATCGAGACCATATAGGGCTGAACTGTCAGAAATAGACCAGCCTTGTGTTTTGGGAGAGAGGTTATTTGCCGTCAAGACCGTTAGGGAGGTTGAAGGATGGATTGTTCTGCATATTGCAGAAGTTATTTCATGAAATCTAAGGTTTGATAAGTGGGCTGTTGATGGTGCGCTTGCCAATAAGGCAGTTTGCCTATGACGATGGCTATATATGACTCTTTTTCACATGGCTTTAGAACAGACTTTTCTTGCAATTAAGCCTGATGGGGTGCAAAGGGGTTTGGTGGGAGAAATTTTGGGTCGTTTTGAGCGTAAGGGCTTCAAATTAATTGCTCTAAAACAATTGACACCTAGTCGTGATTTGGCTGAAAAGCATTATGGGGTACATCGCGAACGTCCTTTTTTTGGCGGCTTGGTTGATTTCATAACCAGTGGTCCTGTTGTGGCAATGGTTTGGGAAGGTGACGGAGTTATTGCTAGTGCAAGGAAAATGATTGGTGCGACTAAACCTCTCGAGGCAGAGCCTGGGACAATTCGCGGGGATCTAGCTGTCAATATTGGTAGAAATGTGATTCATGGTTCAGATGGACCTGAAACTGCCAAATTTGAGATATCTCTATGGTTTCAATCGTCTGAATTAAATGATTGGATACCTGCTGAGCAAGTTTGGCGTGTTGAAGAATAAGGTTGGGCTGCTTTCGCAATATTTACCTAAGAAATAAGGGAAATATTGGTGGAATGATCTCCACTAGGCTTCGACAATTTTTATTGTTGAAAGCGCCTGGCGCTGAAAGTAATTAGGAGCTCATTTTCTTCATGAGTGAGTGGTAACTCACAAATACATTTATGTAGTAGATCTGCGGTAATTGCAGCTAATAGCACACCATTTCGATAATGACCTGTTGCAAGCCATAGCCCCCTTAAAGAAGAGTTACCCAAGAGGGGGTTTTCATCTGGCGTGCTGGGTCTATAGCCCCACCACCTCTCCATATGTGGCCAATTAGTTGCAGCAGGAAGAAGATCATTAATTCCTTTTTTGAGTTGGCGCTGCCCAAAAGGTGTTAAGCCTTCACTAAAACCAGCATCTGGTTCACTTGTTGCACCAACCACTATTAGACCATCTTCTCTAGGTACCAAATAGGTACCTGGCCCGAAAATTACTCTTTTCAGCGCCTCTTTAGGGCCTTGAAGGGACAACATCTGCCCTTTGACAGGGAAAATGGGTAGCTCTTGGAATAATTGCTTGCTCCAGGCTCCACTGCAGAGCACAGCCTCTTTACCTGGAATTTTTTGTTCCTCACCTTCTGCTGTTCGGATTCTTATGCCTTGGAAGGTTGTGTTGTCATGTATTAGTTCTAGAACCTCTACTCCTTCTTGAAAATGCACTCCTAGGCCTACACAGGCTTTCTCAAGGGCGCGCATTAGACGACGACGATTATCTATTTGTCCGTCTTGAGTGAATAGCAATGCGGTTTCCCATCGGGAGGCTATTCCAGGGACTTCTCGCTCGAGTTCTATGCGGTTCAGGGTTGTACCAAACTGCACTGTTGGATACGCATCTCTTGCGCAATCAGTGAGAAATGGCACCACAACTCCACAGTTTCTTAGTCCACAGTCAATTCCACTTTCCTCTTCGATTGTGTGAACCCAAGTTGGAATGCGCTGGAGGCTCAATTGGCTAAGCCTGAGCAAATTATTGCTAAGCCCTTCAGCGTGGGGGGCAAGCATGCCAGCTGCTACGAAGCCTGCGGCTTCACTTCTACGGCGGCTGAAAACTTCAACGTTGCGTCCGTTTCGAGCTAATTCATGGGCTATTGCAAGACCTATAAGACCTCCACCAAGAATTTGCAAATTTTCTGTGGCTGACACAGCTAATGTCTCGACATTGGTACTAATGATGCTTTGTTTTTTAGTTCAGCATTGCCTTAGTGGCTTAGGGTCAGTTCTTAGGTTTCCTGAATTAATTGGAGAGTGATGGCAGGATCTAAGCCTAATTGGGAAGCTGTTATTGGGTTGGAAACCCATGTACAGCTAGGTACTGACAGCAAAATTTTCACTTCGGCTTCAACCACTTTTGGTGATGATCCCAATACACATATTGACCCAGTGGTGTGTGGCCTTCCAGGAACTTTGCCAGTTCTAAATCGGAAGGTTCTTGAGTATGCGGTTAAGGCTGCAATGGCCTTGAATTTAAAGATCGCTGAGCACAGTAAATTTGATAGAAAGCAGTACTTTTATCCTGATCTTCCAAAGAATTATCAGATATCGCAATTTGATGAGCCAATCGCACAAGATGGTTGGATTGAGGTTGAGGTTGCGGAGAAGGGAAAGGAGACTTATTTAAAGAAGATTGGTATAGAGCGTTTGCATATGGAGGAAGATGCTGGGAAGTTGGTTCATGCTGGTAGTGACCGACTTGCAGGCTCCACTCATTCTTTAGTTGATTACAACCGAGCAGGTGTTGCTTTGGCTGAGATTGTTAGTAAGCCAGATCTTCGAACCGGAAGGGAAGCAGCTGAATATGCTTCTGAAATTCGCAGAATAATGCGTTACCTAGGAGTATCTGATGGAAACATGCAAGAAGGATCTTTGCGGTGTGATGTCAATATTTCTGTGAGAAGGGGTTCTCAAGCTCCATTTGGTACGAAAGTTGAGATTAAAAATATGAATTCTTTTTCAGCGATTCAGAAGGCATGTGAGTATGAAATACAACGCCAAATTAAAGCTTACGAGTCAGGAGAGTCAGTTTTTCAAGAAACTCGTCTTTGGGATGAAGGGAAGCAGCTCACTAAGAGCATGAGATCCAAGGAAGGTAGTAGTGACTATCGCTATTTCCCTGATCCTGATTTAGGCCCTGTAGAGGTCAGTAAAAAGCTTAGAGAAACTTGGCGCTCTGAATTACCTGAGTTGCCAGCTACGAAACGCCATCGTTATGCAGATGAACTAGGGCTTTCTCCTTATGACGCGCGTGTGCTTACAGATGAGTGTTCAATGGCCTATTACTTTGAGGCTGTAGTCGCAGCAGGGGCTGATGCCAAGGCTTCATCTAATTGGATTACTGGTGATATTGCAGCCTATGTGAATGCTAATCGTTTGTATTTCTCTGAGCTGCCATTTAAAGCGGATCAATTGGCTGAAATGCTTCATATGATTGATGTTGGCGAGATTAGTGGCAAGATCGCAAAGGAGATTTTGCCTGAGTTACTTAAAAATGGTGGCTCTCCTAAAGCTTTAGTTGAGCAAAGAGGTCTTGGAATGATTAGTGATACTGAGGTATTAACAGGTATTGTCGAAGAGTTGTTGAATGCCCATCCAAAAGAAGTTGAAGCGTTTCGCGGAGGGAAGACAAAACTGCAAGGTTTTTTTGTGGGTCAATTGATGAAAAAGACCGGTGGTAAGGCTGACCCAAGGCTAGCCAACAAGATTTTGAGCAATAAATTAATGAGTTAATGCCTTATATTAAGGCATTTATCTTATCAACCCAAGCTTTGGGTTCTCCACTATTGTCAATAACTATGTCTGCAGCTTTTTCTTTCTCTGATAGTGACCACTGAGCATTAATTCTCATGGCTGCATCTTCTAAGCTCAGATCATCCCTTTTCATTAGTCGCTTCATTTGTTGTTCTTGCTTGCAAGTTACAACCCAGAATTCGCTACAAATCTCTGTTAGTTTTGCCTCAAACAAAAGTGGGATAATTAACACAATGGTTGGTAAATCTTGCTTCAGTACTAGCTCCTCAATGATCCTTTGCTTAATGATGGGATGTACAAGATCTTCTAACCATTGCTTTTCATCTTGATTTGCAAAGATAATTTTACTTAATGACTGCCTATTGATTTCTGCTGGGTATGCCTTGGGTTCTGTTACTACTGAAGATCCATAACGTTCTATGACTTGCATTGTTGCTTTTTCACCTGGCCTCAGGGCTTGACGTGCGAAATCGTCAGCGTCAAGAATCTCCAACCCTTTTATTTGTTGCAAGAACCTCCCAATACTGCTTTTTCCACTTGCTATCCCACCAGTTAGCCCTATGCGACGTTGTACCCCTTCCCATCTAGGTAATGGTTGCGGGCTTTGAAACTTCATGCTGATAGCGCAGGATGAGGATAAGTTCAGTTTCTTGGAAAGCTCTTGAGTCGGCTGGTGTCTTCTAAATGGTCTCCTATCCCAGGTGGCATCACAGTAGCTAGGGGCTTTAAGGCCTCTGGGATATCAGCAGGCTTGAAATCTTCAGGGAAACCAGACCTGGCTTTGCTTGTAGCTCCAAAAGGCGCAGTTTGTGCTGGAACTTTCACACAATCCTTGGCGAGAGCTGCCTGCGTTGATTTATGCATTGAACGTCTGAAGGTCACTGCTGGCAGAACTAGAGCGGTGCTAATTAACTCAGGGCAAGCAAATGCTTGTACTGGCGATCGCGGCTTGATTGATAGCTTGCGCGCAACACAGGCATTAGCAGATCAACTTGGATTAATGCCAGATGAGATGTTGATTTGTTCTACAGGTGTAATTGGAGTTCCAATACCTATTCATAATTTGCTTGCATCTCTTGAACATCTCATCGATTCTTTAAATGAAGGAGGTGGATCAGATGCAGCAAAGGCCATTTTGACGACAGACTTAGTTGATAAACAATTCGCATTTGAAGCCAACTTGGGCGGTAGGTGTGTACATATAGGTGGGATGGCTAAAGGTTCTGGGATGATTCATCCCAATATGTCGACGATGTTGGGATATTTAACTTGTGATGTTGGATTGCCTGTAGACGCTTGGCAATCAATGGTTACAAGAGTGGTAGAAAATTCTTTTAATGCTGTTTCTGTTGATGGAGATAGCAGTACTAATGATTCATTAGTGGCATTTGCTGCTGGTGAAACATTGGCTGCTGAATATTGGGATGATTTAGAAGAGGGTCTAATGGCTTTAGCTCAGCATCTTGCGAAAGCTATCGCTAGGGATGGAGAGGGAGCAAATTGTCTACTTGAGGTTGTTGTTAAAGGCACTGCAAGTGCTGCTGAGGCTCAAAGAATTGCCAGAACTATTGTTAGCTCAGCCTTAGTTAAGACGGCTGTACATGGATGCGATCCAAATTGGGGGCGCATATTGGCTGCAGCTGGTCGAGCAGGCGTGAAATTTATGCCAGAAGATGTTTGCCTCTGGATTGGGCCTATTCAATTAATGGAAGCAGGAAAACCGCTCCGCTTTGATGCGCACGCTGCATCGAGATATATCAAGGAAAGAATGAATGGAGCTTATTTGAATGATGATTGCGTGTCG
The DNA here is from genome assembly GCA_003215355.1 of Prochlorococcus sp. AG-409-O23. Taxonomy (GTDB): domain Bacteria; phylum Cyanobacteriota; class Cyanobacteriia; order PCC-6307; family Cyanobiaceae; genus AG-409-O23. Next base: position 15,392 of record QCKL01000010.1, read on the forward strand.
ATTTGCCTAGTTATTGGGCATGGCATTTGGGAAGGCTCTGCTTGGGGGTGCGATTTATCTGATCAATATGTTCGAATCAATGCCGACTATACTACATAGGCTAAGATCGATTGTGCTGGAAGGGGTTTAAGAGTTTATTCTTGTCTTGTACCGAGTTTATAACGCTTGATTTGAATATATTTATTTCTCAACAAGAACAACATTACTTTACATTTTTTTTGCTATTGCTAGAGGAGAAATACTTGCTCAGTTTTAGTTCAATGGTTTTGCTGTTTTCAGCTTTTCCTGGAGTTGCTTAGCCATTGTTAGACGTCCAACTTCTAAAATATTCAAAGTATCTTTGTGCATTCGAATCTGAGTATCTGCGACTCGTAGGCCATGCACCAATTTTCTTGAGGCTTCTTCTAGTGAGTTGAAGTCGTATCGTTTGCCTTCAAAGTCGAATATAGGTCCGGGCTTTGAGCCTGTTGAGTCAGCCATGGTGTTTTCAAAGAGTTGATAAGTCAGTAGAGACCGTAATCGCTTGCTCTAAAACTGAGCTCATAGCAATGAGATCCGAGAATTGATGGTTTTGACTGAGGGCAAGAGGATCCTCTTGAATTTCTTGAGACGGCATCAAACCCTTCGGAATGATTAGAGCTGGTTTGGGTCAGACTTGATTCGATTGAGTTGAACTCACGCAAATCAACGTTTCTTTGTTTTCTAGGGTCTTTCCCTCTGCTGGGGTTTTGCTCCTCTTCTGATTTACGGCTACTAGCAATCGAACTCACACTTGTGAGTGGTGTCAGGGCAAAAATTGAGGCCAGAAGAGCAAATAATGGCAGCAATTATGGCGTCACTCCTTCATCTATTTGACTTATAGATCCTGAGTACTCTTTTAGCAGTAGTTGGTTAGTGAAAGAAATTTGTTGGTTTTGCAGGTCGATTTCGGGCTCAGAGGCATGAGTTGGAAATGGTTATGAAACAGTGTTTTCAATAAGATAAACTCAGTTATTGGTTAAAAAATAGTCCTACTTTCAAATAAATGCCGACTACACTTTATTAAGTTGAAATTTTGGCTTTGGAACGGTTTGGATAGATATGCATTCATAGTTCAGGCTTGAAGAGCCTTGTTAATGGGAAGACCCTTTGATATCAATTGGTTTTATCTCTGATGTCCTAATCAATGTTAACTGGACAAGTAAGGCTTATCCTTCTATATCATTAGCTTACACAAACGCTTGAGTCTGAATTTAGAGGAGTTAGAAAATCAGATCCATAAGGCATTTGCCTCTGCTTTAGCTTCGGCAGCAAAAGCCCAAGCTGATGCAGAGGCAAGAGCTAAAGCAGAGGCAAAGGCCAGAGCAGATGCCTTGTCAAAAGATCAGATCCATAAGGCATTTTTGTTGTGGCGACATTTTCAGGAAGAAAATATTTCTCTTAAACAACCTGGACTTATTTATGTAGAAGGCCTACAAAAGGCTCTATCACATATTGCCCTCTATGAACCACTTCAAAAGATCTTTGAAATAGGAAGTGAATATGGCTTCTCAAAATCTGAGGTGGGAAATATTTTGCTTATACATGGAGCCTACTTTAGGCTAATTAAGGAAGGACTACTTTCAAGAGCCCAGTCTAGATTTATTGATTCTTTATACCAACCTGGATTTCCGAGTCTTGAATATAATACACAGAATCAAGATATATTGGCGCCTTGGATTACACTCCCTGCTCAAGAGGCTCTGTTAGATTTAGAATTAGATAGATTTACTGTTATTGAATATGGAAGCGGGATTTCCACATTCTTTTTTGCATTCGAATCTAAAAAGTGTTTTTCATTTGAAGATGATAATGATCCACATGGAGGCATTAGCTGGATCGCGAGGATGCAAAAACAAGCAAACAACATTAATCAGCCTATTAATTTAATATCACCAGACAAGATAAATGTTAAACCTAGCTATATTATCCAAAATTATTGTTACGATGAAGGCCCTATCTTGGTTAGTATTGATGGATTAGATCGTGAGAATCATTTCTCAGAATGGTCTCAATATATTAGTCAAAATAAGGATAAGTTGATACTATTACTAATAGATAATACTGATATTGGCTTTGAGTCTCAGTTCTTATTACTGGCTGATCATGGGGCATCAATAGTTCATCATTATGGATTTACTTATGGACAATTTGAACCAAATAAAGGGTGCACTTCTTTTTGCACTTTACATCCTCAATTATTGATAGGTAAAAACCCTTCTCCAAAATTCCATGATAGGAGATGGGGAGGAATGAGATAGATGATAAGATTATCTCAACTTTAATTTGATTAGCAACTCAACTATAGTCTTAAAAAAATTATTTTCACTCCTCTCCAACTTCAATGACAGCAGAAAGTTTAATTACGATTTTGATACCAGCTTATAACAACACAGAAACGCTGATTCATGCCTTAGATTCCATTGCGAAACAGACTATTGCAAGTAATATTTCAGTGATTGTTTCAGATGATTGTTCACCAAAGCAGATAGATCCTTTATTGGCTTTGCAATATGAAGACACATTCCATGGAATAAGGTTTTTTAGACAGAAGGTTAACCTAGGAGTGGTATCAAATAAAACTTGGCTATTTAACCAAGTTGCGACTAAATATTTTTCATTTATGGAGCATGATGACTGGCATTTGAAAAACGATATGTATTCAACAGCAATTTCTTATTTAGAGGAAAATATAGACGTTGGATGTTTTTTTGGAAATACATTTGTCGAGCCTTGGTGGATGTCTACCAAATATAATCACTTGTGTGAGATTATCCCAACACCTCTAGATAGCCATTATATGTACAATTTGAATAAATTATACTCAGGAGACGTGAAGAGAACGATTATTGACGGAGTAGATTGGACAAATAAGCTCACAAATTCTTATAGCAATGAGTCTTCTCCCTTTAATACTTCATGGTCTGCGTTGGTAATCAATACTGGACATATGAGGGCTTTAGGTGGTTTTGGAGCTGCATATAGAATCTCTAAATCTGAAGCTTACTCTTTAAATATATATTGGCAAGAAGAACATTTCTGCTGTCTTTATTTATTAGCCTCGCGATTTAAATTTCAACTTGAGATGGAGCCTTCAATAGTGCGAGGGTATCAGCCAACAGCATATAGCAAGTCATTATCTCACCCGGCTAGAAAAATGGATCAGGATGGGGCTTTTTATGCGTTTTATAAACTAGCTTGGATATTATCTAAGCAGTATCATAACGAAGAGGTGGGATACATCATTCGTGAATTATATAGACGCTGTCATTTAATAGGGCTAACTCATGAAACAGAAGCCACTAATAATTTTTTAGAAGTATATTTGCCATCTGTAAAAGAGCATAGGGAAATGGCCGTATATATGCTCGAACGCTCCAGGAAAATTTAGCAGCCTAAATTTATCCCTTAATAAGCACTGATCTAAAACCGCTTGTCATTAAATTGCCAATAGATGAATTTGAAGCTCTTATTTCTTTGATTATTTCGGGATACTTTTTAGCTAGGTTGAATGAATCAATCCGGTCTAACTCAAGAACAGTATAGGGAGATTCTGTCAATATCCTTTCATAGTCCTCATACATCAGCCTATTTGGGATGCGATTAAAATTAATACTTCCTAAAAATTCTTGAATTACATTTGGATCTTTGATGCCATAGCTGATTAATTTCTGTCTTTGACTTGTGTGAGAGAGTAAATGAATCCCTATTGGTTTTTCTTTTATGTATGGACTGGTTGGTATGACACCATGATCTCCTTCTTCTAAAAAAGAATATATAGGTGAGAAATAAGTGAATAACACCCCACCCTTTCTAGTACATTTAAAACACTCGGATAATGCTTTTGGTAGATTTAGGATATGTTCAAAGCAAGCAACAGAAAAAACATAGTCTATTGATTGTTCTGCAATCTTTTCACTAATGCTTTCAGCATTGCAGATTATTGTTCTTTTTCTATTATCTGGACTATATTTTTGTGAATATTCTTGACCTTTATCAGCATCTATATAATCTGGTGATTCAATATTTATATACTCTTTAATCTCCAGCTCATCGAATAATAATTGATTGGGCAGTGCTCCTCCTATCTCTAGCAGCGTTGCTCCTCTTAAATTAACTCTGGTATGAAATAATATCAGCTCACGATATTGGTAATCTAAGTCATATAAGGTTCTCCCCACTAGAGTAATTAAGTTTACTTGTTTTACAAATCGCTCATCATAGATATCTACCCCAGCGCGTCTAATTCCAGCTCGTCCTACATTCATTAATATATTCCAATGCCAATCAAAAAGAAGCCTAAATTCTAGGTCAGTTTTATAAATAATTGGTAGACGATGGATATATTGCTTCCACTGTTCTTTCTCAACAGATGAGTTAGAGAAATTTTGCTCAAAGAAATCTAGAAATTCTTTTGCTTCTTTCTTCATTGACTAGAAATTATCCATACTTCAATACCTTACTTCCTTTATTTATATTTCGCATTCCATGTAGCGTTAGTTAGTAGCATTAAAGACTCTTCAACAGTTTTGCGCATTGCTTTCATCATAACAATTAATTTTGGCTCAATTATTTTGGTATTTTCCGATGCTGATTTTCTTGTCAGCGTAACTGTTGAGTCCTTCGAGAAGAAATTGTTCTGGCTTTTTTATCCTGCAGCTATCCAGCAACCTATATCGTCTACAAAGGCAATTATCTGCTAAACAATATCTTCGATTATAGATATTTCTCTGCTGCAAAGAGTTCCGTAATGGCTTTTTTGGTTGACAATGATAAGATTTAAAAAGGATTTATAGTTATTAGTATGATTAGATTGAAAGAAGTTCTTTTTTCCCCAATTTGGTTCATTCCTGTAGCACTAATGGTAATCTTAGCTTCTATAGAGGCTATGCATTTGGCTAAGCATGAAAAATATTGTAAAACTGAGGCTCAATGGATGAATGAGCGGGGAGTTACTTATGATCGAGAGTCTGCAGTGGAATAATTATTTTGTTAATGAGTACAGATAGCTTATTAGCTTTATCTAAATAATATTATAAAATAATGCCCTTTTAAGTCTATTAATGACAAAGTATAACTCTTACCTCTATGAATCTATTTTACCCAAATGTTCTGCCATTCCAGCCCCAAAGGTTTGCCGGTACATCTTCAAAGCTGATGTAAATTCTATTTGATTTAATATTAGTATTTTCACTTATCAAATCACATAATATCTGACTCATTTCCTGAGGCTTTAATGAACCAATTGACTTTATCTCTACATAACAGCATGGATCATTTGTTCCTGCAAATGTCATTGGTTGATTTAATGCAAGTGAGGTCATCACATACTGCTCTGGCTTGCCAGTTAAAACTGCAAGCTCTTTGGATAGTGACTTGAGAAGCTCTTCAGGATCTTTGATTTTATTTGATGAGGTCCGAATGCTGATAAGGGGCATTAATTTTTATCGAGTAATGAATTTTTGCATTAAATAGCACCTTTTTTCAAGAATCATCCATAACAGTACAAATATATAAGTATCCTTGGCTTGTGAAATTGTCTGTGTTGCCATCCACTCATTTTCGTAATCTCTAAAAACTTGCCTAAGAGTTCATCAAAGTGTTGTTTCAAGGAAAGGAACTTAGTAACCAATAAGTATTAGAAAGTACGAGAACTAAGTCAGAAATGAGAATTTAGGATATCCTAATATTGTGATCAAATTCAAAGTTGACTTTGATAATTTAATTCGAATGGATTCTGTAGAGATTGAGTGCGTCGCCGTAAAAAAATAGAAGGATGAACTACTTCAATCAGAAATTGTTTGCTGATCTTCGATTTATTAAAAAATAAACTATTAGTATGCATCCCCAAATTGGAAGCAGGTACAAAGTTGTTATGAAGCCCATAATTATAATTAGTAGTGCAAGAAGACTAAAAATAAAAATCGATAATATTACTAGCCATCTTCTAATTCGCTTTGGCCAGAATTCCCCAGTAAATTTATCTAGTTCTACCTGAATGAAACGCCTTTTTTTTTGTAGCATTAGTAGTTTTTCACGATGCCATGATGCTGATTCGTTAGCAGCAGATATATACCATTTTTTTCTGAGGTTATCTAACCAACTATTTTGTGTTGATAGGGCTGATTTTATGCTAACCGCTTGAGCTCTGATAAGGCCTTGCGTCAACTCAAGAATTTCTTGATCAATAGCAAATAACTTGGCCTTGAGATTATCAGCAATATCAATATTCCTTTTATACTTGACTATCTTTTGCATAGCAAAAATCGAGGGTAACTCTTAGGAATCCTTTGGAGCATAAAGGTAATTTAGAACGAATGGCCGCAAAATTAGAACCATATGGGATAAATCTGAGAAATTCATAGGAATTTTCTGTAGAAGTGGCCATGACTTGTCAGAGCATTCATAATTGGAAAAATTAACTAGATCCATGGCATTGCTGCATACGATCAGAACTTTGCTTCTCCGTTTTGTAAAACCTTACTCGCAATCAACAAAGCCCGAGGGCTCTACTAACTACGATAATTCCTTACAGAAAGGTACTGATATCACAATTTTCTAGTGATAATTTTTGAAAGATTTGATTGAGACAAATTCTTGATAAGCACACTTTTAGGCTTTACGACTTTAGTCATTAGATATGCCTAAATAATACTGACTTTTAAATCGATAGGTACTTTCTGACTTTTATTTTTCAATCAAATCATAGGTAGGTTTCTTCTTCGGAGATTCTCCCTCTATCCAACGGATAAAAAACGTTAGTATCCTTCCAAATACTGGTACCCAGAACCTTTCATATGCCACTTTTAAAGGATTGCCCATTTCTGTTAAGTTCCTTTCTTTTACTCTAAATCAGTTTGTTGTGATTAGATCACCGCCAAATGAAAATTAGTAACTTAATGCTATTTATGTCAAAAACATGCTTGAGTAATAATTTGGTTAATCCTTAAATATATATTGAAGATGAGTATCAAATAGATTTTCCAGGGCTATATAACCCTGGAAAATCTATTTGATTGGGTTATTAGTTATTTATGTCAATAGGAAAGCCATCAGCTTCTTGTTTATTGATTGGCTTAAGCTTTGGGAAAGCCCTTAGTCTTCAGCAGTTTCAAATTGTCTGAGTAGACGAAAGCCTTTGCGTAAAACCAAAATCCCTCCATAAGCACCAAGCGCTAAAGGAGCAATTATTAGCGGATTTGTGCTGAAGTCACTTATGTTCTTACTTCCTTCGACATAGTCATAACCATGGCAAGGAGAAAGGAACATTATGCTTCCGAAAATTAGACCCCATCCAATAATTGAAAGAATGCCATCACGGGTTTTGCCGTCATAAAACCTGTCTAGGCCAGCGGGCCAACCTATTGAAAGAACAGCCAGACGAGTCAGTGCTTTTTTTTCTTCTTTGCGAAACATGGTCAATGAAATATCTAAACGATCCCAGTTATAGGTAAGAAATGCTGAAAGTGTGTCCTTCTCTTTACTAGCAGTTTGAAATGTGGCAATTCATTCAAAGTTGAATTGTCTACATAGCAATTTTTGGAGGGGCCTTTCAGCCCCCATGAGTCATTTGGGTGATACAGATGACTATGGATTAATCGTATCCTTGGATCTTGCTTATAAGCCCGTTATAGCAAAGAGTTTCTGAAAGCATTCGGTTGCCTGTTAAAGCTTGCGAAAGTATATTTGTCCTAAAATTTGTCCTAAATTGTGAGTTGGGAAGAAGGCTTTAAAAATGCTGTAAGACAGGGGAGAAGAGGATGGAATGTCGCGAATAACAATGGACGCATGCAGCTCAAGCTAAGAGGCAAGTTTCTTCCTCTTGCGCCACAAACAGCGAATCTTCCCTTTCCTTGGCATCCCAATAAACAGGCAGATGCTCTGTTGTTAATCAATAGGGTCTATGGGCCTGTTATGGATCGGAAGCAGTCTCTTAAACAAGCAATTATTGATGTATTGGGGCAAAGCGATCAAAAAGCTCATTTGGTTCTGAAGGGATGGCCACAAATCGCTGAAAGTCTCAGGGTGCTTCGAATGGAAGGTGTGAATCAGATACTGCCAACTACTTGGCGTGACAACTGGGAGCCTTATATCAATCACGCTTTAGAAGTTCTCGCAACTAGAAATCAGCCTTCAGATGGGCATGAGTTGCTTCAAAAGTGCTTGATGAACTGGCAAGGAAGACCCTCAAGTCGAGCTGCTTGTTGTCTGGCGCTTAAGAATTTCACCGAGCATGCGGTTGTGCGGCACAACATGCCCAGTAGTTGGCTTATTACTCAGACCAGCATCAAGGAATTAAGAGGACGGAAACCTGAGAAGCGTATTAAGGCAACTCTTACTGACTCTGAGTGCTTGGCTCTAATTGAAGGAATCAATAATCGCAATCCAGCTTGGGCAAATGTTTTGCGTTTAATGGTTCAATTTGGTTTAAGGCCTATTGAGTTGCAGTATTTGACTCTGAGAGAAGACCACAATGGTGAGTCGCGTTTGTGGTGCTCATACAGGAAAGTTTCTGGTCCTAACAAGTGTGAGCCTCGGTTTTTGATGAGTTCTCCATTGTTGGATTCACAAGGAGTGAAGGTTGAGTGGAACTTGATCTCCTCCTACCCATTGCTCGAATTACCTCTAGGAAAAGATGGAAATCGGAGAAAATTAAATGGTCACTACGTTGAGGTCTTTCTGAAAACACAGCCTGAGTGGATCAAGCTCAAAAAAGAGTATGAGCAGCGGGGTGAGTGGTTGAGGCCTTATACCTTCAGGGATACATACAGCGTGCGTTGTCATCGGCTCCGATTTGAAACTGCTCAAATTTGCCGAGCGATGGGTCATGGTTTAGCAGCGCATAGCAGGGCTTATCGATCAGCAACTGATCAGACCATGTTCGAAGCATTCGATCAGCTTTCTGCCTGAAAGTGATATGACGATCAGAGTTTTAGAGCTAGCTGAGCAGCTCAAAGTTGGCATTAACCTATGAGATAAAAAACGCAAAATCTAGATTTTTATACATATTTGCTACCCAAGAAAGCTTGGGTGAAGTTTGGGTAAATCTCCACGATTCGCTGAGAGTGGTTGCCATCACCTAAAGGTAACTTTTCATTAGTCAGTAGCTAGGTTCCTGTTGAGCCATGGGATCTCAGCGAAAATGGGTGGTTTGAATAAACCTTCGAGACCAAAGCCTTAATCATTTCTATTCTTGCTCAGTTGACTTTTTTCTGCTTTTTGAAACCTGTAAATCTGAAATTGCAAGAAAAAGGGGCCCTCTTAGGCCCCTCTAGACGTCTTTAGTGATCCCCATCACTCAGCTAATCGAAAGGATTAAGTCTTAACAGCGCACTTTTCAGTCTCTTCAGTAGCGAGCGCAGCTTTTTTTTCTGCTGGGGCTAACGATTTGAGTTCTTCTTGAAGCTCATGCTCTCGCTCATCGATGATTTTGATACGAGACTGATAGTTCTCTTCCAGCATCTTGCGAGAAGCTTCAAGATTGTCGAGTTCCTCCTGCCGTTGCTTAAGTTTGATCTCCTCTAGTTGGCTATCAGAGACCACATAAACAGTCCTCATTGGAGAAAAGAATGAGTCAGCAAAAACTGCGTCGAATAAGGATGTGTACATGATGTTCTGTGCGGGAACACCATTATTTTGCCCCAAGTTTGAGCAAGAACTAATGATGTAAACCGAAAAAATCTATACGGTAAATATCACCTGATTCGGTTAATAACACTATAGATAGTAAGAACCGTAAAGCCTAAATGCTTGGGTAAAAACCCTATATACAATTTATACAAATATGTTAGAAATGAATTAGCCCAACAGGAGAATTATGAAACTAAGAACTCCTTTCACTTTAATTACCAATCCACTGAGAGACATCGATCATATCCACGATTTTAATTACAAGTTGTCCAATGAAGAGCAAGGTGACTTTTGGGAAGAGAAATGCAAACTTCATCCCACAAAATCCTCTTGTAAGCTCTACGAAGTGTAGACAGGATTCTTTGCCGTTATTTAGGAGATTTGCATACAGAAGCTAAGCATGTGAAGTCTGGAGAAACTCTTAGGACCGATGCACCTATTGACCATGCAGGCAAAGGAGAGAATTTTGCTCCTACTGATTTATTGGCTACAGCTGTAGGGACTTGTTTCCTTACAGTGATGGGAATCACTGCCAAAGAAAAAGGGTGGAAATTAGATGAAATAACAGTTGCAATTGATAAGAAGATGACAACTCAGGGTCCTCGCAAGATTAGATCTTTATTACTTCAAATTGATATGCCAACTAATTTAGGAGCTGATCAATTAAAGGTCCTTCAAAAGGTAACGAAAGACTGTCCTGTTTTGAGAAACTTAAATGACTCAATAAAAATAAAAGTCAAGTGGAATCAATTAAAACAGAAAAAAAAGACTTCTCTGAATTTTGTCGCTACTAATGTCTTTCGTGAAACTCCTGATGTCACGTTCTTTGATGCAGTAGTCAACGGCTCTAATGGATCTGATGTGGTGATTCATCACGGAGCTGCAATTTCTCCTCCTAACGACAAAGAATTTGAGCAGTATTACGTTCATCACCATCAGATTGATCACAACTTAGTTGTAGAAGGAAGCCGCACTTTTACTCTCCTCAACCCTGCATGGGATGAGCCTCATCACGTGATTTACCTCAATCCAAAAATGGGTGCTCTTCAAATACCTATTGGGACTTATCACCAATCTGTTTCAGGGACAGAGGGCAGCATCGTATTGAATCAAGCAGTACGAGATAAGTGTTTTGATTCAAAGAGGGAATTTATTCCTGTCAGTTTGCGAGATAGGGCTGATTTGCGTAATGCAAAAGCAGCTGAGCCTGTTTATTGGATTTGGGATGATGGAAGAATCAGAAGATTGAAAGTACGTCGTGCTAGCAAAGCTAATATTTTTTGAGAAAGAAAAGCTGCTCCAAAAGTCGGTTAGATATTTAGTTTTCAAGATGCGTATTCAAAGAGAGAAAGTATTGCTATCAAGCTAAGAGCAACCTGAATTGATAATGCAGCACTATCTAATCGCGTGGGAATTTCCAACAGTTGAAGGTGCATGGTCTTCTTCTCCAGGCTTCGCCGACTACATCAACTCTGGTGCTCCTGGAGACAAGTTCGATGGCTTTGAGCTGAAGTATCGAGTTTGCGAACCCATCAGCGGCAGCGGTGTTGCAATAGCAATAGCTACTGACATCGGTAAAGTCTGGGCCCATCTTGGACCTTGGATCAAGGAATACGGCATCCAGTTTGAGGTCACAGCTGTTGTATCAGATGCCGAATTTGCTGCCATGTGGCCAGGAGTTTCTGCTGCAGCATCTGTCGAATGAATAGAGATAACCAAAGCGCCCTAAGTAGCTAGTCTCCAAGAGATTGACAGTCGACTTTCAAGGGGCCAACTAGGTCCCTTTTTAATCATGCCTATCAACAAACCAATTCCTGATTCTGTTATTCGCTTTTGGCAAAAGCAGTTTCAAAAGATCAGAGAAATCATCGTTAGACCTCCTAGTAAATAGAAAAGGACTTGTTGTTGTTTGATGGTTTTGATTAGTGCCTCTTTCCGAGCATTTAAAAACGGTGCCATCGCCACCCTCTGTAAGTCGCAATGATTAGCAATTTCATATCCCTCATTGCTACGCCTAAAAGGAGGGAAAGTTAGATTGTTCTGAGGTTAAAACTAAAACGGTTATCGTTTTCATTATTTGATAGATTTTCTCTTTACCTGTCATTGTTCCAAGAATGAGTCAGACTTTGAATTACACCCTCTATGACGTTGGCAGTGATAAAACGCACTTCCTTACCGCCGGCAGTCAAACCAAAACTAAAGGGATGGGATTCGCCTAAAAACCTTCCTTATTTACCTAAGACCGACATTACATCAATAAAACTTGATTAAATCAACAATATTTGATTAGAGTAGGGAGGTCATACTTCTAGGTCAATGATCTTCGCAAAGAAGGCTTTCATTCAGTTATTAGTTTGAGTCTGTCGTAATGAATAATAAATTCAAATATCTACAAGATCAAGATGTCCAAGCTCTTATACAAGCAATAGATAAAGCAGTCTTGCAATATTGTGATGAAAAGACTATCTCTGGTGAAACAGCTTGGGCTTTAATACAAGGATTAAGTGATGTACGTCTTGAGCAATTTCGAGATTCAATTGATTGATAAATATAGACAATTAGATTCTGAAAGAACAGTGCAGAAATATCTCTTTTATGTTGATGATTCAATGCTAACGGGAAATACCATTTCTGTTACTGTTCATAACACTTGTTCTATTGTTAATTCCTTGGGTGGTTGATGTAATAAGGGTACAGGTGCCCAACTTGTAAATAGGTAGGATTCGTTAACCAGCCATTGACTTATAATCCTAACTATAACCTCTAATCAAATTTAAATGGAGTGAGCAATGAACATTAAGAAAGGGTTCCATGCCTATAAAAAATACTGGGAAGATCAAGCAAGTTTCATGGATAAATCTCCATGGAATCTGAAGAAGATCTTAAAACTAACTATCTCAAATGATGTTGATGGAAATTTGGAAGAACTAGAATTTTCCAATCACTCCATTTCAAGAGAAGAGGGGCAATTAACCTTACGGGTAAATGTTCCTTACAACTACTTTGAACTTGATAGTTTTGAATTAAAAGCTATTGAACTCCTTGGTATTGATAAAAATTGGTTAATAGATATGAGCTTAGAAGACTCTAGTTGTACCCATCAATTAACAAAGTAGAATGACTATTGAGTTAAATAGAAGTTCTTCTAGAATCTTGTGAATCACTGAGACATATTGCCACTAATTAGTATATTTACTTATCAATATGAACGGTTTTACTGATTGGGGTATCGTTCATTAGCGAGGGCAACAAGAACACCAATTAATGCCTTGAAGAAGACAATGTTGTTGATATTTTAAAGAGTTGATCAATTAAAGTCAGATCCTATAAGTACGGATTAAGAACAAGGCTTTGCTGCATTCTTACAACTCTTTTTCAGATCAGCTATCCAATCTTCTAATAATTGCAACGCTTTTAGATCCAATTTGTAGTACACCCAACGCCCGCTTTGACGGTCTGTAATTAATCCTGAATCTTTTAGAACCTTGAGATGAAATGAAAGGCGTGATTGCGCAAGACCTGTCTTTTCCATCAGATCACAAACACAACACTCTCCTTCTGATAAAGATTGAATGACTTCCATACGAAGAGGATCGGCTAAGGCCTTGAGAAGCCCACTTGCTTGACTTGCCGCAAGCACATTTTTTTCAGCAATGACTGCTCTCATGAATCCAAATGATCTACAAAGGTTTTTGCTATCAATTTTTGAAGCAATCACACAATAGCTTGCATCAAGCAGGGTTGATACATCAAAATAAATTGATGCGTTCTAAGGTAGCTTTTCTTTCAAGCCCAGAGCGTTCTTTTTTTTACTGCTAGTTGGTTCAATGCGCATTGGTATTAATGGTTTTGGTCGGATTGGCCGCTTAGTTTTTCGTGCCTTATGGGGTCGTTCCAATATTGAACTAGTTCATATCAATGACCCAGCAGGAGATGCTCCAACAGCAGCTCATCTACTGGAATTTGACTCCGTTCATGGTCGTTGGGACCAGCACATTGATTCCGACTTAAAAGGGATCAAGATTGATGGTCAATTTCTTAGCTACTCGCAAGAGAGTGCTCCCACTAATGTTCCATGGGAGCAAGCGGGTGTTGACTTTGTTCTGGAATGCAGTGGAAAGATAAAAACACCAGAACTATTAAACCCTTACTTTGATCAGTGTGGCATTAAAAGAGTTGTTGTTGCTTGTCCCGTGACAGGTGAAGTGGCAGGGACAGAAGCTCTAAATATCGTCTATGGAATCAACCATAATCTTTACGACCCTAAGATTCATCGACTAGTCACAGCTGCATCGTGTACAACCAATTGCTTGGCACCAGTTGTCAAAGTTGTCAATGAAAACTTTGGAATCATGCATGGAGCCATTACCACTCTTCATGACATCACCAATACACAGGTTCCAATTGACTCTTTTAAAAGCGACTTAAGGCGAGCACGCAGCAGTATTCAAAGCCTCATCCCCACTACAACTGGTTCGGCTAAAGCTATAGGAATGATTTTCCCCGAGCTTCAAGGCAAATTAAACGGACATGCTGTACGTGTTCCACTGTTGAATGCATCCCTGACTGATGCCGTTTTCGAACTTGAGAGAAAGGTCTCAGTTCAAGATGTTAATGACGCTTTTCAACGTGCAGCGGAAGGAGACTTAAAAGGAATTCTTGGCTATGAAGAAAGGCCCTTAGTCTCCATTGACTACGTCAATGATTCACGCAGTTCAATTATTGATGCTTTGTCCACAATGGTTATAGATGGGAATCAATTAAAAGTTTTTGCCTGGTATGACAATGAATGGGGTTACAGCTGTCGTATGGCAGACCTAACTTCTTATGTCGTGAATCTAGATAGCAAAGGTTAAAAGATAACCAAATGAAATTGTCGTCTCTGCAGCAATACGGGATCGTCACAGCCAACTATTGGGCGTTCACTCTTACTGATGGCGCTCTGCGTATGTTGGTGGTCTTTCATTTCCATCAGCTTGGATATACAGCTTTAGAAATTGCCTTTCTTTTTCTCTTTTATGAGTTCTTTGGCATCATTACCAATTTGTATGGCGGCTGGATTGGTGCTCGCTATGGCTTACGACTAACCCTATGGGCAGGAACTCTTCTGCAGATAGGTGCTCTACTGATGTTGGTTCCTGTTGCTGCTAGTTGGCCAAAGTTGTTAAGCGTTAGTTATGTCATGGTTGCGCAAGCAATCAGTGGCATCGCCAAAGACCTCAACAAAATGAGTGCAAAGAGTGCAATCAAAACAGTTGTTCCTGAAACGCCGGAAGAAGAACAGAAAGGTAAAAAGCAATTATTTAAATGGGTTGCGGTTCTAACAGGTTCCAAAAATGCTCTCAAGGGTGTGGGATTTTTTCTGGGTGGAGTTTTGCTGATTAGTTTTGGTTTCAATAAGGCCGTTGAGCTAATGGCATTTGGCCTGGCTCTGTCTTTTGTTTTGACTCTGGTCTTGCCTGGTGATATGGGGCGTATGAAGGAGAAGCCGATGTTTAAAGATCTATTTTCAAAATCCAAAGGGATCAACGCACTTTCTATGGCACGTTTTTTTCTCTTTGGAGCTAGAGATGTGTGGTTTGTCGTTGCATTACCTGTTTTTCTAGAGACATCTCTTAACTGGAACTTTTCAGAGATTGGAGCTTTTCTAGGACTATGGGTGATTGGTTACGGTTTTGTGCAGGCGTTAGCGCCCACTTTAAGGAATGCCTGGGGCAAAAAATCCAGTCCAGGAGTTTCCACAGTTAAGTTTTGGAGTGCTGTTCTTACTGCAATTCCTGGACTCATCGCTATTGCGTTGTGGAGGCAGAGTGATCCAGGCATTGCTATTACCGCTGGCTTAATTGCTTTTGGAGTGGTTTTTGCAATGAACTCATCTATCCATTCCTACATGGTGTTGGCTTATACCGATGCAGACAGCGTGAGCCTGAATGTTGGTTTCTATTACATGGCGAATGCAGCCGGCAGGCTTCTAGGAACATTACTTTCAGGAGCTTTATTTATGCTTGGAGAGAATGCAACTATAGGGATGCAACTTTGTTTATGGTGCTCCAGTTTACTCGTGCTCTTCTCATGGCTAAGCAGCTTACGTCTACCAGCATTAATTAACTCTGTATCGCTTAAAGGAAGTTCGCCATAAGTCCAAAATCAAATGATTTGAACTCTATATTCTTAGCCTCTAACTCAACTTATTTGAATGCAACCTTCATTCCCTGAGTTGATTAAAACCTTTCTAAAAATAGGACTTCTCGGATTTGGTGGTCCATATGCCCATATAGCAATACTGAAAGATGAGATTGTAAAACAGAGAAATTGGGTCTCCAATCAAGATTTTGAAGAAGGATTGGGTTTATGTGAGGTATTACCAGGTCCAGCCTCTAGTCAATTAGCGATCTATCTTGGGATGAAGATTCGTGGACAAGCAGGCGGCTTCATAAGTGGGATTTGTTTTCTGATTCCTGGCCTTCTAATTGTTCTACTATTGAGTCAACTATGGCGACAAGGACAGTCTATTGATAGCTTTGAAGACATTGTTTCCATTACTCAAGTAGTCGTTGCTTCAATTATATGGGCTTTTGCTTGGAGACTTCTTCAAAAGCGTTCTCATTTGTGGCAAATATCAATAGCAAGCTTTGTTCTCATAGGCACATTGATTGATCAATTTACGTCTATTCATTTACCTGTTATTATGCTTTTATTATTAGCAGGTCTGTTTAATTTATTTAGATATAAATCTAAAAACTATATTGGACTTTTTATTTGGCCTTTAGGATTAGATCATATACATTTTGGTTCAAGTGTTATCTCACCCTTTAATCTTCTAACTATTTTAGTTTTAGGAGAAGAAAAAGAGGATGTTTTTATTATTCACTTGAAATTATTTTTACTTTTCCTTAAGGCAGGATTATTTGTATTTGGTGGAGGTCTGGTAATTATTCCTTTATTACAAAATCAAATTATTGAGATGGGATGGCTAAATATTCAAGGTTTCCTTGATGGATTAGCAATAGGGCAATTATCTCCTGGACCTGTTGTACTTACAAGTGCATTTGTTGGCTATCAAGCTGGATGGAATGAAGGAGGATTGCTTTTGGCACTCTCTTTAGCAGTAACAGCAACTTTTGGAATCTTCTTGCCAAGTTTCATTTTTGTTCTTATTGGTACACCTTTTCTTGAGGGTTTAAAAAGAAAAGTAAGCGTGAATATCTTTCTAAATGGTATCCTTTCTGGCTTGCCAGGTGCAATCATTGGAGCAGCAATACCTATGACTTCGATTGCATTGGAAGTAAATAGTATGATTGAATTAATACCCA
>QCKL01000011.1 GCA_003215355.1 Prochlorococcus sp. AG-409-O23
CTTGAGAGAGCAGTATTTCAAAACCTTCTTCGCCTGTATAACCCGTTCTCGCAATGAAAATTGGCTCAGAAACATTGTGATTGTTGTCTTTGATTTGCCGGTGACCAAAACGGGGCAAATTTTCTAGGGATTCTCCGATAAGTCGTTCAAGCAATCCCATTGATTCAGGTCCTTGCAGTGCTAATAAAATCCCATTGTTTTTTGCATTGAATATCTCAATATTTCTTGGTTCAAGATGTGTTTTCAACCAAGAAGTATCAGCCTTTGTGCAACTTGCATTAATTACGACCATTAACTTTTCAAGTTTTTTCTCATCTATTCCAAGGTCATACACGATCAGATCATCAAGAATGCCACCATCATGATTGAGAAGCACTGAGTAACATGCTTCACCAGGACCTATGCGATAGAGGTCTGAAGGAACAAGTGTTTGTAGGGCTGCTTTAGCATTTATTCCTTGAAGAAGAAGTACTCCCATATGTGAGATGTCAAATAATCCTGCCTTTTTGCGGACTGCCTCATGCTCGTTGACTAAGCCTGAAAATTGAACAGGCATTTCCCAACCTGCAAAAGGCACCATGCGCGCTCCTGCTGCAAGGCTTTGTGAGTAAAGGGGAGTGTGTTTTAGATCCATGAGGCTTTTGCTTAGGCCCAATCTTATGGAGTGGCTTAGTAAGGGAGGTAGAAAAATGGAAGGAAAGCCGGAGATTTTGTTAGATAGATGTCCGATGGAGCAAGTGTCACTAATGTGTGCTTCTTCGGGGATGAATTATGCCCACGAAAGAATGCTGTAGCACTTGCCAGCACTGTTGTGCAGGCCAGACTTCTGCGGATGCTTGGTGTCGTTTGAGAAAGATCCGAGTTCATCCTGAGATAGCAGTTTTTGCTTTGTGTCATCACTGGACTAAGAGGCCCCCAATGTTGCCGAAAATTAGAGAGGGTAAGCATGAGCCTGCTATGGATAAGCAGCTTGAGCTAGGTCGCACTCTTGTAGGCATTGATAGATAGATCCTTCCGCTTGAATGATTGATGCTTAGTGCCCGAGAAGCATTAATAAAGTCCTTGTTACCTTGGCAGCCAAAACACTGCTAATCCCTGAGGAGTCCAATATTGGGGCTAATTCAACTATGTCTGCACCCACCAGGTGATGATTCCTGAGTACATCTATTACAGCGGCAAAGTCTTGCCAAAAGAAGCCACCAGGCTCTGGTGTTCCAGTGCCTGGAAGGACACTTGGATCGAACCAATCTAGATCGATTGTGAGATAAATAGGTTTGCCAAAGTGGGTACTTAAAGCTTGTTTTAAATCATTTGCTGGTTTCCCAGTCGTATGCGGTACCAGTCTGTTTTGGTGATGAAGTTCGTTAAATTCTTCCCGAGTACCGCTTCTAATAGCAAATTGAAACAGGTTTTTACTTGGCAGTACATCAAGACATCGACGCATTGCACAAGCGTGACTGTGATGATTGCCGAGCCATTGATCTCGAAGGTCTGCATGTGCATCTAGTTGTACGAGTATTAGTTCAGAGTATTTTTGGGCTGTAGCGCAAACTGCTCCTGCAGTAATTGAATGCTCTCCTCCTAGTAAAAGTGGCTTCAGTCCTAAGGAAAAGATTTCCTTGGTAGATTTTTCAACGGCTTTTATTACTGGTTCAGGAGCTCCAAAGGGAATTTCTAAAGATCCAAAGTCAGTAAATTTGATTTCCTTCAGATCAAGATCAAGTTGAGGACAATAAGTTTCTAGAGAATGGCTTACTTCTCTGATTGAAGCTGGACCAAAACGCGTGCCAGGCTTGAAGGAAGTTGTTCCATCATATGGGACTCCAAAAAGGCCTACTTGGCAATCTGTTGAAGTGGCTTGGGCACCCATAAATACGCCGCCACTTTTGTCGAATGAAATTTCACTTTCACTTTGGAAGTTATTCATTCTTTTAGCTCTCTTTCTATAAAAGCAGGGATGGCAGCAAATGCACCTTGTTGCCATCGAGGGCTCCAGATTTGACAATTACCGGCTACTGCCATTGCTCTATCTGAAATTGGGTTGAGATAACGAGGTTTCTTTAGGGATGCAAATGTCCAGCTCCACCAGCCGCTTGGATAGATAGGTACCCAGCCATAGAGTGGATCGGCATAGTCAAAGATTTCACGCATTAGTTTAATAATTGTCAGATGAATGTCTCGAAAAGCTTCTGGTGATTCACTCTGGGTAGCGAATACTCCTTCTGGTCGAAGGATGCGACGACAGTTCTCAAAAAAGGCTTTGTTGAATAACCCTTTTGCTGGCCCTTTTGGGTCTGACCCATCTACAATAACAACGTCATAAAAAGCATTAGGTGCTGAGCTTGCCCAGGCAATTCCGTCCTCGATTTTTAGATTTAGCCTGGGATCATTCCATGCATTTGCTCCGATACTAGGTAGATGCTCTTTACTTAATTCCACAACTCGACGATCAATTTCAATCATATCGAGTTGCTCTATTCCTTTATGGAGTAGGCATTCTCTTGCTGTTCCTCCATCGCCTCCACCAATGATTAATACTCTTTTCGTTTCGGCGGCACTACATAAGGCAGGGTGAACAAGGCATTCGTGATAATGCTTTTCTAGGCGCTCTGCTGTCATCCAGCATCCGTCAAGCAATAGACCCTTCCCATAGCGGGAGCTATCTATTATTGTCACTCTCTGGAAGGGGCTTTGTTCATCAACTATTACTTTCCCTTTGAGTCCATAGCGGACTCCAAGGTGAATTTCATCTATCCAGCCTGTCATTGCTTCTAGAGGTTTTTCCATCTCAAAGGCTTTATTAATATCTTCTAGCTAAGTTCAATGAAGAATGGAATGGCAATCTTTGAGTAAATATTGTAGGCATCGTTTCTAAGAAGGCAAAGGTTTAATGCCTTGAGAGCCAATTGAAGAATTTTATTGCTCTTTATTTATTTGACGCAAATGTTTTTTTGCTGCTTCCCAGAGCTCTGCAAATTTGCTTATTGATTGTCCTGATAGCTTCCCATCGAGGGCTGACTCTATATAAGAGAACCGGTCTAGGAATCGTTTATTAGTTCCTGCTAGGCCTTCCTCTGGACTTAATCCGTACCAACGAGCAACATTGATGAGAGTAAAGAAGACATCTCCGAGCTCTTCTTGAGCGTTGGAGATGTCTTTGGACTGCAGTGCTTGCTTTAGCTCGTCAATCTCTTCATTAAATTTCTCCCAAACTTCATTTATTGTTTCCCATTCAAAGCCTAAATCTGCAGTTTTCTTAGAAATATGTGTGGCTCCAGCGAGGCCAGATTGGGAACGAATTTTGTGTCTTAGGCGATCAGTGAATGGACTTTTAGATGGGGTAGATGGCTTTTCTATTAGCTTTATTGCTTCCCAATTTTTAGAAACTTCTTCGCGTGTAATTGATTGATTTTTTTCAAAAACATGAGGATGACGTCGAATTAATTTTGAACATATTTCATTGGCTATATCATCAAAAGAAAATCGTTGCTCTTCTTTCGCAATTTGAGCATGGAGTACAACTTGAAGAAGTAGGTCTCCAAGCTCTTCTTTGAGATTTTCATCACTACCATTGCGAATTGCGTCTGCCACTTCATTTGCTTCTTCAATGACAAAAGGAATTAAGGAGCTATGGGTTTGTTCTATATCCCATGGGCAACCATTTTGTGGGTCACGTAGTCGAGAAACAACTTGGATCAATTTTGATATCGGAGCTTTTGCATTGTTTTCTGCTTCGATTTCCATTGCCTTTTGGTGAGAAGAACCCCACCTTCTCATCGACGCCTCCAATATCGCCACTCTGTTGGTAATGGATCTCCATCTTTAATTAGGTGAAGCCACACACTTGCTTCTAGGCCTAAAATCATGGCTAGTGCTTGATGTGGGTATTTTTGAATAATTTGGGAGATTGATTTTATTGCAAGTGATGGTGATGAGAGGCCAAGGGGATTCAGAAGACAAAGGATTAAGCAGATCAATCCCATGAGGTAGGTCATTCTCAGGATTGTTCCAATGATTGGGCCGTGTGAGAAAACAGATCGATGTGGCATCAGTTTTCGATATGGCCACCACAAGCCTTGGAATATGCCCCAGCGTTTAAGTGCCTTGGATCTGGTATCTAGGTCGGGAGATAGCCAAAGGCCACCGAATAAAAAAAACAAACCGGCTATTACGCCACTTTTCCAATCAAGCAAAAGTCCTATGAATAGGCTGAATGGCAAACTAAAGAGCCTTGTCGCTTTGTCATGATCTTGGCCTGAGGCCATTGGTGTATAAAAGTGTGTATGCCAAGCCTGACTCGGTACGGCAGAATTGTCTTCATGGGCGATTAGCTCAGCGGTAGAGCGCCTGCCTTACAAGCAGGATGTCCCTGGTTCGAACCCTGGATCGCCCACTACATTTTTAATTGGTTTGCCTGTATGCAAGAGGCTTCAGCCTGATGATTCCTCAACATCAGCTGAGCTCTGAGGTCATGCTGTTTTTGCAGGGTTACCTGGAGTGAGGCAGCTTGCTTGCAGGCAAGATCGGTTTGGCCAAGGCTGGCTTCATAGCAGGCTTGGGCCTAGAGGACGCAACGGAATACTCATTTCTTGAATAGGTGGAGTGATTCTTTTTTCTCGGTATAGAACTAGTGGATTTATTAAAGGGGATCAAATTGGATTATTACGGAGATTTAAGTAGTGGTGTTCAATCTGTTTCTTAGAATGACTGGAAGGATGAGTATATGGAGCTGGTTTTGATTCCTACAGGAATCCAAAGATATTGATCAATGAGTCAATGCTTAGATTGATTTATGTAAATTAGGCAATTTCTGATTCTTAGCCTTGCAATATTGGCGTGAAACTTAAATATCTGCAGAGTTCATTCTTCAGGAAATAGTAATGAGGCGAGTTCATCGGGATCTACATCGTAAACGCGAGCCAGACTAGTTTCTATTGCACTGGTTACTTCGCCAGGAAGAAATCTCATTGCATTCAGAGCATCTTCTGTGATCTCGTCAGAAAGAAGTGTTTCTTCGCCTTCTAGCTTTTCATCATTGATAATTGCCATTACCCAGCTTTGATAGGCATATACCAGGTCTGAAAATTCGAGTTCTGGGTCATTTAGATCCATGATCATGGGCCCTGCCGTTCCAAAGACAACACCAGTCTGATTGTAGGAGGAGAAGATCGCCGAAATGGAACATGACATCCAAACCAGGATTCAGGCAAAAGTCTTTGAATTTGCTTTGCTAGAAATGGTTCACCAGCAAAGAAATACCTTTCAACCACTTTGGACAGTTGAGAGTTGGGCCAAGTTCTTGATTTGGATGGCATTGAATTGTGGCCTTGCTGGTGACAGGGAGAGCCTTGAGCTGTTTGCTGATGCGTTGGGGCCTGGTTTGACTACTCGTATGAGAAGGCTTTTCTTTGAAAGAACTATAGAGACGTTTTCTTTGCGGTTAATGGCTGATCCAGCTGAAGCCAATGTTTTGGTCTTACCAGCATCTGGGGCTACTTTTGTGAATCATGAGGATGTTGATGAGGCATTAACTCAGGTGGGCTTAAATGAAAAAGTAGATCTTGATAGAAACTCTTGGCAGCTTATGGATGCGTTGGTTGTGATTCCTTGGCGTGTTGCTGCATTTACCAGTTGATTTTCTTGAACAACATCTTTTCAGTAGCCTTTGGAGAGCATGGCTGTGAAGCCTTTGGATTTGGGAGTGACTGAGTTGTCCGCAAATGAAGGTTTTTTTGAGGCTGCAGATGGCTTGCCTAAGACTTTTGATCCTGCCGGAACAGAAATTCGCTGGCAGAGAGCATGGGAAGAAAACGGTGCATTCCATCCAGATCCAAAGGCTTTAGGTGAGCCTTTCTCGGTGGTAATTCCTCCTCCAAACGTTACTGGCAGTCTCCATATGGGACATGCTTTCAATACAGCCTTGATAGACACGATTGTCAGATTTCAGCGGATGCAAGGAAAGAATGTTCTTTGCTTGCCAGGCACAGATCACGCTTCTATTGCTGTTCAAACGATTCTTGAAAAGCAGGTGAAAGATGAAGGCATGAGTCTTGCTCAGCTAGGCAGAGAAGCTTTCTTAGAGCGTGCTTGGGAATGGAAAGGAGCAAGTGGCGGACGAATAGCTGATCAACTTCGCCGCTTGGGTTATTCGGTGGACTGGCAAAGGCAACGATTCACTTTGGATGAAGGGCTTAGTGCCGCAGTGTCTGAAGCCTTTGTTCGATTACATAAGCAGGGTCTTATTTATCGAGGGGAATATTTAGTTAATTGGTGCCCTGCGTCTGGTTCAGCTGTGAGTGATTTAGAGGTTGAGATGAAGGAAGTGGATGGATTCCTTTGGCATTTTCGTTATCCCATCACAACCAGCTTGGGACTTGAGAAAAGTGCTTTTCTTGAGGTTGCCACAACTCGTCCTGAAACGATGTTGGGTGATGTTGCAGTGGCCGTTAATCCTGAAGATCAGCGCTATAGCCATTTAGTTGGTCAGACACTGACTTTGCCATTAGTAGGTAGAGAGATTCCCATCGTTGCGGATGAACATGTTGATCAAGATTTCGGCACTGGTTGCGTGAAGGTCACTCCAGCTCATGATCCGAATGACTTTGCTATTGGTCAGAGACATGATCTTCCTCAGATCACCGTAATGAACAAGGACGGCTCTATGAATAATCATGCGGGTCGATTTGAAGGTTTAGATCGCTTCGACGCTCGTAAGGCTGTTGTAAAGGCTTTAGAGGAGGAGGGGTTTTTGGTAAAAGTAGAGCCATATCGTCATAGCGTTCCTTTCTCAGATAGAGGCAAGGTTCCAGTGGAACCTTTGCTATCGACTCAGTGGTTTGTTCATATGGAACCTATGGCTGCAAGATGCAGAGCGCATCTTGCCAAGGGTGAACCTGCGTTTGTTCCAGATCGTTGGGAGAAGGTTTATCGAGATTGGTTAACTGATATTCGAGATTGGTGTATCAGTAGGCAGTTGTGGTGGGGGCATCGAATCCCTGCTTGGTTTGTTGTTAGTGAGACGGGAGGTACCTTGACTGATGCCACGCCTTACATAGTTGCCCGTTCTGAAGATGAAGCTCTTATTCAGGCACGCGATCAATTTGGTGATTTTGTGACTATTCAACAAGATGAAGATGTTTTAGATACTTGGTTCTCTAGTGGTTTGTGGCCCTTTTCTACTTTGGGTTGGCCTGATGAAACCCATTCGGATTTGAATTGTTGGTATCCAACTAGCACCTTGGTCACAGGCTTTGACATTATTTTCTTTTGGGTCGCGAGGATGACAATGTTGGCAGGCGCCTTCACGGGGCGAATGCCTTTTTCTGATGTTTATATCCATGGCCTAGTTAGAGATGAGCAAAATCGCAAGATGAGTAAAAGCGCAGGGAATGGGATTGATCCTCTTTTACTGATTGATCGCTATGGAACAGATGCTTTGCGATTTGCTTTAGTTCGTGAGGTCGCTGGTGCAGGGCAAGATATCAGGCTGGATTTCGATCGCGAAAAGGGAACTTCGGCAACTGTCGAGGCTTCTAGAAACTTTGCAAATAAACTTTGGAATGCGACTCGATTTGCTCTGATTAATTTAGATGATTCCACGTCTGGAAGTTTGGGGGAGATTAATTGCTCTTCATTGCAATCAGCTGATCGATGGATTCTGTCTCGTCTTTCACGAGTGAATCGTGAGACGGCAGAGCGTTATGAGACTTACGAACTTGGTGAAGCTGCAAAGGGTCTATATGAATTTGCTTGGAATGATTTTTGTGATTGGTATTTAGAACTGATTAAACGTCGGCTCAATGTCGAGGGAGTATTAACTGAAGAGGAATTGTTGGACCAGAAGACTGCTCGACAAGTTTTGATGAAAGTATTAAGTGAACTCCTCATGATGCTCCATCCTTTGATGCCTCATCTCACTGAGGAGCTTTGGCATGGACTAACCCGATCTCCGGAGAAAGAATTACTTGCATTGCAGACTTGGCCATTGCTGGAAGAAGGTTATTTAGATGATGAACTTGAAGCATCTTTTTCTGAAGTGTTTGCATCTATTCGCTTGGCAAGAAATCTACGAGCAGTAGCTGGTTTGAAACCCTCTCAAGATGTTCCTGTGCGATTGATTACTGGTAAGAAAACTCTTGCAATCACGCTGCAAAATGCGAAGACTGATATTCAGGTGCTGACTCGTGCCAATGACTTGGAGGTGCTTACACCAGCAGAAGCCAGCTCAAAGCCTGTTGTTAAGGCTCTCGCAGGCATTATTGGCGAGTTAGAGGTTTTGCTACCAATAGAAGGGCTGGTTGATTTAGATGCTCTTCGTGCTCGTTTGGAGAAGGATCTAGGTAAGGCAAGTAAGGAAATTGATAGTCTTTCTAATCGCTTAGCTAATAAGAATTTTGCAAAGAAAGCACCTTCTGATGTTGTTGCAGATTGTAGAAAAAATTTAGCTGAAGCTGAAATACAAGCTGATTTAGCACGAAAGCGATTGGCTGCCTTGGAATGAATATTTGATTTCTAATGATGTTTGATCAGCTTGCTTGGCTTCAGCATTTGTTGCCATTTTTGCAATCCCCTACGGGCGGATTGGTTTTTATTTTTCTCTATGCCTTATGGGTGATTTTGTTATTACCAGGAATTTGGATTTCTATGTTAGGAGGACTTCTTTATGGAACTTATTGGGGAAGCTTACTCGTATTTATAGGGGCTTGTTTAGGTGCAGAAGTTGCATTTTTGTTAGGGCGTACTTTTTTACGTGATTGGGCACAAAACCGTTTAGATGAGAGGCCTAAACTTCAAGCAATGGAAAAGGCCATAAGTCGTGAGGGCTTGAAATTGGTTTTACTTACACGCCTTTCCCCAGTATTCCCTTTCAGCTTGCTCAATTTTGTGTATGGCTTAAGTGATGTCAGTTGGCGGGATTATTCGATTGGATTGATTGGCATCTTACCGGCTTCAATTATTTTTTGTGGTCTTGGTTCTTTAGCTGGAGACTTGGCGCGATTTAGTACTGTGCTTGCTGGGAAGACCGATTTCACTTTGTCTGGACTTCGTTTGTTAGGGCTTTTTGCAACGCTAGGAGTGGTTTGGTTGATAGCTCGCGCGATACGTATCGCGCTTCAGGAATCGGATCCATCAATATGATCCGATTGGCTAATTCGCCAGTCTTTTATTACAGCGAAGAAAACGAACCAATACAGCCTGAGACGAGCAAAAATTCCTGTTTCTCCTGCAAGCTGAGCATATTTTGAACGTCCACATGGAGTTTTAATCCACGCATAAATTCTGGGCTGACTCATGTTTTTAAAACCTAATTTTAATTAGGGTGAGTTTTGGCTAGCAGTTCTAACAGTTTTTCTTCGTCGATGACTTGTATCCCAAGTACTTGGGCTTTCTTTAATTTGCCCCCTGCGTTCTCTCCAACTACTACGTAGGTTGTTTTCTTGCTTACTGATGAACTGACTTCTCCGCCTGCTTGCTCGATAAGTGTTTGAGCCTTTTGACGGCTTAGAGAGAGCATCGTTCCTGTGAGGACGAATTTGCAACCATTTAAATGATTATCGGCCTCATTTATGAGGTGCTTTTGATTGATTTTCTCGTGCGTTGTTGTGGCTAACGAGAAACCTACGCGATGAAGTTCTTCGATGAGCTTTTGGTTCGCAGGATGAACAAACCACTGGTGCAGTGATTCTGTGATCTCAGTTCCAATTCCATGAATTGGTTGCATGAGCTCTTTTGACTCACATGCTGCTTTAGCTAGAAGAGAGGCATTTGGGAATGCCTTTGCTAGTGCTTTTGCATTTGTTTCGCCTACGTGATTAATGCCAAGACCAAAGAGTTGTCTATGCCATGGTTGACTTTTAGATGCATTGAGAGCGGCAATTATCTTTTTAGATGATTTTCCACCCATGTTCTCAAGACTTTCTAATAAGGCTTCGTTTAGTTCGTAGAGGTTGGCTATTGAGTTGACCAGTCCTTTTTGAACAAGCTGCTCGATTAACTTGGCCCCTAAACCATCGACATCCATGGCTCCTTTGCCTACCCAATGACGGAGAGCTCCACGCAGAATTGCTGGGCAACCATTATTTATACATCTAGTAGCTGCTTCCTTTGATTCTTGAACTAGCTTTGACGCACATTCAGGACAACGTGGTGGGAGATGTAGACGTTCCGCAGTTGGATCCCGTAGATCTGTGAGAACACGCAACACTTCAGGGATAATTTCACCAGCCTTGCGGACAACTATGGTGTCGCCGCTATGTAAGTCCAGTGCTTTTAGTCGACTGGCATTATGCAGAGTTGCGCGACAAACGGATGTGCCAGCAAGCAAAACTGGTTCGAATTCGGCGACTGGTGTTACGACTCCTGTTCGTCCCACTTGGTAGGAAAGCTGTACAAGTTTGCTCGGTACTTCTTCGGCAGGATATTTCAGAGCGATGGCCCATCTAGGGGCTTTTTGTGTAAAGCCTGCAAAACTCTGGAGATTAAATTCATTGACTTTTACTACTACACCGTCGGTTGCATAAGGAAGACTTTGCCTGCCAGTTTCCCAATTATCGAAGAAGGCTTTTATTGCATCTAGATCATTCATCAGCTCAGCATTGGGATTAACTTTAAAACCTGCTTTTTGTAGCCATTGCAGTGCTTGCCATTGCCCAGTTGGTGGCTTCGGATCATCACTGTCTGAGCCCCAGTCATCTGGTAGATGCATTGTGTAAGCAAAGAATTCCAGTTGTCTTGAGGAAACAACTTGTGGGTCTAGTTGACGCAGAGTTCCAGCACATGCATTCCGAGGATTGGCGAAAAGGCTGTCCCCACGTTTTTTACGTTCTGCATTAATGGCTGCAAAAGTTTCATTTGGAATAAAGGCTTCACCACGGACTTCGAGCCACGATGGTGGCTTGTTCAAATGCAATCTCAGTGGAATGGAATTAATTGTGCGAACATTTGCAGTAATTTCTTCGCCTGTTGTGCCATCTCCTCTGGTAGCAGCGCGTACTAACAGCCCCTCTGAATAGCTAAGTGATAGTGCATTACCGTCAATCTTTAATTCCCCAACCATCTCCATAGCGTGAGATGTAGTTGATGGATCGCTTAGCTTTTTCTGAAGTAATTTTTTTACTCTGGCGAACCAGGCTGTTAGCTCCTCGATTGTGAAGGCATTATCAAGGCTCAGTAGAGGTAGACGATGATTAACGCTTGTAAATCCTTGAGCAGGGCTTCCACCCAGTCGTTGCGATGGACTGTCAGGAGTAATGAGAGACGGATTTTTACGTTCTAGATCAATGAGTTCTCTATAAAGTCTGTCATAGACAGCATCCTCCATTACTGGGCGGTCTAGTACGTAGTAGGCATGTCCAGCTTGGGTAAGGAGATTGCGCAGATTGGCTGTACGCTCAGCGATTTTGCTGGAAGAGTAGGTCATTTAGTTCTTAGAAGAACTCAGACTTAGCTTTCAGCTTTGGCGATGCGATCTATGCGCCATGCTTCTTGAACCTTAATAAAGGTGAAATCTAAAGGCAATTCAGCTTTCTTATCTTCCGACTTCAGCTTCAAAGTAAGGATAATTTGCCCATCTTGAATTCGTGGCCTACCAGATTTCAGATTTCTATAAAGATTGAGTTGAAGGCTGGCCAAGAATTTCAGGAAATCTTGCCTGCTGACATGTTGCCGGTAGGTTTTTGTAGTGAGTATGTACGCTGCATCGATACGACCTGCAGCGATTTGGTTGAAGAATTGTTTGACCAGTGGGTTGATTCCTCTTGCGCTGATTACCAGCTTGACGGCGTTGAAAGTCCAGAAGAGAAGTAATACTCCAACACCTGCCAATAGACCTTTGGTCCCTATCTCCTTAACGAGAGCCCCATCCATCAGTTAAATCCAATTAATTAAGAGTCTGACCTACTAATTGTAGGAACAGTTGGTTCCTAAGTGCTTGAGTTTTGGGCAGACTGGCAGAACCTCAGATAGGCCATAGCTGCCGATGTTGTCGGAATGACCTTAATGCCTCTGCTTCCGCTCTTTCATTGCTTGAATAGACAACACTTTGATGGCGATTTGGTGCGTGGCACTAGGCCATTGGTGTCTGTCAGATGGAGTGATGGGCGTTTGCGCAAGACTGCTGGTTTTTATAGGAGAAGTTCACATGTTGTAGGCAAACAAGGTTCCGAGATTGTTCTTTCTAAGCCTGTGTTGGAGCATCTTCCTCAGGCTGCTATTGAAAGCACCCTTTGTCACGAGATGATTCATGCATGGATTGATTTGGTTTTGAAATTGTCAGAGGGGCATGGCCCAAATTTTTTTTCGAGGATGGATACGATTAATTCTTCTCAGGACAAGTTTCAGGTAAGTGTGAGACATAACTTTCCTGTTCCACCTTCTTCTCCAAAATGGAGGGCAATTTGCCCAAGCTGTGGCCGAACTTTTCCTTATAAGCGTCGAGTAAGAGGAGCAGCGTGCAGGCAATGTTGTAATACGCATCATGGTGGGTTCTGGCATGCCAGCTGCCTTTTGGATTATGAGCCTGCTTCAATGGAGGCATGAGTTGGATTTGTTTTTTTTAGTCCTTCAGTTCAGTGGAGTCTCGATTGCCTTAATAGGCTGGCAACGAGAGCTTTGGCTAGCGCGCAGGCGCCGTTAAGTTGTTCTAACTATGGAAATAAGTCGTCACAGTCAGTCACGGCAGTTGCGTTCGAAAGAACCTTTGGACCGCCGAATGGACCAGTGGATAGAGACTGGTAGGCAGTTGGTGGATGGGGTTGCAGGTAATCGTCCAGGCAAGAGAAAAAGCATAAATAAAGAGCCTCGAATGGGTTCGAGTTTGGAAAATGTTGGACGTTGGGTCGGTGACAAGCTTGACTGGCTGCTTGAAGATGAGGAGGGTTGGTTGGAACCTTGGCAGACAGAACAAAAAGTTAATTACACAGGAGGGAAGCGTCCATTGGAGGCTATTTCTAGAAGAACTAATGATGTGGTCTCTTCTTTCAATGAAGATCAATCATTAATGAGAAAAGATGAGTGGCCGGAGGAGTCTTCTTTTCGTGTTGAGCGATGGCAGCGCCGTCAATCTGAGACAAGAGTGAATGATGAAGATAGATCGACTGGTCAACGACAGAAATCGCGAGCTGAGAGCCGCCCGCTGCCGAGATCTAGTAGGCGGCGTGATTGAACTTTCTTCTTAATTTTAAAGAGAAATGCTTTTCAAAACTATGCCCCTAAATAGCTCTTTTGATGGGAGTGGGCAAACGAATTCGCTGTTTTGTTGACCCGAAAATCACACCCTCTTATGGCCAGCTGACTATTTACTTCTTTTACTAGGTCTGCTGGTAATTCTTCCGCCATCTGATCAGCTGTTGTATTGATCGAGGGAGATCCTTCGTTAAGAGTCTCTAGAAGCTTTACCCATAAATCAATTTCTATAGATCGGTTGAGTGGTCCATTGCAAGTTTTTTCGAGCAATCCTCTGCAAACATCTACGTTCCAAAGAGCATTGCCTTGATGGTTGTGGGGCCCATTTGTAGAGGCTGCACCTGCTTCTAATGCGCCTTGTGTTGGGAGGCCATGCTCATCTCGCCATCCACGTTTTTGGAGAGCTTTGCCACAATGCGTTGACGACAAGCCGTAAATGCGACCCAGATCCGTGATGCTAAGCCAGGTGGTTGAGGGTGCCATTTGTTGGGAACCGCTAGCACCATATTCCGCCAAGCATGAGTCTTGGCAAGTTGTCAAGTGGAAAACGCTTAATTATAGAAACTTATTTAATGGTTTTTGTTGCCTCCCCCCTAGGAACTGGACCAAGCCACATTTCTAGCTCAGGGCTAAAAACTTCTCTGATAACCGTCAGCTCGCGCTCTTGTCTAAAGAATCGATAGTGCCTGCTCCAGAAAGGGCCAGCTCTGCCAAACTCTATTTCCAGCCATTTTGCGGTTACTAATGCAAGCCCGTCTACTTCTCGAAAAAGTTCAGATCTACCTTGGGTCAAACTGCTCCAAATAGGTTGACTTTTGTTTTGAAGGTGTTGTTTTGCCTCATTTTGATTCCACCAGCTTTCTGCCCAAGCAAGAGTATGAGAACCACACTTCAGCCATACCTGACGTTTTAAAAGCGGCGGAATTAGTTCCTTGACTTCTATAGGTGCTGTTTCCTCGGAAGTGGGTACAGATTCCATGGCTATTACAGTCACTTGGACTTCATGCCCCGTAAGAAGTTGGAGGTGGCGAGTCGGACTGCCGTCGCCAAGGAGCATTAATTTCCAAGGCCCAGGTAGTTTTTGAAGTCCTTCCCCACACAAAACGGCTTCTGCAGAGGCTTCCCAAACTTGCCTTGGTGAACTTAGGAGTAATTGGCTCAGAAGTTACCTCCAAACAGAATTGATTTCTCTAGTAAAAGTGCTCGGGTGTTATTCACTTTTAAGAGATCCTTTAATAATTTGGCGATTCTGAAGTTTTAACCAAACTAGTAAAGCAGTTAGATCTGCCTGGCTAACACCAGGGAGATCAGCTGCATGTCCGAAGCTTGCCGGCCGATTTGCAGTTAGCTTCTCTCTTGCTTCATTTGAGAGCGTATTTATTGCAGTGTAGTCAATATCGTCAGGCAGTAATCTTTTTCTTTGTTTTTTTACCTGATCAATTTGTACTTGTTGCCGTGCAAGATAACCACTATACTTGATATCAATTTCAGCACCTTCTCTCACAGAAATTGGTAAGTTTGGATCAGATAAATTGTGCCTTATTAAATCATTAATGTGTACACCGGGGCGACGAAGAAGATCAGCAAGAGTAATCGATCCTTTTATTGGTGCACCCGTCTCTTCTTCTAATGCATAGGCAATTGGATCACTTGCTTTAAGACGCTGACTTTCTAGTCGCGCTTTTTCATTTTTTAAAGACACTTGCTTCTCTAAATGTAATTGCCAACGACGTTCATCAATTAATCCCAGTTGATAGCCAAGGGGCGTTAAGCGCCGATCAGCGTTATCTCCTCTAAGGACTAAACGGTATTCACTTCGACTAGTTAAAACTCTATAAGGCTCTTTTAAATCTTTACTAACTAGGTCATCAATCATTGTGCCAATATAGCTTTCTTCGCGCGGGAATGGAATGCTTTCTTGTTTCCTTATAAGCCTTGCTGCATTGATTCCTGAAACAAGACCTTGTGCCGCAGCTTCTTCATAGCCTGTGGTCCCATTAAGTTGACCAGCACAAAATAGACCGCCAATCCTTTTTGTTTCTAATGAGGGTTTGAGTTGAGTAGCAGGTAGGTAATCGTATTCAACTGCATATGCAGGCCTCAACATGACGCAATTTTCTAGACCAGGAAGAGTTTTGAGAAGCTCGAGCTGTAAGCTCTCAGGCAAGCCAGTGGAAAAGCCTTGTAAATAGATTTCTGGCGAATCACGTCCTTCAGGTTCTAGAAAAATTTGGTGGGATTCTTTATTGGCAAAACGAACTATTTTATCTTCTATTGAAGGGCAATATCTAGGCCCTTTGCTTTCAATAAAACCACCATATATTGGAGTCAAGTGTAGGTTTTCTTGTATTAGTTTGTGGGTGGCTGGTGTAGTACGAGTGATATGACAACTCATTTGCTCACCACTGACCCAGGCGGCAGGATCGAAAGAGAAAAAGCGATCTGCAGCATCACTTGGTTGTTCTTCCAGAGATGCAAGTCTGATGCTCCTTTTGTCAATTCTTGGAGGGGTTCCAGTTTTGAGTCGATTGGTTGTGAAGCCTAAGTTTTGCAGGGCTTCTGTTAGTCCTTCAGATGCTTGCTCTCCTGCTCTCCCTGCAGACATAGATTGCCCGCCTACCCAAATTTTGCCACCAAGAAAAGTGCCGGTTGTGAGTATTACGGCTTTTGCATAGTAAATGCTTCCGAAATAAGTTTTTAAACCTGTAATTTCTGCAATTTGTTTTTCTGTTGATGTCGACTCTGAAGATTTTCCATGAAAATTTTCATCTATTAAAAGTTCAGTAACCATCGCTTCTCTAAGTGCCAGGTTTGGTGTGTTATGGAGCAGCTGCAACATTTGACGGGCATATTGACGTTTATCGGTCTGCGCTCTTAATGCCCAGACCGCTGGGCCTCGACTTGCATTCAGTACTCGTTTTTGCAGGGCTGTTGCATCAGCCAATTTCCCAATTACCCCTCCTAGAGCATCGACTTCATGTACTAATTGGCTTTTTGCAGGACCGCCAACAGCTGGGTTACATGGTTGCCATGCGATGCGATCTAGGTTGAGAGTAAATAAAGCTGTTGATAGACCTAGACGAGCAGTTGTTATGGCAGCTTCACATCCTGCATGGCCGCCGCCTACGACGATCACTTCGAAGATTTCGTTTGGGTTATTCCTAGTGCTCATATAACTATTATTAGTCGTAAATTATTGGATCATGAGTTCTTTTAAGCAGCAAGATTTCGGAACCTTGTGAATTGTGGCTCGAACAGGAGCTTGACTGTGCCGACAGGACCATTGCGGTGTTTGGTGACTATTACCTCTGTGATCCCTCTGTCAGGAGTCTCAGGGTTGTAGTACTCATCGCGATAAATCATTAGTACAAGATCTGCATCTTGTTCAATTGATCCTGATTCACGAAGATCGCTGAGCATTGGCCGTTTGTTGGTTCTGGACTCAACTCCACGACTTAATTGTGAGAGTGCAATTACGGGCACCTTCATTTCTCTTGCGAGGCCTTTTAAGCCTCTTGTAATTCTTGAAAGTTCTTGTACTCGGTTATCAGGGGTTGAACCTTCCATGAGTTGCAAATAGTCAATTACAACTAAACCAAGTTCTTTGCCTTGCTCTGCCATTAGTCGTCTACATAGAGATCGCATTTCAAGGACACCTGAATTGGGCTTGTCATCGATATAGATAGGGAGTTGACCCAGAGTGTTAATGCCTTGTCCCAAGAGTGGCCACTCTTCTTGTTGTAAACGCCCTGTTCTGAGCCGGCCGCTTTCAATTCCTACTTCCATAGAGAGCAGGCGATATGTCAGCTGTTCTTTACTCATTTCCAAACTGAATACGCAAACTGGTAAGTCGTGCAGTTGAGCAACGTTTTTTGCAAGATTTAGGACTATTGATGTTTTGCCCATAGCTGGTCTGCCTGCCACAATTATTAGATCGCTACGTTGTAGACCTTGTGTCATTGCATCAAGGTCGTAGAAGTTCACTGGGATTCCTGCGACTGAAGTCCCAAGTGAGCGGCTCTCAATTTCGTTAAAGGTGCTTGTAAGAATTTCTGCTGTCGGGGTAAGCCCCTTAGATGGCTTCTCTTGGCTAATTGCGAAAATTGTCTGTTCTGCTTTATCTAGGACCTCATCCATCGGCAAGCTCTGATCGAAGCCTAGTTTTATAACTTCATTGCCTGAGCGGATGAGCTGGCGTCGAAGGAATTTGTCCATCACTAACTTGGCCACTTCTTCAATCGAGGCAGTTGAAGCCACTCGTTCAACAAGTTCAACAAGTCTGTTGCTCCCGCCAACTTTCTCAAGGGAACCCGTATCTGCCAACCATGCACTCATGGCAGTTAGATCCGTGGGTTTTCCTTGCCCATGGAGCATGAGTGCGGTCCGGAAAATCTCTCGATGAGCATTTAGATAAAACGCTTCTGGCTGAAGCAGGTCAGCCACTCGGCTTATTGCATCTGGATCAAGCAGTATTCCTCCTAAAACAGCTTCTTCCGCTTCAAGGTTTTGTGGCGGCAATGAGTCAGGCTGTCCTTCAAATTTTGGAGTCCTTGATCTAGGCGCCTGTCCTATGACACGAGTATCTTCATTGGCAGCATCGCCATTGTTTTGGATAGGGATGCTCACCATTTAGAGAATTTTTTTAAAAGAGGAGACTCACTCTGGCGAATCAAGGCAAGTCTGCAACCAATCAGTAGCTAACTACTTCAAGGTTGATCTCAGCAGTTACTTCAGTATGAAGTTTGACTTGAACCTTGTATTTGCCAGTGCGGTGTATCTCTGGAACAGTGATGTCACGCCGATCAATTTCTTTTTTAGTTGCTTCTTCTATGACTTGAGCAACGTCTCCATTGGTTACTGTGCCAAATAAAACTTCATCCTCACCAATCTGTTTTTTGACAGTGAATCTTCCGATAGTCACAAGTGCTGTTTGGAAGTCCAGTGCTGCTTGCTTTAAGGAGGCTTCATGTTCTGCTTGCTTTGCTCGACGATGAGCTACCTGTTTCATTACGGCAGGAGTAACAGGTAAAGCTTTCCCATAAGGCAACAGGAAGTTGCGCGCATATCCAGGTGCTACTTCAACAAGGTCTCCATTCTTGCCGAGGCTTATAACGTCCTCATTGAGAACGACTTGTACACGTTTTGCCATAGAAAATCAAAAATGAACTTGGTAAGGATTTGCGTTTCACAACCCTACGACGTAATCGGAAGTCGAATCTTGCTGGCTAAGCCAAAGGCTTTAAGTAATCGTATGTGCTCCCAGGTTAAATCAATCTGACCTTTCCTGAGCCCTTGCTTTGCCGAATTAGGGAATGCATGGTGATTGTTGTGCCACCCTTCTCCAAAGGTTAGGGCTGCTACCCAAGGATTATTGCGAGATCCGTCACCACTTTCATAAGCAACGCTTCCCCAGCAATGAGTGGCTGAATTTACGAGCCAAGTCACGTGATAAACCAAAACCAAGCGCATTGGTATACCCCATAGAACGAGAGACCAACCTCCTACGCCGTTGATGCTCCCAATTAAAAAAAGAAGTCCACCTAAGGGAATTTGCAGCAGTAGAAAGTTTTTATTCAGCCAACGGTAGTAGGGATCCTTATTTAAATCACTGCTCAGCCTTGATACAGCTTTCATGGCAGGAATAGGTTCGAACATCCATCCCATATGGCTCCACCAAAAACCTTTATTGCTGTTGTGATGATCTGCTTCGGTGTCAGAAAATGTGTGGTGATGCCTGTGCAGGCCTACCCAATCGATTGGACCGTGCTGGCAGCTCAATGCTCCACATGTTGCAAAAAAGCGTTCAAGCCATTTAGGCACTTGAAATGAACGATGCGATAAAAGGCGGTGATATCCCAGCGTTACCCCTAAGCATGCAGTTAACCAGTAAAGGGTTACAAGAACAGTGAGACCTTCCCAGCTCCAGAACTGAGGTAATAGTGCATAAATGGTTAACACATGAATGGTGGTCATGAATCCGATCGTGCCCCACCTTCTTTGCTCTTTCTTGGTTTGATATTCCCTGCGCCCACGAGGAGCTTGTAGCTTGGCTGATATTGTCAGCGCTCTGTGCGATGCTACTGGCTTCCTAGGAAAGGCTTGCGCTTCTCTCACGCTAGAGGCCATGAGTGATCTGCTAAATAGCCATCTACCTTATATGATCAGGATCCATATCATTTGACTCGAAATGATCCGAAATCAGATTCCCTGACCCTTGGATTCCGAGGGAGGCTGGCTGATGGGAGAAGGGCGATGGCGCATTTGATTCATGTTTGGCATGAACGGAATAGTTGGTCGCATAAGGTTCTTCCCGCACTTGTCGAATGTTTGGATCTGGGGAGAGTACATAGTTCGCAGATTTCCAATTTGAGAAATGGGAAGCTTGCTTCCCCAGGCCCAGAAGTTTTTCTTGCTTTAGCTCAAGCCAATTCAGTTTTATATCAAGGCATTGAGCCACTTAGAGCGTGCTTAAAGGAGGCGCATCCTGAATTATTAAGAGTGTTGGATGAATCTGCGATTTCATTGCAAACAGAGGATGGCAAGCCTATTGGGGCTGGTTTGTTTTTTGAGATATTTCTTGGATTAGCGCCTTTGCCTTCTTGTTTTGATTGGTTTATTGAGGACGACGAGGCAATTGGTTTGAGTGCTGCGTTGGCAGATTGTTTTTGCAATAAAAAACCTTGGCGTCAATGTCGAGATCAAGTTATGGCGGCTTATCAAGTTAATAAATCACTCAGAAGAGAGCGTTTCGCTGAAGTAATGGCCGGTGTTAGGGATTATTCCTCTGAGGAATTGGATGGTGAACTATTGGATTTGTATTCCACTTACAGAACTCTGCATGGAGTGGAAAGAATAGGGACTGACTTATTTCTGGAAATGCTTCGTAATCGTGCGGCAATTTTGCAAAAACAAACATCTCATTGACCTGTGCGTGCTTGTTTAATTTGCTTTGCTAGCCCTAAACGCTGTAAAAGTTTTATGTGTTGCCATGTGATATCAAATTCAAACCATCTGAGACCATGACGAGCACTTTGAGGGAATGCATGATGATTATTGTGCCAACCCTCGCCGAATGTGAGCAATGCAACCCACCAGCAGTTTCTAGATAAGTCTGGAGAGTCGAAGTTGCGATACCCAAACGTATGCGTTGCAGAATTTACGAGCCAAGTTACGTGGTACACGACTACTAGGCGGAGAGGTATGGCCCATAGCACTAATCCAAGCCCTCCACCATTGATTTGATGAACTTCTCCAAACCAAAAAAGAGTTAGTCCTAGAGGGATTTGTAGTAATAGGAACCAGTGATCAAGCCATCGGAAGAATGGATCTGCCAGCAAATCTCCTGCTAAACGATCACTATGACGAAGTGCTGGGATTTCATGGAGCATCCATTCACTGTGGCTCCACCAGAAACCTCTCCCTGCATCATGATGATCATTGGGTTGGTCGGAAAATTTGTGATGGTGTCTGTGCAGTGCTACCCATTCAATAGGTCCACTTTGGCAAGCTAGTGATCCCATAATCACCAGGATTCTTTCGACCCAAGTTGGGGCTACAAAGCTTCTATGGGCTACTAAGCGATGTAGGCCAAGGGTTACCCCAATGACGGTTGTCCAGTAGAGCAAGACAAAACATGAAACACCTTGCCAGCTCCAGAAGCGCGGGAGAAGGGCAAATATGGCAGCAACATGCATTGCAAGCATGAAACTTGTTGTGCCTGCTCTGAATTTCCTTTGATATGGAGGGAGTGGCTGTCTAGGCACAACAATCCCTTCCCTTAATTGTTGTTCACGGGAGGTGGATTGAGTTGTAGGAACATTGATAACCAAGATGAACTCCTTGGGTTAGCGAATGCCGCTCGTTCAAGATAGGAATCGAAGCGGATGAATTAATTGTCTCTTAACCAGCAAAATTTAAAGGAACTGTAAACCTCGTCCTGTCTTTCTTGTGCAGAAACTCAATACAGGTGTCATTGATGAAAGGCAAGTAGAAGCATGGGCTTCAAAACATGTTGCTTCAGTGGCTGAGCGTATGAGGTCTTTTGCTCATGAGCGCACGGAAGCCGTCAGTCTCAATATCGATAAGGTTTTGTCGGCTTTTGAAGTAGAGCGAATAGGTACTCAACACTTTGCTTCACTTACGGGCTATGGCCATGGAGATCAAGGTAGAGAGGCTATAGATCGTTTATTCGCAAGGGTCTTAGGTGCGGAGAAAGCGTCAGTAAGACTCCAGTTGGTAAGTGGTACTCATGCAATTGCCGCTGGTTTGTTTGGAGTACTAAGGCCTGGAGGAAGTCTTTTGTCGGTAACGGGCAGGCCTTACGACACTCTTGAGGAAGTCATTGGAATTAGAGGATCTGGCCATGGATCTTTGGCAGACTTTGGAGTCTTTTATGAAGAAATACCTTTGGCTGACGGAGGCACTTTGGATTTTTCTTCAATTGAACAGGCTTTGGAAACTCCTAGGCAAATGGTCTTTATTCAGCGAAGTTGTGGGTATTCCTGGCGACCGGCATTATCCATTGATGTCATTGAAGAACTTTGTACGCTTATACATAAAAAGCAGCCGGAAGTTATTTGTTTTGTAGATAACTGCTATGGAGAATTGGTTGAGAGTAGGGAGCCTTCAGAAGTTGGGGCAGATTTAATAGCAGGTTCTTTGATTAAAAATCTTGGAGGGACAATTGTTCCTACTGGAGGCTATTTGGCTGGACGCTCTGATTTAGTTGAAAAGGCTTGCTGTCGTATCACCACCCCTGGGATTGGGAGTCAAGGTGGAGTCAGTTTTGATCTTAATCGGCTTGTTTTACAAGGGTTATTTCTTGCTCCTCAGATGGTCGCTGAGGCATTAATCGGAGCTGATCTTGTTAGTGGTGTCTTTGAAGCACTTGGCTTCGCAGTCAACCCAGCACCTGGAGCTTTTCGTAGTGATTTGATTCAGGCTGTCGAATTAGGTGATGCTGAGGCATTGAAAGTAGTTTGCAGGGCTTTTCAGGCTGCTTCCCCAGTAGGTTCTTATTTAGATCCAGTGCCTGCGGTAATGCCTGGATATGAAAGTGATTTGGTCATGGCAGGAGGTACATTTATAGATGGGAGCACAAGCGAATTTTCTGCTGATGCACCTCTAAGGCCTCCGTATGTTCTTTATGTACAAGGAGGTACCCATCGAGCTCATATCAAAATCGCTCTTATCCGAGCATTGGTTGACTTAGTCAAAGCTGGATTGCTTGATTTACCCCAAACTGGTTAAGCCTCGCTTGGCCTACTTCGATGGCCTTTCATTTCCCAGACCAATTTCGATTCGCTGACAGCCATGAATATGTCCATGTGGAAGGGGACTTAGTCCGAGTAGGAATAAGTGCTTTCGCTGTAGATCAGCTTGGCGACATAGTTTTTGTTGATTTGCCTGAGCCAGGCGTGCAATTAACTAGAGGGACAAGTTTTGGTTCAGTTGAGTCCGTTAAGGCAGTTGAGGAGATGTATGCCCCTATAAGCGGTGAGGTGGTAAAACGTAATGAATCAGTGTTGGCTAGTCCAGAGGAGCTGCAAAATGATCCTCATGGAGAAGGTTGGCTCCTGTTAGTGCGTCCTTCTGAGTTGGCTCAACTCAAAGAGCTGATGGATGCATCTGCTTATGGGAGCAAGGTCAACTAAACAAATGCAAGGTTGTCATTTACAGCGACAATCCTTGGGAAGGTTCTCTAACCTTTCGGACATCGTGGAGATTTGCTGAAAGTGCTTGAGAAAAAGCTCATAGAGGCTGCAAATACAGATTCTTGTAAGTTCCTAAAACGTCACATTGGTCCTTGTTCGAGTGAGCAAAACTCAATGCTGCGAGCTCTTGGATTTACTTCGCTAGAGCATTTTGTTGATTCAGTTATCCCTAAGGAAATTCTTGATGAGGCTGCCCCTCGGGAATTATTGCCTCAAGGATGTGGCGAAACCCAGGCTTTGGAGGAACTGCGCTCAATTTCTAAGAAAAACCAAGTAAAACGCTCACTTATTGGGCTTGGTTATCACGGCACAGCAACTCCTGCTGTGATTCAGCGTCACGTGCTCGAAAATCCAGCTTGGTATACCGCATATACCCCTTACCAGGCAGAAATTTCTCAAGGCAGGCTAGAGGCTTTATTTAATTTCCAGACTCTCATTAGTGAGTTGACAGGGCTGCCGATTGCTAATGCGTCATTACTTGATGAAGCAACAGCTGCTGCTGAGGCAATGAGTTTGAGCTTTTCAGTTAACAAGAATTCTTTATCTAATCGTTTTTTGGTGGATGAGGATGTTCTTCCGCAGACTCTTTCCGTATTGCAGACGCGTGCAGAACCTGTTGGAATCATTGTGGAGTTAGTGAAAGGAAAGAACTTCTATTTAGATGAAACAGTTTTTGGTGTGTTTTTGCAGTTGCCAGGATGCAGTGGGAGATTATTTGATCCTTCAAATTTAATTGCAGCGGCTCATGAGGTTGGAGCGTTAGCGATAGTTGCTATTGACCCTTTAGCTCAGGTTTTATTAACTCCTGTTGGAGACTTGGGCGCAGATATTGCGATTGGAAGCGCCCAACGTCTGGGAGTCCCCATGGGCTTTGGAGGTCCACATGCGGCATTTTTTGCAACTCGCGAGGCTTTTAAGCGTCAAATC
Organism: Prochlorococcus sp. AG-409-O23; assembly: GCA_003215355.1. Lineage (GTDB taxonomy): Bacteria > Cyanobacteriota > Cyanobacteriia > PCC-6307 > Cyanobiaceae > AG-409-O23. The sequence continues at coordinate 23,823 of QCKL01000011.1, forward strand.
CCTGGACGTTTAGTTGGCCAGTCATTGGACTCAGAAGGTCAGAGTGCTTTGCGGTTGGCTTTGCAAACCAGAGAACAACATATTCGTAGAGATAAGGCGACTAGCAATATCTGTACAGCGCAGGTTTTGCTTGCTGTAATTGCATCTTTTTATGCAGTTCATCACGGACCTGAGGGCCTTGAAGAAATTGCTTGGAAGATTGTGCGTTTGCGAAAAAAGCTTGAAGGTTGTCTTGTCAAGCTTGGTTATCCATTGCAGCAGATATGTCGTTTTGATTCCATTGAAGTTTATTGCACACAAGCGCCAGAAGTTCACAAACTGGCTGCTTTGGAAGGTATTAACTTGCGCTTGCTTCCTTTAGGATCAGATGCAGAGCAATCCTTAGGATTTGGAATTACTTTTGATGAGCTCAGTACTGATGAAGAATTAGTTCTGCTTCAAAGGATTTTGGCTAAAGCAATAGGTAAATCGTTTGATTTCTTTGAGGATGAAATTGAAAATTACCATGACTTACTTTCTGATCTTCCTTTAAGAGATAAATCTTGGCTCCAGCAAACTGTTTTTCATGTTCATCGAAGTGAAACAGAATTACTTAGATATATCAATTGTTTAGTAAGCCGGGATTTCTCTTTGGTGCATGGAATGATTCCCTTAGGGAGTTGCACTATGAAACTAAATGCCACATCTGAATTACTACCTATTAGTTGGCAAGAGTTTTCTTCACTGCATCCTTTTCTGCCTTTAGAGCAGGCTGAAGGTTATCAGCATTTAATTAAAGATTTGGAGGAATGGCTGGCCGTTTTGACTGGATTTGCGGGGACTTCTTTGCAGCCTAATGCTGGCTCACAGGGCGAATTTGCAGGCCTTTTAGTGATTAATGCATGGCATCAATCACGTGGTGATGAACATAGAAATATCTGCTTAATTCCTACAAGTGCTCATGGGACTAATCCTGCCAGTTCTGTTATGGCAGGGATGCGTGTTGTTCCAGTTGCTTGTGACCAAGAGGGGAATGTGGACTTCGAAGATTTACGTGCCAAGGCTGAGAAATATTCTTCTTCGCTTGCGGCATTGATGGTTACTTATCCCTCAACTCATGGTGTTTTTGAGTTGAGGATGAGAGAGATCTGTGAAATTGTTCATCATCATGGGGGTCAGGTCTACTTGGATGGGGCCAATCTCAATGCACAAGTAGGCCTTTGTAGGCCTGGTGCTTATGGAGCTGATGTGTGCCATATAAATCTTCATAAGACATTTTGTATTCCACATGGAGGAGGAGGTCCAGGCGTAGGTCCCATAGCTGTGGCTTCTCATTTGCTGCCTTATCTTCCAGGCCATCCTTTAGTGAGATGTGGTGGGAATTCTGCGATTGGGGCAATCTCTGCAGCGCCATGGGGGAGTGCAGGGATATTGCCAATTAGTTGGATGTATATACGAATGATGGGTGCTGAGGGCTTGCGTCAAGCCAGTGCAGTTGCAATGCTTTCAGCAAATTACATTGCTTCTAGGCTTCACCCTCACTATCCGGTTTTGTTTCGAGGGAGTCATGGGTTAGTTGCCCATGAGTGCATTTTGGATTTGCGTCCTTTGAAGCGTTCAGCAGGCATTGAAGTAGAAGATATTGCCAAGAGATTGATGGATTATGGCTTTCATGCCCCAACTGTGAGTTGGCCTGTGGCAGGGACCTTGATGGTTGAACCAACTGAAAGTGAGAGCCTTGAGGAGTTGCAGCGTTTTTGTGACGCGATGATTGCCATAAGAGAAGAAGTTGCTGCTATTGAGCGTGGTGAGAGTGATCCAGCTACCAATGCCTTGCGGCTTTCACCTCATACTTTGCTTGCTGTGACAGGAGAAGATTGGGACCGCCCTTATTCAAGAGCTAAGGCAGCCTTTCCGTTACCTGAACAGAGAAAAAACAAGTTCTGGCCTGCGGTTGCTCGAATAGATAATGCGTATGGAGATAGAAATTTGATTTGTACTTGTTCAGTTCCTGAGGATTGGACTGACTAAATACAGCATCATTACTCTCTGGTGCAAATGCTTAGTAGAAGGTAAATTTTTACCGAAAACCGAATTTTTGGTTTTATTTAGCTGCTCTTTATAGCGGTTTCACTACCCTATACCGCAGCAGTTCTCACAAATTGGGGGACAGCATGGACAGAGAAACCACAATTGGGAAATCTCCAGAGATGCATGGTCAGAACGAGTTGAATTTGCCTTTCTTTTCTGATGGCTTGGAATCGACTCTTAGTAAAGGGAAGTCTCTTCAGGTGGAGGGGACAAATGTAGTAAGGGTTCCGTTTGGTATTCGCCAACCCCGAAAGCAACGGCCTCAAAGGCCTGAAACATGGGCAACTTTGGTTTTACCATTGCAGCCAATGGGTTCTCCTACTCCTCCGCCTCAAGCCGCTTGAAGTGATTAATTTTAATTAGGCAGCAATTTTTACGGTTTTTTCTAAAACTTGTTTGTAGTAGCCCCTCAGTTGTTCTGTTGCGCCTGCCCAACCCCATCGCTCTGCTTCTTCGCGAGCGGCATTCCTCATTGCTTGTCGCTCGATATCGTTCCCAAGCAGCCTCTGTGTCGCATTAATTAGGCTTTCTGCCCCGTCTTTATTGCCGTCAGGATTATAAAGACATCCGTTTTTGCCATCAGTGATGATGTCAGGAATGCCACCTCGATTGGCACCTACTACTGGACATCCAGCTGCCATTGCTTCTAGGAGAACAAGCCCCAGTGTTTCTGTGCTGGAGGGGAAAAGGAAGGCGTCCCCACTGGCGTATGCGCTAGCTAGTTCTTCCCCGCATAAATAGCCGACAAAAGTGGTAGCTGTTCCTTCAAATATTTTTTCTAATTGTTGGCGGTAAGGTCCGTCTCCAACCAGTGCGAGACGAGTTTCTGGAAGGGAGTCCAGCACTGGTTTGATTCTTTCGATTTGTTTTTCAGCTGATAGTCTTCCTACATAAATTAGTAATGCTCCTTGATCGTCGTATTTCCCTAAGAGACGACGGCGCATTACATCACTTTTTAAGTCAGGCCGGAAAATCTCTGTATCAACTCCTCGTTGCCAAAGAGATGTGTGCTGTATGCCTTTCTCGCTGAGCTCAGCCACCATTGCAGTGGAAGTGCATAGATTGAGGATTGCTTGATTGTGGGCTGCTTTTAATAGTTCCCAGAGCAGCGGTTCAAGCATTCCCATTCCATAATGCTCAAGATATTTGGGGAGATGCGTGTGATAACTAGCTACAAGGGGAATGTTATTGCTTTTCGCTAGCCAAATTCCACCAAGGCCAAGCACGGCTGGATTTACTACGTGAATAAGGTCAGGTTGGAAATTGTCTAAAGCTTCGGAGACGGCTGGTCCTGGGAGCCCGAGTTTTAATTCTGGATAAAGCGGTAAGGGCATTGCTGGCACCCCAATTACTTTCGCCCCCATGTATTCGTTAGGGCATCCTTCAGGGCAAAACACAACAACTTCATCGCCAGCCTCAATGAGGTGCTGAACAGTTTTTGTAAGTCGAGTAACGATTCCATCCACTTTTGGAAGGAAAGTCTCGGTAAAAAAGGCGATCTTCACTTGCTTAGGAGTTCTTTGAGAAATCTTCTATGAAGGTTTTGTGATTGCTTTGGCTTGGGTAGATGTCCATGCTGAGATGCAAGGGATTCGTTCGCGGTCACATCGATCTGCATACCGACGAGCTACATCAACTACTTCTGCAAGCAGTCCATCATCAAGAGTGGTTGGATTTAGTCCAAGCTCTAAGAAGCAGCGGTTGTCGACGATAAGATCGTTTTCCACAGCCTCGTTCCTAGGGTTAGGAAGGTAGTTGAGCTCGGCACCAGTAAGGGCGGCAACTTTTTTGGCGAGTTCTCCAACTTGGTGACTTTCTGTCATTTGGTTGAAAATTTTGACGCGTTCGCCCCTAGATGGAGGGTTCTCTAGCGCAAGTTGAACACAGTGCACTGAATCTCGAATATGTATAAAAGCTCGGGTTTGTCCACCAGTGCCATGGACAGTTAGTGGGTATCCGATTGCTGCTTGCATAAGGAATCGATTAAGAACAGTGCCGTAGTCACCGTCATAATCAAAGCGGTTGGTTAAACGAGGGTCTCTAGCTGTTGCATCTGTGTTTGTTCCCCAAACAATGCCTTGATGAAGGTCAGTGATACGGATGTTGTCATTCTTGTTGTAATAAAGAAAGAGCAATTGGTCCAGTGTCTTGGTCATGTGATAGACACTCCCAGGACTTGCTGGGTGGAGAATTTCTTCTTCGAACCGGCTCCCATCCGGTTGAGGAACTTCTACCTTTAGGTAACCCTCAGGAATGGTGGCTCCTCGGTGGGATCCGTAGCCATACACGCCCATTGTTCCCAAATGAACAATGTGGATGTCTAAACCGCTTTCTACTATTGCCGCAAGAAGATTATGAGTTCCGTTGACGTTGTTATCAACGGTATACCTCTTGGTAGAACTGCTTTTCATTGAATATGGAGCAGCTCGTTGTTCGGCGAAATGAACAACTGAGTCAGGCTTCTCCTCTAGTAGGAGATCAAGAAGCCTTTGATATTGGTGAGCGATATCAAGGTTGGTGAAACGCATAGGTTTCCCACCTGTATCTACCCAGGCCTTAAGACGGTCTCCGATGCTTGAGATTGGTGTCAGAGACTCCACCTCAAGATCAATGTCAATTTTTCGGCGACTCAGGTTATCCACGATCAAAACGTCGTGACCTTGGTCTGCCAAGTTCACGGCACAAGGCCATCCGCAGAAACCATCACCACCAAGAACGAGAACTTTCACCCCAAACTCCAGCAGGAAAGAGCAATTCGCTCAGTTAGGCAAGCTACTACAGGGTTTTCAGCTGATGGTCACAGTGAAGGCAATTAGGCACGCTATTAGTAGTGTTCCGATGATTATGAGCACGCGAGAAGCATTGCTATTACTAGACCCCTTTTGAATTACTTCAATTCTTGGTTCTTTAGCAAACGCGTTAAGCCTTCCGCCCTCTTCTTCAGTAATCGGCATGGGGCTTGTTCATCTCGGCGGACCTTATGGACTCCAATATCTAGCGAGACCTGTTTCGTTACTTTCCTTTACGGGTCTTCATGATTCTTTGCTATTTACCAAGCCTGATGTGGGTGAGCTTGGCGAAGCTTCAGAGCGCCTTGGGAGGCGCCCAGCAAGGAAGGCTTCTCTGCCTGCCTGGACTGCCTTAGCCATCGCTCCTGCCATCGCTGCTGGGCCTCCTGATAGAGCTATCGCACTGTTGACTAGAACGGCATCTGCGCCCATCTCCATTGCATGAGCTGCTTCGCTTGGTACTCCTATCCCTGCATCCACTACGACTGGGATATTTGCATTCTCGATGATCATTGCAATATTTGCTTGATTTAGGAGACCCTGACCAGAGCCAATTGGTGAACCAAGGGGCATCACAGTCGCGCAGCCAACTTCTTCGAGTCGTTTAGCTAGGAGCGGGTCTGCATTGATATAGGGCAGGACCGTGAAACCTTCTTTTACAAGCTTTTCAGCTGCTTCCAGGGTTCCAAATGGATCAGGAAGTAGATGGCGTTTATCAGGGATGACCTCAAGTTTGATGAAATTGTTTTCGCCCTGGTTTGCAATTTTTGCTAGCTCTCGTCCAAGTCTTGCGACCCGAATGGCTTCATCTGCATTACAACAGCCGGCTGTATTGGGAAGCATCCAAACCTTTGACCAATTAATTGTTTCCATAAGTCCCTCATGCCCTGTTTCGGCTGCCTGAATTCTGCGCACTGCGACAGTCACCATTTCACTTTCAGATCGAAGGAGACTTTCCTGCATTAATGCTGTACTTGGGTACTTACCTGTTCCTATAAAAAGTCGGCTTTTGAAGCTTCGGTCTTTGATTTTGAGGAAGTCATCGGATTTAGAAATCTGAACCATCAGTTCTTGCTGGCAAAATTTGGGAAAGTCATTGCTTGAGTACTGGTTGATCCAATTGGCTTTAGCGTGTCTCCATCATCCCTTGGTTCAATGCTTTTTTTGCCAATTTTGGGTTTTTGGATAGCGAATGAGCCCTCTGTTAAGCCCATTGAGACATCTTTGCCACCTGCTATCGGAAGTGAGGTGCTTCTAGATCAATCCTTGCCTTTTGATACTCCGATTGAAATCAAGCCATTTGTCATTGAGGGCTCTGTAGAAAACTTTGATCCTGAAGCGAGAGCTGAAGAACTTGCGAAAACCTTTCCTCGTAAATGGTGTGGAATTTATAGCTCCTTTGATGAGGAATCGAACGTTGAAGTGATTCTTACGTTTGATAAAGCTAGTCCTATTGGTCAAATAGTTGATTTGAAGGGTGAAATGACGATTGGGGACATCAAGACCCCAATCCATGGCAATTTAAATGCTAAATCAGATCAATTAGAGTTAATACCTCTTTCAGATAAGTTAATACCTGGCCTAGAACCTGGTGGCACATTTATAAGCTTGCAAGGGGCAAAACTTTTCGGTTGGAAGTCTTCTAGGCTTGATAATCCTGGAGGAAGGCTTGAACTAAATGATAAATGTGATAAGAAAATATCAAAAGCCCCGAATCTCATCACTATTTGGTGAATCAGTATCTACTGAGGTTTTTATCTTCTTTAATTGTTTGATTGCAGTTTTATTTTTTGGATCTAAAAGAAGTACTTCTTCGTACAAAGTTGATGCTTCCTGAGGTTGATTTAAACGTATCTTGGCAAATGCAAGATTATTCATTGCAACAGGATAGTTTGGCTTTGCTTTAAGCGCTCTTTGATAGTGATTAACTGCGTTTTGAAAGTCGTCCTGAGCAGCAAGTGCAAAACCCAATGCATTTTCAATTACTGCTGTAGCCTCCTCAGGCTCTCCAGCTAATCTTTTGACAGCCTGTTTCAGTGTCGAGGTGGCTTGAGGATAGAGTCTTTTTTTAAGTTGTACTGAGCCAAGTTCGTATAGCTCTGCTGCATTCTTAGAAGATGAAGCTCCGCCTTTTTCTAATCTTATGAGATTTGCTTCATCACGGCGCACTCTAAGAAGCTGACGGCCTACCAATATTGCAACGATGACGAGTAAGCCGATTAGCCCGATTAGATAAGTTTCTGGTTGTAGGATGTTCATAGCTAATGAAAAATACATGAACTAAATACAACTAACTTTCCAGAAAGCTCATTAAAGCCATACTGTTTATAACTAATAATCATTCCTTTAAGAGAAAGCTTAGGCTGAATCAACCTTTGGAAGAGGCCACAACATTTGAGAAGCTTTTTGGATCCATAACAGCAAGTTGAGCCAACATTTTTCTATTGATTTTGATATCAGCCTTTTTCAGCCCTCCCATGAATCGGCTATAGCTCAATCCATTGATCCTGGCAGCAGCATTAATTCTGGCAATCCACAGGCGTCGGAAGTCACGTTTACGGCGTTTTCGATCTCTATAAGCATTGCAGAGGGCTTTCATCACCCGTTGATTTGCCGTGCGGAAAAGGCTGCCGTTGCTTCCGCGGAAACCTTTAGCTAGTCGAAGGATTTTATTGCGGCGTTTGCGAGCAACATTGCCTCTCTTGACGCGTGCCATGGAAGGGAACCAATAAGTGGAGGGTCAGCTCAAATTTGAAGAGCTTTAGGAAGTGGAGAAAGTTTGTTAGGCGTATGGAAGCATCAGACTGACGTTGTCAGCGTCACGTTCATCGACAACTGCTTTAGTTGCAAGATGCCTTTTTAGCTTTGGACTTTTATGGTCGAGTAAGTGATTGCGGAATGCACGACGACGCATAAATTTGCCAGTGCCGGTTGCTTTGAACCGCTTGGCGGCAGCTTTGCGGGTCTT
>QCKL01000012.1 GCA_003215355.1 Prochlorococcus sp. AG-409-O23
AGCCAAAGGAGTCAAGGTGAATTTAACAAGAACTTCAGAGGTGGATTTGGACCTGCCTCCAAGGGTCGCCATTGCAAATCGCTTAGGGGCAACAGCCTTTGTGAGCATTCATGCAAATGCCTCGAGGAATCCAAGAAAGGATGTAAATGGGATAGAAACCTTTTACTTTTCGGGAGATAGAGGGTTCAGTCTCGCAAGAAGCATTCAGAAACAAGTTTTATTGGCCTCACCTGGGAGTTCAGATCGAGGCGTGAGAAGAGGAAGGTTCTTTGTTATTAGGCGGACAAATATGCCTGCAGCTCTAGTAGAAACGGGATTTATAACTGGTCGGCTTGACGGCCCAAGACTCTCTAGGGCAATGCATAGGCGAAAACTTGCTACGGCGATTGCTAAAGGAATACTTTTATATCTTCAGGGGGTCCGTTGAATTCCCCTCTGGGCATTTTTGATAGCGGAATAGGAGGCTTCACTGTCCTCAGAAGTGTTGTTGAGCGTCATGGTGATATTCCTTGTTTGTATTTAGGGGATACCGAGAGAATTCCTTATGGAGATAGACCACCAGCAGAAATACGGATCATTGCGAATGAAATTTCGCAGTGGTTTAGTGATCAGAACGTTTCTGCAATTCTGGTGGCATGTAATACAACAAATTCATTAGCTTTAGATGTTGTTGAACGCGTCAACGGAGTACAAGTATTTAGCCTTATTAAAGCTGCAGTACAGATGATCTTTGAAGATCGGGTGGGTGTTTTGGCGACATCTGCTACATCAGCTTCAAGTGCATATCGGAAACAAATTCAAATCTATAGACCGGGCACAATTGTTCTTGAACAGGCTTGTCCTGCTTTTGTTCCATTAATTGAGAAAGGTGATTGTGAGAGTGATGAATTACGAGTAGTGGCTAGTGAATATCTCAAACCTCTTATAGAAGCAAGAGTTGAAGCAATTGTTCTTGGATGCAGTCATTACCCTTTATTAGGATCTCTTTTGCAGGACTTGCTCCCTAAAGGTGTGAGATTGATTGATCCGGCAATTGGCTTGGCTGCTGATTTAGACAGGCTTCTAGGCTCACCCAAGGCGGGCTCAAAGATCATTCCTTCTTTCTCCAATACACGCTTTTGTGTGACTTCTGATTCGAGGGAATTTGGTTCCCGTGTGAACAAATGGTTGGGAGGAGACCCTGAAGTTGAGTTGATTTCACTCCGATCTACGGCCTGTCTCTTCTAGGATTATTGAATCGAGGGATTTCATGGCCACAGTCACTGAGCTGCTGCAGCCGGTAGAGCTGGATCTAGAGACCCTGCTCACAGATCTTCGTAGCTTGATTGGTGCAGGTCACCCAATCCTTCAAGCTGCTGCAGAGCACCTTTTCAGCGCTGGAGGTAAGAGATTAAGGCCTGGGATTGTTTTGTTGATTTCTAGAGCCTTATCCGCAGATGGCGATCTTTCAGCAAGGCATAGACGCCTTGCTGAAATCACTGAGATGATTCATACAGCTTCTTTAGTCCATGATGATGTAGTTGATGAGGCATCCACGCGACGTGGAGTGGAAACAGTTCATAGTCGTTTTAATTATCGTGTAGCTGTTCTTGCTGGTGATTTCCTTTTTGCTCAAGCAAGTTGGCATTTGGCGAATCTTGACAATTTAGATGTCGTCAAATTACTTAGCAGGGTAATTATGGACCTTGCTGATGGTGAAGTTAAGCAGGGCCTATATAGATATGATGCTGGACAATCTTTTGCCACTTATTTGGAGAAAAGTTATTGCAAGACTGCTTCCCTAATTGCAAATAGTGCTCAAGCAGCTGGAGTTCTTAGTAATCAGACTGATGAGCAATTAAAGCAACTTCATCGCTTTGGAAGACAGCTGGGTCTAGCTTTCCAAGTGGTTGATGACATACTCGATTTTACTGGTAATGATGAGCAATTAGGTAAACCGGCTACTAGTGATCTTGCAAGTGGATATCTAACAGCTCCAGTTCTTTATGCTCTTGAAGAAAACCCTTCTCTTTCAGGTTTAATTGAGCGCGAACTTAGTCTTGATGGAGATCTTGAACAGGCTTTACATTTTGTCCGTGACTCGCAGGCCATTCCTCGCTCTAGGGCTCTCGCAGAAGATTTTGCTAGAGAATCACGTGAGGCAATTCAATGGCTTCCAGATTCTCCTTCTAAAAGAGCTTTGATTGAATTACCAGATTTTGTTTTGAGTAGATTGTATTGAATTCTCATCTTATAATGCTTTCTGCAGTTCACTTAGGACAGTTTTTAGATGTTTAATTCGAATTGGATTTGATTGAGTGGCTAAATACTTTTCTTCAGATTTTTGGTCTTCACATACATCTTTGAGGACCCAAACCTTACATCCTGCAGCAAGAGCAGATTTCTCTCCTGATTCAGAATCTTCAAGTGCCCAGCATGTTTTTGGATCTACACCTAATCTCTTTGCTGCTAATAAATAAGGATCAGGGGCAGGCTTGCCCTTTGATAGGCAGGAGTCATCTCCATAAACTCTCTCCTTAATTAATCCTATCCAGTAATGAGGGGCGCTTTTGAATGCCACTGAATCAGAGCTACTGCTAGTTACTAAAGCCATTTTTACGTTTTTTTCAAAGCACCATCTCACCAAACTCTCTGCTCCTGGCATGGCTTTTGCTTGACTTAGAAGATGCTTGGAGATTGGCTGATGTGTTTTAAGTAAGTCTGGAATTTCAGGTGGCTTTGCAATCCATTCAGCAATCTGTTTAGCACAGTCGAAACGACGTCTGCCTCTTAGAAGTAACAACTGATTTTTTGTTAGTTTTAATCCAAAGCATTCTGCTGCTAGAGACCATGCTTGGCCATGAAGTGTTTCTGTGTCTAGCAACAGACCATCTAGATCAAATAGGCAAGCGGTTGGCATATACATGATTGATTTTCTGCGTTCATTTAAATAAGCGTGTCACCTCGCTGTGTGGAGAGCTTTTGACTGGCTTGAATGCGGTTAGCGAATTCCGTTGGTTGATCTCTATGTCTTCAGATCCCTCCAAGACCATTGAGTCTGTTCTGCAGGAACAGCGAGTATTCTCGCCTCCAAAAGGAGTTTCAGATACCTCAAGGATTGGAAGTTTAGATATTTATCGGCAGATGGTTGATGCTGCGAAAACTGACCCCGATAAGTTTTGGGGTGATGCTGCTCGAAAAGAACTGCATTGGTTTGAACCTTTTCACACAGTCCTGGATTGGACTAATCCGCCATTCGCAAAATGGTTTGAGGGAGGTAAAACAAATCTTTCATTTAATTGCTTAGATCGTCATTTAGATACTGCAACAGCAGAGAAAGAAGCGTTGATTTGGGAGGGTGAACCTGGAGATGTAAGGCGTTTTACATATAAGGAACTTCATCTTGAAGTTTGTAAGGCAGCTAATGCTTTGAAGTCACTTGGTATAGGTAAAGGCGATTTAGTGGCTCTCTATATGCCAATGGTTCCAGAGGCTGCTATCGCAATGCTGGCATGTGCCCGAATAGGGGCTCCTCATTCAGTTGTTTTTGGTGGTTTTTCAGCAGAAGCTCTACGGGATCGGTTGCTTGATGGTCAAGCTAAAGCTGTGATCACTGCTGATGGAGGGTTCCGAAAAGATAAGGCTGTTTCTCTTAAGAATGCAGTTGATCAAGCGTTAGCTAATGACGCTTGCCCGAATGTCACCTCTGTTCTTGTTGTTCAACGTACAAACGAATCAGTGGAGATGATTCAGGGACGTGATCATTGGTGGCATGAGTTGGTTCCTTCTCAGGAGAGTAATTGTCCTGCGGAACCTATGGAAAGTGAGGACCGTCTTTTTGTGCTTTATACATCGGGCTCAACTGGCAAACCAAAGGGAGTGGTTCATACAACTGCTGGCTATAACCTTTGGGTTCATCTCACGTTCCAATGGATCTTCGATATACGTAAGGATGATGTCTATTGGTGTACAGCTGATGTCGGTTGGATTACAGGACATAGCTACATAGTTTATGGCCCACTTTCTAATGGTGCGACCACAGTTATGTTTGAAGGGGCGCCACGACCTTCTAATCCGGGTGCATTTTGGGAGCTGATTCAAAAACATAAGATCACAATTTTTTATACAGCACCTACTGCTATCAGAGCTTTCATGAAAGCTGGGAGATCTGTCCCTGACCAGCACGATATGAGTAGTTTGAGATTGTTAGGCACTGTGGGAGAGCCCATTAATCCTGAAGCTTGGATATGGTATCGAGATGTAATAGGAGGTGGTCGTTGTCCAATAGTTGATACCTGGTGGCAGACGGAAACTGGTGGCGTAATGATTAGTCCATTACCTGGAGCTACGCCTACTAAACCAGGGTCAGCGACACTTCCTTTGCCTGGGATTCAGGCGGATGTTGTTGATGCTAAAGGTGATCCCGTAAATTCTGATGAAGGAGGTTATTTAGTAGTTCGTTATCCATGGCCTGGGATGATGCGAACAGTGCATGGGAACCCTCAACGATTCCGCGAAAGTTATTGGGAATACCTTCGCCCCGCAGATGGACGCTTGATTTATTTCGCTGGTGATGGAGCAAGACGTGATTCGGATGGTTATTTCTGGGTCATGGGGAGAGTAGATGACGTGATCAATGTTTCAGGACATAGATTGGGGACCATGGAAATTGAATCGGCTTTAGTGAGTCATCCAGCTGTTTCTGAGGCTGCAGTAGTTGGACGACCTGACTCTTTAAAAGGAGAAGCGATCGTGGCTTTCGTCACGCTTGAAGGCGGGCGAGATGAAAATGATGAGCTGCTTAAGGATCTTCGATCACATGTTGGCGAAGAGATTGGAGCTATTGCTAGGCCCGATGAAATTAAATGTAGCGATGCGCTGCCTAAAACTCGTAGCGGAAAAATTATGCGTCGAATTCTTAGGGCTCTTGCTGCTGGGGAAGAGGTTAGTGGCGATACCAGTACCCTGGAGGATCGCTCTGTTTTAGATAAGCTTCGAGCCTAATCATCTTCCTTAGCTCACCAATTTGTAATAGTGTTTACTACCTTTTTTAGACTTTGAGCTTTAGATGAATCGTCTGCCCATTCTCCTAGCAGGTTTTTCCTTAGCCCAACACTTGCTGGAGTGAGATGATCACCCTCTAGCTTCAAAGCTTTTGATGCATCACCTCGACGTTTTTTTAGACATTCCAATAAAACATCGCTTTGGTCAAGCTTGTCTTGACCAAAGCTAATTAAAAGATTCTTTGGTTGTAAATAATGCTCATATATCAACCTCATTGTTTCCTTTGGACTTGGGCTGAATTCGGAGTGAAAGCCAAGCGATGGAGCAACTTTGCCGAGGATTGGAATGGAGCGGTCGGCAGCAAAATTGTTAAAGCTCAATGTAATAAGCCCTTTGCTATTACGACCTCCGTCGGGGGCTAATAAATGCAATTTGCATCCCAGGCTGTGACCGAGCCGAATAGGCGAAGGAATTGCTCCAACTCGAGCTTCTAGGTTGGCTTTACAGTTACGTAGATTTTGCCAAGCTTCATTTGCTTGCGTTTGATGATCGAAGCCAGGAACATATCCCCATGCATGGACTGCGATCTTTTTTAAAGCCAAGGCCTCTATTAGCCTGCGATAACTGAGCTGTGGACTTGCTGATAGGTAGCTGCCTCCTATCATTTCAACAAGAGCTATCGGACGAGCAGGCCAAATACACCAGGTTTGTCCAATCCTTCTCCAGCGCATCATCTCTTGGTACTCATTGCATTAAACGCATTAAGTGCTGTATTTAGTTTTGTTTGCCCAAGCTAGATCAACAAATATCCTTTTCTGCTTTCTTCTTTGGAATCATTGAGACAGATCATTTATTTCCCCTCGCCTCAGCGGTCTGTTCAATGAGTCATTTTTTATATAACCTTTTTTATTGACTATCTTCATGCTCTTACACGAACTCCAAAGTCATCTTGTGAGTTGCGAGAGAATTTGATGGACGACGAACTTAAATCTGGCGTGATCGAAGAGAAAGACTCTCAAAGCCTTGAGAAAGACCCTCAAAGCATTAATGCTCAATTGAATCTTCTTGAGGATCTTGAGGCGTCAACTCCTTTGTCTTTCAATTCTTCAATTGATGAAAAGCATTTGCGTGAGACTGAATCGATGGATTCCTGCGCAAACTTAGAGCAGACGTCGGTACCTGGAAAGTTATTGATTTTGGATACTGAAACTACAGGTTTAGATCCTTCTAGTGGCCATTGCCTTGAGGTGGGGGTCATCCTTTTTCATGTGTCTAGTCGATCGGTTTTGGCTCAACAATCATTCCTCATGCCAGTAGCTTCTAATGAGGCTGAGGAAATTAACAAAATCCCTGCTGAAATCACAAGGCTTCATCAACCATGGAAAGAGGGATTGACCTATTTAGAAGCCTTGATTAATGAGGCTGATTTGATTGTTGCTCATAATGCAGCTTTTGATAGGCAATGGTTTGGTAAAGACCACCTTCCATTTGTTGCAAAGCCCTGGCTTTGCACTATGGATGAAATTTCATGGCCTTCACAGCGCCGATTGCGTCCTAGACCCTCAGTTAGGGATCTCGCTCTTGCCTATGGGGTCCCTGTATGGACTGCGCATAGAGCATTGACTGATTGCATTTACCTAGCTGAAGTTCTGAGCAGATGTGAAGATTTGGAGACGTTGCTTTCACGTGGCTTAGAACCACGTCAACTTATGCGAGCACAAGTTTCTTATGAGCAAAGACATCTGGCAAGGAATGCTGGTTTTCGATGGAATGATCCAGTTAAGGGAGCTTGGACACGTCGATTGAGTGAGAGAGAGGCTTCAGAGCTTGATTTTCCTGTGAGACCTGAAGATCAGGAAGCTTAGTGACGTAATCATGAATTGTTCCAAAGGTCATATTTCCTTTATCAATCCGAAGTGAGACCGATGATTTGAGAATTCATAGTTAATCTTCGTCAGGCTATGGATATGGACGTATTTAATGCTCGCCAAGTTCCTTTCTTACAACTGTCTTCCTATAAGCAGGCTGATTGTGACGGGCTGCACAAGAGATTGCGTCAATGGCAACAGGTCCGAACTTGGGCTCGTTTGATACGTGAGGCTGAATCTCTGTGGCATGTTGACGTAAGGGAGCTAAGACGTCTTGGCGCTCTTGAACTTTCTCAGTTAGTTCATGAGGTGCCTCCTGCTCAAAGACGACGAGTTAACAGATGGCTGCATCGATACTCAGTGGCGACAAGGCTTTATGGACAAGGTCATTTCGACAATGATTAGCTATTCAATAAAAAAATCATCATTAGAGAAGAATTGAATCCAGATGATGTGATTTACCTATAATTTCTTCATGTCATATTTTGCTTTATACGCCGCAGGTATCGTTTCTATTTGGTGGGTTTGCCATGTCGGTTGGGTGGAAGCTCTTAAGAGAATCTTGAGTGTTTTGATTCCATCTACATTGATCATACTTTTTAATATAAAAGCTGGAAAAATGCTTTTTAGAAATCCATTATTTGGATTCATTAGTTTTCTTCCTACTGCGGTTTTTATCTTTAAAGGTTCTCAACCATTTGTTGCTGGAATTAATAGCTGGATTGATAGGAGGACGAATGACTTTGTTGATTCTTATGAGGTAGTTGACGCAGAAGTTATTTCTAGGGAGGATGATTGAATTGTTCTATTGATTGGGAAAACTAGGCATTAAGGGTTAGAGCTCTGACGCTTCAAAAAATATTTAAAAGGTATCTTAGGGAAGACAAGCGACAAGTCAAAGTTCTTTAAAATTCGGCCTAATTAGCGCCATATGCGTAAAAACTTAAAAAAGCTAATAGTCCAAGAGTCCCAACGTGTTTTGCCTGAGCTATCTCCTTGATAACGCAGGTTGTCATCCCCTAAATTAACTAAAGCTTCTTTGTTCTTCCACCAAACCCAATCACGGATGGGTGGATTCTGCTTCAAGTCATCTCTAGTCAGACCTAGTTCCAGTTTAGATGAGGCTTCAAGGAGTATATCCAGCATTGCGTCTGAATTCTTGCACTGAGATAAGGCTTCATTAGTTTTTTCAGCCCCATCAAGTGAGTCAACAAGCAACCTTAGCCTCTCTTTGATAGGTAGATTTTTAGAGTTCATTTTAATTGTCTTAGATAAAGGAAGGCTAATGAATTAAATGGGAAGTGATTGAAAGTTTTGGAAAGTATTAGCTAAGACTCTTGCGAAGACTTTAGAGATGGACCTTTCCTAATCCTTTTTGTGATATGAAGGTAAGTAAGTCTGAAATTTAGGAAGAATCCTTATATTATATTTCAAAACGAAATTTTTGGCATTGTGATTATTCGCCTTTTACTTCGCGGAAGGATTATTATTCTTTAAGGAGTTGATCTTTTGCTTAAGGTCAGAACTCAAATCCTTTGTATACCAAATGAGTAGGTTCCCTATCTCTTCCCTTCAGTGATTCGGAAATTCCAATTAGTCTGAGTTTGTGTATAGGGATAAGGCCTTGATGTTTTGCTAACCCTTCGCAATCAATTGCGGTCTGTTTGGAATCAAATCGAGAAATTGTTGTTAGTGGTTCATTGTCTTTCTTCTGTTCCCTTCGCAATTATCCGTTTTGCGATCAATTTCGAGAAAGTGTGCTTCTCAGTTCTCCTTCACAGAAGCAGGAGCGTGATCTAGATATTCTTTTGCAGCCTCGCGATCTTTGATGCTTACTTGGTCGTTGTTCTGAGCTTCGACCCTTTCCAAATCGATTTGCTTTGGGCATAACCCTTTAGCAGAGAGTCTCTCTAGGAAAAGGTGTTTCCGCTTTGTAAATTGCGATTTCGACCAAGGCTTCTAGATGGTGGTTAGCTCGTTAAATAGATCTAGTGTGCTTTTTATTGATTCCAATATCAAATGACAGCAGCTACAGCAACCAAGCCAGCAACCACCGCAAAAAAAATAGCAGCTCCCAAAATTCAATCTAGATACGCTTCTACGCAGGCACGATTTGCCACTAGTAAGCTCATTCAGAACTTGGGCTCATCGAATCATGGAGTGCAGTTCAATTTCGTTAGTGATTTAAGAACTGCTCACGGTAGGGACTAATCATCAAAAAAGTGTCTTCTCTTAAGTGAGTACAGAGCTCTTTTCTCAAAAGACATTTGGCTAGTGGGGGCTTCCGACAAAAGAAAAAAGCCCTTCTGTAGAAAGGGCTTAGAGAAAAGGTTGAATCAGTCAAATCGGAGCGGCGGGATTTGAACCCACGACCCCCACTACCCCAAAGTGGTGCGCTACCAAGCTGCGCCACGCCCCGTCAAAAAGAAGCTACCACAGGGCATTGAATTCTTGATTCTCAACTCAAATGTTTTCTTTGATGATCTTGTTGCAACCTTTTTAAAAGCCTTCTTGAAAGTTGCTCTCTCTGTTGGTTGGAGTAACCGTAGATCTTCAGCTCATGAGCCAATGTCCTTAGCTCAAACATGGTCATTCCTCCTACATGGAGCTCTGGGACCTTCTTCCAGAGCCCAGATTCCATTGATAAGGAGCTCTCGTTTTTTTTAGAAGGGATCGCTAATGCCAATTCCGCGAGCCATTCAGGCATGAGAATTAAGAAGATTGCAATTAATCCATAAAGGTTGACTAAGCCTTTTGGTAGAGGGCGCAGTTGGCGTTTCGGCGAGGCTTTCTTAATGTTTGGCAGCATTCAAATCGGCAGTTTTTTAATGATTAATTTTGATTTGAAATGAGTTTTGGATTATTAAATTTGCAGACTTTCAGAAGTAATGCCAGGTGTTTCTCTCCATTGAATGGAAGGTTGAAGCTCATTCTGGGGAGCTCTGAACATAAAAATTAGACTAAAAACCATGAATAATGTTACAAGTAGTGCTAAAAGCACAACTCGATCTGGAAGAGGGTCGTTCATTTCTTCAGCTTGAACTTGAACTTGAGCTTGTGATTTTATTTTGCCTCCTTTAGGTTGCTTTTATGATGAAGTGAAATATAGATAGGGAATCTTTCTTGATATAAGAACAATCTGTAGTGTTTATTTTCATGATAACTGTGTAATAGACTATGGAATATTTATAAGCTGATTGGTTTGTTGTCGCTTCTGAGAACACAGTGGCGGATTTTCCAATCGAAATTAGCCCAAACTGCTTGCTTTAGCTTGTAATTTGAGTTTCGGAAATCGCCTAAAGAGACTTCGGTTGGCATTGCAGAGCAATATTGCCTATTACCTAACTTGGCAAGATATTGCTGATGGTAATCCTCTGCGAAATAGAAGATTTGATCCTTCTTGATCTCAGTAGTAATCTTCCCAAACCCATTTTTGGTAAGACTGTCTTGATATGAGTCTCGACTTGCTAAAGCTAGATCTATTTGATTTGAATCTGTTCCGTATATTGCAGATCGATATTGACTTCCTTGATCACCTCCTTGTCTCTCTCCTTGCGTTGGGTCGTGGCATTCCCAAAACATTTTTAGAAGGTCGCTTAAGTCAATAATTGATGTGTTCCAGACAACCCTTACGACTTCTGTATGACCTGTTCGGCCTGAACAAACTTGGTTGTAGGTGGGGTTTGCTAATTCCCCGCCTGAGTAACCCACTGCTGTAGTTACTACGCCTGGAAGCTTCCAGAAACATTTTTCAGCGCCCCAGAAGCATCCACAAGCGAAAAGAATTTCTTCTTGACCTTGATCAAGAGGTGCCTTTAAAGGTGTTTTTAAAACTTCGTGCAGGGAGGATTCTGAATTGGTTGAATTCTTCTTTTCAGAAATAGGCTTTAGCCAGGAATTGAACATGACTTCTCGCAAGTTAATCAACCTTAGTCAGCTTGTTTTGGATCTAGCTGGATATGGTTTAGCAATGTTGTGACAAAAGCAAATAGCAAGAAGGGAAGACTAAGCACCAAAATCAAGCCAACACCAACAAGCGCAAACATCGGTCTTGATGATCCCATTAATGCCAATCCTGAGGCCAGGCTTACAAAGATGACAGCCATCCAAGCTAAAACCTGTAGATAGATGTCTCCAAATGTGAGGTTGCAGCGTACGGCGTATTTAGTGCCGGATTCCATGGTTTTCGCTGCTAGGTATTGCTTAGAGCTAGCTAAAAGATCTGGATTTGTCTCGAAATTGTGCTTAACCGTTTCAGAAGACTCTTGGTGAGAGGTGAAAAATTAGTTCACAGCTTCTAGGCGTTCTGCAGCCTGCTCTCTTTCCCAAAGCCTTTTATATGTTCCTTCTTTCCGAATTAGTTCAAAGTGATGACCTTGTTGGACAAGCTTCCCCTCTTCAATGACCAAAATGCGATCACAAGCTGCCGCCGCTGATAATTGATGACTAATCATCATTATTGTCCGATTTTCTTGAGCTCTGATTGAGGCAAGAATTGCAGCAGCAGTTTTGTTGTCCACACTTGCTAAAGCGTCATCCAAGACTATTACTGGTGAACTCATCAATAGTGCCCTAGCAAGAGAGGCTCGCTGACGTTGACCTCCGCTAAGGGTTATTCCTCTCTCTCCTACAAGTGTTTCAAAGCCATCAGGGAAGCCTCGAACATCTTCAATCAAGCGAGCTTGGGTTGCAGATGCCTCAACTTTCTCCTTAGAAGCCAGGGGGTCTCCGTATCTCAAATTTTCTGCAAGGCTGTTAGTGAAAAGGTATCCCTCTTGTGGAACAAGGGCGATGTTTTTGCGGAGATCTGTCAGTCGAAGATCGGTTACATCATGATTGTCAAGAAATAAATGTCCTTTTGGCACTTCAATCATTCTGCCAAGAGCTCTTGCAAGTGTTGTTTTCCCACAACCGATAGGGCCAACTACAGCAACTAGTTCTCCCGGTTCAATAACAAAGCTCAATTTTTCTAGGGAGTTGATATTGCTTTTTTCATAGCGAACGGTCAAATCACGAGCTTCAATGCGACCAGAAATTGGGTTGTCTAGCTTTAAAGGGGAAACAGGATCAAGGATTTTGGGCTGTCGACGCAATAAATCCTCCACTCTTTCAAGACTGACCTGACCAACTTGGAAAGTATTAAGAGTGAAGCCAAGTAATGCTGTTGGAAACACCAAGCGCTCTACATATAGGATTAGAGCAATTAAACCTCCAATGGTGAGGACACCTTTCTCGAGTTGCAAACTACCAAGAGCAATAAGTAGTAATAGGGAAATAGAAGATATACCTTGGAGCAGAGGGAAAAGAGTGCTTGCTGTGCGTGCCAGATTTATTGCAGAGTTTCTGTAATTGTTATTGAGTTGAGAGAAGGCTTTTTGTTCAGATCCTTCTTGGCCATAAATCTTTATTGCACTTATTCCTGAGAGGTCTTCTTGTATTAATTCACTGAGGCTTGCGAGGGCCTCTTGTTGTCGTTTCCTTTGTCGAACCATTCTCCCTCCAAACAGTCCGACAGTGCCAAGCATTACCGGGTACAAAGCTATTGCAGCTATCGTCAACCAAGGATCTATGGCAAGCATTGCAGGGAGAGTGAAGCAGTAGGCCAGCAAAGTATTTGTAAGACTGAGAATGGTGAAACCGAGGAGCCTGCGAATATTTTCGACATCACTAGTTGCTCGACTTATTACTTCTCCGCTCCCAATCTCCTGAACCCAGCCAGGCTCTTGACAGAGCATGTGGTCAAATAATTTTTGTCGGAGATTTACTTCTACTTGACGACCTACTCCAAAGACTAGCTGTCTTGAGATAAGACGAACTATTCCCATTGTGCTTGCCAACACAACAATCCAGCCTGCCTGGTTGAGAACATCTCTAATAGCGAAGTCTGCTTTTAGGTCATCTACAACCCTTCGCACCTCCATAGGAATTGTGACGCTAAGAATATTCACCACAATCAGAGCCAAGGCTCCCATAAGCACTGTGCGCCTATGAGGCTTTAGATATCGCGCTATTAGATCTAGACGAAATGCTGCCATACCTATTTATTTAAGGGGAACACGTAGTTAGGCTGCAAGGTAAGGGTGGGACATTGGCGAATTTTTGATGGAGGACTTTTGAGAAATGCATGCACAGAATCATCCTCTTTACTCGATCGACAGGGACATTGTTGATCGGCTTTTGTCGAAGCATTCTCCTAAAGACGAGGATTTGGTTGATTTAGCAAGGCTTTTAACGAGGTATGAAGGGTTCCCTGGCGCTAATGATCTTCAAGCGGATATGTTGAAGATTTTGAAGCTCTGGAACTTGAGTCGGGAAATGCTCAATATTCGATCACGTCAAATTTGGGGGAATGGATATCGTCCAGGAAAGGAAATAGATGAGGTGGTTGGTTCAGGTTTCGATACTTCTGCTGGAGAGGCTAATTAATTTCATCGCCTAATGATTTTTATACACTCTCGCCAGTTGGGCTTTTTTGGGTGATAGTGGATAGGTCCCCATCACCTGGCCCGGAGTGCGTAGCACCCGGGTTTTTTTCTGACAACATGTCTTTTCTTCCCACAAGCTGGCCAAAAGTTCTCGAGATGCTCCTAAATGGTCAGTCTCTGGAAGAGTCTCAGGCAAGTGCACTTATGAATGCATGGCTTGGGGAGGAGCTTTCAGATGTCCAGACAGGAGCATTTTTGTCGGCTTTAAGGTCAAAGGGTGTTAGTGGAGAAGAACTTGCGGCAATGGCTTGCGTATTGCGAGAAGCTTGCCCTCTCCCTTGTGAGGTTCCTGACATCCCAATGGTTGATACCTGTGGGACAGGGGGCGATGGCGCAGAGACTTTTAATATCTCAACGGCAGTGGCTTTTACAGCAGCTGCTTGTGGAGCAAATGTGGCAAAGCATGGCAATAGAAGTGCGAGTGGAAAAGTCGGGTCTGCAGATGTTCTTGAAAGCCTTGATATTCAACTTAAGGCCCCCTTGGAAAGGGTCGTAAAAGCTATTTCTAAAGCCCATGTCACTTTTCTTTTTGCTCCTGCTTGGCATCCAGCTTTAGTAAATCTTGCCCCACTTCGTAAAAGCCTAGGGATAAGAACTGTTTTTAATCTGCTGGGGCCACTTGTTAATCCACTTCGTCCTCAGGCCCAGGTCCTTGGAGTGGCAAGTCCAGATTTGCTTGATCCGATGGTTGAAGCTCTTCAACGCCTTGGGCTTAGTCGAGCAGTTGTGGTGCATGGAGCTGGTGGTTTAGATGAAGCTGCTCTTCAAGGTGAAAATCATTTGCGAATGCTTAAAAATGGTCAGGTGTCTTCATCTTTGATTGATGCTGCTGAATTGGGCCTAGGTCATGCTCCAATTTCGGATCTTAAAGGGGGAGAAGTCGCTATTAATAAAAAGATTCTCACCGCAGTTCTTCAAGGAAAAGGAACCAATCCACAGAGGGATGTAGTCGCTCTAAATACTGCTTTAGTTCTGTGGGCTGCGGGATTGGAAGATGACCTTAGAGTTGGATTGGATTCAGCTTTAAATTGCCTAGAACAAGGCAAACCTTGGCAATGCTTGCAGGATCTTCGAAGTGCACTTCAGCCTTAAATTGGGGAATAAAAAACTTAATGAGATGAATTTCTTTTCATGATGGAGCATTATCTGAAAACTGCAATTCTGCTTTTAGCTGACGGCACTTTGTTTGAGGGCAAAGCTTTTGGCTATAAAGGTACAGCATTTGGAGAAGTTGTATTTAATACAGGTATGACGGGCTATCAAGAGGTAATGACTGACCCTAGTTATTTTGGCCAAATAGTCACATTTACATATCCTGAGATAGGAAATACAGGTATTAATTCTCATGATCAAGAGGCGGATCGCCCTTATGTAAGGGGCGTAATCGTTCGTCAGTTGTCTTCGCAAGCAAGTAATTGGAGATCAAATAAAACGCTTCAGAGTTGGTTATCAGATCATCGAATTGTTGGTATCTCTGGAGTTGATACCAGAGCTCTTGTGAAACGACTGCGAGAATGTGGTTCTATGAATGGAGTTATAAGTACTGATGGCAAGTTTTCGCCCAATGAGTTGTTAGAGCAATTGCGCAAGTGCCCTTCTATGGAGGGCTTGAATTTGGCGAATGAAGTTACTACTAAAACTCCATATGAATGGAAAGAAACATCATCAGTTGATTTTGATCAACGGTTAATTGCTCGAGAAGGCTCACCTTTTAAAGTTGTAGCAATTGATTTTGGAATAAAGAAATCAATTCTTCAGCGATTGGTTGCGCATGGTTGTCATGTCAAAGTTCTCCCTGCTACTTGTCAATTGTCAGAAGTCCTACGTCAGCAACCTGAAGGTGTCTTTTTATCGAATGGACCAGGTGACCCTGCAGCAGTAAAAGCTGGTATCCATTTAGCTCGTGAACTGATCACTCAAAAGGATCTTCCAATTTTTGGAATTTGTCTGGGGCATCAGATCCTTGGGCTGGCTCTTGGTGGTCAGACTTTCAAACTTGCCTATGGTCATCGAGGACTTAATCATCCTTGTGGTCAAAGTGGGCGCCTAGAGATCACTAGCCAGAACCATGGCTTCGCACTGGATGCTTTATCACTGCCAAAAGACAAGGTCGATGTGACTCATCTGAACCTAAATGACAAAACTGTTGCGGGAATAACCCTTCGTGACCGACCTGTTTTTGGGGTGCAATATCACCCTGAGGCCAGTCCTGGCCCGCATGATGCAGATCATCACTTCGCTCGTTTTGTTTCTCTGATGGCAGAACGCCGTTGAAGCGTGGTTGAGTTCGTTCAGTATCACTACACTTCGTCCCATAGCGTTCCGGGGGGCTCATCCCATAACAGAATTGCAGCGATTGACCGTTTCTTTGCGAGGTGGTTTCGAGAGGCGTCAGGGCTGTCTAGTGTTTCATTTCACTGGTCAGCTTGATGCGTACTCAGAGAAGCAGTTCATAACTTATGTGGAGGATGTGCTTAAGGCAAACTCTTCCTCAGTAGTTATTGATCTGAGCAATATTGATTTCCTTGATTCGTCGGGCTTGGGAGCATTGGTTCAAACTGCGAAGCAATGCAATAGCGCTAAGCGCTCTTTCATTGTTGTTGGCAATGCAAGGGTTATTCAGACTATTAAGCTCGTGCGCTTAGAGGAATTTCTCCATCTAGTTCCTGATCTGAATACTGCTCTTAGCCAGTTAGCTGCTTGACTGATTGGATTCGTGCTCAGTCTGCATCAGGATCCCCTGATGATTTAGGCCCATTACAATTGGCATGGCTTGGAGATGCGGT
Organism: Prochlorococcus sp. AG-409-O23; assembly: GCA_003215355.1. Taxonomy (GTDB): domain Bacteria; phylum Cyanobacteriota; class Cyanobacteriia; order PCC-6307; family Cyanobiaceae; genus AG-409-O23. The sequence goes on from QCKL01000012.1 coordinate 16,123, forward strand.
TTGGGAGATGCATCAACGTCTTCTTCATTGCAAGCGTCCAGGAAGGTCTAAAGATCTGCATACTTCAGTTGTTTCTGAGGTGAAGGCAGCGGCTCAGGCGAAAGCACTATTGAATTTGGAGCCTCATCTTTCTGATGATGAGAAGGATTTAGCAAGACGTGGGAGGAATAAGGCAAGGAAAGGACCACGAAGTGCTGATGCAGCTACTTATGGCAAAGCCACAGGATTTGAGACAATAGTTGGGTGGCTGTTTTTGAAAAATCCAGCAAGGCTTGCAGATCTCTTTGATCGATTGGATGAGAGCGAATCTGACCTCCCATAACCTTCTTGCAAAGTAATGAGTCCACGCTCTGATTCCCGTCCTAATAAGTTCTCGCGCTCAGGTCGCTCTAGCGCGAGCTATAGAAATTCCGGGGGAGAATCTGGAAGGAGAAGACGTCCATCAAGTGATAGTCCTAATCGATCTAGAGGTGATTATCGTTCTAAGCGAGAAGGAGGTCGTTTTGATAGTTCTTCAGAATCATCTGAAGATGGAAATTATCAGAGGCGAGGAAGATTTAGTAGGGATCGTCGCGATGGGGCAATCCCAACTAGGGGTGGCAGCATCCTTTCAAATAAGTCTTCTAAAAGAAATCAACAAGAAGGACAATCATTTAGACGCAGAGAAATTCAAAGACGAGTTAATCCATATAGGGAGACAAATCCTCTTGCTGAAATGAATCGGGAAGATTCATCTAGACCAGATAGTGGTGCTTTTAGTTTTCAGTCAGAAAAAGATCACGGCGAAGAGGCAACATCGATTGACATGGTTTGGGGAAGGCATTCAACCCAAGCTGTTTTAGAAGCTGGTAGGCCTATTCATAGAATTTGGTGTACACCTGAGATCCGGAGTTCACCAAGGTTCCTTCAGCTCCTTAGGGATGCGAAATCATCAGGTGTACTAGTTGAAGAAATTACATGGGCTCGATTAGGCCAACTCACAAATGGAGGGGTTCATCAAGGGATTGCTCTCCAAACTGCAGCAGCAGAGACTCTTGATTTAGAAAGCTTGATTGGTGGATGTAAGGGTTTAGGTGAAACTCCTCTTTTGCTTGCTTTAGATGGCCTTAAAGACCCACAGAATTTGGGAGCCATTGTTCGTTCTGCAGAGGCCTTGGGAGCACATGGATTGGTCTTGCCACAAAGGCGGAGTGCTGGTTTGACAGGTTCTGTCGCCAAGGTCGCCGCGGGAGCTTTAGAGCACTTACCAGTGGCACGTGTGGTCAACCTCAACAGATCCCTGGAAAAACTTAAGCAGGAGGGTTATAGAGTTATTGGTCTTGCTGAAGAGGGTGATTTAACGCTTTCAGAAGTTGACCTTGAAGGTCCTCTGGTGGTTGTTACTGGGTCAGAAGATAAGGGCATATCTCTTGTTACAAGGCGCCATTGCGATCAATTGGTCAGGATCCCTTTGCGTGGTGTTACTAATAGTCTTAATGCTTCAGTTGCTACAGCGGTTGTCTTATATGAGGTCGCACGGCGTGGATGGATGAAAGGACTCTCTGGACAAGCGCCTTCCCCAAGAATGGTTCGTGCCAAATGTTCTGCCTTTGTTGGCTCAAGCAAGAAGGTTGAATTAGTTGTCGAACCAGAAGCCTTCAAAGAATCAACCTTAGAAAGTAATTCAGGACAGGAAGACTCTTATGAACCGTCAACTGATTTAGATCAGAAAATTGGAGCTGAATTCAATGAGGATGCTGCTTTTGTTCCTTTTGAGCAGAGCATTGAACTTTGACTCAACTCAATACATCCGTTAGGGAACGCACTCCTTTGAGCAGCAATTGAATAATAAACAGGCACAATATTGTGTACACGCTTTAACTTTATGGGCCCAGTTAGGGCGATGCGTAGTTTCTTTAATGCTCTTGGTTTGGCCTGGTGGGCAAAGATCGAGACCAAAGAACCTAATGTCACATATTGGTTTGGACCTTTCCTTACTCGAAGAGGGCTTGTGGTCAACCTTTCAGTCTTTGTCGAAGATCTTTCTAGGGAGGGTGCTATCTCAGTGGATCAAAGAGTGATTCGTTCTCGTCGTACTGAGCCGCTAACCATTTCGGACTAAAGGGATCAAATAGCTGATAGCGTCGGAAATGTATATACATGAAAAAAGTAGATGGCCATCGAAGCATGGCGCCAGCAGTTAAAGCTTGGTGAGGTTTCTTCTAGAGAGCTAGTTGATCAGCAGCTTGAGCGAATCAAAGAAGTTGATCCAACTATTCATGCCTTTTTAGATGTAACAGCAGATAGAGCACGCGCAGAAGCTGATCGAATTGATGAAGCTAGAGCTGCAGGTGAGGAATTGCCGCCTCTAGCAGGAGTCCCTTTCGCCATAAAAGATAATCTCTGCACAAAAGGTGTTCCTACAACGTGCTCTAGCCGCATGTTGGAATCTTTTGTGCCGCCTTATGAATCCACCGTTACTGAAAGGCTTTGGAAATCAGGTGCAGTCTTAATAGGTAAAACTAATCTTGATGAGTTTGCTATGGGCAGCTCTACAGAAACGTCGGCTTTTGGGGCTACTTCTAATCCTTGGGATATCTCCAAAGTGCCTGGAGGTAGCTCGGGGGGGAGTGCCGCTGCCGTTGCTGCAGGAGAATGTATGGCGGCTCTGGGTTCTGATACAGGTGGTTCGATAAGACAACCAGCTTCTTTTTGTGGAGTCGTTGGTCTTAAACCTACGTATGGACGTGTAAGTCGCTGGGGCTTGGTTGCATTTGCTAGTTCTTTGGATCAGGTAGGCCCCTTCACTTCGACTGTTGCTGATGCGGCGGAAGTTTTGCAGGCAATTGCAGGTTTTGATCAAAGAGATTCAACTTGTTTAAATGTTCCGGTACCTAATTACATATCCTTTCTCGATAAACCACTAAAAGGTTTGCGTGTGGGTTTAATTAGAGAATGTTTTGAACAAGATGGGCTTGCACTTGAAGTCAAGAACTCTGTTCTTGCAGCATCAGAAAAACTTCAATCTTTAGGGGTTGAATTGATAGAGGTAAGTTGCCCTCGCTTTAATGACGGAATTGCTACTTATTATGTAATTGCGCCATCCGAAGCATCTGCAAATTTGGCTCGATATGATGGAGTCAAATATGGCTATCGTTGCGAAGAGGCAGAAAGTCTTGCGTCGATGACTGCTAGAAGCCGTGCCGAAGGATTTGGGAGCGAAGTTCAACGTCGGATTCTTATAGGCACTTATGCGCTTTCTGCAGGGTATGTCGATGCTTACTACAAAAAGGCTCAGCAAGTTCGAACACTTATCCGCAATGATTTTGATAGAGCATTTAAGGATGTAGATGTGCTTTTGACTCCCACATCGCCAACCACGGCATTTGAAGCTGGTGCTCACTCAGATGATCCATTGTCTATGTACCTTTCTGATCTATTGACCATCCCGGCAAATTTGGCTGGATTACCTGCGATTAGTCTTCCATGTGGGTTTGATAGCTCTGGGTTGCCAATTGGAGTCCAACTGATCGCCAATGTTTTAGATGAGCCAAGACTTTTGCAGGTGGCTCATCAATACGAGAAAGCAGCTTCAGTGATGGAAGACCATCCCAAGTCGACTTTTATCCCATGAGAAAGACTCTGCGCTATATGTAGCGTTTGACAATTTTTTTATCCCTTTATCTTGGGTATGCCCTTAGTCTTGGGGAATGGGATTCGTACCTCTACATAATCACAGCGACTACAGCCTTCTTGATGGGGCAAGTCAGTTACCAAAGATGGTTGAGAGGGCAAAAACTCTAGGGATGTCTGCTATTGCCTTGACTGATCATGGAGTTATGTATGGAGCAATAGAGCTCCTGAAGCTGTGTAAAGCATCAGGTATAAAGCCAATAATTGGAAATGAAATGTACGTCATAAATGGATCCATCGATGACCCACAGCCAAAGAAAGAGCGTCGTTATCACCTTGTTGTGCTTGCAAAGAATACAGTTGGCTATAAGAACTTGGTGAAGCTAACCAGCATCAGTCATTTGAGAGGAATGAGGGGCCGTGGAATTTTTTCCAGGCCATGTATTGATAAACAGCTTCTGAAGGATCACAAAGAGGGTTTGATTGTTGCAACTGCTTGTCTTGGAGGAGAAATTCCCCAAGCTATTTTGCGAGATCGTTTAGAAACAGCAAGAGAGATTGCACTTTGGTATAAGGATGTTTTTGGTGATGATTTTTATCTTGAGATTCAAGATCATGGCTCACCTGAGGATCGAATTGTTAATGTAGAAATTTCACGCATTGCTAAGGAGTTAGGTATTGGACTGATAGCTACAAATGATGCTCATTATCTTACTAAAAATGATGTTGAGGCACATGATGCGTTGCTTTGTGTCCTTACAGGTAAGTTAATTAGTGAAGAGAAAAGGCTTCGTTATACAGGGACTGAATATATAAAATCTGAAGAGGAGATGAAAAATCTATTTTCTGACCATATTGAGCCAGAAGTTATTAATGAGGCCATCTCAAATACAGCTAGGGTAGCTGAAAAGGTTGAAGAATATACAATTTTGGGAAGCTATCAAATGCCCCGCTTTCCTATACCTGATGGATATACAGCAGTTAGTTATTTAAGGCATGTTTCAGAGGAAGGCTTGCTCTCTAGATTTGGTGTTGAGAGTATAGATGCTGTTGAAGTTGAGTATCGTGAGCGGCTTGATTATGAGATAAGTGTAATGGAGCAGATGGGTTTTCCAACTTACTTTTTAGTGGTTTGGGATTATATAAAATTCGCTAGAGAACAGGGAATCCCTGTTGGCCCAGGGAGGGGGTCGGCAGCAGGTTCCCTAGTTGCATATGCGCTCTCAATTACAAACATTGATCCTGTCCTGAATGGATTGTTGTTTGAACGCTTTCTTAACCCTGAGCGCAAATCTATGCCTGATATTGATACGGATTTTTGTATTGAGCGCAGAGGAGAAGTTATCGATTACGTGACTCGAAGATATGGGGAGGACAAGGTCGCTCAAATAATTACTTTCAACCGTATGACTTCTAAGGCAGTTTTAAAAGATGTTGCTCGAGTTCTTGATATCCCATATGGGGATGCAGATCGCTTGGCGAAATTAATCCCAGTTGTTAGAGGTAAGCCTGCCAAGCTAGCTGAGATGATTGGTAAAGATTCACCAAACCCAGAGTTTAGGGAAAAGTATCAGCAAGATTCTTCAGTAACTAAATGGGTTGATATGGCTATGAGAATTGAAGGTACAAATAAAACTTTTGGTGTTCATGCGGCTGGTGTAGTTATTGCTGCAGAACCATTAGACGAATTAGTTCCATTGCAGCGAAATAATGATGGCCAAGTTATTACTCAATATTTTATGGAAGATGTTGAATCTATGGGTTTACTCAAGATGGATTTCTTAGGGTTGAAGAACTTAACGATGATAGAGAAAGCCATTCATCTTGTTGAAGCTAATATTGGTGAACGTATTGATCCAGATAGCCTCCCAATAGAAGACCCAGATACTTTTGCTCTGCTTGCAAGGGGTGATCTTGAAGGCATTTTTCAGTTGGAATCTAGTGGGATGAGGCAAATAGTACGTGAGCTTCAACCCTCATCATTAGAAGACATTTCCTCTATTTTGGCCTTGTATAGGCCTGGCCCTCTTGATGCAGGATTAATACCAAAATTTATTAATCGTAAGCATGGTCGCGAGGCCATTGAGTTTGCACATTCAGCATTAGAACCAATCCTTAAGGAGACCTATGGAATTATGGTTTATCAAGAGCAAATAATGAAGATTGCTCAGGATCTTGCTGGATATTCTCTGGGCGAGGCGGATTTACTTAGAAGAGCAATGGGTAAAAAGAAGATATCCGAAATGCAGAAACATCGAGACATTTTTGTTGATGGGGCTGCTAGCAAAGGCGTTAATCCAAAGGTTGCAGATGAACTCTTTGACCAGATGGTTTTATTCGCAGAATATTGCTTTAACAAGAGCCATTCAACTGCCTATGGTGCTGTTACATATCAAACAGCTTATTTAAAGGCTCATTACCCAGTAGCTTATATGGCTGCATTGTTAACAGTAAATGCAGGATCCAGTGACAAGGTTCAACGTTATATCTCTAACTGCAACTCTATTGGTATTGAAGTAATGCCACCAGATGTCAATGAGTCTGGAATTGATTTCACTCCTCTAACTAATAGTATTCTTTTTGGACTTTCAGCTGTTAAGAACTTAGGGGATGGAGCAATTAGGCAATTGATAACAATTAGAGAATCAGATGGTCCTTTTAATTCATTAGCTGACATTTGTGATCGCTTACCATCTAGTGTTATTAACCGTCGTGGACTGGAGGCCCTAATCCATTGCGGAGCCTTGGACTCTATTGATCCTGGATCGAATCGTGCTCAATTGATATCTGACTTAGATCTTTTAATTGAATGGGCTGCCTCACGTGCTCGTGATCGACTTAGTGGGCAGGGTAATTTGTTTGATTTGATATCCCCTCAAGCTGATAATGAAGAAAAAAAAGATTTGAATACAGCACCAAAGTCTTCCCCTGTTCCTGATTATTCACCTAGTGAAAAACTTAGGCTTGAGAAGGAATTAGTAGGCTTCTATCTATCTGATCATCCTTTGAAACAGCTTTCTGCTCCTGCCAAGTTGATAGCTCCTATTGGCCTTGCAAGTTTGGATGAGCAGCATGACAAGGCAAAGGTGAGTGTTATTGCGATGGTCTCCGAGATGCGTCAAGTCACTACTCGGAAAGGTGATCGAATGGCTATTCTTCAACTTGAAGACCTCACTGGATCTGCTGAAGCAGTTGTCTTTCCAAAGAGTTATTCGAGGCTTTCTGACCACTTAATGGTGGAAGCTCGATTACTTTTTTGGGCTTCTGTTGACCGAAGAGATGAACGTGTTCAGTTGATTATTGATGATTGCAGGGTTGTAGATGATCTACGACTCTTATTAGTTGATTTGCTGTCAGAACAAGCCAGCGATATTGAGATGCAGCATCGATTAAGGGAGTGTCTGCAAAAGCATCGTCCAGCAAAAGATGAATGTGGGGTAAAGGTGCCAGTAGTGGCTATTGTTAGAGAAGGTAGTGCTGTTCGATATGTCCGTTTAGGACATCAGTTTTGTGTGCGAGATGCAGACGCAGCAGTAAGCACTTTGCGTCAGCAAGCATTTAATGCAACTTGTAGTGAAAGTCTCTTAGCATGAAGATTATATATTTCACGATTCTTTCTTTTTTGGTGGTTTTTGGGAGCTAAATGCAGAACGCATTCTTCCTATGTTGGGTTTTATATTCTCTATTCCAAAAATACTTCCTGGTGATTCATCCCAACTGGCTGAGAGTATTCCATAACTAAGGCCAATAAGGCCTGTCAGGAAGCATGCTGCGGAGCTCAATAAAGTTATCCCTGGAGGGATGTCTGCAATACCCCTGCTTACAACTAAATAACTTCCTATGAACACACCCATTCCACTGAGTGTTGGGAGTCCTGTTGTAATTGCAACCCTTCGAGCCATTCGGTCTGCAACTGGCTTAGGTATCCCAACACCGCTGGATGTTTTAGGTGAGGATTTGCTTGATTTTTTTAATTTAGGAGCTTTTCCGATAGAAACCTTATCCTCATTTTTAAAGGACTTTGGAGTTAAAGGATCGGCCATTGCATTGTGAACGAATGGATATTCTGTATTGGTTATTTAGCCTCTAATCCCTAACTTGCTTAACAGGTCTGTATAGCGCTTTTCACTTTTATCGCGAACATAATTGAGTAAACGCTTTCTACGGCCAATCATTTTTAAAAGACCTTGACGAGAAGAGAAGTCGTGTGAATTGTTCTGCAGGTGGCCACTGAGTTTGTTAATCCGCTCACTAAGCATGGCTACTTGAACTTCAACAGACCCCGTGTCTGTGCCATGTGTCTGATGAGCGTTGATTAGGGTTTGTTTTTCTGTTGTATCGAGCGACATGTTTCTTTGTTTGAGGAGCTAACCACTAAAAAGTCAATTTAGCGCCTTACGTTCCCTTCTATGCGACCTCTTTACTTAGCCAAAGCAAACTTGCCTTGAGCCAGGCTTGAGTATCTTCATCTTTGGGTTGAGAAATCCCTCTCCCATTTAAGTTCTCTAAAGATCTTTGCTCAAGCTCAATTGCTTTAAGCGCCCTCCGAATCTCAAGGGTCTCGTAACCAAGATTGCTAAGAGTCTCTTGAAGCTCATTCAATTTCGAAGTATGTGAGGGAAGCGATGGAGCTTCTTCTTTGGTTGTTGGATCCAATTCCTTGGGTATGCGAATAAATTCAGACAATTTGTTCCTCAATTCAACAGTAAGCCTCTCAGCCGTGCGAGCCCCAACGCCCTGTGCTTTGGAGAGTGAATGAATATCACCACAGGTGATCGCTTCAACCAATTCGACTACAGATAATTGGTCTAAAAGTGAAATGGCTATTTGTGGACCTATTCCATTTACGCCAATAAGGTTTCGAAATAAATCCCTCTCTTCTTTATTTAAGAAGCCAAAAAGGCTATATCCATCTTCACGTTGAGCCTGATGCACCCAAAGTACTAACAATTCATCATTGTTAATTCTAGAAAGTTGTCTAGGTAATACTTGAACTTCGTATCCCACGCTTGAACAAGCAATAACTATCCCTTGGCGCAATCCTTGCTGCCAGGCTTCTATTTTTTGTCCTTGTAGCCAGCTAATCATTTTTTCACAGAGCTTTTAGCCCCCATCGACCTGACATCCAATCATTGCTCCTCCAACTGCACCAGCCGGTATTGCCCACCACCTGTCTTTGCCACGAGAACTTGATGTGGCTAGGCCTGCACCAAGAAGTCCACCAATGAGACTCCCGTCAGAGCAGTCATTATTGTCTCCAACAGGGTGGGAATGATTTGAGCGACCCATTGCTGAAGTTGAGGGTGAATTGCATGGGACTTCAATTGCTTCATTCCAATGCTTGACATACCCAGGTGAATTTTGTGTTCCTGGAACATATTCTTCCCTGTATTCATTGCGAGTACAGGTTCTGGACGTGGAGAACCCAGGTTGATATTCACCAGAGATTGCAGGAGGAACTGCGCTTAGGGCAATGAGAGTGGCAATAAAAATCTTCATGGGGCAAACGAGAGCTAGTGAATGGCAGCTTGGCTTGACAGGAGCTCTAACCGACTATGACTATTCTCAGCTCATTTTGGCTCAGTCTTAAGCTTTCATGCAAGTCGAGGTTTACTAAGATCGATATTTAACCCCAAATCAATAGAAACATAAGATTCGAAAAGGGATTCTTGAGTTTATTTCTTGTATATAATTACTATATATGGTTGGAGTTAGTTAAAGATAAAATTCTTTTAAGAGCTTATTCTCAAAACTATTGGATCGTATTGTCTAGTTAAGTATTGGCAACTTTGTTTGTGATTGTCTTCGCGAACTAATACTTATTAGGGTGGCTAAGAATACAAGAATTGCTCCAATTAAATTTATAATATTTATATTCTCTGAGAAAAATAGAGTACCCCAAAGAGTTGCATAAAGTACTTGTGCATAGCTTATTGAGCTTGCATGTGCAACTGGTAAAAGTCGTAATCCTTCAGTAATCCAGATCTGGCCAAGTTGAGTGAGCCCTCCAACGCCTAATAGCCAGACCCATTCAATCCCTGCAGGCCAAACTGCATTGCCCCATAGGAATGGCAACGAGACAGGTATGGACATTAGGGGAAAGTAGTAGACAATTACTAGCGGATGTTCTTTTTGGGATAGTTTCCGAACACATACATAAGCCAATGCGGTAAGCAGGGCGCCTGTCAATCCGATAAATATGCCTCTTAAGGGGAGTCCATTTATGCCTTCCACTCCCATCCAATTTGGATTTACCACCATAGTTACTCCTATCCATCCAAGGATTACAGCAATTCCAATTCTTCGTCGGATGTTTTCCCCTAGAAATAACCAAGCCGCTATGGCTGTGAAGGTCGGATACGTGTATTGGATAACTGTTGCTGAAGATAGAGGTAGTTCTTCAATAGCTTTAAATACACAGAACAATGCTGCTGTGCCAAGCAGTCCTCGAATGATTAATAAACTTTTTGAATGACCCCATGGAGAGACTTTGTATTGTTTGAGCATAATTCTTGTTATTAATAGACTTATGACAGCTCTCGCTAGAACAATCTCTGCTATTGGTATTTGGCCTTTTAGTTGTTTTACGCAGACTGTCATAAGGCTGAATGCAAAAGCGCTTGCAAGTAAAGCGCGATAGCCCTTACTTTCTTCAGAGTTGACCTTCCGCCATAAAGGCTTAATGAAGGACATTGATTGATTCCTAGTCGATGCTTGTAGTGTGAACCCGTATCTATCAGCGTTGTTTATTTGTTTAGGGCTGAGGACACTTCCTAAGTAGACCAATTTCCTCTGCCACCTCAGAATGAGCTGATGGCATCACCTCGTCTTCATCCAAGAACTATTGAGGCCGTAAAAGAACGGGCAGACATCGTTGATGTCATTGGTGAGCATGTTGTTTTGAAAAAGAAAGGCAAGGAATTTGTTGGAATCTGCCCTTTTCACGACGACAGCAAGCCATCTATGACCGTATCGCCAGCAAAACAGTTCTATTACTGTTTTTCTTGCGGGGCTGGTGGAAACTCCATCAAGTTCCTAATGGAGTTTCAACGGCAGAGTTTCGGAGATGTTGTTCTTGAGCTAGCCAGAAAATATCAACTCCCTGTTGAGACAGTCGAAGGACCTCAGCAGGAACGATTGCGCCAAATGCTTTCTCGTAGGGAGAAGCTTCATAAAGCGCTATCACTGGCGGCAGGCTGGTTTCGTAGTCAATTGAGGACTGCTCAAGGCTCTCACGCGCTTCAATATCTCCAAAAGACTCGTGGCCTTAGTGAATCAAGCTTGGAATCTTTTCAACTTGGTTTTGCTCCAGACCAGTGGGATGGGTTGTTAACCCACCTTCAACAAGTTGAAAAGATTTCTCCAGATTTGCTTCAAGCTGCTGGACTGGTTGTTGCTCGTAAAGGAGGAGATGGTTTTTATGACCGTTTTCGCAATCGTGTAATTGTTCCAATTCATGATCAACAGGGTCGAGTAATTGGCTTTGGAGGACGAAGCCTTGATGGCACAGAGCCTAAGTATTTGAATTCCCCAGAGACTGAAGTCTTCGAAAAAGGTAAGCACCTTTTTGGTTTAAATAAGGCAGCTAGTTCTATTCGTAAACATGACAGAGCAGTTGTTGTAGAAGGTTATTTTGATGTTATTGCTCTTCATGCTGTAGGAGTAGAGAATTCAGTTGCATCTTTAGGCACAGCACTTAGTAGTCAGCAAATTACTCAGTTATGTCGCTGTAGCGATGGCAAGCGAATATTGCTTAATTTTGACGCTGATGGTGCAGGAGTTAGAGCAGCTAGTCGTGCGATTGGAGAAGTAGAGCAACTTGCATTACAGGGACAGTTGGAGTTAAGAGTGCTCCATCTGCCATCAGGTAAAGATCCTGATGAGTTTCTTCGTGACCATGGTCCTGGTGAATACAGAGCTTTACTTGACCAAGCTCCGCTTTGGCTCGATTGGCAAATCGAGCAGGTTCTTCAGAACCTTGATTTGAGCAAAGCAGATCATTTCCAAAAAGCAGTCAGTGGTTTGGTTCTGTTGTTAGGCAAGTTGCCTCCTTCAGCTGTTCGCACTCACTATTTGCAGCAAGTTGCAGAGCGTTTAAGCGGAGGTCATGGGCGTTTGGCATTGCAGCTGGAGGAGGATCTTCGTCAGCAGGTAAAAGGTCAACGTTGGCATGGGCGTTCAAGTCGCCATGAGCAACCTAGTGAGGCTAGTCAGAGAGAACGTAGTGAGGCAGAGATTCTCCGTTTATATCTTCATTGCTCAAAACATAGAGCTGCTATTCGCAGGGAATTGAGACAACGTGAACTCGAGGATTTTGCTTTGCAGCATCATCGATTGCTTTGGTCAGCTATTAATGAGCTGGAAGAATCAAATCTTGGATCTGGTCGACTAGAGGCAATTAGTAGAGGTGTTGATGATGGTGATGATTTAGAGGGAATAGATCTTCCCAGGCTTCTTGCAGATCAGTTGATGATTGATGACAACTCGTTATCTTCTCGCCTCACACCTTTGTTAGAGCCTGGGGAGGTTCATTTGGCGTCAATGGCTCAACCTATGCTTCAATTACGTGGCACTGCAGCAGTCTTAGAGCGTCAGAAATCATTAAAGCGTTGTAGGCATCTTCTTGAAGCTTGGGGTAGTCAGCGACTTGAAACTCTTGAACGATGCATTGCTGCATTAATTGAGGAAGAGAGACTTAAACCCGATGAAACATTTGATATGGAAACCCGAATAGAGGCGATGTTTGAGGAGCTTAATGTTGATGCCTTACGTTTCCAAGATCTCTATTACAGTGAGAGAAAGCATATCCTTTATTTGGATCAACAACGCTGTGCTGGTTTTGATGATAAACGAATAATTTCAGCATAGATATAACAAGTCTTTTTTTAAAGCAAATATTTGTTCTTTTATGTTCACTAATAATTCATAATCATACTTTTATACTTTTCTCTTATTCGCTTGCCTAGATTCGTAGAATTAGATCTCTCCCCTTGCAGATGGAATTCTATGAGGTTATTTGGAATGAACAAATTATCGGAGATGGCTCTGATTTGGATGAAGCGCTTCAGTCTTATTCAGTAGTAAGGCCTTCTCATCGAGATTGGAACATTGCTTGCCATCTTGAAGGCGGGGTGCCTTGTATAAATCGTTATGCTTCGTTTGAGGATTATCTTGATAATGCTGACTGCTTGGAAACTATTGCTGTAACTCCTGAGATGATATCTAAAGCTATAGATTGATTCTCTTTATGAGTAATGTCTTTTTGACTGATCTTGGACCTGGCCCTTTATGCAGACCCCTTACTTCCCAGACTTCTCAGGATTTAGCCCGGCAAATAACTTATGGCCTCAGCTTGTCGCAAAATTAGGTGTCGAGAAATCGCAACATGCGGTAAGACAAGCTCTTGATTTACAACGCATGCATGGTGATATTGGAACAATACCTGTATTGCTTTCTGGGACGTGTGGGATTGCTCTTGCAAATATTGAATTACTTCATCTTCAAACAGGCTTTTCAAAAAACATAGAAGGAATGGTCTTGATTGTAGATATAAAATCTAAGTTTTTGCAGTTATTGAAGGAGGTTTAGTGGTCTTAATTAAATTCTTTATAGGCAGTATTTCTTTAGAGCGTTTATAACAAGTCTTGGTCTGTCTTCCATCCAGTAAGCTTCTAGTTCATTCTTTGAGTTGCCTGATACTCTTGTGGAGCCTTTTAATGCATTCTTTTTAAACGGATGTAACTTAATCTTTTTCATTTTAGCTATTCCAAGCAGATTTCCATTCTTGCAGCTTTGAGCCACATGAACAGCTTCATGCCTAAGTGCTCGCCTTATATATACCCTTGTCGGATCGTAACCATTTTCATGCCCTGCCTTGGGCATGTTGTGTCCACCTGCATCCATTGCATTTTGCGTGCAGATAACAACTGTTCTTTGTCTTCTTTTTAGAAAGCCAAAATATCTTTTACCTAGAAGACATAAAGGCGTATTCTCTTCTACGGAAAACTGTGCTTTATATATCAGATCAAGAATCTCTTTGTCCTTTGCCGCTAGAAAAGTAAGGAATTCCATTGCGTTATTGATTGCAAGCGGTTGAAATTTTTTGCTCTTTTCGATTCACAACACTTTCTTTGCTGAGGTTTGATTTGTTGCGGCATCTAAATGCAGCCTTCCATCTTCATAGTAGCAATAAGATCCTCAAGTCACTGCTTTATTGTCTCTTCATGTTCATGTAGTCTGACTTAAAACACTTACAGAGGTTTAATTGGGAGAAACTTCTCTCCTGTCATGAAGATAAATTTTCGGCTAAAATCTGCTACTAAGAGTAGCTGCGGTTATGATATGTATATATCTGTACGATCGAGCTATAGAGGGCTAATTACTCTTTCCTAAATAGAAATTAAGTCTTCACAATAGGTATCTCTTGAATACGTGTTGTAGAGGCATGGCTTAGTTTCTCGCGGCGCATTTCCCACCCATTGAGAAGGCCGCAGGCTGCCCAGCTTATTGTTCCACTCCCATAGCGACTATTAAGCTTGTCGACTATATTTATTAGCTGACTTTGCTTTTGTTGTTGTTCTGTACTGCAACTTATGAGGAGATGTTTTTGTAAGTAGTCTGTGCTTTGGAGATGCTGCATTATGACTCCGACTTTTGTTATGGGGCAATGAGAACGAAATATTCTTTTGATTAATGTTAGCGATGCTGTCATTAATGTGGTGGTGTCGTTGCTGGGGATATCTAGGTAGGTGGTGGCAGATTTACTGTAAAAGGATGGCAAAAAGGGGCTTGTTCTTATGAATATTGTGATGGCATTTGTTAGTTGCTTTTGATGCCGCAACTTTTCGCTAGCGCGAACAACGTGGGTCG
>QCKL01000013.1 GCA_003215355.1 Prochlorococcus sp. AG-409-O23
ATTGAAAGCAGCTAAAATCGAATAACAGAAAGAACTATTCAAGGTAGCTATTTATACGAATCAAAGTGATAAAAAAAATTGGTATCTCTTATTGACGCTTCTCCCCAGTCAATCAGTATTGCGCAATCTATTGACCGATAAGATTTAATTTTTATCTGATCAGGGGGAATCCCAAAGAGCTTCTTTCTTCTAGCCATGCTTGTGCTACTTGGCGAGCAAGATTTCTGATTCGAGCTATGGTTGCTGTCCTCTCGGTGACTGAAATTACCCCACGTGCTTCAAGAAGGTTAAAAGTATGACTACATTTAAGGACAAAGTCGAGAGCGGGTGCTGGTAAATTTTGATCAATTAAATCTTTTGCCTCTGCCTCATAAATATTAAAAAGACTCTTATGTCTTTCTGGGTCAGAAGATTCAAAATTAAATTTACAATTGCTTTTCTCAAAGGGGAGCCATATATCACCATATTTAAGAGTATTATTCCAGCTGAGATCCCATATGCTTTCTACATTCTGCAAATACATAGCCAACCTCTCAAGCCCATATGTGATTTCAATAGATACTGGTTTGCAATCTATTCCCCCGCATTGCTGAAAATATGTGAATTGTGTTACCTCCATTCCATCTAACCAAACTTCCCACCCGACTCCCCAAGCTCCAAGTGTTGGGGATTCCCAATTGTCTTCAACAAAACGAATATCGTGATCTGAAGCTTTAATACCTAAAGATTCTAAAGAAGCTAAATAACTCTCTTGGATACCATCTGGTGAAGGTTTGATTAATACTTGATATTGGAAATAGTGCTGAGCCCTGTTGGGGTTGTCCCCATACCTACCATCTGTGGGCCTTCTGCAGGGTTCTGGATAGGCAACTGACCAAGGCTCTGGGCCAATCGCTCGTAAAACAGAGTGAGGACTCATAGTCCCCGCTCCTTTTTCTGTGTCGTAAGGCTGTAATAGAGAACAGCCCTGATTGGCCCAAAAAATATTTAGAGCATTTATTATGTCCTGGAAGTTCACTAGTGTCTCCCCCAATGGATTCTCAAGGATTTAAATGTAGGTTTTTGTAGGTTTTCTAAGTTACAACAGTTTTTACCTACAAGGTTTTTGAGGCTCAATTTCTAGGGAGCGCAGGTTTGACGTCATTCTACTTTTCATATGCGATTATTTTTGATTATTCTGGTATTTGCTTAAGTGCTCTAAAAGAGGCTTTCCACCAAAAGAAAAGCCAGCATGCAATTCCAACAAACTTAAACCCTTCCTCATATAGCTGAGTTGTTTGATAACTTATAAGCAAATGCCCATGTAATGAATCAACAACAACTGATAAACCTAAAAAGAAAATAGATAGTAAAAAGGCTATTGGATCAGATCTCAGAATTAACTTATAGAAGCGGAGGATTAAGAGGAGGGCTAAAAATGAATAAGTGCAATATATAAAATACTCTCCTACATGACGATCATGAAGTAGAAATAGGTCGTCTATGCAGAGAACCCCAGAGAAGAAACCACCAAGATAAAGTAGTTGTCTCCATTTTTTATGAATTACTAGTCCAGAAATAGAAGGAAATAGGTTAACTACAGTGGCAGAACACCACATTAAGACTCCTAGATTAGAAATCATGCCAACTGCCGTTGGATAGTCACAAGCTTGGATAGGATCACGCAAAACTAAAATTGGATCAATTCCAGCAGCACTAGAGAGGTAAAGCACTACTATGTAAAGGATTACAGCCGGCAATATTGCTAAGGAAATAATCGGGACTAATGGCCTAATCAAATTCACTACTTTAATATGTTTTATACAATGTTATAGCACAGTAAAATTTATAGACATTATGCCCTCAAATTTTCTTATAAAGGGATTTGGTGAAGACCGCCTTTGAAAACCTTTTACGTATTTTAATTTGATTGAATTGAAGTTAGGCTTAGAATAAATCTATTTTATTTGGGGATATTAACTATTAAGATGGAGTGTTCCAAACGAATCTAGATGAAGCTGCATAATTCCATACAAAAACAACAACAATCCCTGACATCTGTGCCCATAATTCACTGGGAGTTATAAACGTATAAAAACTTGTAGCAAGACCAACATTTGCCATAACAGGTAGAGAAGCAACTAAAAGAAATTTTAATAAACCCCTAATTAAACTCCAATTTCTTAAACGCTGAGCTCTAAAAGTTAGAGCATTATTTATCAGGTAATTTGAACTGGCTGCAATTACTACAGAAAAAGGTAAAGCCTGCGCAAAGCCTACTTCAGAGATGACAATAATCAAATGTGTAGAAAATAATTGAACAAAAACTCCTGTTAGTCCAACAATTGCAAAACTAATAGCTCTTCTAGGGAATACTCTTAATGTAATTGTATGCAGAAAAGAAATTAAAAAGTCCCAAATAATAGCAATGTCAAGTTTTGACTCTCCTGATATTCTAGGTTGAAAAGTAAGAGCTATTTCTCTAACCAGTAATTGACCTCGACTAATTGCTAGTAATTCATATAGAAATTTAAATCCATTTACATCAACCTTAAGAACAAAGGGAATACATGACCTTAGCCGCAATACTATAAAACCACTCATGTAATCTGTTATGTGCCTATAGTGTCTTGATAAACTAAAGCGAGCAAAGATATTTGCAAAGAATGATCCATTCCTTCTATTTCTAGTAAGACCTTTTAATTCTGATTCATTAAGGAAACGGCTGCCTACAACCAGATCTAATTCCTGTGTTATTAATTGATTGACAGCCATTTCTATAGCTTTTGGCTCATGTTGACCATCACTATCCATAACCGCAACAATCTCTCCAGTTGAATTAATTAACCCTTCTTTGATCGCACTAGATAGGCCAAATCGACCTATACGATTAATAAGACGAACACGCTTATCACTTTGAGCAAACTGCTTTACTAAGGATTGTGTTCCGTCAGTAGAATCGTCATCTACTACTAGTATTTCAAGGTCATATGACTTGGAGATATTAAGCAAACTATTTAGTAGATTCAATATATTTTGATGTTCATTATAGGTAGGAAGAATAATCGAAAGTTGAATTTTGCTGCGAGCCTTTGTACTCACTTGACCTCCTCTGATAATTTTGAGTCGTTGTTTTGAAATAAAACAACTTTACCTTCTCTAAATTTAACACTCCAAGAGGAGTCTTTTTCCAATCTATCTGATATTTTCTCTATTAGGCCAGATGATGAATTCCACCCGGGATGATTTTTGTCTAATAAGACTTCATCAAAACTATCTATTTTAGGGAATGTTTCTTCACTTATTAAATATATTTTTTCTCGTCTAGAGAGATGGGGGGCTAGATCATTACTTGTAAGTAATGACACTTCAGGACCTACAATTGAAATTGCTTCACGACGTTCTTTAGCGGTATCAAATCGTCCTTGAAAATTCCCAAAGTAAAAAGTGAACCTTGAAAGAATTATGAACATTAAAACTGTCCATGCCAAAATAAAAGTTGCTCCTCTGCGGTGCATCCAAATTGGATAACCCTTTATTCCTGAATTTCTAGTTGAAAGAGTCTTTTGAACTTCTATTGCTAAGAAAGGGACAAGAAATAGTGAGTATTGATGTACAAGATCTTTTAAGGAAGATTGAGATGAAAATAGATTAAGTAGTAACAAAGGTAGGAACGGTAACAGATTCGTAAATATTTTTATTCTTTTACTATGAAACAAGAGATAAATCACTGGCAACAAAAGCAAGATTAAGTACGTGAGATTGGATAATGAAAAAAACTGACTGAGAAGTTGAATTATGGATGAATATACCGAGTCCAAATCAAATACTGATTGTTTGGATAAGCCAAATTTTCCAAAATGTCTATCTAGTCTTGCGTCTTCTCCTCCATAGATTGGTATAATAAAGCTACTAAATATAACAAACCAAGTAATCGCAAGACTACTTATCGCAAGACCTAATTTCTTCTTGTTATCGATAATTAATTTCAATCCTATGCCAATTACTAGAAATGACATTGTTATTTTGCAAGTCAAAGCGAAAACTAGATAAATAAATATTTTGAAATAGGATCTATTTTTATTATCATCAATTAAAACCATTATTTCTAAAATCAATGGGAAAGCTAGTACCTCTGGATGAAAATCAAATATAGCTGTATTAAATACAACAGGATAAAGTAGTAATACAAGCAGACTTGTAGCCATATATCTTCTATTTAATCTATTTTGCTTTGCTAGTTTTGCTAGTGGAAACACAGCGCTTGCTAGAGCAGCTCCTTGCAAGATGAATAGTAAAAAGACTGATGGAAAAATGGATGAAAGCCATCCAATGGGATATAGCACTAGAGCTCCATGATCGCCAAGGATGTGAAATCCTAAGAATGAGCTTTGAGGATCTATTCCCCTTGAAATAAGATACGTTGCCTGATCAAAAATTCCTAAATCCCAGGCTGAAGTCTGAAACCAATAATGTCGAAGGGCCAGGGCACCACTAAATGAAAAAAAACCTAAAATGAAAATCAGAAATATCATAAATTTAACCTTTTTGGACTATTCGCTCATAGTATTTCAGTATTTCTAATTTCCTTTCCAGCACGAATATGATTTGAAACATCTCAATTTATAATTTAGTTTAACATGATCTATATGCTTCACCTATTTTGGGCTTGACAGGATAGAAGTTGAGAACTTTATCGCCTAACTCCTACTCAAAACAATTATCCATATACAAAATACAAACATATATATGGATTTATCCTGGTATTTAAGTAGTACTATTTATAATCAAATTAAGTGCAGGCATTCTATTTGGTATTGTTTTTATGCCCTTACCGCTAATAGCCAACGATAAATTTTTACTTAAACATTGCTTAAATAACACAGAAAAGATCTTTTAATTCAAATCTTTACAAGGGTATTTCCCCTTATTTTATTAACGAATCTTTTAGCTCTTGGTAATAGAAGCCTTTAGTATCCTTTCTATTAAGGCATCCATGTGAATACCCTCAATATTAGCAAGCCTTTGTAGGGATTCAACAATATCCTCAGAAAGCTCAAGACTAAGTAAATGTCTATCTCCTGGCTGACTCGCTCCTGATTCGCAACTCATTTTTCCCAAATCTAGAATCCTAGAATGCCTAGAAACCATAAAGCAACTTTGAAGATCTAGGCTGAAAAAGGTAAGAAGACGTTATCTTCAGTCAGATACTCATCAGAGTTGATTCTTTGAAAAGATCTCAATTAAACATTAATATAGCCCCTGAGCTTTTGGGAGAACTTAAGGGTCGTGCAATGATGTCAGGAAAGACCTTGAGCTCTTATATCACTGAGATAATTGTTAAAAAGCTAACCGAGGAAGAAGAGTCAACTTTCAATTACCGTTTAAACACTATGGAGATTAGGCTTAACCAACTCGAATCGAAAATTGGTATCGTTACGCTATCAAAACAAAAAGAAACCCCATTTACAACAGAAGAAGCCCAGCGATGTACTGCTTTCATTAAGGATTTATTTACTCTCATTGCCCAAAAAAAATGTTTTTCTAGTAAGAAATCAGCTTGGGATGATTTTCTACCTCATGTGACTTCATTTGATCAATGGAACAATTTTCATACTTTGCGCTTACAGGAAGTTTTGTTTATAGAAGATGGAGAGCCTTTGACAGCTCAGGAGCTGAATGCATTGACCAAAGGTAAGGAGTGTCCTTGCCCTATTAGGACGGGCTTCATTAACTGGATTAGCCAGAATAAAAAGGGGGTATGCTCCTGTTCAGACCTTAACTTTCCATCTCAGCAGGAAATCTGCAACGAAGGAGTGAAGCTTTTAGATCGAATTATTTAGGATGTATGACTTCGTTTTTTCTACTGTGTTTATAAGAGCTCTAAATCAATTTAATTTTTAGAGGCAAAAATTTATTTAAATTGACTGTTAGCATCTTTCTAATAATGAATTCGTAGATCATTCCCTGATAGGTTGTTCATCTTTTAACCCATAAAGCTAATCTTTTCATTTTGAAATTTGACGCATACAACCTTTTTGAAAAGGACATTTCAATTTCATCATCTTTGAGTAGAGCGATCTGTGAAATTCCTTTCCCAATCAAGGATTTTGAAAATCTTCTTAAAGAACTTGGTTGGTCTCAACTACTCGAATGGTTAGCGCATTGGAACAACTATGGGGGTGTGAATCTAGCCCGCCAAGCATGGCCTGATAAAACCAAATCAGACTGGGCCTTGGGAGTTGGTCTTCCGTTCCTTACGGATATTGAGCGATATTTAGCCAATCAACAAGAATCAATACTTTTTGGGATCTCAGGATTACCAGGCTCAGGGAAAACCTGTTTTGGGCGATGGCTAGAAGCTGCTGCGCAAAAGTTGGGTTGGTCACTTACGGTTCTCTCTCTGGATGATTTTTATTTACCCTCTCAAGAATTGGGAAAAGCGATGGCAGGTAATCCATGGAATGTACCAAGAGGTTTGCCAGGAAGTCACTCAATTGAACTTCTTGAGCGATGTCTTGATATTTGGGTTGAGAAGGGCATCCTATCGGCACCACAATTTGACAAAGCTCTGAGAGGTGGATTAGGCGATCGTTCTGGCTGGCGCCAAAATAGGCCACAAATATTGGTAATTGAAGGTTGGTTTTTAGGCTGCTCGACTAATGAAGACATAAAAAATAGCCAGTTTGATTCAACTTCAGGAATCACTGATATTGAGCATGAATATAGATTCTATATTCAGAAAAAGCTCGAACCTTATCAGGCTATATGGCATCGATTTAATCGGATATGGCACCTAAAAGCTATTGACTTTTATGCGACTAGAGATTGGAAAATACAGCAAGAGAAAAATATGAGACTCGAAAGGGGCTCTTCTCTAGAGGGTGACCTGTTGAACTCCTTTTTGCGAATGATTGAAGTCTCTATTCCACAAAGCAGCCTTCAGTCGATTGAAGCAGATGTTATAGTTAAAGTAAATAATAATCGTGAAATTAAATGGGTAGGTAAAAGGGATCACCAGCCAATTTAAAACTTTATATTTTACAACTAATTAATTTTTTTTAGAAGCAATTGTTCTTGGAAAAAGATAATAGAGATGTTTTAGCTATATTTCATTTTCCAGTACTTTTCTCCCCTCATGAATCTTGTCTAACTCTTTATATATCTCTTTTAGTTGTAATTGGATGTGATCTATCTCTTCAATCTTGTTAAGAGAACTCATCGCATTTAAAAGACTCTCTTTGGCAGTTATTAATCCACGACACTGTGGACTTCCTGGTTCATAAGGCATTGACTGAAGCTCCAATTTGTTGAATATTTAAGAGGAATCAAAATGAGCGAAGACTCCCTTAACCTTGCACTAGCATATATGATCTAAAAAGAATTCGATTGCTAACCTTGGCTGGCTTTGGAAAACAGAAGAATTCGGTAAAAAGAAAAAAGTCAAAGCAAAGCTCTAAGTTGCCTCCAGATCAGTTAAAGGCATTAGCCATAAGGCAACATATCAATGGCAAAATTGTTGAAGCGGAAAAAGCGTATCAGGCTTTTTTAGAGACTGGATTAAATGATCCAGATGTGCTTTCTAATTATGCATTGATACTCGAACAAACAGGGAGAGAGGAAAGGGCACTTCAGCTATATAAGAAATGTGTGCACCTTTTCCCTGGTCATTCTTCATCCTGTGCAAATTTAGGATATTTATATTTAAGTCTTGGAAGATTAGAAGAAGCGGAGCAAATTATACTTAAAGCAATTGATGTTGACCCTAAACTTCCAAATTCATATTCAATATTAGGATTGATTTATAAAGCCAGGTGTGATTACGAAAAGGCGGAATCGTTTATGCGTAAGGCGATCAGATTAAAACCAGATTTCCCAGATGCATATATCAATCTTGGATTGATCCTAAGATCCAAAAATAACCTTGAAGAAGCAGAGAATTTTACAAGAAAGGCACTTGAACTCCAACCTAAATCAGCAGATGCTTTCCTTAACCTTGGAACTATCCTGCAAGATTTTGGAAAACTTGAAGAAGCTGAGATAGCAACTAGAAGAGCAATTGAGCTTCAGCCTGGCATGCCTGATGCTCATATGAACCTAGGAGTTATCTTGAAGGATTTGGGCAAACTTGAGGAAGCTGTAATTCATGCTAAGGAGGAAACAGATATATCTGCAGATAAGCCAGCACCCTTTCTTCTCTTATCTTCTCTTCTGAAAGAATGTGATTTGTCGGCATTCTCAAAAGATCAAATTCGCCTGGTTTTGAGTAAATTGCTACCTAGAGATGATATTCCTCATATTGATTTATTTAGAGCATTAAATTATTTAGTACCAGAGGAGCTTTTGGTAGATATCTCTCAAGCAACAAGCAACGTCCTTGATAATGATTCCTTTTCGCTTTTGATTAACGAGAAGTTGGTAATCAGATCATTGCAAATTCTTACCTTTAATACCTCAACTTGGGAGGCAGCTTTAACGAAAATCCGTAGGGATATTTGCACTCACTCAAATTTAGAAAAACATCATAAGAGACGTTTAATAGGTTTTACCATAGCTCTAGCTGAACAATGCTTTTTGAATGAGTATATTTTCCAGTGCTCTGAAGAAGAGATTAATGCGCTTGAATCTATAAAAAGTTCTTTTCTTAAGGGGAATGTTGATGAATTTGCAGTAGCTCTTCTGTCTTGTTATATCCCACTTCACGTTTTGGTTGGAGATTTCCCATTAATAAGGACCTATCAATCTCAGGTTGATACCTTTCAAGACCTGATTGATCTTCAATTAAATGAACCTATAGCTGAGAAAGAACTCGTCAAATCATTGAGAAAAGTTGGCTCAATTAACGATAATGTCTCAAAGAAAGTTAGAGCTCAATATGAAGAAAATCCATATCCTAGATGGAGATATACCTCCCACATGCTTGAAAATCAAGTGTCCATAGTATCTGCTATCAATAGTGAAATAAGACCCAATCGTATTTCAACTTCTAATCTAATTAATAAAAGATCCAAGGTTTTGATAGCAGGCTGTGGGACAGGGCAACAGATCTTCGACGCTCAGAGATATCAAAATGCAGAGATTACTGCGATTGATTTAAGTGCTAAAAGTATTGCTTATGCCAAAAGAAAGATTATTGAGAGAGGGATTGAAAATGTGAATTTTATTCAAATGGATATTCTTGAGGTTGCCTTATTAAACCAGGAATTTGATGTAGTCGAATGTGGAGGCGTCTTACATCATATGGATTCACCATCTGATGGACTTGAATCTTTAATTAATGTTTTGAACCCTAATGGATATATGAAATTAGCCTTATACAGTGAGCTCGCTAGGACTGATATAGTTAAGGCACGTAATTTTGTTGATTCTGAAGATATAGAAGGTGATAATGAAGGGATAAGATTTTTTAGGAAAAATCTCTTATCTGGGAAATACCCAGAGCTTAAGAGTATTACTTCTTGGTCTGATTTCTATACGACCTCGATGTGCCGAGATCTTTGTTTTCATGTTCAGGAACATAGATTTACTATATATCAATTGGCTGAATTGCTGGCAAAGTTCAACCTAAATTTTTTGGGATTCATTTTGCCTCAATCAATTAAGCAGCAATACGGTTTGCAATACAGAAATGATCCTTCATCGATAGATTTGATGAATTGGAATAAATTTGAGGAATCTAATCCTGATACATTTAGATCAATGTATCAATTTTGGGCCAATCGTAAGATGGCCTCTCCGAATCAAAATGATTGATTGACGGTTTAATGTTGAAAAAAAAACCCGCCTTAAAGGCGGGTTTTTGATTATTTATAAGTTGGAACTTGGCTTTATTAGGCAGTAAATAATGAATCACATAGGATTCATATGTTCCAATCGCTAGATCCTAACGATATTTGCATTCTGCTCATTGCCAATTGCACCTCTTAGCTTTCTAAAGTCGAATCCAAGAGCGCGCAGTGCATGCCAAAGGTGACCTTGGATAAAGAAGAATCCTAGGTAGTAGTGGACATTTGTAAGCGCTGCACGTGTTGAGTGACCAAAGAATGCTGTGCCATCAGAAAGATCGCCTGTGTCAATCCAATATGGCGAGACAGCAAACTTGAGTTGCAGAGGCTCTCCATACCAGGCTTCCGGGTAAACAGTTGTGTTAGTTGCGCACCAAAAGGCAGCAACAATTGCCATCCAGCCAATGCCAGCTAGTGACCAGGAAAGAACTGCTTCGGCAGAGAGTAGATCAGCACCTTTGAATTTGCTGTATTCGCCTAAACGCTTGTCTTCCCAAGCAGTAGAACCAGCAATTATGTGAAATGCTCCGCCAGTTATCTCTGCGAAGCCTAGGAAGGCGTGACCACCCATTACATCCTCAAGGCTGTCAATGCTTAGGAAGTCAAATTGACGTTGCCAAATCATCGAAAGGTCTAGGTTGTAATTAACCTGACGAATTGCACCTACGGCAGGGTCATAGATGCCGTGGATTCTGGCCCATTCCACGAACCAGACACAGGCAACACCAAAGAAAATTAGATGGTGGCCAAGGATGAAGGTCTGGTTGTCAGGATCTTTCCATTCCAGTTTGAACTTTCTGGCTTGGATAACTCCACTGTCTTGAAGGTCCTCATCAAAAAGAACCGCATGCATTAGTCCACCGCCTCCATAGACCATGGAGAAGACGAGGTGAAGGATGGCGATTGTGGCAACACCTACTCCCGTCCAGGTTCCAGCTTCGTCGAATCCAATGCCGATAGAAGCTAAATGGGCGAGGAATATTGAGCTCTGATGCCCCATTGGCACGGAAGGGTCAAAGCGTGCAAGCTCCCAAAGAGTGCTTCCACCAGCCGCGAAGCAGATCAATCCTGTATGCGCAATGTGCGAGGAAATGAATCGGCCTGAGCGGTTGGTGACCACAGAATTACCAGCCCACCACCCGTAGGTGACGTCTGGATTTCCATAGGTCTGCATAATTCTTAAGCGATAAAGGCAAAATACCCTCCAAACCCTACAAGCTGCTCAATTCATATGGTCGGAATAGTTAAAGGTCTTTATTTAGAGAGCAATGCTTAGTTTCTTAAAACAGATGCAGTGGATATAGGTTCCTCGATTCGAGTTGGTTTCGAGAAGGTAGACCAATTGTGCAAAGATTCCTAAATAGCTTGTGGCGCAGTGCTTTTGAGCTTAGTGGCTCAGCATTTTTTTGGGAGTCAGCCTATCCAAAGCCTTTTAGCATTCAAAATTGAGTTTTAAGTAGATCTAATTATGAACTCATCGTTTGACCCCATTTCATACTGCCTAAAGGGAGCACTGCTTCTAAATATTTGACTTGATCTTGCCGGAGAACCAAAACATATTAAAAGGCCTCGTCTTTAGGACGAGGCCTTTTGCACCTTAATTAGGCCGTTTGAAGAGCCGAAGATAAGGAATTAATGATCTGGTTTTACTTGAGTTTCAGAGAGTAGACAGAGGTATCTGAAATTAGATTTGTAGGTGGTTTCTCTAGGCCGCTTAAAGCTTCAGGAATGCTCTTGAAGTTAAAGCCCAAGGCACGGAGTGCATGCCATAGGTGTCCTTGTAGAGCGAAGAACCCTAAGCCATAGTGAACATTCACAAGAGCATCTCTTGTGGTATGTCCAAAGAAAGCGGTGCAATCAGAGATATCACCGGTATCAACCCAATAAGGGGCAACACTAAACTTTATTTGTAGTGGCTCGCCGAAAAATTCCACTGGATAAACAGTTGTGTTTGTTGAAGCCCAGAAGGCTGCAACAATTGCCATCCAGCCAATACCAGCTAGTGACCAGGAAAGGATTGCTTCTGCTGAAAGAACCTTAGACCCCTTGAATTCTGTGTATTCCCCAATCTGTTTGGTAGCAATGTGGAATGCTCCACCACCTATTTCAAAGAAAGCCAAGAAGGCGTGACCGCCCATTACATCCTCAAGACTGTCAATCCTTAGGAAATCAAACTGATGATTCCAAATGGCTGTTAAGTCTAGGTTGTAATTAACCTGGCGAATGGCACCAACGGCTGGGTCATAGATGCCATGAACTCTTGCCCATTCCACAAACCATATACAAGCAACACCCATAAAGATCAAATGATGACCAAGGATGAATGTCTGGTTGTCAGGGTTATCCCATTCTAATTTGAACTTTCTAGCTTGGATAACTTCACTTTTCTGCATGTCCTCATCAAAAAGAACTGCATGTAAGAGGCCGCCAGCTCCATAGACCATGGAGAAGACGAGGTGAAGGATTGCAATTGTGACAACGCCAGCTCCGGTCCAGGCTCCAGCTTCGTCGAATCCAATGCCGATAGAAGCTAAATGGGCGAGGAATAGCGAGCTTTGATGCCCCATTGCGATTGAGGGATCAAACCGTGCAAGCTCCCAAATGGTGCACGCACCGGCCGCGAAGGAAATCATTCCTGTATGCGCAGCATGTGATGCGATGAATCTGCCTGAGCGGTTGGTCACCATAGAATTACCAGCCCACCAGTTGTAGGTGACGTCTGGATTTCCATAGGTCTGCATAATTCTTAAGCGATAGAGGCAAAATATCCCCCAAACCCTACAAGCTGCTCAATTCATATGGTCGGAATAGTTAAAGGTCTTTATTTATAGAGCGGTGCTTACTTTCTTAAACCTGAACAAGTCGATATTGATTTGAGCAATGCTTTGCATTTAAGAAAGGAGTTCATTCTGGACCTGAGGCGCTGAAATCACTGCAGCACAGTGGCTTTTCATTTAGAAGTTTTGCCTTGCCAAGGGATCCATCTCAAGAACCTGGTTATATCAGCAAGTTCATTTGAGGGATTTAGGCGGTTGGCCATATTTCTGTGATTCAAACTTTGCGTTTAGGCAGCCAGAGCATTGATCAAGTCTGAAATGACTATATATAGGCTTGTTTTATTTATGACCTTAGGAAGCCCCGCACTGATTTTGCTTGTGAAAACTAATGTAAGATCTCCTGGCACGGGTCTGGCGCTGTGGCCACCTGGGTTATTAATAACCAAAATTTGCTAAACCTCAATGATTGATTTCACACACATCCTTGCGGCTCTGCCTCATCCCTCAGACTTAGGTTTAATCAAGCCTTCAGGCGGATTTGCACTGGTTCCAGCTCTTTGCGGACTTGGAGCATTTTTTGGAGCTACTCAATTCCTCTATTACTCAGACGATTCCAAGCGTGTTGACCCTTGGGCGAAGCCTGAGAATTACAAGTAGGGCCCTTAGCTGTCAGCTAAAAAATACAAGGCCACTTAGGAAAGAGCAGAATGAACTCTGCTCTTTTTTTATGCTTATTAAAGGCCTGATTTAGCTATTCAGTTTCTTTCATCAATTCAATAGGCTTTATGGCTATCACTCTTGTATGAGAAGATCATGCTCTAACCCTTTAGTCTTATCATGTTTGAAATAGAAGAGAAAAGTATGAGATAATTAATATGCTAAGCCTCTAAGAAGTCAATTATAATAAAGAATTACTTTGCTTTATTAAATCTAGATTAATAATGCCCCTTTCATTAATCGTTGTATTTTAATTGTTCGCTTAGAAAACTGTTATGCCCAAGTTAAGCGTATTAATTCCGGCTTATGGAAATAGTGATTCTTTATCTAGAGCATTAGAAACATTGGCGGAGCAAACAATTTCAAAGGAAATATCAGTATTGATATCTGATGATAATTCTCCTAAACCAATTGATAGGGAAAGGATATTGACTTTTGAGGGGAGTTTTCATGATTTAACACTCGTAAGGCAAACATCTAATTTAGGAGTTTTGTCAAATAAGGAATGGCTGTACAGGCAGGTTCAGACAGATTTTTTTACTTTCTTAGAGCATGATGATTGGCTAATCCGTAATGACTTTTATGAAAGAGCTTTGGAGGCATTGAAAATAGATCTAAAGACCGCTTGTTTTTATGGAAATTGTATAGCTGAATCAGGATGGGATCTCGCAGATAATGGCGTTCCATTTAGCAAATTATTTCACTTGTACAATGATAGTTGTGAAACTCCTATTCCAAAAGAGGATCTAATTTTAAATAAATTAATGAAATATGCATATGTTTTAGCTGATAATAAATTGACTAAAAAATTAATTGGCATTAATAGTAATTTAAGCTTAGGTGGAAAAGAATTTATTGAAAATCTTGTCAATTCAAGTTCTGAGTCGCCATTTGTTACTTCTTGGTCTGCTCTTGTTTTTAAGACAAGTCTAGTAAGAAAAGTGGGTGGCTTTGGTGGGGCTTATACCATTACATGGGCTGAAGCTAAAGCCCTAAATGTATATCGCGAAGAAGAACATTTTGGATTGTTATACTTATTGGCAACATGCTATAGATTTCAGCTTGAAGAAGAGCCATCAATCGTAAGAGGATTCGACCCTTTAAGCTTTAGTAGAAATGTTAAGGAGCATCCTGCAAAAGATCTAAAACAGGATTCCGCTTTTTACGCAACCTACAAATATGCTTGGTTTATTTATAAAGGCTTCACTGGAAAGATTGATAAGGATATTATTCGTCTTCTATATGCGCGATGTGCCTATATAGGTTTGGTTGCACCTACAAATGCTACTAACTCATTCTTAAAGTCCTATTTGCCTGAAAAAGGAGAGATTGAAGAAATGGCAAAAAACTCTTTATCTGAAGCTATACGAGCATGATGACTTAATCAACTTGTTCATGATTCTTTTTTCTTGAGTTTAAGCTTCTATATTTTTGTTTCTAATTAAATTGAAAGTTGATTTTTGCATCTGATTTGAATATAGTTTGAATACTAATTTGAGTTTTGATGATTGAGGTAATCAAAAACTACCTTACCGAAGAAATATTTTCCAAGCTCACTAACACTGTATATTCTCTCCCATGGATATTGCACAAGAGAATGAATGTTAATTCATTAGAAGAACACCATTTTGCTTTTATCCAAGATTATAATACTGATGAAATCAAGAATAATTTCAAAGGTATAGAAACCTCACTTGCTTTAACTTTACTGGACCCTTATCTAAGAAAAAATCAGATTTCTGCTAGGATAATTAGGTCAAGGACTAACCTATATATACGAACAATTAACTATCAAGATGGTTGTGGCTACCATACTGATATAGATTCAGATTTAGATTGCCTAACGCTATTGCTTTATCTTGAAGATAGCAATGGGGCTACAGAGTTCAGAGATACAGGAGAAAGGATAATTAGCGAAAGAAATAAGGCCATAATTTTTCCTTGCAATCTAGAGCATCAGACAATCTCACAAACTGATACTTTGTTCAGGACTAATGTAAACATTAACTTCGTTAGAGATTCTCTTTGACTGGTCATATTAGACCCCAGTTAAAAACTAATTGGCTTTTTTAGTAATACTCAACCCTGACCTTTACCAGTAGGACTTTTGCTATATATTTGCTGATTTACTCTAAGAAAATTGTTTATTAGAAAGATTTATTTGCATAGCGGATAATTTACAAATAGATTGAACAGCCTTCCTTAAAATAAAAATCCTTATGCAACTTTTATTTAGTCTTCCTACATGTAAACCCAAAGCCTTTATTTTTTGACCTTTATAATTGAATTTTTTTCTTTTGTAAAAGGCAATTCTTCATGAAGGCTTGAGACCTAGAAAGATTGTTAATTGGTTTATCTCTAGCTCCTTTCATTGAATTAATTTGCTTTTTCATGCCATGTGTGGAATGAAAATGTGGTCTTTTTAGAAGCATTAATAATTGAAGTATGAGACTGGTTTAATTTTTGACAAAAAAATAGAGCCTGCCAATTGATTAGGCAGGCTCTATTGCCAAAGAATATTCAGCTTTTAATGAGAATCAGCGCTGAAAACGCTTTGAAGGATCGTTCTTATCACGTGCATACCAGTGGAATTGGGAAACCTGGATAATTGCGATCACACCAAAAATGGCTGGGAGTAGTTGGAATCCGCCTGAGGGCTTTACTAACCCGAGATCAGATGGATGTGGAGGAACCGCAATGATGTGGTTTAAAAATTCAATCATTGAATCAGAGGGCACAGCCCGGTATTTATAACCCACAAGGCCTTCATCCTGGCCCACTCTGTTGCACCTTGCAAAATGATTAGCAGTTAAATCAAGCCAATATCAGCTCTATTGGAGCCTGATTTGCCTTGTTTAAATAGCTTCCTGTAGCCTCAAAAATCGATTGACGATGGACAAACTCCTGTCATAGAAAGGGTTTTGCATGGACCTTCTGGCATGAGTCAGATGCAAATTCGAAAGAAGTCTCTCCATTTGTGGCTAGGTCGGAGATCTTTTGCACATTTGTGAGATGTCTCTCAATTTTCAGTCGTGTTGAAATTTCTTAAATTTAAAAGCAACTCGGATTTGCTTCCCGAGGCCTTCTCCAAGCTCGCTAACTATCCCTTAATTCAGCTGGAATGAGCTTGATTTATAGATTTGATCCTAGACTGGGCTTCTATAGAGTCGGTGTGATGCTCGAATGATGCAGGCTCCTACGCCAATTTCGCTCCTGGTTTTTGTTTTTTTAGGGATGGTTGCCTCCCTTGCGGCATTGAGCCTCATGATTATTCGAGAAAAATCTGGATATAAGGGACCATCGAAAGTAATTGCTGAGAGGTATAAAAAAAGTGTGATGAGACACCCTGAGATGAGTGGGGTCAAAGATGCGAGAAAGCTCTTAGTCGTAGACCTAAGTAAGTTGCCTAAGGCCAAGAGCTAGTTATCTTTTTTCACCCATTAAGTCTTTGAATGGGCTCAGATTTTGTAGTAATTATTAAGTCCATAGGCGAGGTCCTTAAATTAGTCAAAAATACGCTGGCTCAATTAAGAAGCATTAGTTAGGTTTGACCAAGATTAAGCCATGAAAAATGAGACTTAAAGGTAGATTGAAGGCTTTTGGTGTACGGTTTAAAAAAAACTATGAATTGGTAGATCAGGCGTTGGATAAGATTGTTGCTGGAATTTGCACTGCTTTGATTTCAGATTCAATAAAAGGTCAAGACCCTTTAACTATTAGTACTTTCGATGAAGAGTCTCTTATCGATGACAAAGAAATTATTGGAATTAAGGCTAAAACAACTGTCAAAATTCCATCTGTTCAAATGCCAAAGTCACAGTATAAAGAGCACCCATTCTCTTCCTCTTCAACCAATGATGTTATTAACGAGAGTGTAAATTCTCATATAACTAAGTCCTTGGAAGTACCTCCTGTTATCAACTCAAATAATCTGACAGAAGGGAGGACAAAGATAGATATACATACATCAGAAAACTTAAATTACAGATCTCTAGACATAGAATCAATTGAGGAAAATGATCCAGATTATATTCTCATTCCTAATGGCTCTAGGGTTATCAAGATTTTTGTTTTAGGTGGAGAGGTGATCAAAAAGGTTTATGTGACACCATATGGAAACACCTTGACTCTTAAGGGCAACTATAAAGAACAGCTGAAAGAGTTGGTTGTTTTGCAAGGATAGTGAAAAAGTAGTAGATGGTTATTTATTTATTACCTTCCTATTCAAATATTTTATATAAGGAATCCCTAGCGCCTTTTAAAATAATCGAATGCGCATTTGCTTGAAATTCATAGAAGAATCATCTACTATAGAATTAAATTAAGCCCATCTCAGAAAGATTTAACTAATGTCGACCAGTAAGAGAGAAGAGGTATGCTCCCATTTGCGCTATATCCGTCAAGAGCTAAGAGATATGGACCAGATGCTTAGAGAGGATCGACTTCTTCCTGAGGTGTCGGAGCTAAAGGAAGTTCATGCAGCTCTAGAAGCTCTTCATGAGCTTGTATCTGGAAAATCAAAGAAGAAACCAAAGCCAGAGTTTGATGATTAGTTAGCATGTCTATTTTTAAGTAACTTAAGTTATACAATCTATTCATTAATAGTTACTGAAAATAAATATTAAATCCCTTTATATCTCTTATTAATAAGAGAAGGTAATGAACTACCTCTGCATTAATTCCGAATATAATTTTTTTATCCTTGCCTTGTTTACTCCTAGGTCCCCTATTCCTATCCTTGATGATGATCTTACTTGAACAATACCTTTGTTTGGCAATTGTAGTATTTCTAGATCATCTGGAAACCTAAATACTAGACTTCTTACTAGTCCATGCCAGTAGTTATCATCCTTTTCAATTACCGTTGTCCTTGGTAAATCTCCTGCAATTGCTACTAAATCATTATATGCTTTCTTTACATTCTTGAATTCCCATTCAACACGCTCACAATTTGTACTTATTAGACAATCAGATAGTGTTCCTTCTTGAGTCAGCGCCATAACTAAATCAACTTTGATTAGAACAATTATAATCAGAATCCAAAAATATCTCATCCAACCTCTTTGTACGCATGTTGCATAAGAAGCTCTAACCCGATTGTCTTTAATGCCCCAATTTCTGTGGCTTCTAGCCTGACTGAAGGAGCCATTCCATCTTCATATGCTTCTTTCCACCTAGGAGCACATAGACACCAATGATCTCCTTGCTTTAATCCTGGAAATCCATACTCAGGAATAGGTGTAGAAAGATCATTCTTCTGAGCTTTGCTGTATGTCAGGAAAGAGTCTGTTATCACGCAGCAAACGGTGTGTTCTCCTAAATCAGAAGGATCTGTTTTGCAATATCCATCTCTATACCAACCCGTCTTAGGCTCACAGCTACATAGCTCAAGTGGTTCCCCAAGTACGTTGAGCGATGTGTTTATGCCTGTTTTTTCGTTGTCCATAAATTTGTTGCCGTAATCCCTTTTGGGTATATGACTCTAGGGCCTTAGCAGAAATCTCTCAGTTCTTTCCACTTGTTTAGACCTGCCTCTAAGTTCTCAAGGCCATCTGTAGCGCCTTTGGATTTCATTGCTTTGATTAGAGATTCTGTAGCTTCTATCCCATATATCCCTGCCTTTTGTTGTGTGACGCATCCAGATAATTCATCACCAGATTTGAAAGCATCTTCTGCTTCAATGAGGTATTGACTAGCCAACTCCTTTTTTTGATTCCATTCTTGCATGAGTATTTCGAATGATTCTTGTCCTTCAGCCTTTGCTACTTGGTTATTGAGGCCAAATATCAGCAAGATGAAGAGAAACGCTAGTAATTGCTTCATTCTTAGAAATTGCTTGAAAAATTCTAATAATTATCTTATTATATAACTTAAATAATTAGTTTCTTTAGGCTATTTTAAATATATTTAGAAATAGACCAATTAAATCCTGATTCACTCAAAACTATTAATTTAACTTGACTCTTAAATTTATATATTTTGCCGCTTGTAATTTATCAAAGATGTAACTTTATTATTTTCAATAGAATACTATGTAGAATTAATAGATTCCTAATCTATGGAAAGGGTTTTATGAACTTCGAGCTTTTTGCAGTGTTAGATCAAAACATAAGAATGTTTATTCTAGTGGTCTCTATTTTGGGACCTATAAGCATTTTGGGGATAATTCTTCTTCTTAAGAAGATAGAGATAAAAAATCCAGAAAGGATACGTTGGCGATAAATAAACTCGAGACAAGAGAACTTGTTTATCGAGCCCTATTTATGCATCAAGTTTTATTGTTTACTCGCTAATTAGTTTTATTGCAGCGCGTGATTTATCAAGAATCTCACCTTCTAGAGGGACAAATCCTAGATCTGCTGCTTTTCCTTGAGCTTCATTGCTAAGTAAGTAGTTGAATGCCTCTTTAATAGCAACGGTTTTCGAGCCATTTCCAGTTTTATAAGCCAATATCCATGTCAAAGTCGCAATAGGATATGACCCTTTAGCTTTTGGGTTGGGATTCCTTCCCGCTAGGTTTTGGTCAAGACTTATTCCATTTAGAGCCGCGGCACCTGCTTTATAACTTGGCTTCAAGAATTCACCATAAAGGTTCTGGAGGGCAGCAGCCTTGATAATGCCCTTGATATAGGACTGGTTGACATAGCCAATTGCCCCAGGCGTATTCCTAATGATTCCTGCAACACCGGCGTTGCCTTTTCCTCCTACTCCTGCAGGCCAATTGACTGATTTACCAGTGCCAACAGTCCATTCTTTTGAAAAAGACTGCATTGAACTAGTGAAGGCTTTTGTTGTCCCAGAGCCATCTGAGCGGTGTGTCCATGTCAACTTTCTTGAAGGGCAACCTAATGCACTCCAGTCAGTGATTTTTCCCATAGCGACCCTAACTGCTTGAGTTTGAGTGAGCTTTAGATCACAATCTGGGTTGTTGTAGCCAAAGGCGATGGTGCCCCCCACCATAGGAATCTGAACCAAGCCTCTTGTGACTTTTGCAATGTCCTTAGCTTTCATCGGATCATCGGATGCGCCAAAATCAACTGTCTCGTCGATAAAGGCTTTGCGGCCTGAACCGGAGCCTAAGGATTGGTAGTTGACCTTGGGACCATTGGATTTGGCAAGGTCAGAGAACCATCTGGTGTAGATCTTTGCAGGGAAAGTTGCACCAGCTCCGCTTAGTCGAACACTTGAGGAGTTTTCTGAGGAGCTGCAAGCAGCCATGCCTGCTGCTATCGCAACCATAGATGAGAAAATTAGTGCCTTCTTGGGGAAGGTCATGGGAGCCTCAGAGCAATTAGGCCTCCTATTAATAGATCGAAAAAGCATTGATGATGATTATGATAAGCAATTCATCAAAAAATATTGATGAATTTAATTAGGGTTGATAAGACGGGCATCTCTTCCGATGAGTATTTAACTGTGTCGGCCTTCCCTAATTCTTACTTATTATCTTTGAACTTCAAAAAGAAGTTATTTTGTAAGGCTAGGGATAGATTTGTGAACCCTCGTAAATTGTCTTAAGCAATCAGAGGATGAGACCAAACTTCCAGGCATTCGGTATAAGAAAAACTTATGCCATATATGAGC
This sequence comes from Prochlorococcus sp. AG-409-O23, assembly GCA_003215355.1. Lineage (GTDB taxonomy): Bacteria > Cyanobacteriota > Cyanobacteriia > PCC-6307 > Cyanobiaceae > AG-409-O23. The sequence continues at coordinate 20,843 of QCKL01000013.1, forward strand.
ATCAAGTATTTTCATTGATCAATGCCGGGATTGGTTGGTACTTTTACCTACATGGAAAAGTCATCTCCTAAAAAGCGCGATGTCGATCTCTATGAGGCAATACTTAGTGCCTCTGAGAATAGGCAGTTATGGGGCGTTGAACGATCCAGGCCTCAATCAAAGGCTTGGAAGTCATTATCCTTTCAATGAGACAGATCGAAAGCATTAAAGATCTAGTCACTCACAATTTCTACTTGTAATTCAAGAGACCTTTAGAGGTAATCAGGATTACAGGAAAACCCTATCTCCAATTTATCAACAATGGAACTCAACCCTTACAAGCCGTTTAAGCAAGCATTAATAAAGGTCCTTAGAAGATCTAAATAGCTTAGCTGTGGCGTCAAAATATGGTTTGCAATAGGCAATCTACCTACATCATTTATAGATAGACTTTTTTAAGTCTATAGAGGCCTGCCTGCGAAGTACAGATGAACAAATGGGTTTGTCCAATATAAGCCTACAAAAACCATAAGCAATATATTTAAACCTACAAGAGCGCCACCCATCATTTTCATCTGTAAATTAGTGGTATTTATTGAAGTAATTTCTTCAATAGTAAATTTTTTTAAACGCTTGCTCATCAAATTTATTTAAGCCGGTTAAACATAGCCAATTAAAAAGAAAAGCGAGAGCTACAGGACGCTCTTAATAGAATTAAGGACTGAGGAGGCCAGTATTCGAGAGATAACTTAAGGTTTTCTTTCGAATTTTCCCTTTTGTAGTGCGATTGCTAATTAACTGCAAGGAAGCTTGATTGGTTTTAATTCAAATGGACTTTTAACTTTTTCGTCTGTGAGCAATTGACTCCTCCTCTAGTTCATATGATTAGGCTCCCTAAAGGCTCACTATGTCCATCTCTAAGGGGGAAGACCTTCAACTCAAGATAGGTAACTTTTTCTTGGCGGCTGTTTTGTCAGCTGTCCCAACGGTTATGACGATTGGGTTCTTAGGTGTTCATGGACTTATCGTTTGCAAAAACCTTGAGAAAAGAATTGACAACTCAAATAGCTCTGAAGTTAATGTGTTGTGTGAAAAGTCTAATCTCGAATCAAGTTACAGCTACATAGTTTGGATCTGGCTTTTTATAATGCTTCCAACTTGGCGATGGTTTTATATTGGTCATTATAGAAGAGTCCAACATGAAAGATCAGAAGCTTCCTAATAACTAGACATCCCCGAAAGGCGATTGTCTGCAATCCAATAAGACAGGCTGACAGATCAATGAGATCTCGCTTTACTTTGTGCAATTCTCTAATGTGTGATGGTATTTTTCTATCTCCTGTTGTTTCTTGCTCTTTTCTCTGCTTACTGGTTAAATTACTTTAAACGTAAGAAGTTGAAAACTTCTCGACTTTCTAAGTTGGTTGTTAATAGAGGCTTTATTGTAGAGAAAGTATATGAGGGGAGTCAAGGGAGGCCTTTTAGGATTAAATCCAGAAGAAGAATTTATTAAAGATTTGCATTTTATCTAATCTTTTAGAAAGGAAAGATTTTCTATAAGTTGGTTTTCACATATATAGGGGTTGGCAAAATTTTCTATTCCCGCTATTAAGGAAGTAAGTGATTCAAGATAAGTATGGCCTCTGCCAATTTCCCTAGGAGGAATTTTATCTTTACAAGGATAAAGTCCGCCTTGAGATTTAAATCAATCACTGGGAACTCTGATGATCAGATAATTCATGCAGGGAGAGTTCAGGGCTACTCTGATTCAAAGGAACGCGTGCTGACTGCTCTCAGTCGAGGTGGAATATGGCTTTCTTAAATTATAAATACCTATAACTACTTTAATATTTTACAGCTCCCATTGGATTAGTATTGTTAGTGAATATTCTCCTAAAATAAGATACATAATTAATTTAATACCTTAGATGTTTAAAGGCTATTATTATCATAATCGAATACTTTGCCCTTAACTTTCAGGCATGGGTGGCTTATATCCGCCACTTGACTGAACTGAGCATTCAAGGCTGTCACGTGTGTTTACTCCTGTTTTTGTGTTTGTACCATTGGCTATTTTGCATAGGTTCCTTTGATCATCACTATCAAGTACAGCAAAAGTGAAGTCTGCCCCTTCAATCTGAGATCCTGCAAAGCTGCTGCCAGAAGCAATCATATTCACTAGAACAGCATTCCTAAGATCAGTTTTTTGGAAGTTAACTCTGTCAGCAAGAGTATCAGTGAGATCTATACCCTGGAGATTGGCCCCCTTAAGATCTGAAAGGGTAAGGATAGTTCCATGAAGATCTACGTCACTAAAATTTGCATCACGAGCAACTGCACCAGCTATTGATGATTTTGATAAATCCTGTCCATGTAAGTCTATACCTGTGATATTTGCGTGCACGTAGTTAGGGACTTCATCTCCTTCTTCAAGGACAGCTTGAACAGGAGCAACCATCAATAGACAAAGCATTAATCCTAGTAATCTCATCAAGAATCGATCTATTAGCGGACAAACCGACATGGCTAAATTGAAACTTCCCTTACTTTGCCTGGAATTTTTGCTTAATGTGGTGGAGTTTGTCTATATAGATGTAACCATTTACTTAAAGGAATATCTTTAAAAACTCATCAAGTGACTGATTCGAATGATTTTAGTTAGGAAAGTACTCTTTTCAAAATATTTGGAATATAAACAATACTAGTGAAGAACTATTAAACACAGTCATCAAGAGTACAGAGAAATACCCTAAAAGTAGCTAATTAAAATTGATTATGGATCTTTTGGTGGCTCCTTATCTGTAGCTTTTGTATTTTTCCGCCAATCATTTTTCAGCGCGAAATTTTCATTTGCATCTAGAAATGAGACTAGAAATAGGAATAGCACAGCTAAGCCTAGAATTAGTAATAGAAGGCTATTTATTGGACTAAGATTTGTTATTGGATTTAAAGAGGCTAATGTATGGTAAAGAAAGTACATTAAGCCTTGCCTTTTTTACTTGAAGAGTTCCACCGCAGCTGTTTACGGTAATCTTCATCATTCCAATAGAAGTCCTCGTAAAATGAAAAGATAGCGAGTACGACGCCTGCAAGCATGCAAGCACCAAGAATTAATAGTGACAGGAACAGGCCATGAGGAGGCACCCAGACTTGGTAAGATTGAATTTGAGACAAGAGTAGGTAGTTCATTCTCTAATTGTTAATAGAAAAACTATAGAAATCAATTTTTTTAATAAAATGAGAGATTGATGTAAATAACTTCAACATTCCACGCGCCTGAGACTTGACTGGCTAGAGCGCCATGAAACTTTTCTCTGCTTTAGGCGCATATATGGTTACTGAAGAATCCAATTGACTTTTGCACAAGCTTTGCATATTTGACATCGGTAGAGGTTGCTTCCCTTCTTGATGGGATATTTAAATCACGTTTTCTGATGAAAGGAAGTAGATATGTCTATTTTGATAGATAATTCAATAAGAAATAGTGGTAACTAGATTCAATCAAGTTATACACCTTATTTATAATGAAAATATTTACGATTATAGTCAATCAATTTATTTCTGTTTAGGGCTGAGAAACCTTAAATCGAGGGAAATAACAGGTAAGAAGTAGCTCTTAATTTCCTGAAGCACTTACAAGGTTTAATAAGTATGGTTGACTTAAGCTCAAAGCGCTCCAGAATTTTTATTCTGAATTAGCCGCTTTCAAGGTTCGTATTGCTTATACTTAAATAATGCCAAGATTTTATTGCCCATATTGCACGCCACAACAGAGGCTTTATAAGCAGATTGATGAAGGCGGTATGGTATGTGGATATTGCGGGGATAAATTAGTCAAAGAAAGAATTTTCCAACCCCTTAAATTAGTGGCAATGTTAACAGCTATTGGGCTGGTGGCCCCCTTATTCCTTGCCACTTATAAGATTATTGAGAGAGAAATTAGACCTAGTGTTGATTCTCTTAATGCTGAGGAAATTGCATTTACCCAATTATGAGTTGATAAGCAATTAATTATTTAGGCCTGTAAAATATAATCCTAAAAATGTAAGAAGATATAAGTTTACAAAAAGAATCACTAGGGCGGGAACTAATTTTCCATATGTGGAATTGGTTTTTTCCATAATTTAAGACTCCCTTCTTAAATTATAGCTTGGTGACTCTGAAGTTCTTAGCTTCATCAGATGTACTCCTTCTCTCCATTGACTTTGTACTTGTATATAGAACCTCCCTCTTCCAAAAAAAGCATCTCTCCATTCATTTTTGAACGGCCAAATTTACTTAGCCTTGCCCGATGAATATCTGCCTTCTCTCGTAGCTCTTCATCTTTGTCCCAGTCACCAAATTGTATATTGCGTTCTGGATCAATCAGAAGTGTATTTGAGTAACTCATTGCAATCCTTTCGTGGATATGATTTTTATTCTTATGCTTTTTAAGGAATCTATGCAGTAATGAAGCATTCTTTTTCTTATTATGATTTGCTTTGATTGCATAGCGAGCTAAGCAGGCTATGAATAGAAAAACAGCTATGCCAAACAATGCGTTCATTAGTTGAGATTGGTTGACCAGAGTTAAGCAAGTATTTGGGCTTATAGCCAGTAAATCTAAAATTTGGAATAGTTTACTTTTTATTTGAGCTCAGCTTTTTAGATCTGCTTATATCCTCTATATTGAAATTTCAAGCAAAGTTACAACAAATTCTTTACCATTAGTTTGCTTTTAAAGAAATTAATTACTTCATCCGAGTTGTGACATCTTGAGCAATTTCTCTTTTGCTGAGCTGTCTGGATAGAAATGTCCGGAACTTGGCCAGAGTTGTCCTTTGTTGTGTGCGAAGACGATTTCTTTGTAATGACCTTCACTTAGGAAAGATGGAATCCTCTTAGAACTATTACCTGGATTGACCTTTCCCACTGGTTTTAGATCACAGATGTGCCATGAAAACACATCTAGCCATAGGAAGCGATTGGAGATATTACTCATTCCTTAACTTTGTCGAGAAGATTACTTGGGCAGCAAGCTTCGCTACTAAAGATTGCCTTTGATGTTGATCAAGCTTCAAGGTGAACAAATTTTTAGCGTTCAAAAGATGTAATAAATCTAATAACCTATTACTTGATTATTATGTCTAGGTTGAATCCATAATCTGTATTCTCCGAAAGTACCTCTTTACGGAAGACTCCTCTTCTTGATGACCTAAGCAATGTGATTATTGACTCTACGAAAAGAATCGAAGTAGCAACACCAAGGAAAACCGCATGATGAGCCAAGCTTTCTTTCCTGATGCCTTTTTCTGATTCCATACCCTTACTTTAGTTCTTTACTGGCTGGAGAAATTCGTGTTTTCGTATGGTCCAAAGTGCGTTGCACACTTTGCCCCATAGTCTGAACCAAGACTTATAGCCTTTTCTAGGCTCCAGCCAGCAGCTAGCCCCGCTGTAACTCCTGCAGCAAAGCTATCACCACATCCATAAGTATCTACAACCTGTTTTTTTAGATTGAATGCCTTGAATCTCCCCCCAGGCCATGCCTGGCCTCCCATTTCGCCTTCTGTCTCAATCCTTATCCTTGGTGGAGGGCTTAATTTTTCTCCAATATATCTCTCGTCAGGGTCAAGACCGCTTCCAACTAAAACATCAATCTTGACCTTTGATTGTTGAATTGTGCTGATGCTTAGACGAGGAGTTGTGACTAATAGTTCTGAACAACGGCAAGATTTAAGCGCATTACTGTCTGCCGCTGTCACGAAGACTCCTTGATAAGAGCCTAATTCTTTCCAAGGCAATTCATCTTTTGCACAAGGCTGAAGCCTTTCTCCTATCACGGTAATTGCTCTATCCCCGTTGTCATTAACAAGGCTAAGCCCTCTTCTTGTTGGCTTGTCTCTCCAAGTAATGCTTAGTTTTAGACCAAGTTCTTCAAGTCGATTAGCACTTTGTTTCCCAATTAAGTCTTTGCCAAGCGAAGTAATGAAATGGACTGGCATTCCTGTTATCTCTGATAATTTAACGGCTGCTACTGCTCCTCCTCCAGCAGGCTCTTCAAAAAAACTTTCTGCATGGCATATTGTCCCAGCCTTCGGTAAATTATCTACCTTTAGAAAAGTTACCCATTCGACATGACCTACAACTGCTAGCTTCAGTTCAGGTAATTTTGGCAGCTCTTCTGGTGACCAAAGCCTCATGATTATCGGACACCTAAAACTCTATATTTGTCCCTTTAAATTCTTTTGCAATTCTTTCCTATGAATTTTTAGATTTAGTCCTTATTTGTTGTGCTGTTGAGTTAAATTGTTTTTTGCATACAAGATCAATGGATTAGATTACTTCTTTTAGATAAATTCTTTGCCATTAAGTTTTTCAGTGGTTTCTACTTGGAATGTGTTTAGTTATTTTCAATAGATTTAATTTCATCAAGAAGTACAAGCTTTTAAAGCTTTACATTAAAAAAACCGATCCTCAAGTAGAGGATCGGTTTTTTTGTAGATGAAGTTTCGAAGCTTCTGATGGGTGGCGCCTGGGGCCAATGGTTCAGGTGTTTGGCTGATCTCCTTTAAGGGCACCTAGGACGGTGCAGAGGAGTATCGACTGGTTTGACGCACCTTTTTTGATGTCTCACCAGACGAATAGCCCACATTTGGGTGAAGACTGTTGGAGCAGGGGCCTGAATCAGGTTGCTTCTACAAAGTCTCAGGTGGCGTGTCGTCCATGGACGCCTCCGTGTTCGATGAATTAAGCATCGTCCTATTAGGAGATGATGGCAATCGGCCTTTACACGCATTGCTTTAGGGCGCAATTCCAGCCATATTGAAGATGGCGTGCTTATTGATAGTGCTTGCCAGGATCTCGAGCAGGATGGGCTGAACCAGGACTTTTTAAAGTTGCTTTTGTCGATTGATGTTTCGAGAACGCTCAATCTAAGAATTATTGTTTGTTACTAACTAGAGATGACACCTTGGCGTAATCTGCTTTGTTTTGTTTATTTGGGTTTTTCAGTCTTAGGTGCAATTCTTCCATCCATCGCTAATTTTTCTTTTGTAAAAGAGTATGGACCTGGCTTTGACTTGATTAGATTTATAGAGCTTGCAAACATTAATCCAGCTGCAAGATCTTTATCAATCGACTTGCTTTTAGGCGCAGGTGCAATCACTGTCTGGATTGTTTCTGAGTCTAGACGGTTAAAGATGAAGAATCTATGGATAGTTATTGTTGGTACGTTTCTAGTCGCATTTGCATTCGCAGCACCACTTTTCCTTTTTTTAAGAGAGCGACGATTGATAGAGTTAGAGAAGGAAGGCTTTTTCAAGGCTATCACTGAAACAGATTAATTAGAAATTTTAAAATGCTTTGTTCTAATCTATAAAATTAACTATTGTGATTTTGAGAACATATTTGCAAATACCTATTTTTTACGCAAGCTACTTTATAGCCCTGAAACTAAATATACCTTCATGTTTTAATTTCTGGATTTACCTTCATTGAATTGTATTGAATTGCTTTGAGGATTGGAAGCATAGTTATGCAACTTATACTCATTAAGATCCATAGAGTAGAACCATGGCCTTGAATATCCATAATTCGACCAGCAAATATTGGAGCTAGAAATGAACTTATAGCAAAACATTGGGAGAATAGAGCCATTGCCAAACCTCTCTTGTTGATAGGGGCTATTTGAATTACTGCTTCAGTTGCTGTTGGTAGGAATGCTGCAATAGCTAATGCTAATGGTATTTGTGCAATTAGAGCTATTAATACTCCACGATGCCAAAGTGCGGAGCAGCTTAGGAGTAAGCAGCCTAATCCAAAGTTTGAAAGACTTACCCCCAGTCCAAATCTAATATTATGATCAGATAGCCATCGGCCTACTGGCCATTGAAAACAAACTAATAAGCCAAGCTGTAAGGCAATTAGACCGCTACTCCAGCTTTCATTTAATGGGGGCCTTGATAGTCCTCCTCTGACTAAATCGATTGGTAATGCACTTTGTAGTAATGAAAATATTCCTGTAGAAAGAAGGCTTATAGCTAATACTGGCAAAAGACGATTTAGCCATTTTGAGTTTTTATAGTAAGTTCTTTCTTGACTTATTTCTTGTGGCTTGTTAGCCATATTTAGTTTTTCTTTCCTTTGAATTATTAGTGGTTCTTTTGCTAAAAGAAAAAGTAGTAGAAGCATACAACTTGTATCAACTAAATATATCGATCGAATTGCGCTTGTCGATGCAGCAATTGAGCCAATTAAAGCCCCAAGGCTTATGCCAAGGGCATCTGCACTTCTGACAAGTGCAAAACCTTTCCTTGAGGGGAAATCCCCACAACTTGTTGGTACGGCAAGCTCAACGGCTGGCCAATAGAAACCTGTTGCGATACCCATCAATAGTTGTCCTCTTAAAAATGATGAGTAGTTGTGAGCATTCAGCAGCGCAAGGTCACCAAGAATTGCAACTATCGCAGCCCAGCGAATTGGCCAAGCACAGTTAGTTCCTTTATCTAGAAAACTTCCGCTTATTAAACGAGCAATTGTTCCTAGCAGAGCAGCAGCTGCGATCCCACTACCAATTTCAGTCGCTGAGAGATTTATTTGATTAAAAACAAGTGGAGTTAGATATATGACTCCTCCTGCTCCAATTGAAGCTAAAAGTCTTGCTCTGGTAATTAAGCGCAGGGCTGAGGGAAACTGGTTCCACCAGTCAATAGGTTTGAGAGTTGCACTTAGGACGCTCAATCGGAAAAGGTTTTGGGATTGGACTATTGGCCAGTCTGATGTTTTGGCTTCTGGGCGGTTCGTTGCTTAAGGCGGCTGAAAGATTAGAAGTTGAGTTTGAAGGGATGACGATACCAATATCTATTCAGGAATTGGCTGATTGGGGGCGCTCTAAAAAAAACTATCGATCAGAGCTTGCATCTTGGCTAAACCTGCTTGATTTAGAGAGCAGGGCTGACGTTGTCAAATTGCTGAAGGCTCCACTCCTTAAGGACAGGAGTATGGCCAGACAAATGCTTAGAAGTTGGGTTGGGAGACAATTGCTAGATGAAGTTAGTGACCTTGTTCGTTTGGATGAAGACAGTAGTGGGGAAAGGGTCTTTCTCACTCTGGAATCAATGTTAGAGAACCAGCCTCAGGTCACGACACTTGATCTTCTTGAAGCACTACCTGCAGAAAAGATTCATCTTGATTTGGACGCTTTATTGGAGCTAGCCACTCGTTGGCGTAATGAGTTGAAAACTCAGCAAGAACTTTTATTGGCACTTGGAAAGCTGCCTTTAGCTGAAGCAACTGTTTTTGAGGAGGAGGCCAATGTCACAAAGTCTTCAGAACCAAGGCTAGAAAAGCAATCCTTAGACGTAAGACATCGTTCAGAGCCTCTTTTGTTAGAGGTTTGGCATCCAGCTGAGGAAATTCAACTCAAGTCCAGTTGGATTGTTTTTATGCCTGGTTTAGGTGGCAGCCAAGAACATTTTCGTTGGCTTGCACGAAGTCTTAGTAGAGAGGGATGGTCTGTTGTTGTTCTTGAGCACCCTGGTAGCGATGCAAATGCTGTTCAGGCTCTTCTTGAGGGTAGACGCCCGGTCCCAGGCGCAGAGGTTCTTCCAGATCGCTTGGATGACTTGAATTCGGTACTTTTGGCTAAAAACCTAGGTCTTTTGAAGGTTCCAGGTGAAAAAGTTGTGATGATGGGCCATTCCTTAGGCGCATTGACAGC
>QCKL01000014.1 GCA_003215355.1 Prochlorococcus sp. AG-409-O23
CAAGAATTTTTTTGAAAGCACATTTGAAGAGTGGGAAAGTAGTTATAGGTTAAATAGTTTATGTCAACTAAATCTTCTGCATATGCTGTACCAGTTTCGATCAAATTATTCAAAGGTAATGTTTTTTGCTGGAGGAGGTTCGAATAGTGCTGTTGAAAAATTCTCAGCATACACAAGTGCCAAAATACACCTAACTAAAATGATTGAGTTACTGGATTTCGAAAATAATGACATGACATTTTCTATTTTAGGGCCAGGCTGGGTAAATACAAAAACTCATAAACTCGCTTTAGAGCATGCAGATAAAAATACAAAGAAGTACAAAGCAACAAAAGAATTTCTCGATTCTCCTAAAGGCGCAACTCCTATTTTAGAAGTTATAAATTCAATCAACTGGATTTTTGATCAAAGCAAAGATATTGCTGGGGGAAGAAACTTTTCTACTGCATATGATCCTTGGGGTGAAGATCATCCAGATTGCGATAGCCTAAAAGAAGTTTTAAAGGCGGATAAAAATATGTATAAGCTTCGTAGAAGTGGGAATGAAAAGTTCTCGAAAAAGAGATATTAGGAAAAGATAGGGTTTTATCAAGTTAACTACAATTATAAAAACAATAATTTAAAGGAATAAATGTTGACTTAAGTTAGATAATGCATATAATATAAAAGCTTATATAAGCGAGATGGAATTAGCTGACTTTACGCGGGCATTAGAAGGGCAAAAGATGTTCCAGATACTCGCAGACGCAAAAGAATTGGAGTCGCAGGGGAAAGATATTATACATTTAGAGATTGGTGACCCTGATTTTAATACCCCAAAAAATGTTATTCAGGCGGCAAAGAAGGCATTAGATGAAGGTCATACTCATTATGTGCAAAGCTCAGGGCTCCCAGAATTAAAAGAAGCTTGTCGAGAATTAACCTGGAGATCAAGAGGTTTTAGACCAAGTAATGATCAAATATTAGTAACATCTGGTGCAAATATTCAATTATATCTGGCAATTATGTGTTCAATAAATCCTGGAGACGAAGTAATAATTCCCAATCCATCCTTTGTTAGCTATTCATCTATAATAAAATCATGTAGAGGCATCCCTAAAGATGTTTCTCTACTCGAGAAAGATTCATTTAGACTAGATCCAGAAAGAGTCAAGAAAGCTATTAATAAAAACACGAAAGCAATAATTATCAATTCACCACATAACCCAACTGGAAGCGTTTTAACAGAATGGCATGTCAGAAGGTTATTTGAAATAGCTGAAGAATTTGACCTTGTACTCATTTCAGATGAGGTTTACGGAAGAATGATTTATTCAGATAGCTCATCAGGCTTCCATAGCCCCTCAACATATGATCATTGTTCAAAGAGAACTATATTAGTTCATTCACTTAGTAAGACATATGCAATGACTGGATGGAGAATAGGTGCTGTAACAGGTCCAAGCCAGTTAATTTCTAAAATGTCGCTACTTTACGAAACTATTACATCCTGTACCGCACCATTTGTGCAATATGCTGCTATTGAAGCAATGCTAAGTGCAAATAGTGAGACATATGAAATGGTATCCAAATACCAAGAGAGAAGAGACTTAATGGTTACAGGATTAAATGAAATAGAAGGAATAAATTGTCTAACGCCAGAGGGTACTTTCTATGTATTTGCAAATATAATGGAGTTAATGGGGTCTAGTGAGGAGTTTGCGAAAAATCTACTTGAGCGTGAATATGTTGCAACGTGTCCAGGGATATTTTTCGGGAGTGAAGGAGAAGGTTACGTTAGATTCTGTTTTGCAAATTCAATAGAGAATATAGGTATTGGTATTCGCAGGGTGAAGGCATTTGCGGCAAGTATAAAGGAATATCAATGATTTGACGTAATTTTGGCTTTATAAAAGATGGCGTAAAAATGGGGACTTAAAGTTCAACAAAGCTATAATATGGAGATTCATAATTAAGATTTTCTACCTGAGCAAATAGGATGATTGAGAATAATCAAATTAAGAACGCAATAGAGAGTGCGGTACAAAACCTAGAGTTTGATAAGGCAAAATTTTTGGCCAAGCAATATGTAATAAGTAATCCGGAAAACAATGATGCATATCAATCACTATCAAATCTTCTGTATTTCAAAGGGGATTATTGGAAGTATAAAAGAACTAGGCTTATGTTAGCTGCAGAAAATACATATCAAATAAAAATGTGTAAGACTATTGTTTTGCCCGAGGAATGGACATGCGCGTATGGCCATCTAACTCTTATAGGATTTATCATTAGGGCGGTAGATTTAGGATTATATCCAAATGTAGAAATCATCGTTTACAGTAAAGAGGATAATAAAATCAACCATCCTATTGTTAGAAGTTATGGAGACAAGATTATTTTCAAAAAGCATGAGTGTGCAGACAAAATAGATGATTTATATAAACTACATGATAAGGAAACTACTTACTTTCATAGCATTGAGCTATGGCCCTTAAATAATAAGTTACTGACATTAGATGAAGCAATCTCTCACATAATTAACTGTGAAATCAAGATGTGCAACGGAGAAGTAAGACCAATATGCAAAAATATATCTGAAGATTATCTGCCTTCTTGGTTTAATCATAGAATAATTGCAATTCATAATCGATATGGTTACACGCACGGATATGCAAGGACCGGTAGGAATACGAATCCGGTTAATCTTATCGAGCTGGTGAATCAGATAACGAGCCTAGGGTACACCGCTATTGATATTGATGGATGTCTACAACAGATAGAAAAAGATTCTTTTATAGGAGAGCATCCTTCATTTTTATTAAGAGAGGGAATTTTTGAGAACCTGGTAATGAGAAGCTATGCATTACTAGCTAGTTCATTATATTTCATAGGCGCTCAATCAGGGCCCTTAACACTAAGGCATAGTTTTGGTAAGTCATTTATTCTTGCAAACAACACATCAGCAATGGCAATGTCTGGACTAAAAATGCCTTACTCGTTTATGATGCCAAAAGTCTGGGTAAATAATAATACTCAATTACCAGTTGAATTTGAAAGTATATGCAAGTCCCCTATGGGTTGGTTTGAAGCTTCAAGATACAAGAACTATCAGTTACACGCTTGCCCAACAAAGTACATTATAGAAGCCTTGAAAAGACAAATAGAAAACTTTGAAGCCAAAGGATTAGCAAGAAAAAGTTTTTATTCTGAATTAGAAATTAAGTTTTCTAAGCATGGGCTTATATCCGGAAACATTGGGAGCTTGACTCCTAATGAAGAGTACATTTCAGATATATATAAATTTAATTAGGAAGAAAAATTTAATATTAAATTGGCATTCTTCTTTAATCAATTAGTATTAAACTATGAGTCAAATAGCTGATTGAAAATTGCCAGTTTTACTTCCATTTCGTATAAGACCTGGAAACCACAAATAACCAGGAATCCTATGCTTAATTAGCAAGCGCTGCATATGCAAATCTGCAGGGAGACTATAAGGTAAGTAATCAGAAAATAAAATATGTGCAGTTCTTGGAGAAACTAAATATGCGCAGAGAGTTCTAGTCATTGCAATGCCTAAGTTAAGTATATGAGGCTTAGATTTGTTCTTATGATTGTCTAAGTAACACTTGTACTGGCATAAATCTTCATAGCCTAAGCCAGAGGTTCCTTTATTTAGCCATCTAGGGATTGATTCCTTTATCAAGTGTTGATTAAGGAATCTCCCTAAACAAGCATCATCTTCAATAATCAATGTCCACTCATTCTGCAAAGAAGCGACTTGTAACGCATAGTAATGCTTATTTAGAACATCATGCTCGGGTTGACTTAGTGATCTGCTTGGGAAAATAGATTGAACAAATGAATCCTTTGCAAATGAGCACAGACCAAATTTACCTAGGTTTTCTTCAAAGGTTGTATTTCGAATAGCATTCAATGCATTAAGTGTAAAAATATAACTACCTTCCCAAATATGCTGATCCCAAAGATTGCTTTGATATCCATCTTCGATTAAGTGTAGAAGCTGATTGTTTTTAAAGTCATTTACAAAATGAAGACCATGAGGTTCAAAAGTTTGTCCATCGACGTTACCTGCTGAGGTTAAATTATTAGATTTAGGAAGTAACTCTGTAAATTGTCGATGAAAGTTAAAAATAGAACTATGTCTTGCAAAGCTCTTATCCGTAGTAATGCAAATAGTTAGCATATTAATCTTCGTCTAATAAATTTGATGAGTGCAAATAATAATCAGTTAAGTCCATAGTTTTTCCTTTAGTTAAGCTTGCTCTAGTAGCTTCCTGATTGACTATGCAATGAAGGGGAATTGCTCTAAAATCTAATGATAATCGAGTATATTCCTCTACATTAATGAAGTCACCATGTTTAAAAATACTAGTGTTTAATATGGCTGATTGCAATGGTGCAAGTTCAAGAGGTTTAAAATCCTCCCAGCCCAAACTTTGCTCAACATGCAAGGAAGCAGTTTTCTGACACTTAGTTATAGCTAAGAAGTGATTAATTTCCCCTAAGGGATGGCTGTAATCTGAATCACGATGAAATTCAAATACTGACTTATTTCTAGGCAAATGGACTCGGATGCTTGGGTAACGTTGGACGGCCCAATCTTCAAAAGCGAAAATCAACCTCAGGTCATTAACCCATTCTCTACAAAGCTGCCTATATGCGAGGACAGAAGGTGATTGAAGTCCTTTATCAAAATCAGAATAAATAATTCTATGGACGTTGGTTGCCTGATCTGTACCTTTTTCAAGTAACTTACTATTAATCAATAGATGTATATTTTCAAAAGCTGAAAATCCTTCTAGCTTAGAAGTTAAGAGCTTGAAGAGTTCATCACATAGAATTTGCGAGTATTTAAAATATTTGCGATCTATAGTTTGTAGCATCATGCTAATTGCAATGATTCCGAAATCCAGTTTAACATGGTCATTGGCATGAATCGATCAGGTAGTTTATTGCCAATAAAAAGAGGTTTTGTGACTTTATTATGCCATTTCTCGTAATCATTATTAGTATCAATTATCTCTTCGACCATCTCATCAGTTGAATTATATTCATCAACATAAAACATACTGTCAGAAGAGAATATAGTTTTATCTAAACCGCCTGAATAGATTGGTATACATTTCGCTGCGTATGGTTGAATGATTTTTTCAGTGTTGTAGCCTAAAGTAATACTGTTCTCGTAAGCAATGGTGAATCTATGCTCATTAAGTATACTTTGCTTAACTTCCTCTGAGCCACGAATAGGCCCACCAACATTATTAAACAATTTGCCATAGGAATCTACTCTGAGAATAGAATTGAGCCTTTCAAAAAGTTCTATCCGATCAGGAACAGGGTTGTTATTCATGAACGCACAAAATTTCTTGGTTAAATACATTTCTTTGAGGTCGTCAGATTCGTGAGCAATTAGCAGCTCAGGTTCAATAATAAAAGTTGGATTTGATGGCAATGGTAATGGGTTCTCCATATTCATCCAGTTGACAAATAAGCACCACAAGGGGAAATACTTGTTTTTTTCAGTATCAGCGAAATGAGATATAGATGCATCGCACAAATTATAATCAGGTTTAATTGTCATCCTTTCTGAACCAGGTACGGCTTGCTTTATATTCTCTCCAGTAAAGAATAATTTCTTACAGCTATAATTCAAATGCCTATCACCAAAACATGAAAAAATAATCAGGTCGGGTGCCTCTTGATCCCAGGTCACGTCATATCTCAATGATAAGAGCTTATAAAAATAATTATTTTCTGGATGAAATTGATATTCTGCATGTCCCCACATATCCGTATAACCTACCTTTAACTTGTGCCTCATCCCCTGACAGATCATTCAATATTTGGATAAATTATATCAACATATTTCCTTTTTGTCTATGTACTAAGTAAAGGTATTTTTATACATTCAGTGAATTGATGGCAGAAATATTTAGCCAAGGTCAATTTATTTTATTTTCAAGGAATTAAATGCTAGCAACTTTCTATCGAGCTATAAATAAATTCATTGAGCTTTGAGTCGTTTCATTAAATGCTCAAGAACATCCAAGGTAAGTATTGAAATGTCAGAAACAACATTTCCCTGACACCAAATTTCAGCAAAACTATCAAAAATAATCATGGGCTTATATCCTAAATCTAGCAATAATTTGGCTATATTATTATCATTATAATTGTTCTCATATTCCACAAGTATTGGTCGGCTATAAACGGGAATATTATTAATCTGTTCCACAACATCAAACTCATGGCCTTCACAATCTATCTTTAAAAATGTCATATGGTTAAATTTTTCAGCAAAGAATGTAAATATAGATTTTGCAGGAATAACAGGCACGGGTAAATTAAGGAAATTACCTCCTGACTCTTTTTCGAGTCTTCTCCGGTGCAAGATATTAGTATCTTGCAAAGTCGCAATTGTATTGCATTCATCAGATACAAGTAAATTCAATATTGATGCCTCTTTACCTACAGCACAATTTAATACATAAGAATCTTCAGATCGCGAGGCTAGGTTAGCAAAATGTCTTGGTTGTGGCTCAACGCAAAGCCCTTGCCATCCAGCCATAGAGAGCAAAAAAGTTGAAGATTCTGTCAAACCATCATTAGCTCCAATATCTATATAGGTATAAGGCTTAGATAGATTTGAGATTCTGCGTGAAACTAGATAAATAAATTCACTTTGCCCACACTGAGAGTTGATTAATTTAGAGTCTCCTAAACTCCAGGCCTTATATGCACTGGTCAAATAATCTGGCAACGGAGCCCAATTTGGTGGAGCATCTAAACTGAAAGCAGGAGTCATATTCATATTATTTACTCTTTATTTAATAAGCGCCTAGAGTTTATATAAATAACATCGCCATGCTGAGGTACAGGGTCTGTCAACAACTTATAACCATAGGTTGAAAGTAATAAATTCACATCATCAAAAACTGGAGCTTTATTATAGATAGGTTGAGTAGAAACTTCGGTTTCTATAAGGATTGGATTTGTTAGATATGCACCAGTTCCTAAGATTGCACTGTATTCAGCGCCTTGAATATCATATACAATGGCATCAATTTCCGAATGTTCTATACCAATTGATTGAAGTATTGTATCTAAACGTGATGTCGAAAGTGAAATCAACTCTCCGGTAGGAGCAAGGCCAGGATACATCTTTGTCATTAATGAAGTAGGCCTGTAAATAGAAGAAGAGCCTCTATGATTATTGTAAACGTAAAAATCCTTTCGTATATTATCTAGCTCCGCTAACAATGCATTTATTACTATTACCTTAGAAGAGAGCCCGTTAGATTGAACAATCTCACAAAGTTTAGAATATAAGATAGGGTCAGCTTCTAAATATACTATTTTCCTTGGATTTAAAGCAATATAATCTTTTAGTTCCTGTCCAAGATGAGCGCCAACATGGACAATTGTATTTACATCTTCACAATACTGAGAAAGCCTAGGAGCCAGTAGCATTTTATTTAATTAGGCTTAGCTTTAATTAAATTCTACCAGATCAAGCAGAAGCTTAGCTAAGGATATTCATTGATTTGTGGTATATGATAACTATTTAGAAGGACATGTATTAACAACCTAATATTAGTGAGTGAATCTTGGATTGGGTTATTTCCTGATCCCAAGCCAGAGATGCTTCCCTTGCCCTGTATCCTAAATCTTTCCGAAGCTTTTCATTCTCAAGCAATTTCAATACAGAACGTGCAACCAAATCATGTTGTTCAATAGGCACAAGTAGTCCCTCCTTAGCATTAGCAATTGCCTCCTGTACAGGCATGCCAATGCTCCCAACTATTGAACAACCGCATGCCATTGCTTCTAGCAAACTCCAACTCAATACAAACGGGTAGCTTAAATAAACATGAGCCCAGCTTGCTTGAAGGATCGTAATAAATAAGTGATGTGGAATCCTACCTAGAAAATGTATCCTTTCCAAATCAAGTTCCCCCTTTAATTCTTCCATCATTACTTCCTTTAATGGCCTCCCACTGGCATGCGATGCTCCATATCCTGGTTCATTATCACCTACTATTAAAGCTCTGACTGTTGGATGCTTCTTCTGAATCTCAGGTAAAGCCCTCATGAAAGTATCAAAGCCTCTTAAGCGCTCGAGATTTCTATTGACGAATGTAATCGTAGGGTTTTCACGTGTAATTTTTAAGCCACGTACCTCATAATTAACTTCCGGATTAGGGCAAGCTAAGCGCGTATCTATACCCTCGTGAATAACATGCATACGCTTCCCTTGGAATTCCATAGGAAAGCTATTAGCTTGATGTTGAGTTGGCAAAACCCAAGAATTCGCTTGATCCAAAGCAACACGAGTAAGACTATTTCTACCTAATTGATCAAGTCTTTCTCCTAGACCAGGACGATTCAAACACATGTCCACACCATGTCCCCCATGCTCAGGCAAAACCCACAATTCAGGCCACAAAATCTGTGGGACGTCTGGCCAAATCTCACTAATAGCAATCGTTTCCCCCCATCCAGTATGGCCTAATATTCGATCAGGACGCCATCCGTTAGTTTCCAGTTGATCACATAATCTGGCTACATTTGCAGCCCGCTCAAGGCCTTCATGCCAGAGGGCAGTGCCTCTAGCAAGTGCTGAATGTTTTGATGGCTCTTTGTAACGCAAAAGTGTGCCCTGCATAGCTACAGGACGCTGATGTGAGCAAATAGCTACTAGCTCATGTCCCTTTTTCTCCAAATAAGGTGTGAGCTGGCGAAACTGGCCAGGGAAGTTCTGATGAACAATCAATATCTTCATTGCTCAACTATCAGAATCATTTTTCTCCTCCAAATCAACTTCACGTTCTTGATCACTAGGCAAGCTCACAGTACGACCTAAGAGACAATGAAAAGAGTTACCCCAATGTTGTAACTCAAGCCATGAGGCATGCTTCATAGATGGTTTGAAGATCCTAAATGTCTTGGCAATCCCAAGTGTTGCTGCACTTTCTAATGGTGAAATCCATGAGGAATCACCATCTTGCCAATGAGGCTGCTGTGTCCAATGCAATAATTGCGCCCTACTCAAAAAGAAACATCCTGAATGAGGGTTGAGAGGGGTCTCAAAAGTAATCTGTCTCCCTAACCATTCAGAATTAATCTCAGAGCAAGGATGTGAAATAAGCTTTATTCCATCTTCTTTGCGAACTGGGCCATCTATATAAAACTTGTCCACAGGGTGTGGCTTGCTCACTAATTCCATTCGATTAGGTAATAACAAGCATTCATCACCATTCTCCTTGCGGAAGCAATCAATCTTTCGAAAGAAATAGGGGTCATGGATTACTAAATCATCCTCCATGTATCCGAAAAGATCAAAGCCATCACTTATACGAGAAGACAAAAAGCGCTGAGCCTCAAATCCCAAATGACGGGCTGTCGGTGGCTTAGTTAAAACAAGGGAGTAGAGACCTTGATAGCTAGGGTCAAGTCGATCAATCAGGTGATGCTCGCCATCTGTAATAACGGCAATGTGAATCTCATGCCTTAGGTCTTGATTGACAGACTGAGCCTCCAGCTCTGCAATGTTGAGCTGTGATTGCCTATAGCCAAGCCTTTGCAAGGACAAAAGCTGAGCCTGGAAAGCCTCTAAGCGCGAAGATGGATTAGGTCGCAAAGATGCATGCTTCCCTCCCCCTTCAGGATTCCAGTGATGAACGATGGCAAGAAGTATCCGCAAAGTCTTACTATTTACATCCCAAGGATCCCATGCTGAGCAAGCTTTTACCTGAAGACTTCCACTGGAGAGTAGAAGGTAGTCCTAAAATCCGGGTCAAAGCTTGTCGAGACTTATTTCTCATCCAAGTAATACTGCAAGAAAACCACATACCTTTGGTAAAGATTCCAGCAGATTCATTACATATGGGACTTCGCCTAGAGGTCCTACTGAGATTTTGCGAGGCAGCGGCCAAAGTCTTGCAGAAAACTAATCCCAACCAAGAATTTTCTGTTCAGATCCATGACGAAGCTCCTTTACAAAAATGTTTTCGCTTTGATGCTCCTATTCGTGAGGATGGACTCGGACCACTTATCCCGGATCCTTATTGCCTCATGACTTGGGGTTACCAAGGTCTGCAAAAAGCCTTTGAGAAGAAAAAACTTCCTCATTGGCAAGACCGCTTGAATCTTGCATTTTGGAGGGGCTCTACAACTGGAAGCAATGATTTGCGATTAGAAACACTGGGCAAAAATTTACGTTACAGACTTTGCCTTAAAAGCCTTCAAAAACCCTTTCAATTAGATGCAAAGTTCAATGCAATAGTCCAATGCAACAATGATCTAAATAAAAAAGCTATAGAAAAGCTACTTTGGCAACAAGAACTATTGAGCACAAGAGTAGAGCCCTGGGATGCTGCACTTCATCGCTGGCTAATAGATATTGACGGGAATGTGAACTCATGGGGACTACTTTGGAAGTTACTCAGTGGAAGTTGTGTAATAAGAGTGTTGAGTAAAAGACAACAATGGTTTCATCATCAATTAGTTGCGTGGATAAATTACATCCCAGTAAATGATGACCTAAGTAATCTTGATGATATTTTGGAATGGTGTAACTCTCATCCAATAAAGTGTGAAGAGATAGGCTTAAAGGGACGTGAATTAGCAATAAAGGTTATCAATAATCTTGAGATAGATATGCTGCATGCCTGCAATATCTATACCGAAAAATGGATACATTCATGAGTTGGGAGGCTAAAGATTGGCTTCAACGAGGAGGAGAGCTTCTGGCTACAAATCCAAATCTTGCGCAAAGGCTGATTGGTCGCTCTATTCTTCAAATGCCAGAGGAACCAATTTGTTACTTCAATTTAGGGATTGGCCTCCATCAGCGTAAACGGATTGATGCCGCAATAAGAGCTTACAAAGCATGCTTAAAGTTGCCATCTGCTCCATTAATCGAAGCCGAAAATAACCTTGCGCAAGACCTCCTACTAAAAGGAGATTGGGAAGAAGGCTTAAAACTCTACGAACATAGATTCAATCGAAGGCCTGGCAATTTTCCAAATTTCGAAAAAGCTTTTGGCCCTAGACATTATGGAAAATTACATAAAGGCAGGCCTCTTTTACTCATGAGTGAACAAGGCTTAGGAGATACAATTCAATTTTGTAGATTTGCAATCGAACTTCAAAATCAGGGCCATGAAGTAACACTTTTAAGCCAACCAAAACTAGTGGAATTCTTACGCGAAAGCTCAGCACTAAAAAGAGTAGAAAGCCATCTAGACTGCAAAACAGAGCTTTTGAAAAACCCCCTTTGGATACCATTGCTTAGTCTCCCTTTGGCAATGGGCTGCACAAGGCAATCAATACCTCATAGTGGCTCTTATTTAAAAGTCAATATAGATGAAATAAGAAAATGGAAGAAACTCATGAAGACCAAACAAAACCATCGCTTAGTTGCACTTCATTGGCAAGGTAATGCCGAACATGAGAAAAGCTTATATTCAAGAGGTCGTTCAATGCAATTTAAAGACTGGTTATCATTAAAAGATGTAGAAGGATTAGAATTTGTTTCAGTTCAAAAAGGGGAAGCTAATAAGCAACTCGAAATAGATTCAGGGTTGCCCTTTATAGAAGGTCAAAATTTAGTAAGTCAGTCATTTGATTTCATAGAAACCGCAGCAATATTAGCCAGCTGCGATCTTCTAATTAGCAATGATAGTGCTGTGATACATCTTGCAGGGGCAATGGGTGTGCCTGCCTGGCTAACACTAAGATGGATACCAGAGTGGAGATGGGGGCTGGAGGGCAATCAAACACCCTGGTATAAAAGTCTCAGACTATTTCGTCAACTACGTGATGGGGACTGGGAAGCACCTGTTCAGCAAATCCAAGAAGAGTTAAAAATTGCTTTTAGAAATTGATTTCTAATATTTAAGCTGTGAAAAAATTTTAAATTAAATTGCCATTAGCAATCTCATTCGCAATATCCACAAGAATCATGTGCCAAGACTGAAGATTATTTCTTCTCAATTTTACAGTTGGATAAAGTGGGTATACATCACGATCGCCCCACCGACCATCATGAGTTGAATTTAATAACAAGAAAGTTGGCACCCCCATAAAGCCGCACAAGTGTGCAACGGCAGTATCACAAGTGATGATACAGCTACAAGATTTAATCGCTAGTGCAGTACAATAAAAATCTTCTTGTGCACTTAGGTTCGACTGCATATAGATGAACTTATCAACAAAGCTGCATCCAGAAAGCTGATCAATCCCAGGAGGTTTCTGAAGAGATACAAGTGTTGAGTGAGGGATTCTTGAAAGTGGTTGAAAAGCCTCGAGTGGTATTGATCTAGGTGAAGATATTGAACTGCATGCCCAGTTAATACCTATTAACTTCCTGCCAACTTCCCTACTAAGAAAACTCTGATGAAAAGTTTTTAAATCTTGCTGGTCACAGTCAAATATGGGCAGATGTATATTCCTCAAACCACAATGAGTAGTCATTGAATACAATAAGGGAGAAACAGGTGTCCATTCCTCTGAAAAACTTGGATATTTATCTTGAACTAATAACTCCCTATCAACCACTACTACACTATCAAAAACATTATTTTTCTCATATAAAGGCGCCAGTCTTTTATCACAATAGATAGTTGAGTGTATTCCTGCAGCCCTAAGCAACTGACCCCAGTAGGAGTTACATATAGTTTCTCCATACATATAGTCAGAAATTAATATTATTTGTTCAGAGTCAAGGCTACCTTTCCAAAGCCTATTCAGGCCATAGAATATTTGCCATTTTTGCCTATATTCAAGTGATCTAATTTGGGCAGCTATCAATCCAGGTTCAAACTGACCAAGCTTGTCAAAAGTATAAGAAACATTTAACAGATTATTCTCTTCTTCGGGATCTAATAAATATGCTTTTTTGAATAGATTCAAAGCTAACGGATAATTCTGATTATTAAGAGCATGATGAGCAGACTTGTTCAGTAGTTGAATACTTTGCTTCTTTTGATTCATTGGAAATTCCTTACGAAAACCTCATGATTGTTTCTTGAAGAGTGACGGCCATTCAAGCTAGAATTGCAAGTGCCTCCAAGACCCAGGGTTCAGACGCAATCCTTGACTTAATAAGTCTGTGTGCCAATTAATCAATCGAGGATGAACAAATAATTCAAAACCTTTTGCCCTTAGCCCAGCATTGAAACTCACATGCTCAGAGCATTGCCATCGAATTAGTCGAGGTCCGTTATCTCCAGTTACCCATCTACTCTTTGAGCCTACATACGTAGCAGGATTCGATAGTAATCGATCTCCTTTATAAAAAGCTAACCCTCCAAAAGCAGATTCAACTGCAAAAGGTTGAGAATCATTAGGGATAGAAAATTGAATAGGTAATACTACATCTTCAAATAATTGCTGATCATTCAATTCGGGATTCCTCAAATGGGCCTCAAACTGTTTTTCCCAAATGTCATCTGGACAAAGATCAGAATGTCGTAAAGCCCAAAGATCATAGTAAGGACCTTTTTGACTCGCAAAAAGAGCTGCTGCTGCTTGTTTAGAAAAAAACCATCTCAGTGCCTCTTGGAAAGCTTCAAAATCCCAAGGTTCAGAATTGACTTCATCTAGATCTAAAATCAATACCAACGAAGACGCACGCAAAACTCCAGATTGCCTTAGCCAAGCAATACAAGCATTGCGTAAATGAGCCAATCTCTCAGTTTTGACAGGTATCTTCTGACTCAAGCCTGGAAGAGAAAATGCATGAACACCAGATGATGTTTTTGCATAGTTGCTCAACTCTGAAGAAGTCAAGTCATCACTATCGTTCTCAAGAATTAAAACTTCTGAATTATCAAAAAGATTGCGCAAACCTTCAATATTCTCAATTACGCAAGGAAGTCGTGTCGCAACATTCTGAGCACATCCAACGATCCTCAAACTATCCCAGGGGAGTTGAATAGTCATTAGGTCAACTTTTTCATTAGCAACTTCATCGCCAAAACATATTCACTCCAACTACGTAATGAGCAATTAGCCAAGTCATGCTGCAATTGGTTCAACCTATCTGGCTGATAACACAATTCAGCGATGACTGTAGCTAAAACATACCAATTAGCTGTATTTTCAATTAAACATCCTCCTTGGGTAGTTTGTTCTTTAAGCGCAGGCAACTCACCAGTCAAGCAAGGTCTACCAAGCCATAAGCTTTCCAACAACGGCAATCCAAACCCTTCTTGAAGGGATGGATAAACCATTAGGTGACATGCTGTGTAGTAAGACAACAACGCATTGTCATCTGCATATCCATCCCAATAAACAGAAAGGCCAATCAACTGTGCTCGGCGGATCATCTCCAAAACCCTTTGATCATTAGCCCATCCCACTAATTGAAGGCGGATATTGCAATTTCGCTGATTTTGCAGCCAAGCCAATGCCTTGAGCAGAGTCCGATGATTTTTCCTTGGTTCTAAAGAGCCCACACTAAGAAGTCGAAGTTCGTCATTAGGAAATTGACGCAACTGACTTTTTAATGGGGAACGACGAGGCACCCCTGGGATTTCAGCTGCTAAAGGAAGTGACTCTATTCGAGAATTTACTAGCACTTCATGCTGCTGCCAGAAACTCTCTATTTCGTTCTTAGTAACTGAAGATGTAGCCAAAACTAAATCATATTTAGCTAGACCAGACATATATGCAGAGTGATATTTAGCAGCCTCCCCTCCCCAAGAGAGTGGAATAGAATCATGAAAAATGCCAACAACTCTCCAATCATTAATTGCAGCAAAATTAAGCAGCGATTCTTGTGATGGTTGATATGGTCCACTTATCAATTCCACGACTAGTAGCCAACTACCTGGAGGTGGTAATTGCATACACCAATCATTAGGGTTGGGGCCACTCCAATTTGAAAGATTGTCAAGGGCACTTTGATCAGCTAACTGAAGGGCATTAGTGCTTTGATCCCAAATCAAAGGTGCAATCAACTCTCCTTGATGTTTGAGAGCTCTTGCGATAGCTCTTAAACAACGCTGAATTCCTGTATTGCGACTAAAACGACAGGAATGATGGCAATAGATCCCAATCATGATTGGGTCTAACAAGAAAACAACAGTTGATGGCTTAACCCCAACTCCAAGAGTGAAATACAATCAAACAATAAATCACATGCCATTTAGTAGCTACAAGGCATTTCAAAGCCAGCTTCGGTTCAATTGACGAAAACGAGCCATGGTCTGAGTTGGATGCCCAAAGTCAGTTAAAAGGTCCATGCGAAAACCAGCCTGAGAAGCAACGGCTTTTAATAGATCAACTTCATAGTGATAAGGATCTTGATAAGAATAAGTATCAAATCTACGGCCCCATTTATCTCGAGAGCAAGGCTGAAGCCAAGAAGCTCCCCTTTCTAAAGCAAAGAAAGTTGAGTAGTAAATACCCTTTGGAGCAAGTACATCTTTAACCCTCAAAAGGCACGTCAAGATTGAATTAAGAGTTAGATGGCTAAACAATGAATTAGAAAAAGCAATATCTATCTCACAATCAACAGTGCTCAAATCAAACTGGTCAGAAGCAAAAAGAGTATAAGGAGCATCTTCAGTAATACCTTTTTGCCGCAAAACCTCTTCGCCATAAACGAGGGTTTCAGGGTTGATATCTTGGCCGAAATACCTGCCTTCACTAAGCATTGGGATCAAAGCAACACCAAGTCTCATAGGGCCACACCCCAAATCCAAGACCCTTGAACTAGGTTGTAAGCCTCTCTTCTGCAAAAAAGAGATTTGCATACTTTGGTGCTCTTTCCAAAGCCGCTGGTCATCACGATCATTACAATCTCGGATCTCAGAGAGAAAAACATCCCTGCGATAGAAATTCTCTGAATTAGTCATTGTTATCCTCGTCCCAATTACTCCATTGAACTAACCCCATTTTTGCCATCCAATTGACACCCATGGCAAGAGCTTCATAACGATCTTCACTGAAAGGCTCCAATAATTCAGCAAGGCTACAAGACCCCTTTTTCGCAAGCTCAACTAAAAGAAGGTGCAGTTCACTCATCTCAGCGTGACAACCTTTATAACGAGTATCCAACGCAACAAGGCCATCAAGCGATTGATCTACGAGTATTGGATCTATCGCTAATGAAAGAATTCTCTCGGGCTTCAGTTGAGTTGTTGCAAAATTTGCAAAATCGGCAAAAGGATTACTGCGTAGAGGGTTCAGCCCTCTGTTTTCTTCAAATGACTGATTTCTGCGATGATCAGATAGCTCATTGAATAACTGCCGATATTGAGAGATGATCACTGGCCAGTCAAAACGCTCTTTAACGTTCTGTCGGCCGGAATTGCCCATATTTTTGCGCAATTCAGGATTGTCTATCAATCTCTCCAGAGCCAAAGCAGCCGCGTTTATATCAACAGCAGTGTGCTGAGCAACGGCTCCTACATAATCTTGATAACTAAGTATTCCCAAAGTATGACGAGCTGACAGCTCATCACCAATCCCAGTTGAAGCCGCAATCATTGTAGGGATACGGAAGCCATCTAGTCCTTCACGAACAGTAAAGCGATAGCCATCCCAATCACTTACAACTACTGGTAGCCCAGATGCCATTGCCTCTATCGGCGATAGTCCAAATGTTTCTTGGGTGTTATCAACAAGCGAAAAAAAGATATCAGCAGCTGCCCAACATCTTCCTAATAAATCCTGATTGCGTCCATTCAAGAAAGAGACAGGCACTGAAGGGCAATAACAACTCGCCGCTTCTTTATAAAGTCGATAATCTTTTTCCCCGTTTGGGAACCACCCCGCCATAACAAAATGAACTCGAACATCACTTTGCTCACAAGCCTTCTGCAATGCAAGAAACATTGGCTGCGGAAAAGCCTTTTCAAAGAAAGAAAGACGTCCAACCCAAAGCACAAGAACATCTTCAGATCCCAAGCCCAATTCTTGTCTCAACTGAGCTCGCGCCTTACTGTCCTCTGCTAATTCAGCTTGCCTTTCAAGATCTACCCCTAATGGGATAAGAGGAAGCTGAGGTCTTACAAATCGGCTCGCTCCGAGACGATTCTGGAGATGCTGCTCCCAATTATCAAGCATTTCCTCCAAAGCCTTTTTCACACTCGGAGAAGTACAGACCAAAGCATCCCAAGACTGAACTGGCGCAAGAGTTACTTCACCTAAATGCTCACGGACTACAGGAGGTGCCAAGGTATGAATCAAACCAACCAAGCTATAAGAATGGTGCGAACGAAAAGCACCTCGCATCCATGCAAGTTCACTTAGGTAAGGCTGTCCTCTCAACAGAATGCCGCTAAGGCAAGGCGCATAAAAATCAAGTAAGTGAGTACTTTTTAAATGAATATCCCCTCCATTAGGTAATAGAGCTTTTTGCAGCTGTAACTGAGAAAGAGCCTCAGCATTAAGGAAATCAAGTCTTTCAAAATCACCGTGCTCAGCTAAAGCACGATATAAACCAAGGTTGGCTACATCCTTCCCAAAGGCATTATCAGGCAATGTTAGGCCTGATGAAGGAGCAAAAATAGACACCTGACCAAGCAATTTGAACCTCTCGCAGTATTGATTCTCTTAGCTAGTGCCAAAGAGCAAAACCATTATCCTTGCTGAATAATCTGGGGATTGGTTGAACTGTCAGTCTCCTTGCCTCCTTAGCGAATAGAGCATTTAAGCTCGAAACGTTAAGTTTAAAAGAGACAAGCTAATTCTAGTTAGCTTTTGAAAGAATCTATTTAATCTAATTATTTTTAAAGCAATGTATTAACAACTGGTCCAAAGTGTGTTCGGGTGGGGGTGAAACAGGGAGGTGAGGTAATTGCAGATTACCTAATAGCTCATGAACCAATGTCTCCAATTCATGCAGTGTTTGCACCCAAAAAATATCAGGACGATTACACAAATCCTGATGTGGACCCAATATATGTCTGTCCGCAAAAATAATCTGACGGCTACCAGCAGCCATAATTTCAAAAAAGCGATGGTTTAAATCATTATTTAAAGGAACGTTCAGAACTAAAAAACTTTGGTTATATAAATCTGCAGCCTCCTCAGCTGTTTGTGTCGTTGTTTGAAAAAATGGAATTCGGCTTCTTTCTAACAACTCCTGCACAAGCTTTCTTCGAGCCGGATGATGAGCGCCAGTACTGCCAACATGAATCAAACGACGCTCTGGGGAAAGATTCATAGCCCTAACTGGGTAACGAAAAAAGCCAGGTGGCATCGAATGAACTGGAATAGATAAACAAGCTCTGACTTGCTCCAAAAGCATTGGATTAAAAGCAAGCAGTACCGCATCATGAAACTCTTTTTTCTGATATCCCATGAGGGTTTCTAATGGCATGGGTCCATGATGTAGATCACCACAAACCAACAACTTTGGGCCTAACCAATACTCAAGGCCTTGAAGTCCAGCTTTGCGAATAAGAAATGGATCGGTGTAATGAAGCAATGCACATCTATGACTCACACCTCGAGCTTCAAGTGCTTTTTGCAATTCCACTACATGTGGAACCGAAACAGAGATGCCATCAGGCCCGATCTGCGGTCCACATTGCAACAATCCAGGCTGGTCCCAAAGTGGCTGATAAGAGCCATAGTGAAATAGAACAACTCTTGGTATGGCCATAACACTCAAGCCGGGGGGGATGACTCAGCATCACCAACAAAGCTTTTAAGCCATTCTAAGGAGATATTTTATGAAACCAAGTTTGATGCCATTGCAACTTCCAAAGGATATTCCCTCTGAAGACCCTCAACTCCCAAACCAAATTTGGGCGTTGGATCACCAATAAACAGTTGTTTGGAGCAATATTGCATCATGCCTAATCACAAAGTTGCCCTACTAACAGGGATTACAGGACAAGATGGCTCTTACTTAGCAGAGCTGCTTCTTGAAAAGGGTTATGAGGTTCATGGCATCAAAAGAAGAGCAAGCAGTTTTAATACCAATCGCATTGACCACATTTATCAAGATCCACACGAAAAAAATCCCAGACTTGTATTGCACTACGGAGATCTCACCGATAGTACAAACCTAATCAGGATTATGCAGCAAATTAAGCCTGATGAGGTCTACAACCTTGGTGCCCAAAGCCATGTCGCTGTAAGTTTTGAAGCTCCCGAATACACAGCAAATAGCGACGCATTAGGAGCTCTTCGAATGCTAGAAGCAATAAGAATTCTGGGTCTGAGCAAAACAACACGGTTCTATCAAGCGAGTACCTCCGAGCTATATGGACTTGTCCACGAAAGTCCACAAAAAGAATCCACCCCTTTTCACCCTCGAAGCCCTTACGCAGTAGCCAAGCTATATGCCTTTTGGACAACGGTTAACTATCGAGAAGCCTATGGCATGTATGCATGCAACGGAATACTCTTCAACCATGAATCACCTAGACGTGGTGAAACATTCGTAACTCGAAAGATAACTCGTGGCTTAGCAAGAATTGATGCAGGTCTAGATGATTGCATTCATCTGGGAAACCTTGATGCCTTAAGAGACTGGGGACATGCAAGAGACTATGTCGAAATGCAATGGCGAATGCTCCAACAACAAACTCCTGAGGATTATGTAATCGCGACTGGACGTCAAGAGTCAGTGCGTCGCTTCATCGAGTTAACTGCAAACGAACTTGGTTGGACAAACAGATCTAAGAAATTGAGTCCATCAATTATTTGGGAAGGAGAAGGTCTATCAGAGGTTGGTAGACGCGCTGATACAGGAGCTGTGGTAGTCCGTATTGACCCAAGATATTTTAGGCCTGCAGAAGTAGAGACTTTATTAGGCGACCCAACAAAAGCCAAAGAACAGCTTGGTTGGAGTCCAACTACAACTCTAGAAGAATTAGTACATGAAATGGTTAGCGCAGACAAATTAGAAGCAGCAAAAGAAGCAACGTTGCGTCGAGAAGGCTTCTCTGTAGTAGGGCCTATGGAGAATCCACCAACCAATCCAAACCGTTTCTGAATTGAATCACATTTAACTACTAATCACTTATGACTCCTCATCTCATTAAGCCTGAAGATCGCATTTTAATAGCAGGTGCTAGTGGAATGGCGGGAGGAGCAATCAGTCGCGCATTAGATTTAGCAGGTTATAAAAATCAGCTGACTCCAAGTCACAATGATCTAGACCTTTCTGATATTGCTTTAGTTTCAGCATGGTTTAACAAATACCAACCGGAAATCGTTGTGATTGCTGCAGCGAAGGTAGGAGGAATTCATGCAAATTCCACAGAGCCAGTAGATTTTTTACTTGAAAATCTCAAAATACAAAATAACCTAATAGAAAGTAGTTGGAAATTTGGTATACGTCGTCTTTTATTTCTCGGAAGTAGTTGCATTTATCCAAAATTTGCAAAACAGCCAATTTCTGAGGAATCTTTACTAACAGGTCCTCTAGAACCTACTAATGAGTTTTATGCAGTCGCAAAAATAGCTGGCATCAAGCTATGTGAGGCTCTAAGGAAACAACATAATTTTAATGCAATAAGTCTAATGCCAACCAATCTTTACGGACCCGGAGATAATTATCATCTAACTGGAAGTCATGTTTTACCAGCACTTATACGCAGATTTCATGAAGCGAAAATAAATAATGCTCCATCGGTAACATGCTGGGGGACTGGCAAGCCTCTAAGAGAATTCCTTCATGCCGATGATCTAGGGAATGCCTGCGTATTTGCTCTAGAAAAATGGGATCCATCTTCATCATCATCTCCAAATGACAACTCAGGCGAACCATTAACATTCTTAAATGTAGGGACAGGGTTAGATCTTTCAATAAAGGAGCTAGCCAACAAAGTCGCTAACACTGTTGGCTATTCAGGCCAAATACTTTGGGACCTATCCAAGCCTGATGGCACACCCAAAAAACAACTAGATATTTCAAACCTAAGTAAAATCGGATGGCAAGCAAAAATCTCTTTAAATGATGGACTAAGAATGGCCTACGAAGATTTCCTATTATCTACAAGTCGTGGTGATCTACGTAAATAGAAATTACCATACTGACAAGTTTGAGACTTAGGTTAGACCGATCCTTTCCCCAAAATAATTAGCTTTATTCCGAATATATGTACACCAATCAATATTAGCCAAATACCAATCAACTGTTTTTGCAAGACCTGCTTCAAATTCAAAACATGGCTTCCATCCAAGTTCAGTAATTATTCGTTTAGGATCGATAGCATATCGTTTGTCATGACCAGGGCGATCAGGAACTTTAGTAATTAAGGAGAAGCAAGAATTCTTTAAAGAAAGCCTCTCATCAAGAAATCTGCAAATCGACTCAACAACTTGCTTATTAGTACGTTCTCCAAAACCTCCAATGCAATATGTACTTCCTAACTCACCTTTAGTAGCAGCCAATATCAACGCATCAACATGATCTTCTACGTGAAGCCAATCGCGAACGTTGGCGCCATCGCCATACAAAGGAATTAACTCACCTTCCACTGCTTTCAAAATTACTACTGGAATTAGCTTTTCCGGGAATTGCCATGGGCCATAATTATTCGAACAGTTCGTAAGAACAACAGGCAACCCATAAGTGTGGTGCCAAGCACTAACTAAATGATCACTAGCCGCCTTAGTAGCGGAATAAGGACTTCGAGGGTCATAAGGGGAGCTTTCATTAAAACGACCTGCATTACCTAAAGAACCAAACACCTCATCTGTACTGATATGGTGAAAACGAAAAGATGCTTTCCGATCTTTAGATAGAGCTTCCCAATGCAGACGCACTGCCTGCAATAAATTAAAACTTCCAATCACATTGCTTTCTAAAAATACATTTGGAGCATCAATTGAACGGTCCACATGACTTTCAGCAGCAAGATGCATCACCAAATCAGGATCAGCTTTGCGAACGCACTCCTTAGTCGCTTCAGCGTCAACTAAATCAACCCTTAAAAGTTGATATCTCTTATCAGCTTCTGAACCAAGATCAGCCAAAACTTCTTTAATGCCTGTCAGATCACTTGCATAAGAACACTTGTCGAGGTTGAAAACTATCGAATTGCTATATCTCAAAAGTCGGCGTACTAAAGCGCCCCCAATAAAACCTGCACCACCTGTAATCAATATCCGGCGAGGAGATTCTCCTAAATGAGATGGAAGATCAATCACAGATTACAAGGCAAGAAATGAAAGTTTTGAGAAAGATTGATAAGCCCAATCAAGGTCGTGCTTGCTTAAGCTTTTGAATAACTTGTAAAAGAGCTACACGCCAATGCACTTGGCCCAGATGCAGAGCATTTCTTGTGCTTACACAATTCAGTAATGAATAACTTGGCCTCTGAGCAAGAGTGACGTAATCAGCAGTGTTTAGAGGACATACCTTTGCAGCTCGCTCCAAAAGGCCTTCCTCTACCGCCAAGTCACCTATAGCAACGGCAAAATCGTACCAACTAGCCACACCAGCATCGCTCCAATGCAACTTTCGACATGTCTTTGCATCGCTCTCCAAACAAATTGCTCTCCAACAAGCTGCTGCAAGGCTTGAGGTAGAAGTTGGGCACCCCAATTGATCCGAAACAACACCCAAAGCTTCTCCAGCTGTGGCTTTAACGGCATGAAGACGAAGCATCGTAAGCAAAAAATTGTTTCCTACTGGTCCATATACCCAACTAGTTCTAAGCACTGTGGCACCAGGCAAATTCAATGCTGCTATTTCTCCCGCAGCCTTACTAGCGCCATAAACCCCCAAAGGTTCAACAGGGTGATCAACTAAATAAGGCGAGTCTTGATTGCCATTAAAAACAAAATCTGTGCTTAGTTGTAGCAATCGACCGCCAAATGCAGCTAATGCTTCAGCAAAAGCAGCTGGTGCCCCTGCATTCACAGAATGTGCTAATTCCGGCTCCTTCTCAGCCCTATCCACAGCTGTATATGCACCTGCATTGATAACCCAATCTGGCTTATGAAAACTCACGATTTCCTTACAAGCTGCTGAGTCAGCGAGATCAAGCTCAACACGAGTACAAGGTATCAACTGAATCCCTAATTTAGAAAAGTCAAAAAGCTTCTCATCTCTAAGTGCATGGCCAAGTTGACCATTGGCTCCAGTCAACAAAACTTTCATTCAAACAAATCTCCAGAGACCAATTCAGACAGCATTGGTGCCAAGCAATCTTTCTCAGAAAGTTTTGGAGTTGTGGCAAGCGCAGGCCAATCAATACCTAAATGGAGATCATCCCAACGAATCGCCCTTTCACATTCTCGGTTCCAATAGTTAGTTGCTTTATATAAAACATCAGCCTTATCGCTAAGTGTCAAAAAGCCATGTGCAAAACCTACTGGAATCCATAATTGCTGCTGATTAACTGCACTCAACTTCGCACCAACCCATTGGCCAAAGGTATTAGAGCTACAACGTAAATCAACAGCTACATCAAAAATTTCACCCATGACACACCTCACTAACTTGCCTTGAGGATTTGGAAAAACTTGATAGTGCAATCCTCTTAAAACCCCAAAATCTGATTGAGAATGATTATCTTGAACAAAGTTTTGAACTGCCTGATTATGGTGGAGAAAAACTTCATTCCACTTAGATTGATTCCAACTTTCTAGAAAGAATCCTCTCTGATCAGCAAATACTTTTGGACTAATCAATAAAGGGCCATCAATAGTGACTCCTTGATTAGAGTTCAGAGGTTGAATTAACATTGAACGAATACTAAAACGAATTGTCTAACAAGTTCAACAGATAATCTCCATATCCACTCTTCCTCAAAGGTTCTGCTAATTCAACCAACTGATCTGAAGTAATCCACCCTTGCCTCCAAGCTACTTCCTCTGGGCAACCAACTTTTAAGCCCTGGCGATGTTCAAGCGTTCTTATATAAGCAGATGCCTCATGCAAGGAATCACAAGTTCCCGTATCAAGCCAAGCTATGCCACGACCCAGTAATTCAACTCTTAGTAAGCCTTCATCTAAATACTGACGATTGAGATCGGTAATCTCCAGCTCACCGCGCTTAGAAGGTCTAACTCTTTTAGCCCTTTCAACAACAGTGTCATCATAAAAATAAAGCCCAGTCACAGCATATGGAGTCTTTGGATTAGAAGGCTTTTCTTCCAAGCTCAAGACTTGGCCATTAGGCAAAAACTCCACAACTCCATACCGCTCTGGGTCCTTAACTTGATAAGCAAAAACTGTTGCAGAAGCTTCTGATGAATTGCTATTTAGCAACTGTGGGACCAAATCGTGACCATGAAAAAGGTTGTCACCAAGAACCAAAGCAGCCTTGGATCCTGCCAAGAAATCATCCGCAATAAGAAAAGCCTGAGCCAAACCATCAGGACTTGGCTGCACTTCATACCTAATGTGCATTCCTAAAAAGCTGCCATCTCCCAGCAATCGCTCAAAAGCATGCTGATCATATGGAGTAGTAATAATCATCAGCTCTCTAATGCCTGCAAGCATCAAGGTGGTGAGCGGATAAAAAATCATAGGTTTGTCATAAACAGGCAAAAGCTGCTTACTGACTCCCTTTGTAATGGGATGCAGCCTAGTGCCACTTCCACCAGCGAGAATGATGCCCTTACGCGTCATGATGCTTTATCTCTAGGAGGATGCTGCCATGGAGATCAATTGATGGCAGAAATCAAGTTGGTAATACATGCCAAAGGTGCTCCAGGTCTTCGCTTACTTGGACTAGGACCTAATTTCATGCCTAGAAAAGGTTTGCTGAAATTACAACAGCTACTAAACAAGCATGCTTTCTGGGCAAAAGGTCGCAGTGAACGCAAACTCCGCCGCCTTTTAGCTGGCAGCACAGTAGTAGTAAGCCTTTGGCACAATCAGGAGATGATTGGCTTTGGCAGAGCAACATCTGATGGAATCTGTCGTGCTGTGTTGTGGGATGTAGTGGTGAATGGGAACCTACAAGGGCAAGGTCTAGGCACCAAGGTAGTTGAGGCACTCATTTCAACACCATCAATTAAAAATGCTGAGAGGATCTATCTAATGACAACAAACCGATCAGATTTTTATCTACAACTTGGCTTCAAGAATGAAGGCTGCCAAACCTTACTAGTTCAAAAGCCTTTTAATTAATAGCTTTCAAGGTTTAAAAGCGGATGAAGAGATTCGAACTCTCGACCCTCTCCTTGGCAAGGAGATGCTCTACCACTGAGCTACATCCGCAATTGGTCTCTAGGTTATGGTTCCCTTTCGACCAGAGCAGCATGCCTTAAGAAAGGTGATCTGGTCAATTGGGAGCTCTCAAGTTGTACTAATAGAGGACTTAAGAACATGCATAAGAGAACCCATTTCTAAAGCTTGCAATGCATAATTCCATCCAAGATTGCTTTTAATACCAGCCCTTTCAAGAGCTTGCTGCATTGTGTCAGTTGTTAATACACCAAAAATCACAGGTATTCCTGTTTCTCTAGAGACTGCAGCTATACCCTTACTAGCCTCAGATACCACGACATCAAAATGAGGAGTATCTCCACGGATTACTGCACCAAGAGTAATTAAGACTTGATAGCGACCACTAGATGCCATTTTCTGAGTAACTATTGGCAATTCCAAAGAGCCTGGAACCCAAGCAATATCTAATTGATCGCTATTTGGAGAAATATCAATTCCATGCCTAGATAGGCAATCAAGGCATCCACTGAGCAACTTGCCAGTCACCAAATCGTTAAATCTTGCTACGACGACAGCTATCCGCAAATCAGTCGAATCAGTAAATCTTCCTTCAAACGTCGCCATTGGTTTTGGCTTTAATGCCGCAAAGCTTCCACTACGGTAGGAGCTAAGTAGCGCTTAAGGCCACAAAGCATTGCTAAACCCCCTTTTGAAGCCATAGAAAAGAACGAAACTCTTCAGCTAGGCCTGGGCAAACTCAAATATTTAGAAGGAAACTCCCTCTATCTGATGAGCAATAAATTCTGCAACGAACGCGTTGATCAATACCAGGTGGAACCAAACACCACCAATGATCTCGATTTTTTTAATCTCGGGGTTGCGCCTGTCTTCAGGATTCTGTTGGGTCATATATAGAACTGGTACCCCAATTACCAAGATCAATGAGGCAAACAGCAGGGCGTTCGCGGTGATAGCAGCAATGATCGACATGGGGAATGGGGCGACGGAGCCAATGCTCTCAGCATTCACTAATTCTCACACGCAAAGGAGGTCAAAAACACAAAGCTCCCTTGGTGTGTCGCGAGGCTTCACATGCAAATCGAAACACCCCTCTTACGATGCGGGCTATCAACTGGCAGATTTGATCTATGGCTGCCCACTCTGAACCACTGCAGGGCAGCTTGTTTGAGAGCTACGAGAGATCCGAAAATATCGTTGCTCCTGAGCAAATCAACCAAGAATTAGAAGTTGAACTTTCTGACAAAGAACTCGTTACGAACGCAAAAAACAGACCAAGAATTCGAAAAGCAGACTCAAATCAGCAAAAGGAAGGCTCCTCCCCACTAAAAGAAAAGTATTCATCTCATACAGACCAAGACCTCCCTGTCTGGGCTCATCACACGCTGGTGGATCCATCCCAACTCACCCCAATGCTTAGGCATTACGTAGAGCTGAAAGCTGCCAATCCAGAAAGGATTTTGCTCTATCGACTTGGAGATTTCTTTGAGTGCTTTTTTGAAGACGCAATTGAGCTTTCACGACTCCTAGAGCTCACTCTTACTGGGAAAGAAGGGGGCAAAACAGTAGGCCGGGTACCTATGGCAGGCATTCCTCACCACGCTGCAGAAAGATACTGCGCTGAACTGATTCGTCGAGGACTCAGCGTTTCCCTCTGCGATCAAATCGAAACCACTCCTTCTAAAGGGACTCTTCTCAAAAGGGAAATTACAAGAGTTCTAACCCCTGGAACAATTATTGAGGAAGGCATGCTTCAAGCTCGACGGAACAATTGGTTGGCCGCAGTAGTGCTGTTACCGACCAAAGACCAAAAGTCGTTTCGATGGGGACTAGCAAGCGCTGATAT
Source organism: Prochlorococcus sp. AG-409-O23 (assembly GCA_003215355.1). Taxonomy (GTDB): domain Bacteria; phylum Cyanobacteriota; class Cyanobacteriia; order PCC-6307; family Cyanobiaceae; genus AG-409-O23. The sequence continues at coordinate 26,970 of QCKL01000014.1, forward strand.
TAGTACTGGAGAATTTCTTGTTACAGAGCGAGAAAGTGCCTCATCTCTTAATCAAGAACTCAGCAAACTCGAAGCATCAGAGGTGCTCTGGTGTAGAACCAATACAAGTATTGCCAAGGGTTGGTCGCCACATAACATCAATCTGACAGAAATAGATAGCACTCCTTTCAGTAAGCCAGAGGCTGAATTAGCAATCAAAAGTTATTACAAGCTGTCTACACTTGATGGGCTTGGATTACAAGAATGGCCCTTAGCATTGCGGGCCTCAGGAGGCTTATTAACTTATTTAAGTCAAACCAAACCAAGCATTACAGATGGCCAAGACAGCACAAAGGCAACTATCATCCCCCTTGACCTGCCTCGAAGTATCTTTCCCGAAGATATCTTAGGGCTTGATTCTCAGACAAGGCGCAATCTTGAGTTAACTAGCACTCAGCGAGAAGGAGAATTTCAAGGCTCTCTACTTTGGGCTCTAGACCGAACCTTAACTTCGATGGGGAGTCGCTGTTTAAGACGTTGGATTGAATCTCCACTCGTAGATGCAAAAGCGATTAGTGACCGACAAAATGTCATCACAAATCTAGTAAAAGATAGACCACTCAGAAAGTCTTTGTGCCGCTTACTGCGAGCAATGGGTGACCTGGAACGATTATCAGGGAGAGCAGGCGCCGGCCAAGCTGGTGCAAGAGATTTAATAGCTATTTCAGACGGTCTGGAGCGACTACCAAGGCTGGCAGAAAAACTTTGTTGTCTTCAAAATAACAAGCCTAGATGGTTAGAAGATTTAATCGAAGTGGATCCAGAACTTATAATATTAGCATCAAAGATTAAGCATGAACTGATTGACAATCCTCCCATTAGTGTCAGCGAGGGTGGCTTAATTCATGATGGCGTCGATCCTGTACTTGACGGGCTTAGGAATCAACTTGACGACCAAGATGAATGGTTGTCAAGTCAAGAATTACTAGAAAAAAAAGCGAGTGGTAATGCAAATTTAAGGCTACAGCATCATCGAACATTTGGATATTTCCTTTCAGTCAGCAAAGCAAAGTCCGGAAATGTTCCTCAACATTGGATTAGGAGACAAACTCTTTCGAATGAAGAAAGGTTTGTCACCCCTGCATTAAAAGATAGAGAAGGTAAAATTTTCCAGATAAAAGCCAGGGCTGCACAAAAAGAATATGAATTATTCTGCAAGCTAAGAGATCATGTTGGAATGTACACAGACAAGATACGTAAATCAGCAAGAGCTATTGCTGGACTCGACTCTCTAGCATCATTAGCTGAAGTGGCAGCATCCAATTCCTATTGCCCTCCCAACATAATAAATAAGAATGACCAGGATAATTTTCGAGAAATTAATATCATTGGTTGCAGGCATCCTGTTGTAGAGCAAATGCTTGTTGAAGATACATTCATACCAAATGATGTTCAACTTGGCAAAGGTACTGATCTTATAATTTTAACGGGGCCAAATGCAAGCGGGAAAAGTTGTTACCTCCGCCAAGTTGGTTTAGTACAGTTACTTGCCCAAATTGGCAGCTGGGTACCTGCTGATAAAGCAACATTAAGTATTAGCGATCGGATTTTTACTAGAGTTGGTGCAGTAGATGACCTTGCAGCAGGTAAATCTACTTTCATGGTTGAAATGGCAGAAACTTCTTACATTCTGAACCATGCCACCAATAAATCCTTAGTTCTTCTAGACGAAATAGGAAGAGGTACAGCAACATTTGATGGACTTTCTATTGCATGGGCAGTTAGTGAATTTCTTGCCAAAAAGCTCAAAAGCAGGACTATATTTGCAACTCACTATCATGAGTTAAATGCTATGTCTAAAACATTGATGAATGTAGATAATTTCCAGGTCTTAGTAAAGGAAACTGGCATAGATCTTTTGTTCCTTCATAAAGTAGCGCCTGGCGGTGCGAGTAGAAGTTATGGCATTGAAGTAGCACGCCTAGCCGGCGTACCCGAACTAGTCTTAAAAAGAGCTAAACAGCTACTAAATAAGTTAGAAGCAAAAGAGTCATTAATAAAAATTACTGATGAAAAGCATGCATCAAAAAAGTAACCTCTATGGACTAATTATAATTTCCCTAGTCATTGAAACTATTACATAGATGAGCTGCCTTTAATAGGGCATTAATTGTCGCAGCGGCCAAAGCAGCTCCACCTCGTGTCCC
>QCKL01000015.1 GCA_003215355.1 Prochlorococcus sp. AG-409-O23
GAAGTAAAGAAGGATATGGAGAAAGAGCAGCCTATGGATCGATTAGTTTGTGGTGATGTTGGTTTTGGCAAAACTGAAGTAGCAATAAGGGCAATATTTAAAGCCATAACATCTGGAAAGCAGGTTGCAATGTTAGCTCCTACAACAGTATTAGCCCAGCAACATTGGAGAACAATTTCGGACCGGTTTGCACCGTATCCAATAAAAATAGCACTTCTAAATCGATTCAGGACTAGTCAGGAAAGGAAAATAATTTATGAAGGTTTACATGATGGATCTATAGATGCAGTTATAGGAACGCATCAAATATTAGGAAAAAATATTTGTTTTAAACAATTAGGTTTATTAGTTGTTGATGAAGAACAGCGATTCGGTGTAAATCAGAAGGAAAAGATAAAGTCTCTAAAAAAAGATGTTGATGTTCTTACATTATCTGCAACTCCCATACCAAGAACACTTTATATGAGCATTTCAGGAGTTCGAGAAATGAGTTTAATAACTACACCTCCACCTCTTAGACGTCCAATAAAGACTCATTTAACACAAATGGATATTGAAATTGTTAGAAGTGCAATATCGCAAGAATTAGACAGAGGTGGCCAAATATTCTATGTAGTTCCACGAGTAGAAGGTATTGAGGAAGTTGCTACTAAGTTAATAAATATGATTCCTAAACTTAGACTTTTAATTGCACACGGACAAATGCCAGAAGGTGAGTTAGAGAACTCAATGGTAGCATTTAATTCGGGAGAAGCAGACTTAATGCTTTGTACAACAATAGTAGAAAGTGGTTTAGATATTCCTAGAGTAAACACGATACTTATAGAAGATTCTCAAAAATTTGGATTATCTCAGTTATATCAATTACGTGGTCGGGTAGGAAGAAGTGGTGTGCAAGCACATGCGTGGTTATTTTATCCATCACAAGAAGTTCTTAGTATTACTGCTAGACAAAGATTGAAAGCAATTCAAGAGTTTGCTCAATTAGGTAGTGGATATCAACTAGCTATGAGAGATATGGAAATAAGAGGCGTAGGTAACTTGTTGGGTGTTGAACAAAGTGGACAGCTTGAAAGCGTAGGGTTTGATTTATATATGGAAATGCTTCAGGAAGCCTTAGCCGAAATACAAGGCCAGGATATTCCAAGTGTTGATGATACTCAAGTAGATTTGCCTGTAACTGCATTTATACCCGGTGAATGGATAATCAACGGAGATGAAAAGATTTCTGCCTATAGATCTGCAACACAATGCTCAACTAAAGAAGAGCTTGTTGATCTGGCTTTAGCTTGGTCAGATAGGTATGGACAAATACCAGCCCCTGTAAATTCATTATTGCAGATTATGAAATTAAAATTAGTTGCCCGTAAATGTGGTTTTTCTAGAATTAAGCAAGAGAAGCCTAACCTTTGTTTAGAAACCTCAATGGGTGAACCAGCTTTTCGTGTGATTCGAAAAGGTTTGCCAACACACTTACACGGAAGGCTGGTTTACATAGATAGTGGCCACAATAAGGCCAAAGTTCTAGCTCGGGGGTTAGGAGTTCTTCAGATAGATAAACAGGTCGAACAACTCCTAGATTGGCTAGAGAAAATGGCGGATCAGATACCAAATGGTAGCGATCCTAAAAAGTACACCGAAGAAGAAAAAATCAATTCCAGAAATGCATCAGTAATTAAGGTTTAAGAAGGAGACAGTTTTATAATTGCACAAAACTACTCATGTAAATCAAACTTATTAGTTAAATTCTTCGGAATTGCATAAACACATTGGGAGAAATCATTAGCTTAAGCTCAAATCAAAGTTCTATTGGTTTAATAAGTTGTCTCGCTAGTTTGTTTGCATTGGTGATATTTGCAATTTATCAATATAGCGAAGCAAATGATGACGACGATTCAGATGGCAGTGGTGGATTAATGCAACCGATAGTATAATGCACAACTAAATATTCTGTATTGCTAGATTATCTACATTAATAAATAAACGAACAAAGAACAAATTAATTTTTAATTAATTGATGAAATAATCTTTTGGAGTTTTAAACGAAAATCGCCCTTCGGCATTCCTCCCTTAAGCTCTCCAACAATAGAGTATTCATTATCAAGATCCTTTACAAGTAGATATGTAGGCCATCCCATTCCTTCTTTGGTCGGATATTGCTTTAGCAAAACATGCCTATATTTACGATATTGCTCAGTATCCTGCAGCATTACACTAATGAAGTCGCAACCAAGTTCTTTTGTCACAGAAGAATCATAGTGGCTCATTCGGTGGCAGGTGCCGCAATCCTCTGAACTAAATTTGATCAGTGTAAAAAGACTCACAAGATGAAGGGTTATACAATTAGTTAATATTATATAATAGTTCGAGAAGCAATTACAGAATAAAAAGGGTCAGAAGCAGTTGAAAACAAGCCAAAAATAGTTTTAATCTGATCCTCCTCTGAATAAAATTGAATTTTTGACCAACCATGAGCCTGTAATACAGAAGATATATAATGAAGATGCTGATGACTAGTTGAGTTTGTCCAAACCTTAGGTGCCTTTTCCCAAAAAGCACGATTAGTAAATGATACTATTAATTTACCTTCAGGTCGAACTATCCTAAATAATTCATTTGCTATAGCTTCTGGATACTGTAAATACTGCCAACCAGCTACTACTAAGCAGACATCAATTGATGAATCAGGTAACGGTAGTTTTTGATCAGTATTTAAGTCCTGAATCCAATATTTATCAAGTCTTTTATTACTCCTAAGCTCATCCTCATTCAATCCATGGCCAACTATTGAATTATATTTGATGTCTTTTGGTAAATGGCTAACCCAGCTACTCATTAAGTCTAGAATATCTGAAGAAGAAGAAATCTGATCTTTGTATAAATCAGTTAAGCGTCGTCTAAAAGTATCATCTAAGTGAAAAGTAAATCTCGGTACCAAGTAGAATAATGAGTCATTATCATTATTAGCTTTAGTCCTGTCTGAATCACTTAAAAGAATTTTTGTTTCTTGTATCATTCTTTAAAACTTTCTTAATTAGGTTTTTGATTTCAAATTAATTATAAATGAACTTCTCATATTTAGAAATATATACTTATTTATTCTTTTATTTGGAATATACCAATAGAGACGCCTGCAAAAAATATAATAAAGATAATAGCTGGTAAAAAGAATACATTTAAATTATTACTACTAATCTTATTAATTAGATGTATAAGCCCATAACTAGAAGAAGCAAAAAAGACAACTGAGCAAGTGAGTAATATTAGTTTAATAGGACCTTTATTCTTTGTATCGAAAAAAAGTTCATCAACTAAATCATCAATTCTATAATTCAAACTTAAAAATGTAATTATGAGAACTAATCCTAATGGAATCCAAAGAATAGATGAATTTACAAACAATAAAAACCACGTATAGCAAGAGATCCCATAAGCCATCCACGCAAACGTTCTAGAATAAGGAAGAAAAGGTTTTGTCAAGTCGAATTGTTGTCTATAATCAATTATAAGCTACTAATATAGACTCTATAGTTAATAATATTTAAATTGCCAGATAAGAGATGATTGAAAATAATATAAATATAGACATTAATGATCACAAATTTATCTTGATTCTCAGTTAAGTATCTTCCAATAGAATAGTTATATTTGCACTCTTGAAGTACTAGCGCCTTTTTCTTTTATTGAAGCCTTGACGAGAAGCTTTACGTTGATTAATTATTAAGCGTGAGATAAAGCGGCATAGTCTAAAGGCCCCACCCAAAAATAAAGTTAAGCCAATGATAACTATAACTAAAACAAGGATAATGCCACCAAAACCAACCAAAGCTTCAAATAATTGTCTAATTCCCTGAATCAAATCAGTCCAAGATTCAAATATTACTTCCGTCCAATCAAACTTTTTAGGGATATAATTTAAAAAGGTAAGGAGCAAAATTCCACCTAAAAACATTAAGAATGATTCAATACCTTGCCTCCATAATGGACGTACTAAAGGCCTTTTTTGCTTTCTGAAAACATTTCTCTGATTATCTTTTCTATTTAGATTAATTTGAATTTTATTCATAATAGTCCTACAGTAATATTAACCAAGTGATATTTGTTGAATTTATTTCCGACTACTAAGTACAACAAGTAAAAATAAATCTTTCTTAGATTAGAGGTGTAAAGAAGGTAGTTAGCCATAAGTTAAAGAGTAGTAAGTAATTTGAAGGAAGGGAAAATGGGTTTAATTCTCTAATTTTTTATTCTGACTTGTAGAAAAAAGTTCGTCAACACAATTATTTATAAACTATTTATTAGGTAATGATTTGATGGTCTGAGGAGGTGAGGCCTCATTGCCTGATGGGATAGGGACTATAAGCAAAAAGCTTGCTATCAAAGCAAAAAATGAAGTTCCAAGAAGAGGAACTCCGAATCTTTGAGCCAATGGGATGTTTCCGACAACATGATTCCTAGGTAAGGGTTGATCTCTAGGCAAATTCCATGAAATCATTATTCTTGGATCGAATCTGAGGTCATCAAGGCATCTCACTAGATCAGAGAGCTCTGCATCATCGAGCATTATCTGCAAAGGTTCAATACCTTCTTTGCTGCTCCGAAGACTAATAACGTGCTTATTGTCTATTTTTTGGATGCTTACAGGACCTGTAACATCACCAAAAACACCATCAACACCTGAAAGTACATAACGCGAATATGGAAGAACTGCTTCCATAAGGGCTAATAAATGTTCTCGTTTTCCCTCAAGTTCGGGAGCTCCAACAAGAGTTAGAGACCAACCTGAAACTATTCCTAAAACAGCATCATCATGTCCTAAGGAATAGTCAGGTAAACCCTCAATCATTAAGCGGGCAGCAGCGTGTTCATAATGAAAGGAATGCTTCATCACAATAAAATAGTTATGGGATTGGATCTAAAAGGCTTGCTCGAAGACGATCGACGCCACCTGGACCAGCTGAGAGTGCAAGTGTAAGAACCAACTGCCTGCTTATAGAACTGGAATATTTATTTTCTAATAAACGTTGAACTGCACCTCTCCTAAGGTTCATGCGTTCTTCAATCAAATCTCTGAGACGTTGGTTAAACAGAAGCCATCTTTCACCATTAACGTCATCAGGTTCTTTAGCTGAAAGCATTTGATGAAGAACTGGATAAAGACGCTTAGCCATTGAAGATACTAAGGAGATAAGAGAATCTGAATCTTCAGTACTCAGTCTTCCCCTGCGTGTAGATTTCCTTAAGGGGTTGTGGCAGCGAAGCTTCCACAGTTCTACACGACTAGAAAATTGGTCTTTTAGCCCAATTTGGCTAGAGGTCCAAAGCATTGCTTCACCACCATTTAAATCAAGGGTCTCTACTGCCAACAAGAGAAGGTCAAGACGTTCCAATCCCCTTCTTCCTAAAACTGCTTTATGCATTGATATCACAGTGTTACATAGAGATGGTAAATGAAGAAATTCCTTTTGTAGCAATTTAATAGTTGGCCTTGATTCAATCACGACTGAGATAATGGCAGGTGTACGGTCGCTTAGGCAGCCTCCCTTGGTTGTTTTCCAGAAGCGCACACATTCATCAATTATTGGAGGACCTTGGATCTAAAGAATTTAGTAAGGGAGTTTAATGACTACCCGCGGCCAGGAATCCTCTTCAGGGACATTGGCCCATTAATGAGTAATCCAACCGCTTGGGAACAGGTACTTAATCAATTCGAATCATTCTGTAAAGAGCTTAAACCAGATTTAATAGTAGGGATCGAATCAAGAGGTTTTATAATCGCAAGTGCAATTTCAACAAAATTCAAATTAGGTTTCGTACCAGTAAGAAAACAAGGCAAACTACCAGGAGAAGTAATTAAAGTCTCCTATGAGCTTGAATATGGTAATGATGTTTTAGAAATAAATACTGCTGCACTTGGATCAAATAAAAGAGTTTTAATATTTGACGATCTACTTGCAACTGGAGGTACTGCCAAAGCAACATCAGAGTTAATAACAAAAGCCGGAGGAGTAACGGTAGGTTTTGGATTTATTGTTGAGTTAATTAAACTTAGAGGCAGATTAAATTTACCTAAAGATATCCCCAGCAAGTCTTTAATAAAGTTTCATTGATCATTCTCCCAATCTAAAACTTTTTGATATTGACTTAAGTCCAATAATCCAAAGCTCCAAAGTACGATTGGCAAGGGCGCTTGTTGAATCTTTGATTGTCGAACTCCTAGTTCAATTGCCTTATCACTCAGACCAATCTTCTGCTGTAAAAATTCAATTAACTCTGGTGATGGGAGAGGAATGCTATGCGTTGTATTTACCATAATAGATAGTTTTTGTGACTTAATACTGTAAGATGATCATATGTTAGTCAATACTCCATCAGTCATTAGTTTAAGAGTAAGATTTCTAAGTAGACTGATTCTTGACAGGGCATAAAACAAAAATATCCTGATAGGCTTAAGAAAATAATTTCTATTTGAGAAAAGACGAACAAGTAAGTCAGTAAAAATGCCAACAAATAAGATATCTAGATATCTTTGTATTGAATAGATGAAACCAAAATTATCAAGCAATAAAGATTTGGTTTTAGTATCAGCAAATAAATTCAATATGCATTTAACATCTCTAAAACATAGATTTAATCCTTGTCCTCCTACAGGATGAACAGAATGAGCTGCTTCTCCAACAATTATCTTTCGTCCATGATATAAGGATCTGGGAATGGCTAATCTTACAGGGAATGCTCTGATCTCATCAATAAGAAAATCTGGTTCTAAACCATTCGGAAGAAGGGGAGATAGTCTGTCAAGAAAATCAGTATCACTAAGTTTAGATCTACGTTCACACAAGTAATAAGGCGCACTCCAAACAACTTGAAAAATGTTAGCGCCCATAGGCAAAACTGCAAAAGGTCCTTCATGACGAAGGATTTCATAAGCAGTTGAATTGTCAGATCCTCTAATTAATACTTTTGCAGTAAGACATCCTTGATTATAATTAATTACGTATCTCTTCATTCCCCAATATCTACGAGAAGGAGACAAAGGTCCATCCGCTGCAAATACAAAGTCATTGTCCTCGATATCAGAATTACATGATGTGCCAAACTGAAAGGTAATATTCTTACTATCTTTTATTCTTGAGATGAGAGTATGCATTAAAGACTTGTGATCAATTATCCAACCAATTGAATGATTGGTTTGATTCCTGTAGGCTAAGTCTCTAATCTTAAAACTTACATTATTCTGAATCTCTGTGTCAGTAATCTCTAGTGTTTTAAATGGTATTAATAGGCTCTTAAGTTCTGTCCAAATATCAAGCTCTTGAAGTAGTCGCCTTGAAGAGTGAGTAACTGCATATGCACGACTTCTTTCAAGAAGATCAACTTCAGGCTTAGGGTCAAAAAGAAAAACTTTGCAATCCCTACTTGCTAAAGCTATAGCCAATAGTGCACCCGTAGGTCCAGAACCTAGGATCTTAACCTTAATGTGCTCATTCATTAATTCAGCATGCAAAGAAATAAATATGCAAAGATAATGTTATTTATTATTCATACCTCATATTTATTGCCTCTTGAGGCGCATTTGACATAATTCTTCGAATGCTGGACGAAGTAAAAAGGGATATTCGCCAACCCAAAGCCTTTTCGATGGAATCCAGGCATCACTAAGGGCTTCAACTCGACTGAAATCTTTTCTATCACTTAAAACAAGACAACAAATTCTCATTCCCTCTCTGATAATTTGGTGGCGTTTTTCCATTGGGAATCTTAACTCACCTATATAGCCATCTTCATCTTCTAATTCAAGAAATATCCAGGTTCTTCTATTCTCTACAAGTTCGAGTTCTCCTAGCTTATTAGCTTGTTCCTGACGGTTTTCAATTTTCTCACGTGTATAAAAGTTTGAAATATATCCATCAAATATTGCAGCTGCAGGAAACTTGCGAAGTCTTGAATTCTCTTTACCAGCTTCAACAATAGGGCCCCATAGAATATACAAAAGGCAAATTACACCAATTATTAGCCATGGGGCTGAAAACCTTCCACCAACTTGGCTTTGACTTATCAAGAGTGTAATTACACCACTTATTGATGAAATCATGATTCGTTGTAATATTTTTCTTGGGTCTCCCATTGCAGCCCTAAATTGATTACCTGTAGCAACAGCCGGAATTAATCTATCCAGCTCTCCAGGTTTTAGTGGAATAAGCATAATAATCTCCTACTAAATAATCCTCTCTAGTCCATATATAAGCCCATTTAACTCTCTGACCTTACGTATTGTAAGTAATACTCCAGGCATATATGCTGCACGATCAATAGTGTCGTGTCTTAACGTGTAGACCTCTCCTAAAGAACCGAACATAACTTCCTGATGAGCTACTAAGCCAGGTAAACGTATCGAATGCAAACGAAGTCCGCTTGGTCTAAGGCCGCCTCGAGAACCAATTAAGGATTGCTCCTCCTCAACCAAGGATTTATTAAATGTTTTACCTAGCTCTTCCATAAGTTCAGCAGTTTTAATACAAGTGCCACTTGGTGCATCAGCTTTCCGATTGTGATGTAATTCAGTTAACTCTGCACACTCATAAAACCTAGAAGCTGCTGCAGCTGCTTGCTGAAGCAAGACCATCCCAACAGAGAAATTTGGAATTACAGCAGAGCCCATAGAAGCCTTATCCGCAAAATCTCTAAGTTCATTTAACTGTTGCGGTGTTAGGCCTGTTGTGCCAATGACGGGATGTACTCCATAAGCGATGGCTGCTCTGGTGTGGTCATAAACAATTGATGGGTGTGTGAAATCAACTAGTACAGCGCCATTACCAGGACCCAAACGACTGACTGACTGACTTGTATTACAAAGGCAACCCTCAAGATCTGTTGTTAATGGGACATCTAAGGGACCAATTCCAAGTTCGATCCCAATGTCGACTCCCTCCTTCTCAGGGATGGACTCAACTGCCCCAACAACCTGGCAATCACCAGATGAATGAACGGCTTTGACGACCTCTGAACCCATGCGACCTAGGGCGCCTGCAACGACAACGGGGATTTTGTTTGATACAGAGGAAACCATTTCTGAGAGATCAAAAATCAAGCTTTGGTCTATTTAACGTGTAACACACCTGAACCAAGAATCACGTTGAAGGCCCAGGCACTCTTAGGCTTGGCCAAAATACTCAAAGAAACTATGTTTACGCAGGTACGCTCCGCCAATCGCAGAGTTTCGCCTGCTGAGAACCACAGACACAAGTCTGTAATGAAAGCGGTGTATGTGGTACTAGAGCCTCAGTATCAAAATGCTCTAACTCAAGCAGCAAATTCGTTAAATGCTCAAAATGGTCCTATTGGTGTAGACCTTAGTGGTTATTTAATTGAAGAACTAAGAAATCCAGGTAACTACGAAGACTTCAAAGCAGATTTGGCTTCAGCAGATGTATTTATTGCATCACTTATATTTATAGAAGATCTAGCTCAAAAAGTAGTTGAAGCTGTAGAGCCAGAACGAGATCGGCTAAAAGCAGCTGTTGTGTTCCCTTCAATGCCTGAAGTGATGCGCTTAAACAAGCTGGGCACATTCTCAATGGCTCAACTTGGTCAAAGTAAAAGTCTGATTGGGAATTTCATGAAAAAGCGTAAGGAGTCAGGGGGGGCTGGCTTCCAAGACGCAATGCTCAAACTCTTAAATACTCTTCCAACAGTACTGAAATACCTGCCAGTAGATAAGGCTCAAGATGCTAGAAGTTTCATGCTTAGTTTCCAATATTGGCTAGGGGGAACGCCAGAAAATCTACGTAATTTTCTACTAATGCTAGGAGATAAGTACGTATTTCCACCAATTGAAGGAGAATCAAGAGAGAATATAGAAGTTTCTGAACCTCAAGTTTTTCCTGATCTCGGTATTTGGCATCCACTTGCTCCAAATATGTTTGAGGACATTAAGGAATATCTAAACTGGACTAAAAGTAGAACTGATCTAAAAGAAAAATCTAAAAAAGGCCCAATGATTGGGCTAGTACTTCAGAGAAGTCATATCGTCACAGGTGATGACGCACATTATGTAGCCGTAATACAAGAACTTGAATTCAGAGGAGCAAGAGTAATTCCTATTTTCTGTGGGGGACTTGACTTTTCAAAACCAGTCAATGCTTTCTTCTATGACCCTCTAAATCCAGAAGTACCACATGTTGATGGAGTTGTTTCCCTTACAGGATTTGCACTTGTAGGAGGTCCTGCCAGGCAAGATCATCCCAAAGCGATTGAATCTTTAAAACGCCTAAATAGGCCTTATATGGTTGCATTACCGCTTGTCTTTCAAACAACTCAAGAATGGGAAGGAAGTGATCTTGGTCTTCACCCGGTTCAAGTCGCCCTTCAAATTGCAATCCCTGAATTAGATGGTGCAATAGAACCAATTGTTCTTTCCGGTAGAGATGACGCAACTGGTAAAGCTCATACTCTCCAGGATAGAGTCGATGCAATTGCTGAAAGAGCAATCAGATGGTCCTCATTAAGAATTAAACCAAGAAAAGAAAAAAAACTAGCGATAACTGTTTTTAGTTTCCCCCCAGACAAAGGAAATGTTGGAACTGCGGCATATTTAGATGTATTTGGATCAATTTATCGAGTCCTACAAGAGATGAAGTTAAAGGGATACAACATAGAGAACCTTCCAAAGGGTCCAAAAGAATTAATGGAAGCATTAATAACTGATCCAGAAGCATTAGAAGGAGCACCTGAATTATCTATAGCCCATCGAATGACAGTAGATGAATATGAAAAATTGACACCATATTCAGAGCGCTTAGAAGAAAACTGGGGAAAACCACCAGGAAATCTAAATAGTGATGGTCAAAAACTTCTTATATATGGAAGACATTTTGGGAATGTATTTGTAGGAGTTCAACCAACTTTTGGCTATGAGGGTGATCCAATGAGATTGCTTTATTCTAGGAGTGCAAGCCCTCACCATGGATTTGCCGCCTATTACACATATTTAGAAAAAGTATGGAAGGCAGATGCTGTTCTCCATTTTGGAACTCATGGATCACTCGAATTCATGCCAGGTAAACAAATGGGAATGAGCGAAACATGTTATCCCGATTCACTAATAGGCGGACTTCCAAATCTCTATTACTATGCTGCTAATAATCCTTCAGAAGCAACAATAGCCAAACGACGTGGCTATGCCTCTACAATCAGCTATTTAACACCTCCAGCTGAAAATGCCGGCCTATATAAGGGTTTAAAAGAACTGGGAGAGTTAGTTGGTTCTTATCAGCAATTGAGGGAAAGTGGTAGAGGTGTACAAATAGTAAATGCAATTATCGAAACAGCAAAGCAATGCAATCTTGATCAAGATGTACAACTACCTGATCATGATGCTTCTCAATTAGATATTGATGGAAGAGATTCAATAGTTGGAGCTATATATAGACAGTTAATGGAGATCGAAAGCAGATTATTGCCATGTGGTCTTCACACAATTGGTAAGCCACCAACAGCAGAAGAAGCAATTGCCACACTTGTCAGTATTGCATCACTAGAGAGAGAGGAAGATGGACTTCGTTCTTTGCCTGGATTACTTGCAGAAGCGATTGATAGAGACATTGAGGATATATATAAAGGGAAAGATCAAGGACTACTTATTGATGTTGAGCTCAATCAAAAGATAACTGAAGTTACAAGAAAGGCTGTTTCATCAATGGTTGAATCACTTACCGGTAGGGATGGAAGGGTGAATATGAAAAAGAATATTGTTAGTGCTTTTATAGAATTACTAAAACGTCTTGGGTTTACTTTTGATTCACCATGGATGTCGACATGTAAAAGATCTGGCTTTGGAAAAATTGATTCAACGTCTCTTGATAGCTTATTTAATTACCTGCTGTTTTGTCTGGAACAAATTTGTGCAGACAAAGAAATGGAAAGTCTGTTAAAAGCACTAGATGGTGATTATGTATTACCTGGACCAGGGGGAGATCCAATTAGAAATCCTGGCGTATTACCAAGTGGGAAAAATATACATGCATTAGATCCCCAATCAATACCAACTACTGCAGCTGTAGCAGCAGCAAAAAATGTAGTAGACAAACTAATAGAACGTCAACGAGAGGAGCAAGGTGACTGGCCAGAAACAATTGCTTGCGTTCTATGGGGTACAGATAATATAAAAACCTATGGTGAATCATTAGCACAAATACTCTGGTTTATAGGAGTGAAGCCAAAGCCAGACTCTGTAGGTCGTGTTAATAAATTAGAATTGATCCCCTTAGAAGAATTGGGACGGCCAAGAATAGACGTAGTAGTTAATTGTTCAGGAGTATTTAGAGATCTGTTTATCAATCAAATGGCTCTAATTGATCAAGGCGTAAAAATGGCAGCAGAGGCTGATGAACCTACTGATAGAAACTTTGTTAGAAAGCATGCTCAAGAGCAAGCCGATTCTCAAGGTATAACTATTAGAGATGCAGCATGTAGGGTTTTTTCAAATGCAAGTGGGAGCTATAGCTCAAATGTAAACCTTGCCGTTGAAAACTCAACATGGGAAGAAGAAAATGAACTTCAAGAAATGTATTTGTCAAGAAAAACATTTGCATTCAATGCTGACAATCCAGGTGAGATGAATCAAAACAGAGACGTTTATGAATCAGTAATTAAAACTGCTGATGTTACATTTCAGAATCTTGACTCTGCAGAAATATCCCTTACTGATGTAAGTCACTATTTTGATTCGGACCCTACAAACCTGATTAAAAATTTAAGAGAAGACGGAAAAGCTCCTAGTAGTTACATTGCTGATACAACAACAGCTAATGCACAAGTACGCACATTAAGTGAAACTATTCGACTAGATTCCAGAACTAAGTTACTAAATCCCAAATGGTACGAAGGCATGTTGAAATCTGGCTATGAAGGCGTCAGAGAAGTTTCTAATCGCCTTAACTACACACTTGGATGGAGCGCGACAAGTGGACAAGTAGACAATTTTGTTTACGAGGAATCGAATGAAACCTTTATAAATGATCCTGAAATGAGAAAACGCCTAATGGAACTTAATCCTCATAGTTTCAGGAGGATCGTTGGAACATTACTTGAGGTTAATGGTCGAGGATATTGGGAAACCTCAGATGAAAATATAGAACAACTTAAAGAGCTTTATCAAGAGGTAGAGGATCGTATTGAAGGAGTTGAATCAAGTAAAAACGAATGAACTATCTCAAAGGGTCAAAATGAATAATCACCAAATAACCTTAGACATTTTTACAAGTTCGACAGCAGGTTTAACATCATGAACTCTAACAATAGCAACGTTTGCGTGAGTACATCTACATACAACCGCTGCTGTCCCCCAAATCCTTTCCTTTGGATTAGGTTTATTTAGTACTTTACCTATAAAACGTTTACGAGAAGGCCCTACTATTAAGGGGAAATTATCCTTAGAAAAAAATTCTAAGTTTCTTAGAATAATTAAATTTTGATCTGTTGTTTTAGCAAATCCAATACCAGGGTCCCACATTATTTTTGATGATGATATGCCTTTTTTAATAGCTAATTCAGTCCTTATTAATAGTTCCTCCCGAACATCACTAATTAAATTGCTGTAGACAGTCAATTTATCCATAGACAAGCTGTCGCCTCTACTATGCATAAGTACATAAGGGCATCCTGCTTCAGCAACGACCCTTAAAAGATTAGGGTCTCGATGCCCTCCAGAAATATCGTTGATCCAATTAGCGCCTAAATCAATAACATATTCTGCGACTTTGGAATGGAAGGTATCAACCGATATAAGAACATTTGGGTATTTCTTTCGAATGACGCTGAGCACAGGGATCAGCCTTCGAAGCTCTTCTTCTGGCCCTACTTCAATAGCTCCTGGCCTTGTACTTTGAGCACCAAGGTCTAATAGGTCAGCTCCATCATTTAGGAGCTGATCAGCTCTTTTCAATGCATTATCAAGATCTAAATAATCGCCACCATCACTAAATGAGTCTGGGGTGATATTAATTACACCCATAACTCCTGTACGATGCGGCCAACAATTAGGCCAAGGATATCTATTGATTTTTGAAATTTGCGATTCTTGCAAAGCTTTCAGGATCTAATGATGCTCCACCAACTAATACACCATCTATATCACTCATACCCATTAATTCATCAATATTTCCAGGCTTAACAGATCCACCATACTGAACGACAAGATCAGAAGAATCAACCCATTTTCTAATAAGGCCACAAATTCTATTTGCCTCATCTGCTGCACATGTCTTGCCAGTTCCAATTGCCCAAATAGGCTCATATGCCACAACCAGAAAATTTGTGTCTATTCCTTCAAGACCTTGCTCTACCTGTCTTCGTATAACTCTCTCCGCCTCTCCGCGCTCTCTCTGCTCATCACTTTCCCCTACACAAACAATCGGTATAAGGCCGTGAGTTTGAGCAGACTGAGCCCTCCTATTTATCTGTTCGTCACTTTCACTGAAGTATTTACGAGGTTCACTGTGCCCAACAATCGAATACTTGACCCCATGCTCTAAAAGCATTAGCGGTGAAACCTCCGCAGTAAAAGCACCTTGATCTTCCCAATGGACATTTTGAGCCGAAAGCTCTAGGGAAGATCCCTTTATCTGATGGGCTATAGAAGACAGGGCTGTAAAAGGAGGAGCAATGACCAAATGACGGTCATCAGGCGTTCCCTGGATAAGAGGAAGGAACACCGACATATATTCCTTAGCCTGTGCACAAGTCATGTGCATCTTCCAATTTCCAGCAATGACCGGTTTTCGCACGCTTCGATCCTCTAACGATCACTACCAACTTACTTACGTCCCTAACGGATCAATATCGACCAAAATTTCCTGGTCATTGTCTAAACAGACCTGATCGCCTATGACTAACTTCCTTCCGCGTCTTGTCTCAACCGACCCATTGACTGTTACAAGGCCTGCACTAATAAGGTTTTTAGCCTCTCCACCTGTTCCAGCAAGACCATGCCATTTGAGGAATTGATCAAGCTTCATTGAAAGAGTTGCCTAACAGAACATTGTTATTTTGATTTTATGCAATCCAAACCTGATGCAAACTTCTTAAGGCTTACTCCATATTTAAGGCCATACGTCCGCGAATTGTTTTTGGGGGGTGCTTGCATGCTGACTTATGTGGCATGCTGGCCAATACTTGCTTGGCTGGCAGGAGAACTAATACCTTCAATAGGTAAAGGAGATTTAATTCGCGTTATACAAGTAATTATTCAAGCCTTGATTATATTCCTAGTTCAAAAAATAGCCCAATTTGGACAAGATACACTTCTGGCAGAACCAGCACTAAGAGTTAGCCAAAACTTACGTAGAAAATTATTCATATACCTTCAAAGAATTGAGCTAGACGCATTAGAAAAACTTTCATCTGGAGATCTTACTTATAGACTAACTGAAGATGCAGATCGAGTTGGAGAAATAATTTACAAAACAATTCAAGATACAACTCCATGCATACTTCAATTAATAGCAGTCTTTGGATATATGGTAATACTTGATTGGAAACTTTCCATGGCCACATTAATACTTTCCCCTATAGTTGCAGGCTTGGTAAGTATGTTTGGATCAAAGGTAATGATTGCAGCAGAGCGAAGCCAGAAACAAGTAAGCGAACTTGCGGGACTCTTAGGAGAAGCAATTCAAGGCCTTCCATTAGTTCGTGCTTTTGCCGCTGAAGAATGGCTGCAAAATAGATTTGATTTAGAAGTAGATCTACATAGACAAGCTAGGTATAAAACAATGAAACTCTTAGCATTACAACATCCTGTTGTTGGGTTCATTGAGGTAACAGGAATTTTGGCAGTACTAGTTATAGGAGCATCACGCATACAAACTGGCGATCTTAATTCTCAGGGTTTTAGTAGCTATGTAGCAGCTCTATTAATGCTTATCGATCCAATTAGTCATCTGACCACAAATTTCAATGAACTGCAACAAGGGCAAGCATCTTTAAAAAGGCTAAATGCACTTAAAGAACAACCAATGGAAGCCGAAGACAGTTCAGATGCTTTAGTTGTAGAGAAACCTAAAGGAGAAATTGTTATCGAGGATCTTCAATTTTACTATCATCCTAAGAAAACCATAATAAATAATTTAAATATAAGAATAGAAGCAGGTAAAACCTTTGCTTTAGTTGGACCTTCAGGCGCTGGTAAAAGCACAATATTTTCATTACTACTTCGTTTTAAGGCTCCTCAAAAGGGACAGATTACTTTTGATGGTCATAACATATCAAAGATTAAATCAAATAATCTTCGTAAGCTGATAGCACTTGTTCCTCAACAAGTAACTGTTTTTTCAGGAAGCATTGCAGAGGCAATACGTTTCGGTAGAGGTGCAAGTGATTCGGAAGTCATTTATGCATCAAAACTTGCTAATGCACATGAATTTATTATCAATATGGAGGATGGATACGAGACTCAATTAGAAGAAAGAGGGACAAACTTATCAGGAGGTCAACTCCAAAGAATTGCAATTGCAAGAGCAGTTCTTGGTAATCCTACTGTTTTATTACTTGATGAAGCAACAAGTGCATTGGATGCTGAAGCTGAAGAAGCTGTGCAATTAGGGCTTCGACAAG
Organism: Prochlorococcus sp. AG-409-O23; assembly: GCA_003215355.1. Classification (GTDB taxonomy): domain Bacteria; phylum Cyanobacteriota; class Cyanobacteriia; order PCC-6307; family Cyanobiaceae; genus AG-409-O23. Next base: position 16,615 of record QCKL01000015.1, read on the forward strand.
CAATGAGAGATAGAACTGTAATTGTCATTGCTCACCGATTAGCAACTGTGCAGGAAGTTGATCAAATTGCTGTTTTAGAGAATGGTCAAATATGTGATCAAGGTCGCCACGATGAGCTTATGAGAAGAAAAGGTCGTTATCGAGAACTATGCGAAAGACAATTGATAAGACAATAGCAAACAAATAAGCAGTTAAACCTGTATTCTTTGGCTATGAATTACAGCTTTCTAAATCCTATGAAGCTGAAAATTCGACTCAACGAAAATTTCCAGGTGATTTCCAATGGCAGATTCTGCAAACAAAAAATCAGATCCAGTGCTTACTTTTGAAGGTAAGCGTTATGCACTGAACTCCCTTCCAAACGAGCTTAAGGAGTTAGTAAGAGGCATGCAGGTAGCTGATGCTCAACTTCGCATGTACGAAGATACTTTGAAAATTCTTGCAGTAGGTAGACAAACAATGGCCATGCAATTAAATGATAAATTAAAAACCATCTCACCTCTTAATTAGAAATAGTAGTTTAAATCAATCGGATTTAAACTGATAATTATTAGTTAATTTGATTACTGTTCCAGAAAGTAGCAATAATGCAATTAAATTTGGTATGGCCATCAATCCATTCAACGTATCTGCAATTGACCAAACAATCCCTCTGTTTCCTGCTACTGAGCCAACTACTACTACTGAAACCCAAACAAGCCTAAAAGGTAGTATAGCTTTTACACCAAAAAGATATTCAGTACAACGTTCTCCGTAAAGACTCCAACCAAGTATTGTAGTAAAAGCAAAAAGAACTAAGGCAACAGTAACTACCCAACCACTTCCAGCCAATCCACTATTAAAAGCTGTAATTGAAAGATCTGCACCAGACAATCCAGATTGATATTGACCAGTAATAAGTATAACCAATGCAGTAAATGTGCAAATAACTAAGGTATCTATAAAAGTACCAAGCATGGCTATTGTCCCTTGCTCAACAGGGTTATTTGAGCTCGCTGATGCGTGAGCAATAGGAGCACTACCAAGGCCAGCCTCATTTGAAAATATGCCCCTTTTAAAACCCATCAAAATTACCTGAGCTAGTGTGCCTCCAGCCGCTGCCTTACCAGTAAAAGCATTGCTAAAAATTGATGAAAAAGCCAGTGGAACCTCTGAATAATTTGAAATAAGGATTATCAAGCAAGCAATTATGTACAGAATCGCCATGGAAGGAACAATTGCTGAAGCCGCCCTTGCAATACGTTTAACACCTCCAACAATTACACAAAACACAAGAGCTCCGAGAATTACACCAGTGATCAGCTTGGGAATACCTGCCATTTCTAATGCACTGGAGACCTCATAGCTCTGAACACCATTTCCTATACCGAAACCAGCAAATATTCCAAATAAAGCAAATAGACCGCCTAACCATTTCCATCTTGGAGCTAGTCCATTTTTGATGTAATACATCGGACCACCTACATGATTTCCAAGAGAATCAACTTCTCGAAAATGAACAGCCAAAACAGCCTCTGCGTATTTTGTAGCAATACCAAAAACTGCAATTATCCACATCCAGAAGATTGCTCCAGGGCCTCCAATAGCAATAGCTGCAGCGACCCCAGCAATATTGCCAGTGCCAATCGTTGCCGATAGAGATGTCATAAGTGCCTGAAATGGAGTTATTTCACCAGAAGCACTGTTTAGGGCATTACCCTTTAACATCCTCCTTAACCCATAAGGGAGACGAATCAAAGGCATAAAACCCAAGCCCACCATCAATACAATTCCTGTAAGAGAAATAAGAACTACTGTTGGCCATCCCCATGCAAAAGCGTTAATGGGGCTATTGATAGCTTCTAAGTACTTCTCAATCCCCCCTGAGATATCCGCAAGGAGTGGAATAGAGAATGAATCTAGTGGGTAGGCTTGCACTTAAAAATAAAATATGTCTGCATGATCGTGTCACAAGCTGTCTAAGTAGGCAACAAATTAGTTCAATTGAGTAATATCAAGAAAAGAAAACTTTTCAATAATGCTGGAATGATCATTAAATTTATCACTCTTGACTTGTCTTTGAGTTAAGACGAAAGGTCCACCATTAAATAAAGGTTCAAATTTATCTGTAAAGTGTCTCTTTGCAGATGTCGCATGTCCTCTAAAAGGATCTCTATATTCACTTGAATAAGTATTACTTAGATAGCCATTGCCAGTATGAGTAACACTTTGAGTAAATATATTAACTAAAGTACCATGTATATGACGATAAACCTGTGTTACGACTTTATCTTTGATTCTATAACGATCGCCTTCATTCTTTCCACCAACAATTACTTCGAGTCCAACATCATTTAAATCTCCTGCTGTAAAAGTATTTTCAGAGTGAGTATCATCAAAACTACGTCTTACACGATGAATGGCAACTTCCCATAGTTGGGCTGAAATCGCTTTTTTAACTTCTTCATCTTCAATACCGGTAACAACAGATTTAAGATTTGATGCAACCTGAAAGTTGCCTTCTTCCATACGTTGGCCACACTCCCAAATGCAGCGACCATTGTATCCGGGAAATCCTGGTTCCCATGTATAGCGATTTTCATATGCAGCACGAAACTCATCTCTGCAACAAGAACCTTTAGAGGGAATAGATGAAGAATTCAAAGAGTTCACGAATGAATGTCCTGAAGGGCAGCTACAGATAAATTCTGTTTTTGAAGTGCACGTATTCCCTCAACAGCTGCACGTGCTCCAGCAATGGTAGTGAGGATAGGTACAGAATAATCAAGCGCCGCTCTTCGCAAATACTTGTCGTCATGAGCTGCCTGACGGCCTATAGGAGTATTGATAACTAATTGGATTTGTCCTGAACGAATTAAATCCTCGATATTCGGTCGTCCCTCATGAACCTTAAGCACTACTTTTACTTCAAGTCCTTTATTTGAAAGGTAACTTGCAGTCCCAGAAGTGGCTATAAGTCCAAAGCCAAGATCGATTAATCCAAGCGCAATTGAAACAAGATCAGGTTTATCACGATCGTGCGTGGAAAGAAAAACAATACCATGGGTTGGAAGGGCCTCTCCTGCAGCAAGTTCAGCTTTCGCATATGCCATTCCAAAAGTTGATGCTGCTCCCATTACCTCTCCAGTAGATCGCATTTCAGGGCCTAAAACACTATCTGCTCCAGGAAAACGCCGGAATGGAAGTACGGCTTCTTTAATGGATTGAAGTGGAGGAATTGGTTCAGAATTCAAACCTAAACTTTTAAGTGTTTCACCCGACATAACTTTTGTTGCTATTCGAGCCAAAGGTATACCAGTAGCCTTTGAAACAAATGGGACTGTTCTAGAAGCTCTGGGATTAGCCTCTATAATGAAAACATTTTCTTCACCATTATCATCTCTTTGTACTGCAAATTGTAAGTTTATTAGACCTTCTACCTTAAGAGCTAATGCTAATGATTTTGTCCATGTTTTAATTACTTTAAGTGCTTTTACACCTAAAGAGATTGATGGCAAACAACATGCAGAATCACCAGAATGAATTCCTGCAGGTTCTATATGCTCCATAAGACCTCCAATAACAACATCGCCATTTGAATCACACAAAGCATCAACATCAACTTCTATAGCATTCTCTAGATACTCATCTATTAAGACTGGATGATCGGGTTCAACTTTCACTGCTTCAGACATATATTTATTAAGCTCCTTTTCATCAAAAACAACTTCCATTGCTCTACCTCCAAGAACATAAGAAGGTCTTACAACAACAGGGTATTTAATTCTATTAGCAACTAATCTTGCTTCCTCCTTGGTTCTGGCAATGCCATTCTCAGGTTGTCGAATATCTAATCTTCTTAGAATGGCTTCAAACAGCTCTCTATCCTCAGCCTCATCAATTGATATAGGAGAAGTACCCCAAATTTTGGTGCCTATCGATTTACCAGATGGTGATTCTAACCAATTAAGAAGTGGTAAAGATAATTTCAATGGGGTTTGGCCACCAAATTGAACAATTACTCCTTCTGGCTTCTCTGATTCAATTACATTTAAGACATCTTCTAATGTTAAAGGTTCAAAGTATAATCTGTCACTAGTATCATAATCAGTTGATACAGTTTCTGGATTACTATTGACCATAATTGTTGAGAGTCCTTGCTCTTGAGAAGCAAAAGATGCATGACAGCAACAATAATCAAATTCAATACCTTGTCCTATTCGATTAGGGCCACCGCCAAGAATCATTACTTTTTTTCTGTTATCTGAGACCACTTCAGTTTGCAATTCAAGCTCTACAATTGAACCATCATCTTTAATTCTCTTCACTGGCATTTCGTATGAAGAATAGTGGTATGGGGTGTTAGATGAAAATTCCGCACCACATGTATCTACTGTTTTAAAAACTGGTTTGACATTTAAACTATTTCTCAACTGCCGTACACTTAATTCATCTGAATTTACAGCCCATGCTATCTGTCGATCAGAAAATCCAGATTTCTTAAGATTAAGCAGATCAAAATAATTAAGCTCATCTAGACTCTTCCCAGAGAGAAGTTGCTTTTCCATATTGATTATATTTCTAAATTTGGACAAGAACCATGGGTCAATCTTACTCAGTGAATATATTTGATTGTCAGTTTTTCCAGAAATCATGGCAGAACGAATAGCTATAATTCTTTCTGGGGAAGGAATCCTTAGCAGCTTATCGATTTGAGTTGATGTCAAGGTAGGTTCTGGTCGATCACAGCCCCAGCCTGCATATCCTATTTCCAAAGATCTAATGGCCTTTTGAAAGGACTCCTCGAAACATCTACCAATTGCCATAGATTCGCCAACAGATTTCATAGATGTAGTAAGTTCTGCTGGGCTACCCTTAAACTTTTCGAATGCAAATCTCGGGATCTTAGTAACTACATAGTCAATAGTAGGTTCAAAACAGGCAGGAGTTTTACCGGTAATATCATTAATTATTTCATCTAGATTATATCCAATAGCTAGTAATGCAGCAATTTTAGCTATAGGAAATCCAGTCGCCTTACTTGCTAATGCAGATGATCGACTTACACGTGGATTCATTTCTATAACAACAACTTCACCATTCTCAGGATTTATCGCAAACTGAATATTACTACCACCAGTAGCCACACCTATTTCACGAATAATTGCTATTGATTGATCTCTTAATCTCTGATATTCCCTATCTGTAAGTGTTTGAGCGGGAGCTACAGTAATAGAATCTCCTGTATGCACACCCATAGGGTCTATATTTTCAATACTGCATATAATCACTACATTATCAACACAGTCACGCATTACTTCTAGCTCATATTCTTTCCATCCAAGTAATGACTTTTCTATAAGTATTTGAGAGGCAGGGCTTGCATCTATTCCTGACTTACAAATTTCGAGAAATTCTTCATAGTTATAAGCAATTCCACCACCACTACCTCCGAGAGTAAAGGCTGGTCTAATAATTCTAGGGAAAGTATCAATTTCAGAACCTACTAATTCTGCCTCTTCCAAATTTGAGGCTATGCCTGAAGGACAAACTTTTACTCCTATAGCCTGCATTGATTGCTTGAAGAGGCGCCGATCTTCTGCCTTTCGGATAGCTGGAAGGTCCGCACCAATAAGCTCAACTCCAAAGCGATCTAGGGTCCCATCATCGGAAAGTGCTACAGCAATATTAAGCGCAGTTTGACCTCCCATCGTGGGCAATAAAGCCTGAGGACGTTCCAACTCAATAACTCGAGCTACGACATCAGGCGTAAGTGGCTCAATGTATGTGCGGTCTGCCATCTCAGGATCAGTCATGATCGAGGCAGGGTTTGAATTTACGAGTATCACTTCAAATCCTTCCGCCCGAAGCGCTTTGCAAGCTTGCGTTCCTGAGTAATCAAATTCGCAAGCTTGTCCAATCACGATTGGACCGGAACCAAGAAGCAAAATGCGACGCAAATCGGAACGCCGAGGCATGAGCTTAAAAAGGAATCCCAATCACAACTAGCTTCCCATGTTGATTGAAGGAGAATTAAGAGCGGGACCACAACTTAAACTGAAGTTCTAGCTAACTTTGATAAAAGGAAGTGTGGGGACCATGAGCGAACTCCAGCGCCTAAAAGGGCTGCTGCCTCCAGAAAATCAAAGCTGGGTGTTCGTGGAGGCTGCTGCTGCAGTAGATCCTCCATTGATCACTCTTGAAGAGATAGGTCGGGATGAGGTTGAAATTCAAGTTGATCTTGACCAATGGGATTACCTTGCACAAGACCACCGCAACATGCTCTTTTGGCATGAAGTAGGAAGGATTCAGAATGATGCAATTCCCCGTGATGGATGGGAGATGGCGGCTCTTGCGATTGGATTAGGCGGAGCGATAGGAGAGCTATGGGTTCAAGATGGCTTACTGCTGCTAATGGCACTGGGCCTTTCTGGTTTTGCCGGATATCGTTTGTATTTGAAAAATAATTCTGAGAAGAGACTTCAAGATGCAATTGCAGCTGATGAGAGAGCAATTGACATTGCATGTCGATTTGGATATAGCGTACCTAATGCATATAAAAGTCTTGGTGGAGCATTAAAAGAGCTTGTTGAGAAAACTCGTAAAAAGAAAAAAAGGAGTTTTTACGAAGATCGACTTGAAGCTCTTCGTAAAAGTGCTGGCAAAGCAAGGGCAGAGATGGCAGAGCAAGAGGGCTCACGTCAATCAGTAACAAGTGAAAATGTATATGGATAGTGAAGTATTAGCTGAACTTGCGGCTGAAGCCTGCGATGATAGGAAGGCAAAAAATATTAAACTTATAAAAGTTGATGAGGTCTCAACTCTTACCGATTGGATAATAATCACAGAGGGCTTATCTGATGTACAAGTAAAGGCAATTATTAGCTCTGTAGAAAATCGTCTAAAATCTGAAGCGAATCGGCTTCCACTGAGAAAAGAGGGCCTTAATGAAGCTAAATGGGCACTACTTGACTATGGAGAATTGATTGTTCATGTACTTCAACCACAACAAAGAGAATATTATGATTTAGAAGCATTTTGGAGTCATGGAATTTGCAGGAAATTTTCTCACTCAGTAACCTGAGCAGAATTAATACTATATGCAACCAAACATCTTCTGCCCGGTCCCGGAGGAACAAAGACCTTTAGAGGAATTTAGACAATTATGTGATTCCTGGTTTTTCTCATGGACTATAGATAAAAAAAAATATCTGTATAAGTTTTTATTCTCAGCTTTTTTATTAAATCTTCCAATAAGTGTCTTAGTCGAAAGTGGGAGTTGGGAACTAAAGCACAATATAACTAAATTCGCTATTTCAAGTTTTGTTTATAGCTGGATTCTACCTTTACTTTCATTAATAAGGCTACTTTTAGGATGGAATTATATATATAGGCGATTAATCTCAGAAAAAATAGAGTATGAAGAATCCGGTTGGTATGACGGACAAATCTGGGATAAACCAGTTGAATGGAGAGAAAGAGAATTTCTAATTGCTCAACACGAAGTAAAGCCTTTAATTCTAATAATTTCCAGATACTTAGTTATAATAATTGGAATAATTATAATCGGCTTATTAATATGTTTAGGGTTGTGAACTCTCATATAGATATAATATGACCATAACTGGTAAAAGAATTAACTCACGCCGAATGAGGAACCCACCTTTACAAGTAAACCTTAGGAGAGGTGCAAGTATTGAATCTATTCATAGGGTACATGCCGTAGTTTGCGACTCAAAAGGTAGGACTTTAATGTTGGCTGGAAGCCCAGGCTATGAAACATTCACCAGATCAGCACTTAAACCTTTTCAAGCCTTGCCATTCCTAAGTAGTGGGACAGCAGAAACAATCAATACTGGAGAAAGAGGATTAGCAATATGTTGTGGTTCTCATGCAGGTACTCCAATCCATGCACGGGAAGCCTTCAAGATTCTTTGGGATTCAGAGGTAGATGTTGATTCACTTCAATGTCCTATACCCTTTAATGCTAAAAGTCCCTTGGAGCACAACTGCTCTGGGAAGCATGCAGCATTTTTAGCTACATGCAAAAAGATGAATTGGCCCTTAGAAAGCTACTTGCACGGGCAACATCCACTACAGGTTGAGATTTTCAGGCGAGTAGCGGAGTTACTTGGGCTTCCTGCAGAGGAACTTATTGCAGCAAGAGATGACTGCGGAGCTCCGACACTTCGACTTGAACTTTCACAAATGGCAATCCTCTACGCTCATCTTGGTGGATCTAAAAATGCTGAGCTGGAACAAATAAGTAGAGCAATGCTTGCACACCCAGAGCTAATTGCTGGGGATGGACGTTTTGATAGTGAATTGATTAGTAGAGCTCACGGACAACTAGTAAGTAAAGGAGGCGCAGAAGGTATCCAATGCATTAGTCGAATTGGCGAAGGCATGGGAATAGCAATAAAGGTTGAAGATGGTTCTAGGCGAGCTAAGCATGCCGTTGCGCTTCATCTAATTCGTCAACTGGAGTGGATGACCCCGATAGGGTTAGAGGAATTAGAGGAAAAAATCCTTTTGATCTCTCCAGGGGTTCAGCTAGAGGTAGAAGGCTCACTTAAGTTCAACGAACCCTAACAAACGCATTTTTTCAATGCAGAGATGTATGCTTGCAGAGCTTCGCGGGGTAGAGCAGTCTGGTAGCTCGTCGGGCTCATAACCCGAAGGTCGGGAGTTCAAATCTCCCCCCCGCCACCAAATAAAAAGCCCCGGTTTCCGGGGCTTTTTTTATTCCTGACTAGGTTCTTGAGGACTGTCCACTTCGGTTTGGGATTTTCATTAAGTGCCAACAACTCATTAATGAGATACCCAAGCAACTCTTTTATATTTCTGTTCTCGAACAATATGTAGGGTTGTTCGCAAAGAATCCTCATAGGTGGACTATTGACAGAAGATGGGAGAAGTCGGAGCCAAGCCCTTATATCTTGGAAGGAATATGATGAAGCTACAAAACAGATTTTCATAAAATAATATTATTCTTATATGTAATTAGAAATTCAGCAAACACCAAATATAATATTAATATCAGGCTTTTTAAAAAAGCATCTGAGCTGCTTTTATCCCAATGAAGATCAAGAAATTTAGGATTTAGGGAAAAGCTACATATAGGTGCAGGAGACGTGAACGCTGCTTCTACTAGTAATTTGACCTATTGCTTTTTTGCCAATATGTCGCAATTTCAATCTGGGTTTTTAAAATTGCTATGTCACCGCTGCCTCAACTAATCCACGCCACTAGTCAGGGTGGAACTATTCATAAATATGAGCTTTCTGGAGGCAAGCGCTCATTTCTCCGCTTTTTAGGATGCTATCTGGGCTCCTGTAAATTCTGTAATGACCTGGAGGAAGCAGAAGAATTTGTATCCAGCATACAAAATCAATCATAATAACTGAATTTAAAAACTATAATACGAGCATTACTTGCAATGCTCGTAGTAAATTAATTATAAAAGAAAATAAAAGGTATTTTATACTAAAAAATTAATCGGTTGTTTCTAATCCGTGTAATCTGTCCAAAGATATCTAAAGATATTTCTTATAAGTTGAAATCGATTGTGACGAGTTTGCTCACAAAATTCATCAAGCTGGTTAACTAATATTTTCTTAGCATCTGACCCTAAAGCACTCATTATAAAATCTATATCTTCATCAATCCAACGCATTATATCTTGATATTCAATTTCAACATGAAATTGAAGTCCAATAGAATTAGATCCTATTTGAAAAAATTGCTCTTTACATCTATCGCTGCTGGCTATTAACGATGCTGAAGATGGCAAGCATATCCTATCTTCATGCCAATGTAATACATGTAAAGGGAGAGAGAGGTGTTCGATAAATGTACTTATATGAGCCTTTTTATTTAGATATATAGGTGACCAACCTATTTCTGCTAAGGGCTTTTGCGAGTCTTGATCAAGCAACTTCTGAATTGATCCACCAGATACATGTGAAATCAACTGAGCACCTAGACATACGCCTATTATTGGAATATGTTTACTTTGAGCTTCCTTGATTATGTGTATCTCTTGAGTTAAAAAATCAAATTTTGGATTACCAATATCTGAAATCCCCATTGGGCCTCCAAGAACCAATAAACCTTGATAATCTTTTATAGATGGAATTTCATGAGACATATCTGTTCGCACAATATGAACATCAATGTGAAATTCATTTGCAACATCTTTAAATATTCCTGGTCCCTCTCTTTCTAAATGCTGTAAAACAAGTAGTCTTTTCATGTTGTAGAAAAAATTATTAATTAAATGATTTTGTTAGCTTTTGGGAAATAAAAACTGGCCTTAAAAAGATGGGTTATACATATATCTTTTTATAGTTATTTACAAGTGATCTCATCCTTGATTCTTCTCTTCGCTATCTATAGATATAGCTTCATCGACCTCTGATAAACTTTCAATGTCTATTTTTGAAACACCTAAGTCAAACTTTTTGTCTTCTTGAGGTTTTTCATTATTATTAGAATCAAGTTTTAATTCTTGCACTTTCTCGTTTGTAGGGAATGAAGGCTTATCTAAATTTTCGTCAATTACATTAGTAGCCTTGTCTGTATTGATTGCTGAAATACTATCAACATTAGTTGAAGCTTCATCAGAAATTTTAACTTCAGAAGTTTCACTATCAGTAGAATCATTGCTATCTTCTGTGATTAAATCTTTAAGTAACAAGGTTAAGTCTTTAATATTAATAAAAAGATCTTTTAGGTTACCAAAAATTTTCTTAAGAAGATCCTTGATGCTCTTAGCCTTTTCACCTTTGTTGGTGTAGAGAAGGCCAGCAACAACACCAAATGAAATCAGTAGGAAGAGGAAAAGGATGGCCATAGTGCTCCTTTGATTATTTTGATAAAGGATTGTTGATATTTATTTTAAAACAAACGAAAATTAAAACAACTGCTAAAAGGGGTAAACCTTTAAACCAGCAGCCTAGCAATCATTTACAAGGAATAGACTGTATTCGATCTAAACAAAAATCTATGTATTTGATCCGTTTGCTAAATAAGGCATAGCTGCCCCCTGTATTAATTACTAGGTATTTAATACAGCTAATTATTCTGCTTGCTCCTGTTTCAACTAAATAATTTTCGAATATCTTCTGTAAGCTTTCCAGTCTTCTCATATATAAATGAGGGTTCTTGTTTAATTTCTATTCGAAATGGATTTAAAAAAATTGAACTCAAAACCAACAAGAAATTTATAATATTCAGTTTTTTTGCCGAAGAAGAGTCTAAAAACAGGGATAGATTGTCTCGCTTAATCTTATTAATCATATCAAAAGTAATGCTATTAATAATATTATTCTTCAACAGTGATGAAAAAAGTTTTGTTTGCTCCTGATAATTAAGCATGTTGACTAATTTAAGAAACTTGATGACTGCATCGAACAGTTTTTGCTCATCACGGAGACGCTCGTACTTAATTATATCTCTAATCAAACATTGATAGAGAATCTCCCATTTATAAGGTTCTTGTATAAAAAGTTGTTTACCTAAAGATAGCGTATTATCGCTATTTAATTTATCAAGCCTAGCTTTATTAGCCTTGGAAGCCTGATCTGATTGCCAATACTCATATAAAGGAGATGTGAAGCTGATAAGACCTGAATTAACTACTCCTTCGTTTAATTTACTCATTGACAGGGTTTGGATGAAATTCTTAAATGCTCAAATATTAGACTTTAAAAATCTTTCTCTTTATTCCTCTTGAAAAAATGAAAACTATGTTCAGAATGAAGAAACTATGCTTTTGAATTCGGTGGTTTTTATTAGATTTATAAAATTATCAAATCTAATGATGCATATTTAGACCATACTGCCTATTAAGGAAACAATTAGTCGGAGGCAACTCGCATCCTCCGCATATGACGTAAAAAGCAAGTCAGATCAACATGCAAGATGCAACCTCCAATGACAACGATATTACTAAAGATCCTTGGGAATCAAGTGCTAAAGATGGGTTGGTGATTTCAAATCAAGATCTCAATAAG
>QCKL01000016.1 GCA_003215355.1 Prochlorococcus sp. AG-409-O23
GAAGTAGGTCACGCAATAGTTGGTCATCTCATGCCAGGAGGAAGCAAGGTTGCAAAGATCTCAATTGTTCCCCGAGGCATGAGTGCCCTCGGTTATACCCTTCAACTACCTACAGAAGAACGTTTCTTAAATTCAAAAGAAGATTTGGAAGGCCAAATAGCAACTCTTCTCGGAGGTCGCTCTGCAGAAGAAATAGTCTTTGGAAAAATCACAACTGGAGCCTCCAATGACTTGCAAAGAGCTACTGATTTAGCTGAACAAATGGTTGGGACGTACGGAATGAGCGATATTTTGGGTCCTTTGGCTTATGACAAGCAAGGGGGGGGCGCTTTTCTAGGAGGAAACAACAACCCCCGCAGAGTTGTTAGTGATGCAACTGCACAAGCTATTGACAAAGAAGTTCGGAGCCTTGTCGATCGAGGGCATGAAAGTGCCTTAAAAATACTTCGGCACAATCTCCCTCTGCTAGAGAACATATCCCAAAAGATTCTTGAAAAAGAAGTCATAGAAGGAAATGAGCTAAAGGAAATGCTTGAAGCGAGTTCAATGCCTTAACCCCACCAAGGACGAAAGACTTGACTAAGGAGCCTTTATCTCCGATAAAGGCTCTTTAAAGCTTCCTCCATGGCTGAAATTTCCCATGGTGTCGCCGCCGTACTTTCCCATTTAAAAGGCGGGGACTTCATTTCTTCGTCTGATTTGACATCTGAAGAGACCAAAGCATTACTTGATTTGGCTCTTCAGTTAAAGAGTGGTGATCGAAGAATTGATCTAGGCAATCGTGTCCTAGGACTAATCTTCACAAAGGCTTCTACTCGCACTAGGGTAAGTTTTCAAGTTGCTATGGCACGTCTTGGCGGGCAAACTGTGGATCTAAACCCGCAGGTAACTCAAGTCGGCAGAGGAGAGCCACTAAAAGATACGGCCCGAGTCTTAAGTCGCTTCTGTGATGTTTTAGCAATAAGAACCTTTGCACAAAAAGAATTGATAAATTATGCGCAATGGGCCTCCATACCAGTCATTAATGCACTCACTGACTTAGAGCACCCTTGTCAAGCGCTTGCTGATTTTCTAACAATGCATGAGGCCTTTGGAGAGCTTCAGGGCCAAACACTTGCATACGTAGGTGATGGTAATAATGTTGCTCATTCTTTAATGATTTGCGGTGCACTCCTAGGAGTAAATATTCGGATTGGTTCTCCAAAAGGCTTCGAGCCAATGAACAAAGTTATTGATCAGGCTCGCTCAATTGCATTAGGTCAAACCCAAATTGAAGTAACCAATAATCCTTTCGAAGCAGCAAAAGGAGCTCAAGCTATTTATACCGATGTATGGGCATCAATGGGGCAAGAGGGAGAGCAAGTTGAAAGAGAAAAAGCTTTTAAGGAATTTCGCCTAAACAAAACCCTTCTTGACCAGGCTGATTCAAATGCAATAGTGCTCCATTGCCTTCCCGCCCATAGAGGTGAAGAAATTAGCGAAGAAGTTATGGAAGGAAAATCCAGCCGAATCTTTGAGCAGGCCGAAAACCGTCTACATGTTCAGCAAGCTCTTCTCGCAGCATTGCTAGGAGGCCTTTAAAGGTTGTCAGATCCTCCTCCAGTAGGTACACCTGTATTGAAGAACAAATGAATTGCTGGTGATCAACACTCCTGAAGAAGCATTAACGCCTGCACAGCAAGAGCTCTATGACTGGCTTGCTGATTACATCAGCAATCATCATCACAGCCCATCAATCAGGCAAATGATGCAAGCAATGGGACTCCGTTCGCCAGCTCCAGTGCAAAGCAGACTCAGGCATTTACAGCAAAAAGGATGGATTACTTGGCAAGAAGGTCAAGCAAGAACCTTGCAGTTATTAGGTGGAATTGTTTCAGGTATCCCGGTACTTGGAGCAGTAGCTGCTGGCGGTTTAGTCGAGACATTTGATGATGTACAAGAGCGACTGGATCTTTCCCAAGTTCTTGAAACTCGAGGACTTTTTGCCTTAACGGTAAATGGAGATTCCATGGTTGATGCTCATATAGCCGATGGGGACGTCGTCCTCATGGAACCTGTTATAGAACCCTCTAGATTGAGAAATGGAACTGTAGTTAGTGCAATGGTCCCTGGGAGCGGAACCACTCTGAAGCACTTCCATCGCAATGGATCATCTATAAGGCTTGAAGCAGCAAATCCTGCTTACGAAGATATTGAGCTAGAAGCGGACCAAGTGCAGGTTCAAGGCCGTCTCTTGGCTGTATGGCGCAAGGTTTAATTTTCTTACCGTGTAAAGTCAATGCAAGCGAAGGCACGAGCCAAGCGGCATCACCTACGTCCAATGGGGCCATAGCTCAGCTGGTAGAGCACCTGCATGGCATGCAGGGGGTCAGGAGTTCGAGTCTCCTTGGCTCCACTGAATTTTTAGAACATGTTCTTATCTTTAAGATACTTTTGTTTCCAATTAATCTGCGTAGATAAATAATTATTTATCCCTAAATAGAGAGAAATAATTGCGCCCTAATTAGCCTAAAAAACCGCATCAAAACATAACAAAGAAATTAAAATAACTACTAAAATATTATTCAGGGATTCAAAGCATCGTTTATTCAAAAATATAAATCAAACTTGATCTGCAAGCTCTCAAAGCAAGTTTGACCTTTTTGAGGGAATCGAAGCCTGGGGGCGGAACTCTGGATAATTCATGAGGGACTACAAGCTCATCATTCTGATCCAGACGTATTCTCCCCCCAAACCATGCGTAATCATTTGGGATAGATGCTCTGCATCGGACATTCTTAGTTTTGGAATCCACTCTCCTTTCTATTGACCAATCCTCAATCTCGTCTAAGCGACTAAAACTATCAAGGCCAGCCTCTGCTGAACTTGCAAAAGTGATGAGAGCCACTATCAGAAAAATAAAATTATTCATGTTTTGAGCAATCCTGCTTTTTGCATTAACTCCCTAAAGTGATTAAGAATATAGATGTAGGCTTTAGCTTCATCTATCATAAAGAGGCGACCCCAATTAAATCAATTATAGATTTCTCATGTAGTAACAATCCCCATAAAGAAACCAATAAAGGTTTCTAGAGATATCCCATACTAAACAAATCTTTAATGAGAACATGCTTTACTTCGACTTTGCAATTAGCTTCGGTGAACTTGAAATCTCCCCATTAACAGTAACTATCTTAATTGGGCTAACGGTTTTAAGTTTTGGAGCTGTTGGGATTAGCAGTCTTAGGTTATTTGAATTCGTGTCCAAAGAAGACGAGGAATAATTTTAAATTTTTCTATTTAATAAAAAGGAAAAAGGCCCCAATTAAGAGACCTTTTTAAAGATTGCTAGAAGTTATCGCTATGTAATGCAAGCCTGATCACTTCTGATACTTTACGCCACGATACTTAAATATTAGATGACTCTGCTTCGCAGCTAAATCCTGTTTTCTGTTGCTATATATGTTTCGACGATAAGTCAGCTGCACAGGCTGCTTCTCGACTAAATCATTGCTCTGTACATACTTTTGTCCACGGTAAAGAAGGGTTGGCATAATTCAGAGTCCGATAAAAGCTCAAGTCCCCGTTCCATGGCTTGAGTCGAACTGCGCCCCCAAAGTTAAGGGGTGAACGTTTTGGTAGCATTTGCTACAAAAATATCATAGTGTTTTCTTCGCTTTGGTGTAGTTCATGGAGATACACACTTCCAGCTCGAGCTAATGAGGACGCAGTCTCAACCATATAGCTATCGATGAAGTTTGCATAAGACTTTCGCCATTATCTTGATTCTCGAGGTTCAATGTATCCCCTGATACCTAACAGGAGGCCTGGCATGAGCTCCAAAAGCCCCAATCCCCCCAGGGAAGGGAAGGACCCAACCCAACGGAAAACAACCCTTAAGTGGAAAAGCGATGGTGACCTTTCAGCTGTGGATATGGCAAGAATTCTGGATAGGCTTCAAAATGCTGAGCTCACAGAATGCGATCTTGCTTGCAAGCTAGAGGATTAAATCTGTTGGCAGAGGTAAGTTCTTAATAGGCTCTATATGGCACCTAGTTTATCTCTAAAAATATCAACAACTTAAGTAGCAGACATATAAACAAGTACTTGAGGTAGTCGATGCTATGCCTTTACATCGTCAAGGGGCAGTAAAAAATCCTCTTGAGAGAAGAAAGCCTCCCATCAGAATTAATGGCCCTATGCCAAATACAAGTAGAACTACCTTGGCTCGCAGAGGACTAGTTTCTGATTGAGAAGGCTTAGGCATTTAAAGCAAATGTACCTTTCCAAAAGGATAAAAGTTTACTCCCGTTAAAGAGAGTAGAGTAATAAACTCTCACAAATTCGTAGGACTTTACCTATTATATAAATATTGATTATTTGAGGAAAGTAGGAATGGCTAAATCAATTTTGGTCGCAACCGCTTCAATCATTTTTTTTGCGTTAGGCATTGGAGCATTTATTTACTTAACTACTTATCATTCCGCCTTTGAAGCTGACCAAGCATGCCATTACGCAAAATGGGAAAGCTATGGAGAAAGTACTAATTTTGATTGTGATCATGATCTAGAGACTAATCAATGGCTCTTATTTGAAAAAAGCTTAGACAAAAAACCAGCAAAAGTAATCAGAAGATTTCATTACTAATTTTCATCAAATGAATTTATTTGAGCTGATAATTCTATTGAAATCTATTACCAATGACTTTTGGATATAGCCAAATACCAATAGCCAAAGATAAAATCGCAGTCAGTAGAAATGTTGAAATTTGTCCTATTGAGCCTGGGATATAAATTCCAGCCTTAAGGAGCGGGAAATCTACTAAGGAACCAAAGCTACCCCAAACAATCACCCATACTGATACATAAGCAATTCCCAAATAATCCTTTTTAGTCATAATTTAAATCCTGAGAGGGGGATAGCAATTATTATCCAATTTCTATCATACCTCTTGCTTATATAAACTGACCATATTCAGTCAAGGCCATTAAAAAGTTCGGGATGTACCGCAAAGGTATGAAACTGAGAAGTAGCTTCTTCCGGAGACAACCTTAGACCATCAATATTAAACGCAGCACTACATAATAAATCTCCATCCCACCTAACTCCATCTACACTTACAACTGCTGACCATTCTCTTACTTTGTCAAAATGATCTGGAATATAATTTCCTATTTTTCTACATGCCTCACAAAGAATTGATAACGCAGGTGGCCTGGCTCTTAATCTCAAAGCCTGAGTAAGACCTGGCTGAGTAAAAGAACCTACGAATCGAATATACTCAATAATATCCATTTCAACTACTTCTAAGCGAGCATTATTAATAGCATGCTCAATATCATTTAAATTGGCAATAGGTCTTAGCATTCTTAACTCAGGCATAGTTAATCGTTTACTTTCACTCATAATCTTGTCCAATTTTTATCAAAAAATAGTTTTATTAAGTGAACATTCAAAATCCATTGAATTACTCATCCAATTCCGAAGATACTCTTTATAGCTGGCTCTCCATGAAAAATCAGCTCAGTAATAATCAGCAAAAGAAAAGCAACCATGGCAACCCTTCCATTTACTAATTCAGCATTTTCGTTAAATCCAAAAACATTTTCTACTTCTTCCCCGTTATTATTTATCCACATTGGCAGAGTATCTGGTTTGTATTCAGAGTTCTCCTTGTGTAGATCTGAACCTAAGGAAGATACCGAATTCTGATCAATAGGATTCTCTTCTTTGGAGGAGTCTAATTCGATGGATTGGTCTTTCATTTGGCTGAATAAAATGAAAATCTCGAAATGGGAGCTTGCTATCTCAAAATTAATTGTAATTGAGAATTGAGAGAAAGAAAATAATGAGCCTTGGGAAAGATGTGCAAATATACATCTTACATTCAAATCCTAGTAGATTTAGACTGGGATATTTAAGCTATATATAGGGTTTGAATCATTTTAATCCTTTAAGATTAAGGAAAAATTTTATAGCGTTATTCGAATTAAGCTCGTCTGTCAGGGCTTGAGCATCAGCTGCTTACCACTAATCGCTAATATGCTCTGATATAGATGCAAAACCAGAAATCACGAAAATCCTATGACTGTTTCTGATTTTCAAATTGAATTCACAACAGCTGCTTTTGCATTTATTGACGTATTTCTCCTTTCATTACTTCTCGCCTGGGAGTCGTTACTAGTAATCAGCAATAGATTCGGCATTGCATGGTGGGCCAAGGTAGAGACGCATGGGCCCAATGTCACTTATTGGTTTGGCCCTTTCTTAACGCGAAAAGTACTAAAAGGTGATCTAGAATACTTTCTAGAAGACCTAGCTTTTGAAAATCCAGAGTTCGTTAGTCATACATTAATTCAACGCAGATGCAATGGTAGGCTCACTATTTGCAGCACAAAAAAAGAAGACTACTCTGAACTTGCAGGGAATGAAAGCCTTAAAAAGATGTCGACTGCAAGCAATAAAAATAGCGGGAATAATAACTATTCTAAAAAGTCTTAGCCAAATTTAGATCATTAATCTCTTTAGTTTATTGGCCAATTATATTAGTCTATAACTTTAGCCATTTGAATAGAGTTTCACTTAAAATTACGATGTCGTTTTGACCTCTTTATCATCCTCTTTGATTTACTCAAAGAATGAAAAATCTCTAGCTGATTTAACCTGAAGCCTAAGAAAGAAATTAGCAATACAAGAAGTAAGATGCAAATGTAGAAAAACATTGATTGATCCCTATGAATGAAGTGTATTGGATAATTTTACTAGTACAAAAAAACAAAAGGCTTTATAATGTTAGCAAAGAAAAAGTCCTTAGTCCTATTTAATTCTTTCAAGTTGCTTGGACTTAATCAATTTTTTTTCTTACATGCCTAGGGTCTTGCTTAAGATCCTCATTTCATTGTTGATGATTTGTTAAGCAGGTAAAGGTCTGCGGAATGTTAAGTATCTTCATGAGTTAAATGGCAAAAAAATACAACATTTGCTTAAATCACGCTGCATCATGTAGAAAAGACAAGGGCAGAATACGCCACCCCTTTGTGTGGATGTATCTATGCTCCTAGTCCCTAGTTAGGCCTCATTCAACCAATTAGGCGGCTTTAAATCTAAACTTCAAGCAAGGTTCATTAATGCTGACAGCTTTAGACATTGCCTGGCTAATTCCTGTGATACCTTTCACGGGCGCTTGCCTGATCACAGCCCTATTCATCAGCTTTAGTAGAACGATGAGCAGGCTAAGCAAGCCCGTTGCTTTCGTATTGATTAGCTGCTCAGGCACATCAGCAATAATCAGTTATTTTTTACTTTCGCAAGAATTGTCAAATGAACTTGTTAAGCAATTAGCTTTTGACTGGAATTCAAATCTGACAGGCCTGACGTTTCATTTCGAATTTTTAGTTGACAAAGCCAGAGCAGAAATACTTTCAATAATAAGCAGCCTAATAGTAATTATTATGATATATTTTCATTATTCTATGTTTCGAAAAGAAGGATATTTTCGTTACTTTATATATCTTTCATTCTTAAGTGGATCAATCTTAGCACTCCCTATAAGTTCATTCCCAAGAGCAGCATTAACTCAATTAATTTCCTAGCCTCAATATTTTATTTTAAAAGAGCTTCTCGTTAAGCTAATGAACGTCCCTTCCATGTCCAACCTCTACCAGTAATTGTTCTCCAAGTTGAGATTGGCCCAATAGCACCTATAATTATTCCTCCAATGCCCATAAGCCACCAGTAATTCATAGGCATTTTAAACTCTCTAAAGGTCCAAAGACGCAAAACAAACTGAAGGAAAATGCTTAAGATTGAAAAAGTTAAGATAATTATTATCGAACTATTATTACCTTCTAAAAGCCTAGCAAGAAGTAAACCCGTAGGGATTAGCAGCCAAGGCAATGAGAACATCAGCATTACTACTAAAGAAGCACCAATTGCCTTGGGAATATTGCGATCTAATCCTAAAAACCAGTTTTTACTCCACCCTTCCCAAAGAGTTGAAAAGTCCTTGTACATTCGTAGCTCTAATGAATCTAAACCCATAAGGAATAATAGTTTATAACCTAAAGACTTAACTTTCCTTGCCAAAGTCAAATCCTCTACTACTTCTGAAGCTATAGCTTTATGTCCACCAATCTCAAGATAACAAGATTTACGAAAGAGCATAAAAGGACCTGCCGCAAATGCTGTTTGATTATTTGGTTCATTAGTAGCTTTGATTGGAAAGCCCAGGCTTAATAAACTTGCCATAATAGGCTGAACCATCCATTCAGCTAAGCAACTACATTTAAGTCTTGGAGCTAAACTAAGTAAATCAGCCTCATCAACAACTGCCTGCAGGAGTGCTCTTCGGAGTGTGTATTTATCCACGCAAACATCTGCATCAATAAACAAAAGCCAATCACTGTCAATATGATCAATTGCACGTGAGCAAGCCCAGTTCTTACCAACCCAGCGCTGAGATTCTGGCCTTGGTCCTGCTGATAAAGCATTAAATCTTTGACCACATACCCCTAACTTCTCAGACAAATTTACTGCTCTTTCAATAGTCTGATCCGTGCTGCAATCATCTACAAGTAGTACATTCCAATTTCTACAAGGACTTTCGCTAGTTAAAAGGCTAAACAAACAAGTCTCAATATTGGACTCCTCGTTATAAGCAGGAACAATCACAGAGAGAGAAGAATCTAAGAGCTCTTCATCTTCATTCTTAATCTCACTCAATCTTGGAGCATCTCTCAAAAGGGTTACTAATCCTATAAAAAGAATTAGCAACCCTAAAAAGGATCCACAACCTAGAACTATCAACAAAGACAAAAAAAACAAAATTCAACTCCTCATAAGGCTTAGATGGTTATTTCTACCAAAAAGGATCAGATGCAAAATCTACTTTTAGCTTCCCAGACTTCTCAGATGGGACCCTTTCTATACAAGCCCTTACAATCTTCCCATTTACCTCTATTTCACATGCACCACAACTACCTCCAAGGCAGCCTGTTGGAATCACTATCCCTGCTTCCATAGCTATTCTTAACCAATCCGCACCTATCGCGGCAAAAGTATTTTGCCCATTTGGCCATTGAATCTGAACAAGTGCGGGCTTCATTTTTTCAAAAGTGGATCCAAGTAGACATATTTTTCAAACGTATCTGCTAATAAATCAATTAACTGTTCACGCCTTTCTGAATGGTTCGAGACATCCGCTGACAGATCTCGCAATCCTTTTTCTCTTCTCAATTGATTTAGCCAAAGTCTTCTCCACGCTCCATTATCAAAGATTCCATGCAAATAAGTCCCTCCAATCTTGCACTTTCCATCATGAATAAGACCCCATCCAAGTTCTTGATCTTCAGATATTTTCATCAGTAAACCTTTCATGTCTTCAAGTGGATGGCTTTTACCATGATGCAATTCAAATCCCAAAACCAAAGTCGGTTCTGGCCAAGTCATCATCACCTCTCTCCTAAGCAAAAGCTTCTTTGCTTCGAACACTGTATGAATTGGAAGGAGATTTAAACCAGGTATTTTTTTTAAAGGGTTTGAGCTTGTGGAATGCTCCAAATGGAAGGGGTCTTCAAGACTCCTGCCTAACATTTGCATCCCCCCACAAATCCCAAAAACGACTCCGCCTTTATACGCAAAATCCTTGATTTGTAATGACAGCCCACTAACATTTAATTGCTCTAGATCCCGAAGAGTTTGTTTGCTGCCAGGAATAATTACTGCATCCGGATCACCTAAAGACTCTCCTAGTTCAACCCAATTCAGCTGAACAGAAGGCTCTGCCACCAAAGGGTCTAAGTCAGAAAAGTTGCTTATTGAGGGGAGTTTGATAACAGCAATATTTATTTCAGTGTTAACTTTCCGAGCTCTTCTTTCTAGTAAGTCTAATGAATCTTCTGGTGGAAAGACCTCTTTCAACCAAGGCAAAACTCCCAAAACAGGAATTCCAGTCTCACCTTCTAACCATTGGCGACCCTCATCAAAAAGTTCTCTACGTCCTCGGAAACGGTTAATCAATAAGCCTTTAATTAAAGACCTTTCAACAGGTCTAAGCAAAGCAAGTGTTCCCATCAACTGAGCAAAAACTCCCCCTCTCTCTATGTCTGCAACAAGAAGACAATTTGCTCTTAAAAATTGAGCTAAGCGTAAATTAGTTAAGTCCCTTTTCTGCAAGTTCACCTCGACAGGGCTCCCAGCCCCTTCTAAAACAAATCGACCATTTTTATTAAAGCTTCTAAGTTGCTTCAATCCTTGACGAATGGCTGCCCACCCAGGCTTGAACCATTCCTCATAATAAGTCTCAGATTTGGCTATACCAACACTCTTGCCTAAATGGATCACTTCACTTGTGCTATCTCCTTTTGGCTTTAAAAGAACGGGATTCATTTCGCATTTAGGTTCCAAACCTGCTGCCCATGCCTGTAATGCTTGCGAATAGGCCATTTCTCCTCCGTCCTTATCCACCCAAGCATTGTTACTCATGTTTTGTCCTTTAAATGGCAAAGGCACCTCTCCTTTACGTAGAAGTACTCTGCAAACTGCAGCACTAATTAACGACTTCCCAACTCCACTTGATGTCCCAAGAATCATCAAGGGTCGAGGTGCCAAAGGAATATTCATCTCAACGGCCAATTTCGATAAATCCAATGATGAACCCTTTCCCAAAAATCAGCCTTTTGCGTTGGCAGATCAGGTTGTTTTTCAAGTATCTGTCGCCCTAAAGGGGTTAAACGAATCTTTGAAGTAAGGCCTTGACCATCAACTTCACGCCGCAGTACTCCAATCTTTATAAGCCAGCAAAATGCTGCTTCAACTTCATTGGAGTTTTTAAACCAGCTTTCTCCAGAAATACAGTATTTTTCAACCTGCTTAAAGACGCAATCTGCCTTGAGACCTTTTTTTTGGACATCAGCATAGAACCTTGGATTAAGCACCAGACATCGCAAAGCTTGAGCCGCTCTTTGATCAATACGTTGCTTGATTAGTTCCATCTCTCCTAACAATCTAAAAGTTGCAAGGTCATATAGAAATGGCAGCCTACATATGATTCTGAAAGTTCGAAATCACTGTGTTGTTGCTTGCCTCCGCATCCAAAGCGAGAAGCCGCTTGCTGCAGCAAGCCAAAATCCCTCATCTAAAAATGATTAGTGGTGTCGACGAAACAAAGATTCAAAACCATGATCCTTTTAAATTGGTTCAGTCACTCGCCCAAGCAAAGGCAGAAGCTGTTGCTTCAAAGCTCTCCGCAAAAGCAGCTAAATCTTCAATAAATTCACACCCAAAAGCAGTACTTGGATGTGATTCAATTTTTGTGTTTCAAGAAGAGATTTTTGGAAAGCCTAAGACTCATGAAGAGGCCATAGAACGTTGGGCACGGATGTCGTCAAATAGTGGTTTTTTACTTACGGGACATGCATTGCTGTATCGAACCCAACCGTCACCGTATTCGAGCCATTTCAAAGGAATTGTTAAAGGCGTAGTCAGAACCAATATCAAATTTGCTCAATTAAGCCTTAAGGAAATTAAAGCCTATGTCGCGACCGATGAGCCAATGGAATGTGCAGGCGGTTTTGCCTTAGAAGGTCAAGGTGGGATGTTTATAGAATGCATTGAAGGTTGTTATAGCAACGTCATTGGGATCAGCTTGCCTTGGCTACAAAAATCATTGTCAAAGACTAAATTCTTGTGATTTTGGAATGAAAAAACCCTCGTCATAAGACGAGGGTTGAAATTAAATCCTTTTTGGAAAGACCAAACTTAATTAGAGAATCAATCCAAATCAGGCATAGAGAGAGCTGGTTCGGTCTTGCGATCGATTCCTTTCTCAAAGCCTGCTGCAGCTGCACGTGCTCTACCTGCATGCCATAAATGACCAATAAAGGTAAACCATGCAAGGAAGAACTGAGCTGCCGCTAACCATTGGCGAAGGTTAACGAAGTTAACCGCATTTGGCTCAGTAATGATGCCACCAACAGAGTTAATAGAAGCATTTGGTGCATGAGTCATGTACTCAGCAGCCCTACGAACCTGCCAAGGTTGAACATCGTTCTGAAGCTTGTCAAGGCTCAGACCGTTTGGACCTCTTAGAGGCTCCAACCATGGACCACGGAAGTCCCAGAAACGCATTGTTTCACCTCCGAAGATGATTTCACCAGTTGGTGAACGCATCAAGTACTTACCTAAACCAGTTGGACCCATTTCAGTACCAATGTTTGCTCCAATGCGCTGGTCACGCACTAGGAAAGTAAAACTCTGGGCCTGAGATGCTTCGGCATTAGTGGGGCCATAGAACTCAGAAGGATATGCAGTGTTGTTAAACCAAACAAAAGTTGAAGCAACAAAACTGGCTACACAAATACCACCAAGTGCATAAGCAAGGAGAGCCTCACCATTCCAAATGAAAGCTCTTCGAGCCCATCCATAAGGTTTGGTCTGCATGTGGAAGTGACCACCAACTAGCTCAAGGATTGCTAAGTAGTAGTGCCCTCCAACAATGTCTTCCATCGAGTTCACACCAACCATCCAGCCGTGACCTCCCCATGGAGTGGAGAAGAGATAGCCCAAGATGATTTTTGGATCCATCGTTGGAGTTATTAGTCGTACTTCTCCACCACCAGGAGCCCATGTGTCATAGGCACCCCCAAGGAATTGCCAATTCAGCGCGAAAAGCAATGAACCAAATCCAAGGACACATAAGTGTCTACCAAGGATGGTGGTCATCTGGTCCTTATCTCGCCAATCTGTAGAGAAGAAGGGGAAGGCTTCTTCTAACTTCTCAGGACCAGCCAAGGAGTGGTAAATACCACCAAACCCCAGGATTCCAGAAGCAACAAGATGCACAACACCCACTATGAAGAATGGGTATACATCAACAATTTCTCCTCCAGGTCCTACTCCGTAACCAAACATGGCTACATGAGGCATACAGATAAGACCTTGCTCCCATACGGGCTTGTCAAAGGTGAAGTGGCTCACCTCATAAAGCATCATTGCTCCTGCCCAGAACACCATTAGGCCGGCGTGGGCAACATGGGCTCCAAGAAGGCGCCCAGAGAGGTTAATTAGACGAGCATTACCGGCATACCATGCGTAACCGGTGGAGTCTTGGTCATACCCCTGTCTTTGAAAAAAGCTGATATTAGAGGGCGTTTCCACGGGGCAGTACCTCCTCAGGGAATACAAAGTTTTCGTGCGGCTGATCCGCTGAAGCCATCCAGGCACGCATGCCCTCATTCAAAAGAACATTCTTGGTGTAGAAAGTCTCGAATTCAGGGTCTTCTGCTGCGCGAATTTCTTGGCTAACGAAGTCATAAGCCCGCAGATTGACTGCTAGACCGACTATGCCAATGGATGGTGCCCACATCCCCATAACAGGGACGAACAGCATGAAGAAGTGAAGCCAACGCTTATTGGAGAATGCAATTCCGAAGATCTGACTCCAGAAGCGGTTAGCGGTGACCATTGAATAGGTCTCTTCTTCTTGCGTTGGGTCAAAAGCCTTAAAGGTGTTACTGGCACTTCCATCCTCATAGAGGGTGTTCTGCACAGTGGCACCGTGAATAGCACAAAGCAAAGCTCCTCCAAGAATTCCAGCCACGCCCATCATGTGGAATGGGTTTAGGGTCCAGTTATGGAAGCCCTGGATGAAAAGAATGAAGCGGAAGATTGCTGCTACTCCGAAAGAAGGAGCAAAGAACCAACTGTGCTGACCGAGGGGGTACATCAGAAAAACACTGAGGAAAACCGCAATCGGTGCTGAGAAAGCTAGTGCGTTGTAGGGACGGATGCCAATTAGGCGTGCAATTTCAAACTGACGGAGCATGAAGCCAATCAGAGAAAATGCACCATGAAGGGCAACGAAATTCCATAGCCCACCTAACTGGAGCCAGCGAGCAAAATCACCTTGAGCTTCAGGGCCCCAAAGTAATAAAAGACTGTGTCCCATGGCATCGCCAGGGGTGCTGACAGCTGCGGTAAGGAAATTGCAGCCTTCCAAATAGGAACTGGCTACACCATGGGTGTACCAGGAAGTAACAAAGGTGGTTCCGACGAACCAGCCCCCAATTGCCAGATAGGCCGTTGGGAACAAGAGAAGGCCGGACCAGCCAACAAAAACGAAGCGGTCGCGCTTTAGCCAGTCATCGAGGACGTCGAACCATCCTTGCTGTGGCGCGCGCCCTACAGCGATCGTCATGAGAGTAAACCGAGCGGGAGGCCCGCAAGCTGGGGATACCCGACGACATTAACAATCTCCAAGGGTGATTTGGGGAAATATTGCTCCGACCTGAAACCCCTTGTATTGCTATTAGACATCAGACTTGCTTCAGCTTCACCCTCAAGCGACTGTTTCAGTCCAAAATAAACATCCCTTTGAACCTGTCATGACAGCTGATTCTCAGCAAAGCCCTTCAACTAAGAATTCTTCCCAAATGCTGCTTGAACAAAGGGTTACAGGGTCCCGCAAAACCTCAAATTTCATTATCGGAAGCATGGTTAGCATTGGCTCAATTGGGTTCTTACTAGCGTCTCTTTCAAGCTTTAAAGGCCAAGATTTACTACCACTAGGACATCCATCAAGTTTGATATTCGTGCCCCAAGGCTTGATCATGGGTCTTTACGGAATAGCAGCATTTTTGCTGGCTACGTATTTATGGACCCTTGTGGCAATCAATTTTGGAGCAGGGGTTAATCGTTTCGACAAACAAGCAGGACTTCTCTCTGTTTCTCGAAGAGGGCTTTTGAAAGAGATCAGAGTTGAAATCCCTCTAAAGGATGTAAAAGCAGTTAAGTTCCAAGTTCGAGACGGAATAAATCCTCTTCGAAGAATTGCTTTGAGAGTTCAAGGAAGAAGCGATATTCCTTTAACAGGTGTTGGACAGCCTCTCCCACTTGTTCAATTGGAAAGAGAAGGCGCTGAACTAGCAAGCTTTCTTGAGGTGAACCTTGAAGGGCTCTAAAAACCGTAATGGCGAAAAAGCTCCATTTTCTGCATTAAAGAAAAACCTATGGTGTTTTTTGATCTTGTTGCCACTAATAGTTAGTTGCAGCCAAAGCAAGCCTGGACAGATCTCATCTGCTTGTTCAACTGTCAATAGTCCATGCCTTCAAGGGAAAGCCTTTGTCCAAATAGATACAACTCGAGGCGCAATAACCTTTGAGCTAGATGGAGATGCCGCCCCTGTAACTGCAGGAAACTTCTTAGAACTAGTTAACAAAGGGGTCTACAACCAAACACTCTTTCATCGCGTAATCAAAAGTCCGATGCCTTTTGTTGCTCAAGGTGGAGACCCTGTATCCAAAGACCCAAATACCTCACCTACTAATTACGGAACAGGAAATTTTGTAGATCCAACAAATGGGCAGGCCAGGTTTATTCCTCTTGAAATCAAGCTTAAAAGCGAAGAAGGTCCTCGTTACAACAGGCTGATCACAAACCCAAGTGAAATTCTTCAACTTCAACTGATTCATCAGAAAGGTTCTTTGGCCATGGCAAGATCTCAATCACTTGATTCAGCAAGTGCCCAGTTCTACATCGCTCTTAAGTCATTACCAGAGCTAGATGGAAGATATGCAGTTTTTGGTCGAGTTATAGATGGAATAGATTCCCTCGATGCAATCGAGCAAGGAGACACCATTTACAAAGCAAAAATTTTAAATACTAAATAATTTTCAATACCTTTAAGAAAACTAAGCAGGCACCCTCCCCCCGCTTGATGAAGCTTTAAGCATCTCAGTATTAACTCCTGATGCTCGTTCAAGAGCCACTTTCCCAGTTCTGGCAATTTCGAGTATTCCGTAAGGTCTCAATAACTTCTCTAAAGCCACAAGCTTTCCTGGATCGCCAACAACCTCAAGAGTAAGGGCTTCATCTGATACATCCACGACTTTCGCCCTGAAAACCTGCACAAGATCTAATATCACACCCCTTTTAGAAGCTGTTGCAGACACCTTAAGCAACATCAATTCCCGCTCCACGGCTGGGCGGCAAGTCAGGTCTAGTACTTGAAGAACATTAACTAATTTGTCCAATTGTTTTGTCATTTGCTGAAGGGTGTGATCATCACCCTCCACCACCATCGTGAGCCTTGATTGACCCTTTGCTTCTGCAGGCCCTACTGCAAGGCTGTCGATATTGAAACCTCTTCGAGCAAAAAGTCCTGCAATTCTGCTAAGTGCTCCTGATTCATCTTCAACCAGCACTGAAAGCGTGTGCTTCATGACTACTACTTAGATCCCCCCAAATTAAAGTCCAACCAAGTCAATACAAACTTATTAAATTCGTCTGGGCACTCATCGTGAGGACAGTGTCCAGTGTTTTCAATCACTGAGAAGGACAGCCAGCTGTTTTTTTCAGCTATTCGTTCACCAATCATTAAAGGGACAAGATTGTCTTGACGACCCCATAAAAGCAACATTGGCAATCTGTCATCAATTTTGGCGAGTTGCTCAAGCAATAAAGGAGCTGTTATTGACTTAGGCCTCAAAGACATGCCAATACACATTGCTCTAAGAGACCTTGCAGCTGTAGACCTTAGAGCAGGTCTACAGACAATTTGCAGAAGCTCTTTATCTAAACCAATAAAGCGATGATAAGACAATTGAAGACCAGCCTTAATCAGCCTGCTACGTGCAATTAACGGGACTATCAGCTCCAAAGGAAGTAAATGAAAAAAGATTTTCACGAAAAGACTTCGGGCCTGATGCATCCAACGGATTTCAGGCATTCCCTTTGCTTGCATTAATGCTGGATCAGGCAAAGGTGCTGCGACCAATGCCGCAACAAGCTCAGGGCGAGAAACTACGGTTGTTAATGCGACAAGACTCCCTAAAGAGTTTCCTAAAATAACTGCTCTCCCATATCTCCGCGTATTTACGACTTCCTCTAAAAATGCAGCCAATTGATTTGCCCAGAACAAATTATCTATATTCCTTCTGGAGGAGGGACCAGGCTGATCTGATTCGCCAAAGCCTATTAGATCTAATCCATAAACCCTAAAACCAGCATTCACAAAATAAGCGGCATTATTTCTCCAATGAGCACTACTTGCCCCAAACCCGTGAATCAAAACAAGTGGTTTGAGGCCCAATCCACCTAAGACACGCCAATGGGAGCGCAGTCCTTGCCAAATCCAATAATGTGATTCTCCCCAATCAGCTCCACTCTCATTAAAGAGATTGTTATCAATCTTGTGGGCAGCAAGATCCAAAGAAAACTGAACCGACTTACTCCCCACTATCGCGAAGGCTTAGCCGATTTACAGCTAGGAGAAGGTTTTTTTCGTCCAGATTCAATTATTGCAAGGGATCTCTCCGTACTAGTTGCTGCAATGCAATTCAAAGAGCAAGAGAAATATGACTTGCCTTTGAAATGGCTAGATCTTATGGCTGGTTGTGGAATCAGAAGTTTGCGTTGGGCAATTGAAGCAGCATGTACCCAATCAAAAAGTGGAAAAGCTTTAAAGCCACTGCAACTTCTAGTAAATGATGCTGACACTCGTCGAGCAGAAATTATCAAACGCAACTTAAGCCAACTTGTTAATGAAGGTATTTGTTTTCAAGTCACCAACAAAAATGCAAAAGATCTTCTTTGCAAAGCATATCTTGCAAAGCGTTTCTTTGATCTTGTAGACCTGGATTGCTTTGGCTGCCCAAATTCCTTACTCCAATCAGTCATACAAGTCATGGAGCCAGAAGGAATATTAATACTTTCAAGTACTGATGGAAGATCTCCAACTGGGCATGATCGTCAATCAGCAATTAGAAATTTTGCGGCCTCTTCTAGAGCACATCCCTCTAACTGGGAGATTGCGCTCAGGTTGCACTTGGGAGTAATCGCTAAACAATCTTGGTTATTAGGCCGAGGAGTGGTCCCAATTTCCTGTTTCAGTGATGGCCGTACATTCAGATTAGTTATTCGATTTAAAAGTCGTCTTACTCATGATGAAGAAAGCCAACTTGGTTTCCTTGCAAGATGTAATACCTGCGGAGCGCAGTCTTCCCAAACACTTTTAAAGCTGAAAGAGTGGCAAGAATGTAGTTGTGGAAAAGGATTTGGAACCTGGGCTATCAATGGTCCACTTTGGCTCGGACCGATTCAGTCATCTGAGTCACTTAAGGAAATGGAAACTCTTATAAGGCACTTAAACCTTCCCATAACCAACAGCACTAAAAAATTGGTCGGTCGATTAAAAGAAGATAACGGCCTTCCTGTTTTCTCTTGGTCTACTGCTGAATTAGCCAAAAGACTTTCCTTACCTGGCCCACCTCCAAATGCCTTATTAATAAAGGAGTTACAAGCAGAAGGCTATGTAGCTCTACGAAATGGAGTCATGCCTGGACAAATTCGAACAGATGCGTCAATTGGAGAGCTTTTACACATCTGCGAAGCGAAATTCTCATCAGGGCTTTAAATAGTCTGGTGATTTCAAACAACATGGCTTCGGAAATTTTTGGCATCGCCGCTGTCTTTTGGGTCCTAATACCATTAGGGCTTGCAGGTGGGGCCCTATTGCTGAAACTTCAAGAGGACTGATCCTCACGTTCTTTATCGCTTCCGTATAGGCTCCTGGCTTCAAATGACCTTCCCTATGCAGGTTCTAGTGGTTGGTGGAACCGGCACTCTCGGGCGTCAAATCGCCAAAAGTGCCTTAGATGCTGGGCACAAAGTGCGTTGCATTGTCCGAACACCTCGCAAAGCAGCATTTCTTCAAGAATGGGGATGTGAACTGACCCAAGGAGACTTGCTGGAGGCCGATAGCCTTGACTATTCCTTAGAGGAAATAGATGCTGTCATTGATGCATCCACTTCCAGGCCAGATGATCCTCAAAGCATTTATGAAACAGATTGGGAGGGGAAATTAAATCTTTATCGCGCTTGTGATCGACTAGGAGTAAAGCGCGTGATTTTCCTTTCCTTACTTGCAGCTGAAAGGTACAGAAATGTTCCATTGATGGATATCAAATACTGCACCGAAAGGCTTCTTGAAGAGTCTTCTCTCGATTACACAATTCTGCAAGGTGCTGCATTTATGCAGGGTGTAATAGGGCAATTTGCAATCCCTGTACTTGATAGTCAAACTGTTTGGATAAGTGGTAGTCCAAGTGAAATTGCATATATGAATACTCAAGACATGGCTCGCTTTACCATTGCCGCATTAAATAATCCAGAGACAATTCGGAAAAGCTTCCCTGTCGTTGGGCCTAAGGCTTGGAAGGCTGATGAGCTTGTCAAATTATGTGAAAAATTTAGTGGGAAGTCAGCAAAAGTATTGAGAGTTTCTCCTTTCCTTATTGGTGTAGCACAATCTCTTGTTTCATTTTTTGAACCAACTGTAAATGTTGCCGAACGCCTTTCCTTTGCAGAGGTTACTGGTGGAGGAGTTCGCCTTGATGCTCCAATGGATGAGGTGTATTCAATTTTCGGCCTAGATCCAGCTGAAACCACCTCTATGGAAAGCTACATTCGTGAGTATTACGAGGTGATAATTAAAAGGCTTCGAGAGATGGAAGCAGACCTTGACAAGGAAGAGAGGAAAAAACTTCCTTTTTAAATATTCCATCAAATCGACCATTGCTTTTCAGTGGTTGATTTGTACCATTGAAGTGTCAGCATCCTCAGCGCTTGTGTCGATAGTACAAATCAAAAATCTCACCAGACGTCTTGATAACCTTGCCAAAGAGGCCAGCCATGAGCTGAACAAAGCTTGCGGTCATGAACTTTGGCAGAGCATCGGCTTTGATGCTTTTGATGGACTAGAAGATACAGAACGTAGAGCAAGGGCAAACTACTACTACGGACAATGGATGACCGTTCGAGAACTTCAAGAAAGCTTGAGTTGATTCAATGATTCCATAAGAGCTTGGGAACTCAAAAGCCAAGAACAATCATAATTACAGATGTTTTTGCCAATAAAACATTGATCAATTTCTGCAAGCAAGATAAAAATAACTACCTAGATTTGAAATGAGCAAAAACATTCTTTGGCAGCAATCACAATCGATGAGATTAAAAATTAAAATTGTCTTTAACGAGATTCTGCCCTTTGAGAACTAAAATATGTTTAACCAATTAGCCATGGCTAAAAAGCATGATTGAAACGTCGGGAGTGATTGAGAAGGAACAAGGCAACGGGTTCTATCTGGTCACACTCGAACAGCCTGCTGGTCATCAGTGTTTGTGTAGAGCTGCTGGAAAACTCACCAAGTTCCGCATCAAACTACTAGCCGGGGATAAGGTTCTTGTAGAAATTAGCCCATACGACCTCACAAGAGGAAGAATTACTTATAGAGAAAGGAATGCAGGGGCTGGAGGAGGCAGGCCTGGAGGGAATCGCCCAGGAGGGCCAAGGCGCAGGTAATAAATTATTTCTTTTAATCTATTCACCTAGAAGAATATTTATCGCTTCTTTGAATTCACTGCGTTGCTTTACTCCCCTCCATTCATTCTTAAGATCCTTTTCCTTGAATAATTGAACAGTTGGGGTGCCGCTCACCCCAGCCTGTTTTGCAATCTCTTGTTCCTCTTCTATATCTATCTCAACACCCTGAACCTTGCCCTGCAATTCTTCCAAAACCCTTTTCAGCTGTGGTTTTAATACATGACATGGACCACAACTAGGTGAGCTATATACCACCAATAAAGGCCTATCACTTTCGTGATAAAGCTTTCGCAATGCAAAGCTTCCTTTTTGCCAAATTGCCTCTGGCTGGTAATTGCTCTCAGTTGTGACCTGAGTGAGAGCAGGCCTCTTCGCTTGAGGTGGCTCTACAGATTTCCTCTCAATCAGATTCGCAAGGTTTTTGCTTGAAAGCCAACGTTCTGCCGCAAGTGCCGCTTTACACCCACTACTCGCAGCAGTAACTCCTTGACGCCATTCTGAGTCAGCAACATCTCCTGCTGCGAAAACTCCCTCTACAGAAGTTTCTGGCCTGCCTGGTTCCGTAACTAGATACCCTCTTGCATCAAGCATTAGTTGATCAACAAACAATTCCGTATTGGGAGTGTGCCCAATGGCATAAAAGAGGCCTCTAACAGAAATACTCTTTAATTGATTACTTTTTAGACCTCTCAAATTGAGGACTGAAAGCCATTCCTCTCCTTGAACATCAACAACTTCTGTATCCCAGTGAATTGTTATCAATGGATTGGCAACTACACGATCTGCCATGGCAGCACTTGCTCTAAGAGAATTTGATCTCACCAAAAGATGGACATGACTGCCATATTTGGTTAGATAAATAGCTTCTTCACAGGCTGAGTCACCGCCACCAACTACAGCCAATTCTTCTTTACGAAATTGCGGAGTAGCCCCATCACAGATTGCACAAGCACTTATCCCACGGCTCCAAAATTTATTTTCATTCGGCAAATCAAGTCGATTCGCTCTCGCACCTGTAGCAATAATCAAGGAATTTGCCTTAATTGAGCGTCCATTTGCCTCAATCTCAAATGGACGACTTTTGAGATCAATCAGATCAGCATCAGCCTCCTCCAACTTGGTTCCCCATCTCTCAGCCTGAGCTCTCATTAGATCCATAAGCTCAGGCCCTAGAACACCATCGGGGAATCCCGGGAAATTCTCTACATGCGTTGTGGTCATCAACTGTCCACCAGATATACCTCCTCTCTGAAACCCAGTTATTAGAAGAGGTTCCAAGTTTGCTCTAGCCGCATAAATAGCTGCTGTATACCCTGCTGGTCCTGAACCAACTATTACCAAATTTTCAGGCCTGCCTTTGACTTCCATTTGCCAAGGCAACATAAATGCTCATTAACCCTAAAGGGCTAGGGATAATTTCCACATAGAAATTACTATTTCAAATCAAGGTAAAAATCTTTTATGTCCAAAACATAAAGCAATTAAGCAAATAATTTCATATTTTCTTCAAATTTCAAGCATCTCATCTGTTTCGCTTGTTTCCTCTAGGCACCGCGCCTTGAGAGTGTCAGGGAATACAAGAACTGCATCATTCAAATGCTCAGGATGATCGCCAATGCATGTGATCCATTCTCGGAATTCCTGGGTAATCGCATAACTGTCTTCGTAGCGCTCAAGGCTGTCCAATAAAGAGGTCCTTGTAGTTGCCCAATTGCTTGCGACGCTAACGCGTCGTCGTAGAGATGCGTCCATGATTTGTCCCCAATGGAGACCAGGTTTACATGTTGAAGGTTCAAAAACAGGTTTTCATTTACACAAAGTCCAATCTTCTATACAAAAAGATTTATCCCTACAAGAAATGTGGCAATTCAGCCGTTCGCATTCTGATCAATTCTCCTGCGCCATCTCTAACCGCTTCAAGAGGCAAAGTTGGGCCTTTAAATTCCCCAAAATTACTTTCCTGTGAATGATCCGCTTCACTAACGCGTAATAAATAAGGCTTTGTTCTAGACCAATTGCGGGCATATTCCATGAGCAATGGGTCCGCTGGAGCAAAAACATACGAAGGGTTTCTTGGAACAGGCTCAATCCCAGCTCTTGAAGAACACATGCGAACAGCTCGAGTGATGCCCTGAATAAAACGACTTTTAGTTACTACAGTTGTCAGATAAGCGACAACTCTCAATCTGGGTGCATCAAAGCCTTCCGAACACATGTCCACGCTTACTAACCATTTGGCTTTGCCTAGCTGAAATTCCTTCAACCGAAAACTCGCATCACGCTCCTGAGAGTGAACAAGCTCAACAATATCTCCGTTCTCTCTTAAAAGTTGAGCAATCCCAGTCGCATGTTCAATATCTCTTGCTATGACAAGTCCTGCCGCATTTGCGTGCTCGTTCCTAACCATTTCAAGCCTTTTTCTTGCTCTAATTAGAAGTTGTTGAGCAATGCTGCTGCAATCCGACAGACAGACTGCTCTCCTTAGGTTGCGGGCTCGCCAACTCTCACGGCATTCTTTTGACAATGGAGACACATCTCGATCTGGACAACCTTCACGAAGGTGTTCAACCCAACCGTCTTGGAAATGAAATTCAAGTGGACGTACATCCCCAGCAGAAATAAGTTCGATAGGTTCCACGCACAAATCTGGGCTTATTTGCTCTATAACCTCTCCCTTCAATTGAAGTCGAATCTTTCGCGCGGAGCAAAAGGCTAAGTTGTCAGCCCTAAAAGGCGTGCCTGTAAGCCCCAAGCGGATTCTGCTGTTCTCAGTAAGTTGCAAAAAAGCTCTTCCCCACGCAGCTCCCTCAATTTCCAAGGGATCTAGACCCAGGTGATGTACTTCATCTGCAACAGCCAAAAGGTTCTTAAAAGCGAGAGTCCCAAGCCCTTCTCTTAATTCTTCTAATTTTTTAGAGGCGCCCTGATAGGTCAGAATCCAACCATCAACTTGGGAAGGTATTACTCTCTGACATTGGTAACTGTCTATATCTGCAAGTGTCAGTCCCAAAAGATTGGAAGACTTTTGCCATTGATTTAAAATTGAATTTCGATGACAGAAAACAAGTATTGAAGAGAGAAGGCCTTCTTTTCTCATTGCCTTAAAGCTAAGCAAAGCAGCGATAGTCTTTCCTGCTCCAGGCCCTGCATGAACAAGTAAATCTCTCCCTTGATCTGTAGACAAAGTCAAGCGTCTACGAAAAAGCTGGATCAACTGTCTTTGCCAAGTCCTAGGGCGCAAAAGCGACTCGGATGAATCTTTTTGGATATCAAATGAGTATGACGAGATGGCATCTACTGGGAACTAGACCTTTATAACTATTCTTTGGCAGAGAGTCATCTTTTATCAATACAGTTCATCCTATGGCAAATTAAATGCTCTATTAACTTTAGAAGCCCAAAAATATCTCCCAAGAAATGAGGCGCATTTATTAATCCATCAAAAGTCACCCCCCTATGGCCATAAGAGGGTTTGACTTTATTTTTTTTGACTCAAATTGCTTCCGTATGGTTAACCAGCAATCGCTGGACTTCATCAAGACCCTCAATTGCTGCACCATGTGCAAGCTCAAAATTTCCTTGAGCTTCTTCCAAAAGTTGTCCTGCCAAACGATCAAGAAGCTCTTCTTTTTTCTCCTCTAACATTGCAATTACTTCATTTTCAATCAGCTTCTTAACTGCGGTTGCACGAAGTTGATCATCTGTTGCTTCAGCAAAAGTGCCCTGAACAAGTTCTTGAATAAATAAACGGTGAACTTCACTACTCCTGAGGAAACTTTCAGTTGCATTAATAATTCCTTCTACTAAAGCCTCGTCAGGTTCTGAACCCTGCTTCTTAAGCTTGAACTCCCAATCAAGATGTTTCCTCTGCCACCCAGAAGCATGAAGACTAGGCATTACTGTCTGGGAGAAGGTATCGACTGACATCTCGTAAATCCTTTCGGCTAGTCGTTCGCACCATTCACGCCCATGACCTTGCAGGTTTTGCTGCATAGTCATTCTTTCAACTGAATGCCCTCCATGGTGGCTATGGCAAACACCATTAGGGCATTCGATCGCAGTAAGGCTCATTGAGTATTTGAAGCAGAGTTCCCAAATTGTTAATAGCTAAAACATTGGCTTTGAGAAGCTTTTCTTCAGAAAAGATCCAGGTATCGGCACCTCACCCCGTAATCTCGCCTTGGTAAACGCATAACTATTTTGCCCAGACTTCTAGTCCCAGCTGAATATGCTGCAGGCGAGACCAGAGTTGCGGCAACCCCTGAAACAGTTAAAAAGTTTCATTCTTTGGGTTGCGAGATAGCTATAGAGAGTGGCGCTGGTCTTTCTGCTGGTTTTGCTGATGAAGCTTACAAAGCCGTTGGTGCAACACTAGTCTCAATTGGAGATTCAACGTCTTGGGCTAATGCTGATGGAGTCCTTTGTGTTCAAACACCCACAGCAGATGCTCTTTCAAAGCTTAAATCTGGATCTCTAATTGTTGGCTTACTTGCTCCTTATGGGAACACATCACTAGCCAGCTCTCTTAAAAACGGAAGTCTCTCAGCAATAGCACTTGAATTACTTCCAAGGATAAGTCGCGCTCAATCAGCTGACGCTCTTTCCTCTCAAGCCAATATTGGTGGCTATAAAGCTGCGCTTATTGCTGCTTCTGCCCTTGATCGATATTTTCCAATGTTGATGACTGCTGCAGGCACCGTTCAACCTGCAAGGGTTGTAATTTTAGGTGCCGGTGTAGCAGGCCTCCAGGCTGTTGCCACTGCCAGACGACTGGGAGCAGTTGTTTATGTAAGTGATATTCGTCCTGCAGTAAAAGAACAAGTCGAGTCACTTGGAGCCCGCTTTATCGATCCTCCAGAAATAGATGAAAAGCCATCTGAATCAGGTGGATACGCAAAACAAGCCTCAAATGCTTTCCTTGCTGCACAGAGGCAACAGCTTTCAGACCATCTCTCTGAAGCTGATGTAGCAATCTGTACAGCTCAAGTGCCAGGCAAGAATGCTCCACGATTAATTGATGAAGAGATGTTGAATCGAATGCGCCCAGGCTCTGTCGTAATTGATCTCGCTGTTGCTCAAGGTGGTAATTGTGCTGAGACAAAGCAAGGAGAAACTATTTATCGCAAGGGTGTGAAGCTAATTGGAGCTTCGGATCTAGCATGCACTGTTCCAAATCACGCAAGTGCTCTCTACTCAAGAAACCTTCTTGCACTAGTAGTGCCCCTACTTGAGGAAGATGGCCTAAATCTCAATGTCAAAGATGAACTAATTGCCGGTTGTCTAATTAGCCAAAAAGGTTTGATCCGATTTCCAGATGTCCTTAACCCAGGAGGGAAAAACTGATGTCTTTTTTGAGTGAAGCTCTATGGGTTCTCCTTTTGGGCAGCCTGCTGGGATTGGAGTTAATCGGAAAAGTCCCCCCAACATTACATACCCCATTAATGAGCGGCGCCAATGCAATCTCAGGCATCACGATGCTTGCAGCGCTCACACTAATTATCAAGGCTGGCGAAAACTTCCCTTTGTTAGTTATTGGTTCTGTGGCTCTAGGGTTCGCGCTTTTCAATGTCATAGGCGGCTTCCTTGTTACCGACAGGATGTTGGCCATGTTTAGCCGAAAAAAAACTTCCCATAAGGGCTACCGCTAATGACTATTCAAATTCTCAAATATGCTATTGATCTAATAGCCGTATTACTACTAGCGCTAGGGATTAAAGGGCTCTCTAAGGTTCGATCTGCACGAGATGCAAATCGACTGGCTGGGATAGCAATGCTCCTTGCTGTAGTGGGTGTTCTGATTAACTTCCTTGGTGGAGCTGGAATATCCATAAATGCATGGATTTGGATAATTCTCGGGGCCTCTTTGGGAGGTTTACTGGGCATGCTCACTGCTCAGCGTGTCCCAATGACAGCAATGCCAGAGACAGTTGCTCTGTTCAATGGCTGTGGAGGGATGTCCTCTTTACTCGTAGCAATAGGGGTAGCACTCTTCCCAGTTGCAACCAGCTCAGGAGAATTAAGCAATGGATTAATAGAAATTAGTTCGATTGTCGTATCAGTTTTTGTAGGTGCCATTACTTTTAGTGGTTCGATAGTGGCTATGGCCAAATTGCAGGGTTGGCTATCCACTCCTGCCTGGATGCAAAGCAAACTGCGTCATGCGGTCAATATTGCATTTGCAGTGTTGTCTTTAGTTGGAGCTATTGAGTTTTTCCAAGGGGGTGGAAGTGGCCTTTGGTTGAGTGTCACAGGTTCTGC
The DNA here is from genome assembly GCA_003215355.1 of Prochlorococcus sp. AG-409-O23. Lineage (GTDB taxonomy): Bacteria > Cyanobacteriota > Cyanobacteriia > PCC-6307 > Cyanobiaceae > AG-409-O23. The sequence continues at coordinate 26,616 of QCKL01000016.1, forward strand.
GCTGCTTGGTATTGGAGTAACACTCCCAATTGGTGGTGCTGATATGCCTGTAGTGATATCTCTTTTGAATAGCTATTCAGGAGTTGCTGCTGCTGCTGCTGGCTTCGTTGTAGGCAGTCAACTTCTAATAGTTGCAGGTGCGATGGTTGGAGCAGCCGGCTTGATACTTACTCAAGTGATGTGCAAAGGGATGAATAGGTCCTTGTTATCTGTTCTTTTCGGAGGAGCTCTTGGTGCAAGTTCATCATTGGCAGGGACCACAGAAAATAATGAATACACCAATATCACAAGCTGTAGTGTTGAAGAGTGCGCTCTAACCCTTGAGGCCGCTGAAAGAGTCGTTGTTGTACCTGGCTATGGCTTAGCAGTAGCGCAGGCTCAGCACACGTTGAGAGAAGTTGCCCGTGCACTTGAGGCTGGAGGAATTGACGTTAGCTACGCAATACATCCTGTGGCTGGACGCATGCCTGGACACATGAATGTTCTGCTTGCCGAAGCAGACGTCCCTTACGAACAATTAAAGGAAATGGACATCGTCAACCCTGAGTTTCCTGCTACCGACGTAGTTCTAGTGCTAGGCGCAAATGATGTAGTCAACCCTCAAGCAAAGAATGACTCAAGTTCTCCTCTTTATGGAATGCCAGTCCTGGATGTTCAACAAGCTCGCACAGTATTCGTTGTCAAACGGGGAATGAATGCAGGCTATTCAGGAATCAAAAATGATCTTTTTGAGTTGTCAAACACTTCAATGGTTTTTGGAGATGCAAAAAAAGTGTTAGGCGATCTTTTAGTAGAACTTAAGGAGTTAGGAGTTGGCAAAAAGGGTTGACAACAATCCTGAGTTCCTGAAGCAACTAGGAATTTCTCCTTTTAAGCAACGCTTCCCTTGGATAGGAGGCGACTTGCAGACGCTTAGAGACACATTTAGGACTGAAAAGCTATCTCCCGAAACAGGAACACCTATAGAGATTCCAATCCCTCCTCTCCCCAATGGTCTAGGCCAGCCAGGGAAACTATTAGCTCTTTTAGATCTCCCTCTCCGATCACCCGATTTAGCTGGCCTAGTACTGATGCTTCATGGACTTGGGGGATCTAGCAGAAGACTTGGGTTGCGTCGTATGGCGATATCGCTTCAAGAAAAAGGTTTTGCCACCTTGAGATTGAACCTACGTGGAGCAGATCCAACTCGACATCTTGCTCCTGGAACGTATGCCGCTAATTGCAATAGCGATCTTCGACCTGTCTTACTACATGCCCGAGCAATATCCAAAAGCCTTAGCAATTCCTGGATAGGGCCTCAGAGCTCTATCCCTCTTTTTGGAGTTGGGATATCTCTTGGCGGGACAATTTTGCTAAATGCATGCTTAAAACCTGGTCTTGTTCCTGACGCGAACCAACCACTGCTGGACGGACTGGTCTGTACAAGCAGTCCTCTCGATTTAGCTTCATGTAGCTCATCAATTGAAAGGCCTCGAAATCGTGTTTACCAAAAATGGTTACTACAAAGACTTGTCCGGCAAACCCTCTCAGATCCATTTGGAATATCCAATAAAGAGAGAATCAATCTCACTAAACAAGACGCATCCGAACCATTCACCATTCGATACTTTGACAACTGCATTACTGCTCCAAGATGGGGGTATAAAAATGCAGATGATTACTACGCAAATGCATCTCCTTTAAATGCGCTTTTGGAGCCCTCCTTCTCTATGCCGCCCACACTATTCCTACAGGCAGTT
>QCKL01000017.1 GCA_003215355.1 Prochlorococcus sp. AG-409-O23
GAGAGCTTTTTTTTGAACTGACTCTCCAATTCAAATTCAAAGCTTCGAAGAATCAAAGCTTGTCAGATGACAACGCTCTCATCTTTGTTTGGATAGGTATGCGGTTATTCATCCGCCAAAAACCATGTCTATTGCATCTGACATAACTGCTCTAGTTGGTCACACTCCATTAGTGCGACTTAATCGATTACCCAAAGCTTTTGGGTCTCAAGCAGAATTACTGGCCAAATTAGAAAGTTTCAACCCCACCGCCTCCGTAAAAGATCGAATAGCAGGCGCAATGGTGACAGCAGCTGAAAAAGAAGGAACTATTTCACCAGGTCGCACTGTCCTTATAGAACCAACAAGCGGAAACACTGGCATAGCTCTGGCGATGGTTGCAGCAGCCAAAGGATATCGACTAATCCTCACTATGCCTGACACCATGAGTACTGAAAGGCGCTCAATGCTAAGGGCTTACGGTGCTGAGCTTCAATTAACCCCTGGCTCACAAGGGATCGAAGGTGCAATTGAATTAGCTCAAGAGTTAGTAGCTTCCATTCCTGAAGCATACCTACTACAACAATTTGACAATCCTGCGAACCCAGAGGTTCATGAACGTACTACCGCAGAAGAAATTTGGAATGACTGTGAAGGAAGAGTGGATGGACTAATCGCTGGAGTTGGTACCGGAGGAACAGTTACAGGCTGTGCGCGAGTGCTCAAGCACCGTAATCACAATCTCAAGGTATTTGCAGTTGAGCCAAAAGCCAGCCCTGTTCTATCAGGCGGACTTTCAGCTCCACATAGCATTCAAGGAATCGGTGCAGGATTTATTCCGAGCGTTCTTGATACAACTTTAATTGATGAAATCTTACCTATCAGCGATGCTGAAGCCATGGAAATGGGTAGGCGGTTAGCGCGAGAAGAAGGTCTGCTAAGCGGAATCAGCAGTGGTGCGGCAGTAGCTGCTGCATTAAAAGTAGCTGCAAGAGAGAGTATGAAAGGGAAACGACTCATTGTGGTGTTGCCTAGTTTTGGGGAACGCTACCTTTCAACTTCTATGTTCAGTTCCATCTCATCAATTCCACCACAACGGAATGGGCAACTTTAAATACTCCAAACAGACATAACGTCTATGGCTACAGACCCTTACCAAGTTCTTGGAGTCAGCTCCAAAGCAACCTCAACAGAAATCAAGGCCGCATATCGTGCATTAGTTAAAAAACATCATCCTGATGCCGGTGGTGACTCAAAGGCGATCCTTGCACTCAATGCAGCTTGGGCGGTACTAGGAGATGTTGAGCATCGTCGCGCCTATGACCACAAACAATCTCAAAGTAGTTCTTTTAGGCAAGAAGCCAAAACGAGAGGTTCTCGAAATGCACGTGCCAGTGCTGCTGCCAAAGCAACCCAAGGTCGAACAAAAGCCGAAGAAAGTTCATTATTGCAATGGGTTAATGAAGTCTATTTCCCGATAGACCGACTACTGAGCCAAATAATCAATCCATTCCCTGCAAAATTAAAAGAGCTTTCTGCAGATCCATACGATGACATTTTGATGGAATCATTCTGCAACTATCTAGAGAAAAGTCAGAAGCGGATTGCAAGAATTAAGCAGCTTTATCAAGCATTGCCTACACCTAACACTGCGCAAAGTTTTGGGTTAAACCTATATCACTGCCTTTCTCAAGTGGAAGACTCAATCAACGAACTTGAAAGATACACAATGGGTTACGTGGATAACTATCTTCATGATGGGCGTGAAATGTTGCGAGAAGCAAAGCGTAGGCGCTTACAGCTCAAAAAAGAGCAGCGGAGATTAACCATCTCATGAAAGCCAAGGTTCGCTTCTGGGTTGGCGTTGGTCTGATTTGGATACTGGCTACATTTTTTGATCGGCTTTGGTGGCACAACTACAACAGCATTCCGGCTTGGGATCAAGCGGACTATTTAAATAGTGCCCTGGACCATGGACGAGCACTTGGCATATTGCCAGGAGGACAATGGCAAGGCTTCAAAGAGTTACTCGATCTTTCACCCAAGATTCCACCTCTAGCATCAATCGTTAATGGTGTCGTAATAGCTTTCGCAGGTGATGCACCAGCGCAAGCTGCCTGGAGTCTCAGCCTATGGCATGGTCTTCTTCTAGTGAGTGTTGCTGGCTGGGGGTGGCATTTACGGAATGAACGCTTGGGTTTACTCAGCGCTGCGTTTGTCGCCATTACACCAGCCTTACTTCAACTAAGGTCAGATTATGTACTGGAAATGTCTCTTGTCTCTGTGATCACACTCGCATTATGGCAACTAAATTGTTGGTTTGATTCACATCAAAATCATAGTTGGAGACAAGCCATAATCGCAGCTTTTACTTGCACTGCAGCAGTATTAGTTAAGCAAAGTGCGTTACTAATTCTTTTACCCGCATTGGGATGGGCAACTATCAGAGCAATCAGTCATACACGCAAGAGTCAATGGCAACTAATGGTAGGAGTAAGTGTAGTAATAGTAGGTGTATGGCCCTGGTTGAGTCATAACTGGATTACGACACTGAGTGGGACCAATCGAGCAGTCATTGAATCCGCATCCAAGGAAGGAGATCCATCACTATTAACACTGGAAAACTGGATCTGGTATCCACGGCTACTCGTGGACCAACTAGGACCCATTTTGCTATTTGTGGGCCTAACTGGAGGCATTCTATGGATTCTAATGGAGTTCCAAAGCAATACAAATGATCAAAGAAATAGTGGGTACATTGACAATCAAGAAGGGTGGAAATGGCTAATCTTTTTAGTAATTGCAGGATGGCTATTCACAAGCATTAGCCCAAATAAAGATGAGCGCTATATCACACCTCTGCTCCCTCTAATGCTACTTTTACTTGCACGAGGTTGGATACAATGGGGGATCTTGATAGATAGAATTTGGCCCAATCAGTCAAGGTTACAAGTATTTCTTGCATTATTAACTGGACTGGGGGCAAGCCTTTCTACAGCTATGGAATCTCAAGTCAATCTTCTAAACAAAGGCAATCAAGGGCCTTTAGAAGATATTGTCAAAGAGGCTGGTGGAGCTGATCCTCTTGCAGTAAAAAATACCATCATCGTAGTTCCAAGTACTCCTGATCTCAATCAACACAATGTGAGCTACTTCGGTCGAAGGAATGGAGGAAACTTAATAGGTCGCCAACTAGGAAATAACAGGTCAGATATAGGTCCAGTTATTGCACAAGCAAAATTGGTCATATTGGCTGAAGGTAGTCCTGGGTCTGTTCGAAAAGCTGCAACCGCCCTTGATCAAGCTATTCGCACTAGTGGTGTATTCATCGAGATCGGTCGTTTTCCAAGAAACAATGGAAATAGCTATTCACTTTGGCAACGTCGAAACGTGGCTCCTAAGGTGAAAAGCTTTGCTAAAAAATTTCCCAATCTTGCAAAAGGTTTGGCTGATGGACCTCAGGGACTTAAACGAGTATTTGATGAAGTCGCGACTCAACATATGTTGGATGGACATTTCACCTATAGGACTCAAGTCCGAGAGGATTCTTTAAAGAAATTGGAACGCAATCCAAAAGACACTGAAGCCCTTTGGTCACTTGCACTCCTCGAAACACTTGCTAACCGTCCTGATAAAGCAAGTAACCATTTTTCTTCTTTGCAAGAACTTCTGCCAGATAATCCATGGCCTAGCGCCTATCTCAGCTTTGTCAGCCTGGCAGACCTGAATCCATGGCAGGCTGCCTCTATAGCTGAGAACGCAAAAAGCAAGTATCAAAGCTCAGTAATTATTGGGCTCGCAGATATCAGCAAAGTACTTGGGGGTGCTGTCTGGCATCTTCCAGCCGCGACTCGGTCAATTCCCAAGGCATTGGATGAAGTGAACGAAGCTTTAGCTAAGCCACAAAGCGATATCAATACTCATGCCCAAGATTCCAATTGATCAACCCTTAACCAAACATCAGGGACAGGTCTTCTCCAACGAACTTGGGCATAATCACCTTTGACTGCAAGGATTTCTCCTGGGCCTTCAAAAATGTAGTCAGGCGGGGATTGATCGCTAGCTGTCAACTCAACACTATTTATATAAGAGGCCCGATTGACTCTTACAAGGGCTCCTTTCCTAAAACTCTTAGTGGCCTTCACATCTTCAGAAGTTTCAACCATAACCAGTCACTCGGGATATCTCTAAGGCTAAATGCTTGATGAGATCATTCTGCAAGCCTGAGAACACATTTCCTCTTGTCTTCCAATCCGGCAAATCAATTGCTCAAATTGATTAAATAGTTCCAAATTAATTGAATTTGCTCTCTTCATCCAATTAGACCATTTATTAAAGGTGGCTCATATTCTTAATCTCGCGCCCACCGCAGAATTGTTTCATGCGCCTACTACTTCTTGGCTGTACCGGTTTTGTGGGTCGTGAGCTAGTCCCACAACTGCTAAATAACGGCCACCAGCTGACATTGGTTAGTCGCAAGACAAATCGAGAATTGGCCAGGTCTCTCCAAACAGAAAAGTTGACTGTTCTTCAACTAGATCCAACTAATCCCCAAAATTGGGAAAAAGGGCCGTTACTAGATTCTTTAACTAAAGCCGAAGGTGTCGTAAATCTCGCTGGCGAACCAATAGCGGAAAAAAGGTGGACGATCTCTCACTGCAAAATCCTTGAGAACAGTCGACTTCAAACAACAGGGGGATTAGTAAATGCAATGCAAAGGCTCAGGAAGCCACCTCGTGTGTTAGTAAATGCATCGGCCATCGGCTACTACGGCACTAGTTCAGATGCTGATTTCTCAGAGCAAAGCAAATATGGACAAGACTTTTTAGCCAACCTCTGCAAGCAATGGGAAACTCTGGCATTTGATAAACCAAAAGGCACACGATTAGTGATAATTAGAATGGGAATCGTGTTCGGTCCTGATGGAGGAGCATTAGGAAAGATGCTGCCAATTTTCAAATCAGGCCTAGGAGGCAAGATAGGCAGTGGCAAACAATGGATGAGTTGGATACATCGCACTGACCTCTGTCAAATCATTGAGCAATCCATAGTCAATAGATCCTGGTCAGGTGTAATCAATGGAGTAGCGCCTGACCCCGTCATCATGGCAGATTTTGCAGGCTCACTAGGTAGAAGCCTTGGAAGACCAAGCCTAGTACCAGTTCCTGGCCCAATCCTCAAATTATTATTAGGAGATGGAGCGCGTGTAGTTCTTGAAGGTCAAAAGGTTTTCTCAAATCGCCTAAATAAACTTGGGTTCAAATTTAAATTCTCCAACCTAGAAAATGCACTTGAAAGCATCGTCCATTCGGCTTAATTAATCACAATGAATCTGTTAAATCTGTAATCAATTTGGCCATAGCCGTCGCCCCGCCAGCCCGACCAATTCGTTGTCTAGCTTGTTCATCACATTCACTTTGAAGACACAAGTCTATTTGACTTCGCTCAAGAATTTTTATTGCCAAGCTAGCAGTTTCACAGAACACATCAGGATCATCTGGCATGCAATCAGCACAAAAAACTGTAGGCCCCAGAAGTCGCCTCTGTGCCTCTGCAAAAGAAACAGTAAATTGTGGTCCTTGACCTGGCAATTGAACAACTGGCTTAGAAAGCCCCACTGCTTGTTCAGTAGCCGTGCCTGCCATACATAGCAGGACATCACTACTCTGCAAAACTGCAACAAAGGAATCTCTGTGTATATGAATTTTACATTTTCCACGACATAACTGAAACATTGTCTGGCTCTGTTCAGTCCTCTTTAAATCCCAACCAGCCGAGTTTACTATCCCAAAAAGCTCTTCAATACCTAAGGAATTAACTAAAGCAATATCTAGACTCAAGTCCCCACTACTTAATATCTTATCAGGGAAAAATTCCAATACTCTAAGTAATGAAATCAAGTTTCTATCCAGCTCTGGCCTCCTGCTTCCTGGAAGGATTCCCAAGCGAAGTTTACAAGCTTGCAAAGGAGCCTTCGGAATTAAAACAGGTTCTATAAAAGGATTTCCCAAAAACACAACACTTCTTCGAAGCTGATTGCTTAAATCAATTGCTGTAAATTCATCTCGGCTAAAAATACCTAGAAAGTATCTACTAGATAAGCAATGTGCAGATGGCCAAGGAAGTATCAATTTCCCTTCGTAATGACTGGAGTAAGCCACTAAGTATGCAACTGCAGGTACTCGTGTCAACCAAGCAGCAACAATAGGGACAACATCACCAACAACTACTAAAAGGTCATATTTTCTGGATAAATATAACAACTTAACCAGACGTCCAAGCAGATAAAAAACTTGCCCTTGGAATATTTCAGTCAGCCTTCCTCGTAAGGTTGTGTACCCAAGCCCCCCAGTACTGAACTCTTTAGTTTTCCCAATAATTTTTATACCCGCTTCTTTATAAGAGCTACCCCTACCTACAAATGGCATCGCTTCAACTTGATGCCCAAGACCTTGAAGTGATTGGGCTATTAAAGATCCAGAAAGATCTTCGCCATGGCCATTGCTCAGGAGAAGAAAACGCGACAAATCAAAACTCCAACCAATCTTTAATTTTCTTTAGAGCTTTCCAATCAGGTTTTCTGACAAGGCCATCTTCAATTGAGCTTTTCAACTCTTTTTCTAACTCAGGGACAACAACTAAAATCCTTTTCACATATTCAATCTGACTTCTTACTCCCTTGGAATTTGTTTCCAATAGTGCTAGCCCAAGATTGATTCTTGCCTGCGGATCCTGACCATTAAGTTTGACCGCTGTACGAGCTGACCGAAGTGCAGCATCATTCTGATTGCAAAGCAATTGAAGCCAAGCAAGGCAAGTCCAACCTGCTGAATGATTTGGGGCTGCAGCAATAATTGCTTCGAAATCCTTAATGAGCTCAATAGGTTCAGTCCCAGATTGATAGCGAGACATCGCCTGATCAAAAATGCTCTCTTGAGAGGATTCCATCTAATGAAAAAAAGATTTTTCAGTCATCCTCAGATTCCCATATGAACCAAGTGCTTTGGCCTACACAGCAAAAGAACTACCGCAACCGCAAGTTTGCGTCGCATTTGGGTTAGTAAAGTTAAAGCCTCCGCCAATGAGTTCAGTGCTGAAATCCAATTGCATTCCATAAATATATAAAAGGCTCTTGGGATCAGAAACAACTCTGAAGGTTGCTCCCTTGGGAGAGGTGTATTCATATACCTCATCACTTTCCTGAATGTCAGACGCAGGTACAAAGTCCATTGTGTAACTCATACCACTACATCCACCTGAGCGAACTCCAACGCGCAACACCTGATCCTCCCCTTGGTCAAGGCATAGCCTTGCCAACTGCTGCATTGCAGGCTGAGTAATGAGGATGCCCTTACCATCTAGGGCAGTATGTGTTACAGCAGTTGAGGACGAGCTACTCATGGAAGTTCTAAAGCCTATGGCCACTTTATGAAGTGAAATTGATTTTTGCCTTCTGCAACTCTTACGTCATATTCATAGAGTCATAAAGTCCTTTTGCTGAAAGCGGGTGCAAGTCGCAATAGTTGGCTCTGGTCTTGCTGGACTTACAGCAGCTGTCGATCTTGTTGATGCAGGCCATTCCGTAGATCTCTATGAGGCGAGGCCCTTCCTTGGTGGGAAAGTAGGCAGCTGGGAAGATGCCAATGGTAATCATATAGAAATGGGACTACATGTTTTCTTTTTTAATTACGCCAATCTGTTTGCACTAATGCGCAAAGTTGGCGCAATTGACCATCTGCTACCCAAAGAACATACCCATTTGTTTGTAAACCGTGGTGGTGATGTCCGTTCACTCGACTTTCGCTTCGCCCTAGGGGCACCATTCAATGGACTTAAGGCTTTTTTCACAACTCCACAGCTGAACTGGATAGACAAACTTCAAAATGCTCTTGCCCTAGGGACCAGCCCAATAGTCAGAGGCCTTGTGGATTACGAGGGTGCTATGAAAACCATTCGAGCTCTTGATTCAATGAGCTTCCAGAAATGGTTCCTTAATCATGGAGGAAGTCTGCAAAGTATCCAGCGCATGTGGAATCCTATTGCTTATGCGTTGGGCTTCATCGATTGCGAAGCAATCTCGGCAAGGTGCATGCTTACTATTTTCATGATGTTTGCCGCAAAGACAGAAGCTTCCAAATTAAATCTCCTCAAGGGCTCCCCTCATCGCTGGTTAACTAAACCAATCCTGGAATACATTCAAAAAAGAGGCGGGAGGTTACATCTCCGGCATCGTGTAAAACAGATTCATTTTGAAGATAGTGAAAATCCTGTTGTAACAGGCTTAACCCTTACTACCCCTGATGGAGAAATTTTTGTGAAAGCCGATAAGTATCTAGCTGCCTGTGATGTACCTGGAATTCAAAAGCTCATTCCACACGAATGGAGAAGATTCCAACAATTTGCAGCAATCGATAAGCTTGAGGCAGTGCCAGTAGCGACTGTTCAACTCCGATACGACGGATGGGTAACTGAGTTGAATAATGAATTGACCATGAGGAACCTTCAATCACCTAGAGGTCTAGATAACTTGTTATATACAGCGGATGCTGACTTCAGTTGTTTTGCAGATCTTGCACTTACTAGTCCTGAGGATTACAGGCTAGAAGGGATGGGGTCTTTACTGCAATGTGTTTTGACTCCAGGTGATCCGTGGATTCCAAAATCCAATGAAGAAATTGTGAATCACACTGATGCTCAAGTTCGTGAATTATTCCCATCTTCAACTTCACTAAAAGTTGTTTGGAGCAATGTAGTCAAGCTCGCACAGTCTTTATATAAAGAAGCTCCTGGAATGGAACCATATCGTCCTGACCAATCGACACCTATCAGCAATTTCTTCTTGGCTGGTAGTTACACTCGCCAGGACTATATCGATTCTATGGAAGGAGCAACTATGAGTGGCCATCTAGCCTCAGCAGCAATACTTAGTCAACAAGCCAACCTGGCCACAAACTCAGCAATTGCATAAAAATGGGACGCTGGCTCGAGCACACTGTAATTAGTGAGATTAAAGCCCCTGTCCAACAAGTTTGGGCAGTGTGGAGTGATCTTGATGCTATGCCTCTATGGATGAGCTGGATTGAGTCAGTGAAAACACTTGATCAATCAGTCAAAACACTTCCAGATCTAACTGAATGGACACTTGCAGCCAATGGCTTTCGTTTTAAATGGAAGGCTAAAATTAACGAAAGAATAGAAGCACAGAAATTAAAATGGGAATCTGTAGGTGGTCTACCTACAAAAGGATCAGTACGTTTTTACCCAGAAGAAGAAAATAAGACAACTGTGAAGCTATGCGTTACCTATGAATTGCCAAGGGTTCTTGCTCCACTAATGGAGCCAACCATTTTAGGCGGAATGGTTACCAATGAACTGCAAGCAAATATAGATAGGTTTAAAGAGCTTGTTGAAAGTGGTTATGGCAAAGTATGATTTTAAATCTTAACTAAATTAGTCAATTAAGATTAATCTTTGAGCAGCTCCAATTTAATACTTATTGATAACTTAAAAAGAATAGATTTTGGTTTAATGCTTACTAAAATCTAAATTTAAAATCAAACACTTTCAGTAAAAGCCTTTAAACAAGCATTTACAAGTCCGTCAAGATCATGAGGATTTGCTTCCTCATCAACTCGATCAAAATATTTCTTGCAACTATTACTTGTCTGAGGGCCAATTGAGAGCAACTTCACTCCATCAAGTGTCTTATGCCAGTCATCGCCAAAATGACGCTTCAGCAACGCAAAAGTATTCGCAACTGTCTTGCCGCTCGTGAAAGTAATTGCATCAACTTTTTTATTCACAAGCGCATTGGCTGTTATTTCTGGAATATCAGGAGGGCAGGAAGACTCGTAGGCAGCCACTTCAACCACTCGTGCTCCTGCCTCTCCAAAGGCTTCTGCCAAAATTGTTCTCCCTCCACTTTGAACTCTAGGTAGCAGCATCTTCAATCCCCAACCTGAAACTGGGAAATGCTGAATCAAACTATCCGCAACAAAATTAGGAGGCACAAAATCTGCAGAAGAACCAATTTCCTCCAGCGTGCGAGCGGTTTTACGCCCTACAGCAGCAATTTTTAAATTCATCGGCCTACTAGCCAAATCCTTACCCAATAGACGCAATCTTTCCTCTACAGCTAAGACTCCATTACTACTCGAAAAAACCACCCAGTGGAAACTCTCTAGTTCTGCCAAGGCATCATCCAAGGGTCCCCATTCATCTGGAGGGCCAATCACCAAGGCAGGAAGATCCAAAATATTTGCTTGCTGGGCAGTGAAAAGTGCCTGTGCCTCACCTTGTCTCTCTTGAGCACGAGTAACAACAACCGTTTTGCCTTTTAAAGGCCAATGATTTCTTGGATTCATCCCCCAGCTCCATCTAACTTCACTAAACCACTTATCTGCTTGCGAAGTAAATCAGCCTCATCACAACGACCTTGCCCTGAGAGAATCTTCATTGCTTGAAGATAGCTTTCGCGTGCACCATTGATATCTCCTGCTAATAATCTTGCCAATGCAAAGTTCTGATGAGTTGCAGCATGAGTAGGATTTAATTTTATAGCCAGCTCGTAAGAATGCATCGCCGAATCAAGATCGCCAATTCTACGCTGAATCAAACCAAGATTATACCAACCTAATGAGACTTCAGGGGCTTTCTGAGTTACTAACTCTGCGAAAGAAAGCGCCTCATCAGTACTCCCATTCTTAAGTAACAAGGCAGAAAGATTAAAAAGAGCCCCTAAACATATGCGTACATCAAGAGATAAATCAACAGCCTTTCTATAGGCTTCTATAGCTCCCTGAGTATCAACCTTAGCAAGTGCAACTCCTAAATGGAAGAGCAACTCATACTGCTCATTGGTGTTGTTATTTGATTGATCCAAATTAAGTATCCCGGTTCTAAGTAATTCCAACCCTTTTTGCGTATTTCCTTCCTGCACCTCAAGTGCCCCCAGCTTTGAGCATGCATAAGGGTCCCCGGGGTGCTGAGATAGCCAACTTTCCATGCCTTGCCTTAATCGACGTGCCTTATCGTTGGTCTTAATAGATTCAGATAAATATCCATCATGATTTAATGCAGGTTGATCACAATTTACGACTCTCCAATGTCGCTCTTCTTTCAGTATAGCTTTCACACTATCATCAACCATTGAATGATAAGGACGACTCCAACTAATCTTTGGATGGCGTCGAAAAAGTCGACTTACTCTCGAATAAGGTGACATTAAAGAGCCTTTTTCATATCTCAACAAATTCACTAAAAGAACATCTTCCAAAGACATAAGCGATCTCAATGCCGGAATACATTCCTGGCGCAGTTGTTCATCAGCGTCCAATACCAAAACCCAATCGCCTCTTACTAATTTCAAAGCTGCATTACGTGGAGGGGCAAAGTCTCCAGGCCAAGGAAAAGATTCAACCCTTGCTCCAGCAGCCTTGGCTAAAGCCACAGTGGAATCTGTAGAGCCTGTATCTAAAACAACCATCTCATCAACAAAACCCTTCACAGAGTCAAGGCAAAAGCCCAAAGAAGACTCTTCATTGCGAACAATCATCGAGAGACTAAGCATGCTCAAAGCGTGAAATTAGAGAAGATTAGAGATGTCAATCAGTAAATTTATAGGTGTATTCACTATCTGAGGGAAGTTCACTTAAATCGGGTTGGATTAAAGATGACAGTGCTTTGCGTTGAGCCTCTGGCATCTGTCCAGGGCTATAAGCAAAAGGAATAGATGGCTCCAGTAATGGGAATAATTGATCACAAACATATGGGCTTCCATATACAACTAATCCAGCTAATAAACCCTCTCTTTGTAGCTGAAGCAGAGCAGCAGCCCAAGGTTCGTTGCTATCACAATCACCTCGAAAAGGATTCCCCCTCATAAAGAGTTGAATCAAAAGAGGTCCTTCCCCTAGTCGATCTAATGCAAGTGGAGAATCACTATCATTCTGCCAAGGACTTATCCCAAGAGGATGACACAGCAAGCTCTGAAAGCCTATTTCTTCAGGCAAACAAATTGTGGGGGCAGAGTTAGCAAGTATGGGGCAAGAGAGAACAGAATCAACTCTGACAAGGTTGATGCCAGCGGTATTGACTTGAATTCCACCTGAATGGCGAATCTTCAAAGAAGCATCTATCAAGGCCTCAGCAAACAAGTCATCCTGAGCGCTCTCTATTCCTTCATTGAAAGGAAAGCTGGCCTTCTCACTCTGCTCCAGAGAAACAGCTTCAACCTTCGAGATTGCTTTCCTGCGACGCTCCAACGCATTGTCCAAACGCTCAAAAGGAACTCGGCCTGAGTTCAAGGCCTGACAAATTGCATCTATCGCCTGGTCTGGATTTTCTGGCATCAAGATCAAATCAGCGCCAGCGGCAAAAGCCATCACGGAAGCTTGTGCGCAGCCATAACTCTTAGCAATTGCCTGCATTACAAGTGCATCAGTAACCACCAGACCATCAAATCCAAGCTGATGCCTTAAAAGCCCTGTGAGAACTGCACTGGACAAGGTCGCAGGGTTCTCAGGATCGATCTCGCTAAGCAAAATATGTGCGGTCATAACGCTATTCACGCCTGCTGTAATTGCATCTTTAAAGGGGCGAAATTCGAACTCCTTTAGCCGAGAAATATCATGCTCAAGAACTGGTAAGTCCAAATGTGAATCGACTCCTGTGTCTCCATGGCCAGGAAAATGCTTCGCACAAGAAAGGACACCTTGTGAATCAAGCCCCCTAATAAAGGCACAAGCCAAGTCAGATACAACTAATGGGTCCTCTCCCCAAGCCCGCAAATTAATCACAGGGTTCTTGGGATTACTATTTACATCACAAACGGGCGCAAGTATCCAATTAAGGCCACAACTTCTTGCCTGCCTACCTGTACACATGCCATAGCGTTCTGCCAATCTTAATGAGTGATTACGATCTTTTTTATATATCTGACCCAAGGCCATTGGCGGCACCAACCAAGTACCACCTTCAAATCTTTGACCCAGTCCTTCTTCAACATCAGCACAAAATAAAAGAGGTTTGTTAGACCAGCTCTGAAGGGTTCTAGTGCGATGCAATAGTTCTGTACTAGTACCTCCAAACAAAATCACTCCACCAACTCCTTCTCCTATGAGACGTTGAAGTTGCTGATTACTTAATTCCCACAATGGAAAGTTTCTTTGAGCATCGCAGGAATGAGCACTCGCACGAACTACCAATAATTCAGCAACCTTAGTTCGTAGTGAATCAGCAGCCCCAATGCTCATGGCTGCTGATCAGGGTCTGAAGCGAGTTCGCCTGCAAGTTTGCGCTCTCCTTCCAGCTTGTCTAACAACTTAAGGACAGCCGTACCCTTTTCTAACGCTCTATCCAAATGAAATACCACCTCAGGAGCACGCCTCATTTGAAGCCTTCTTCCTAATTCACCTCTCAAAAAACCACTCGCTGCAGTCAGGCCTGCAAAAACTTGGTCTGAATTTTCATCCGCTCCATAAATGCTTACAAAAATCTTGCAATGTTGTAAGTCACCTGAGACTTCAACAGAAGTAATCGTGACAAAGCCTTTTTGCAATCTTTCATCTTGGATCTCATTTAACAAGAGTTGACTTACTTCACGACGTATCAATGCCGCAACTCTTTCAACTCGCCGACCCTGAGCCATACCTATACGAGAGATGTTGGGAAAACCATTGCTCTAAGCACAAACGCAAGAGTAATAAGACCACTTATTAGTGCTCCTATAAGCGAAACAGCCGTAATTGGATTGGTACTGCGTCGAACCAAAGGCTCAATCATTGCAGTAAACACCCCAAGAATGATTGTGATCAAATACTTGGGATATCGAGAGACATTTGCAAAAAACTCACCCATAAAATTCACTGGCTGTTGGCTTTACTGGCTACTCTGCCTGTCCTTTGGTAAAGAATGCCATGTTGGAACTACATCAATTCCGCCATTCGGCCTTCTGTCTAAAGGTGAGGATGGTCTTAGAAGCCAAAAGACTTGAATACAGAGTGGTTGAAATCACCCCTGGTATTGGTCAACTGGCAGTCTTTCGACTATCGGGTCAAAGGCAAGTTCCAGTACTTGTTGATGGCGACAGCGTACTTGCTGATTCAAGCGCAATCATTCGACATTTAGAGACTTGCAACCCAGAGCCGATTTTGATTCCAGAGAACCAACAAGAACGAGGGTATGCACATTTGATTGAGGATTGGGCTGACACCACTCTCGCGAATGCAGTCAGAGCAACACTTTTACAAGCTGCAGCGAATGATCCTGATCTCAGAATTGCCCTTGTCCCTGAAGATGTTCCAGAGTCATTGAGGCAAGTTTTCAAAGAGATTCCATGTGGAATTATTGGGGGAGTTACTGAGTTATTAAGCCAAGGTGAGAAGGAACAATTGCTGATGAGTCTTAAAGAGCTATGCAATCTGATCGAATCTTGTCCTTATCTTGTTGGAGATTCACTCAGCATTGCTGATATCGCAGTCGCATCTCAACTTTCTTTACTGAAGTTCCCAACCTCCTCAGGATCACTCCTGCAAGACAAAGGCTGCCCAGGCTTTAAAGACAATCCAAGCCTGCATGCTCTTTTCCATTGGCGTGATCAAATTGAAGATTCATTGTTTCATCAAGGTTCTATAGAGGTTTAACTACATGCAACTACTGCACTTAAAAATCTCTTTCTTATGTCTAACCCACTAATTCATTCTTATGAGAACTACGTCATACTGGAACCGGGCAAATCAGATAGAATTCTCAGCTCCCAAGAGACCCTGACTTGGTTAGAGCACTGGTTAGAAAATATGAACCCTTTACCCCAAGACCTGCAAAGTCAACCCTCCTGCAGGGCTGCCGCTCAGCGGTTGTTAGATACGGCATGTGATCTAGAGATTCAACCTGGCTTTAATTTGCAATGGTTTGCGGTCCGTATAGATCCTCCGGAGAGCTAAGTATGGAAGGCAAGTCCTCCAGAATTCGTTGCGCGACCTCTTCAGGCGCTTCATCATTAACAACAACGTGCAAATCAGCTTCAGCGTAAAAGGATTTGCGTGCAGCATGCAATTCAGAAAATGTCTGCAAAGGGTTCTCACTTTGGAGCAAAGGTCTATTCCCTGGATCAGCTTGCAACCTTGCCCAAAGCCTTTCTATTCCAGGATCCAACCAAATCACAATCCCTTGGTGTAATACGCCCCAGTTCTGAGAACGCACAACCACTCCACCCCCAGTTGCAACTATCAGTGAGTGTCTCTGTCCAATTGAGCTGAGAACTTGAGTTTCTACATCCCTAAATGAAGCTTCCCCATCTTCTGCAAAAACCTGTGAGATAGATCGACCGAGTAATTGTTCAATAACTGAGTCCACATCAACAAAGCCATAAGACAGAGCTAAAGCCAATGATGGTCCTGTGAGACTCTTGCCACTACCCATCATCCCAACCAAATACAAATTTCTTCCTCCCAACCTCTCCCTAAGGGCTTGAAAACTTGAAATATCAGACATAACGACGAAAGCGGTAGGAGCTCATTAGGATGGCGAATGGGCTGAGCCTGCCATGACTGAGATCTCTTCCAACATGAACCATGGCGAAGGTCGCGGCTGCGTGATAACAAGACGCGCATGTTTCAGTGCTAGTCATCGCTATTGGCTGCCAGAATTGTCAGCAGATGAAAATGCTGCACTCTTCGGTCCATGTGCGATTGCTCCAGGCCATGGTCATAACTACGAATTAATCGTTTCTATGGCAGGTGGTCTGAACGCAGATGGGATGGTGCTCAACCTTTCGGAGGTTAAACAAGCTATCAAATCAGAAGTGACAAGTCAGCTTGACTTTCGCTACCTGAATGAGACTTGGGAGGAATTCAATCTATCAAGTAAAAAGGGCTGTCTCCCAACTACTGAAGCTCTAGTTCGCATCATCTGGAATCGTCTCACTCCTCATCTACCACTTGTGGCCTTGCGCCTTTACGAACAACCTGGCCTCTGGGCCGACTATTTAGGAAATGCTATGGATGCCTACTTAACTATTCGGAACCATTTCGCAGCTGCTCATCGTTTAGCTCGTCCTGAACTAAGCCAAGAGGAAAATGAAAATATCTATGGCAAGTGTGCAAGAGAGAATGGACATGGACATAACTATTTTGTGGATGTGACTGTTCGTGGATCAATCGATGAACGCACTGGAATGATCTGTGACCTTTCTGCTTTACAGGCTCTGATCAATGATCTGGTAATCGATCCGTTTGATCACACATTCCTGAACAAAGACATACCTCATTTTTCTAATTGTGTTCCTACAGCAGAAAATATTGCTTTACATATTTCTGATCGACTGATCGAACCCATACGAGCAATAGGAGCACATCTACATAAAGTTCGTCTTCAAGAAAGTCCAAATAATGCTGCTGAAGTTTATGCAGAGTTGCCACAACTAGAAGCCAAGCCTGAGGCAATGCAAGCCTTAGCAACTTACTAAACACTGACTTGCGAACTCCTTGGGTACGACTCGTCTTAGCCATTAGCCTTGATGGACGCATTGCGCTCCCTAATGGAGGGATAGCAAAGCTAGGGTCCAAATGTGACAGAAGAGTCCTAGAGGAAGCCTTAGCGTGGTCAGATGGCACGCTGATGGGTGGGGGCACACTTAGAGCGCATCGCAGCACTTGCCTGATTCATGATCGAGATTTAATCAAGCAACGTCTTTTAACAGGAAGGTCTCAACAACCAGTGTCATTAATAGTTAGCAGCCAAAATCTGCCTCCACCTGATTGGCCATTCTTTAAGCAACCAATCCAGAGATGGCTGCTTGTTCCACCCAATATGCCAAGCCAAACATCCTCAAAAAATGGTTATGAATGTGTAATTCAGATGAATTCTCAATGGTCAGAAACACTTGCCGAATTAAAAACAAAAGGGCTATCTAGACTTATTCTTCTAGGCGGAGCTCATTTAGCGGCATCTCTTTTTCAAGCTGACCAAATAGACGAGTTGCAATTAACCCTCAGCCCGAGGATCATTGGTGGAGAGAAAACCTGGATACCAGCAGGTGCAAATTCTTTACCAATTGAATTAAGGGATGCACAAGCTTGGCAATTAGCGCAATCGGAGCAGCTGGACAACAATGAATTGATACTGCGCTACTTCCGCAATCGATCGCAAGAGTCAAGCAAGAGTTCTATGAAACTTAGTAACAACTAAAGCCAGTTAATCCTTCTCAGCGAAAAGATCTAGCTAGCAAAGTTGGTATACAAAATCCCAATCAACATGGAAGCATCTCCACGAATCATTTTCATTTCTTTTGTTACTTAAGGCCAGAAATTATGGCCAACCTTATTGCTCATTGGCACCAATCAATCAAAGAACTGCCGGAGAAGGAATGTCAAGAGCTGATAGGCGTAAAGACTATTCCTTTTTTTCATTGGCGCTGGCTTGCTGCTCTCGAAGACTCAGAAAGTATTTGCGCCAAGCAAGGATGGCAACCCTTGCATTTAGCCCTATGGCGCAGAAATACTCCTGTGGCCATTGCGCCTTTATACCTGAAAGGCCACAGCTATGGAGAATTTGTTTTCGATCAAGTCTTTGCGCGCCTCGCAGCAGATCTAGGCCTCAACTACTACCCAAAGTTAATAGGCATGAGTCCATTGAGCCCAGTAGAAGGCTATCGCTTCTTTATCCACCCAGATGAAGACGAGCAAGAGCTCACTCAGGCATTAATGGCAGAAATCGATTCCTTCGCTGAAAAACATGGAATACTTAGTTGCAATTTTCTTTATGTAAATCCGGAATGGCGACAACTGGCAGAAGATTGCCTGTGTGCAAGATGGATCAATCAACAGAGTATTTGGCTAAGACATGATAAAAAAGATTTTTCTGACTATCTAGCCAGCTTCAATTCAAACCAAAGACGAAATATCAAAAGAGAGCGAAAAGCTGTCGCTGATGCTGAAATAAATATATCAGCCATAACTGGAAACATGATTAATGAAGAGGTCTTAAAACAAATGCATGAATTCTATAAACAACATTGTTCTCGATGGGGGCCTTGGGGAAGTAAATATCTTTCAGAGTCATTCTTTCAAGAGCTAGCAGATCCCGACTTTCAAAATCAACTTGTACTTTTCATTGCCCATCGCAAAACGTCCAAAACTCCCATAGCAATGTCTATGTGCGTAACCGATGGAAGCATGCTTTGGGGTCGCTATTGGGGTACTAAAGAAGAAATAGACTACTTACATTTTGAAGTTTGTTATTACTCTCCCATCGAATGGGCATTAAAACATGGACTCAAAGGTTTTGATCCAGGTGCTGGCGGCACGCATAAGCGCAGAAGAGGTTTTATTGCGAAACCACATAGCAGTCTCCATCGCTGGTACGAACCTCGAATGAATAACTTGATTCGTAGTTGGCTTCCTAAAGCGAACGAAATCATGCTTCAAGAAATTGAAGCCACCAATGCTGAATTACCCTTCCGAAAGGAGGTTCCCTCCATTTCAGTTGGAGCTTAAAAGAATGGCTGCAAAGATGGCCCAAAATTCATTTTCTCAAAGAATTATTGCCATCGACGAGGAGCTGTCAAAGCGCTTCATCGCACTCGATCCAAAGGGATACTTTCTAATAAGCGTAGACATATCTAGAGGAGAACTTGTCGTAGAGCATTTCAGCAATGATATTGATGCCGAAGGCATAGCCATTGATCCGGAATCTGGAGAGCCCATTGCCTGTAGTGGAGGGGAGAAGCGAAAGCCCTTCAAAGTTTTTAGAGGCGTTAGCGCAAAAGAGATAGGGGTCAAACTCACTGAGGGGCATGGGCCACTTCTTATCAGCCGGCTTGATCATGCGCTCTACCTAGGCAGAGAGTTACAACGAGCTGAAGGATGTCTGCTTAGAGGTGAGCCATACATTCAAGATTAAAAACGCAATTTCCACTACCTATGCCTTTAAGCTGATCCGTCTGATCTAATAGATAAAACTACTTTTTCAAATGGGAATCATTTTTTATCTAGGGCTTGTTGTAGGGGGACTAGTTACAGCGATTCTCCTAAACAAATTGCTCCGATCCCTCAAGTTGATTTGATTTCTCTAGAACAGTTTCGCCTCTGCTGTAAAAGGACCAAACGGCCAGCACTAAGCCCAACATCCCTAATACTCCAAATGTCATTCTGAGGCCAATAGCCGCAGTCAAAAAAGCAGCAAATATTCCACTAAGGCCACCACCACCCAAAAAAGCAATCTGGCTTAATCCGGCCATACGACCTCGTAAAACCTGCGGGGAGGCTAATTGGGTCATCAGATTGCAACTACTAAGTAATCCCGCAGTGCCTGCACCTATAAGGAATGCCATTAAAAGGCTAAAACTCCTTATCGAGCTTTGAGACATACCTACTTGACCTATAGCAGTTAGCGATGCAAAGCCACTAAGAGTTAGAAAAGGACGGCGAAACCACTTAATGCTATTGCGCTGCAGAATTACCCCTCCTGTAATACTTCCTGCGGCAATTATGCTCGTAAAGAATCCAAGATCTCTCGGGTCAGAACCCAAAACTTGCTCAGCAATAAGAGGAGCCAGGCCTGGATGAAAGAATCCCACTAAACAAGCAATTGCAGTAAATCCAATGACATTCCTTAAAGTTGATCCGCTTTCCCTCCATGCATATATGAAACTTGATTGAGAATTACTGGGGCTATATTTCTCTGCGGCTGAATTTGGTTTCAGGAGCCAAGCAACAGTGATTATTGGAAATAAATAACTTATGGCATCAATGGTTAGTGCCGCAAAGGATCCTTTAGCTGCAATCAACCAACCCCCTAGAGGGGGGCCCATGAGCTTGCCTACATTAAAGACCACAGAGAAACTAACAAGGTATGGAGCTAATTGGTGAGGCTTACTAACTAATAAGGCACAATATTTATTACGTGAAGTCAGCTCAAAAGCTCCTGCAATCCCAACCAAAAAAGTACTCAAAAGTAATCCAATTATCTGAAGATTTCCTGACAGAAGGGGAATAGAGAAAGCACCTAAAATAGCTGCAATGAAAAGAGCGAGCTGAGCTCGGGCTAATACAACCTCAGAGCCAATTCTGTCAGTACAAACACCTGCAAATCCACTGACAAAGAGTGTTGGCAAGGACAGTGCCCCAAAATGCATGGCTAAAAGCAAAGGATTACCTGTCTCATGCAAAAGAATCCAACCTTTTGCAGTTAAGCCAGCGAAAGACCCTGCAGTACTAATTCCTGAAGCCAACAAAAATATTCTTCGTTGTTGATCTCGAGAGAAGGAGAAAGAGCTCACTGCTGCTGTTGCACAGCAGAAACCATTTCACAGGCACCAACCAACTCCCCAGTTAAATCATACAAATCGGCACCAGTAATTAATGCTGGAACAAGCATTCCTCTCTTCACATTGATGAAATCGGAGGCACCTTGCAACATCACTTGCCCATCTACTTCTGGAGCAAAGCGTGAACATCGTCCAACTAATTCGCCAGTTTCAGGATTATTGTTTTCAACTAAAACATCTATTGTCCTGCCTATTAAAGCTCGATTTTTTTGTGCCGAGATTGGCTGTTGAATTGCAATGAGTTTGTCCTTACGAGCTTGAGCGACATGTAAAGGTATGTGATTGGGGAGAGTGGACGCAATAGTTCCTGCCTCAGAAGAAAATGTAAACACCCCAACATGATCAAAGCATTGGGTTTCTATGAAGGATGCAAGGTGTTCAAATTGCTGCTCCGTTTCTCCAGGAAATCCAACAATCAAGCTTGTGCGCAGAACTGCATCAGGTAATTGATCACGTATCTGATCCAAGAGCAAGCTATTTACTTCAGCCTGCCATGGCCGATTCATGGCCTTCAAGACTTCTGGATGACTGTGCTGCAAAGGCAAATCAAGATAAGGCAAGACATTAGGAACTTCTCTATATGCTGCCAAGACCTCTTGAGTAAGACCTGTGGGATAGGCATAGTGAACTCTTATCCAGGGAATGTCCACTTCTCCTAGGGCGATCAATAACTTTTCAAGGCTCGGCCTCCCATATAGATCTAAACCATAATTAGTTGTAATTTGACTAATCAAAATCAACTCTTTAACACCCTGTTGAGCAAGCTGATGAGCCTCTGAAACTATCGACTCAATTGACCGACTTCGTTGATTACCCCTCAATGTAGGAATAATGCAAAATGCACAACGATAATCACAGCCTTCAGCAACTTTTAAATATGCGACTGCGTCGCCTGTCGTCCTATAGCGAGGAAGGTTTTCATCCCCCAAGAATTCTGGAGTATTGCTTACTTGGTTAACCCTTTCTCCAGCCTCTACCCGCGTTAAAACCTCAACTATATGTTGATAATCTCCAGTCCCAACAATTGCCTTTGCCTCTGGCAAAGCCTCCAATAACTGTTCCTGAAAGTGCTGAGCCAAGCATCCTGCAATGATTATTTCTTTACCTTGATCAGCTAGACCGACAAGTGTTCTTACGGACTCTTCTCTCGCATCCTGGATAAAACTACATGTATTGACTACAACAACTGATGCATCAGAGTCGTTAGTGCTTACTCCATAACCCGCCTCAGCAAGCAAACCAAGCATATGTTCTGTGTCAACACGGTTTTTCTCACATCCAAGGTGAACAAAAGCAACTGAAGGTTTTTCTTTATTCGCAATTGTGAGTTTTCTCGACATTAGAGGTCCAAACACAAAGTAGAAGATTTCTGAGCCCTGGAAAAATCCACGTTTGATAACTATGGCTGATTAATTCAGCTTAGAGAAAGGCCTCGCGATGACAAAACTGCCACAATTATCGAATCTGTTTACCCAAAATGGGCTCATCACGCCTCACAAGCCGACGTCGCACTGATCAAGGTTCCAAACAGGCAAGGATCGCTATCGCCGTCCTGGCAACCGCAGGTGTAATCGACACAGGTTCAATAACACTCAATAGATGGGGTTGGCTTGGAGCTCTTTCTTGCCCAGGAGGCGCAGAAGGTTGTGACAAGGTTCTAAATAGCGCCTGGGGAACAATTTCACAAGTTGGAGAAATAGCAATACCTTTATCTTTTCTTGGAGTACTGAGCTACATAACCGTCGTGGGGATGGCAGTTCTTCCTTTATTGCCAGGACTGTCGGAGAACAAAAGTGATCTCTCTCGAAAAACCTGGTGGGGATTATTCACTATTTCCTGCTGCATGGCCGTTTTCAGCATTATTTTGCTCGGCTTAATGGTTTCTAAAATCCAAGCCTTTTGTCTATTTTGTATTCTCTCAGCATTCATCTCATTAACTATTTTTCTTGTAACCGTATTTGGTGGAGGCTGGACGGATCCAGGGAAAGTAATTTTCCGAGGGATCTTACTT
This sequence comes from Prochlorococcus sp. AG-409-O23, assembly GCA_003215355.1. Classification (GTDB taxonomy): domain Bacteria; phylum Cyanobacteriota; class Cyanobacteriia; order PCC-6307; family Cyanobiaceae; genus AG-409-O23. The sequence goes on from QCKL01000017.1 coordinate 22,317, forward strand.
TCGCTGGGAATATTTATGGGAGGTTTAATCTGGGCCTCTAATGTTGACCCATCTAGGCCTGAGATTTCGGTAAGTAGCAGTGGCATTCCTCCAATAGTGCAAACGCAAAGTTCCCCTACCCAAATATCACTTGCTAGGCACCTAACAAATTCAGGGGCCATTTTGTATACCGCTTATTGGTGCAGTCATTGCCATGATCAAAAAACATTGTTTGGGAAAGAAGCCGTATCAGAATTGCAAATTGTTGAATGCGCAAAAGATGGCAGAGATAATCAACGTGAACTCTGCGATCTAAAAGGTATTACTGGCTATCCTTCCTGGGAAATTAATGGCAAATTAGAATCAGGAGTAATTCCACTTAAAGAATTGGCAGATATTAGTAATTTTGAAGGTCCTAAAAAAGATTTATAAGCTGAGCTTCTCAAGGCCTGACACTTCGAGTAGAGAGCATTTCACCTAACTTTTGACGAGAATGGCATCGCCAATAAGGCATTGATATTGGTGCATCAGTTCTAAAATGTCCTCCTCTACTCTCGCCACGAAATAAGCACGCCTTTAATAACAAAGTGCTGGCGATTTGCCGATGTCTTAAATCAAGAAGCAAATTAAGGTTCAGGCGAGAAATATCCTCAAGCTGATGTGATTGATCCTTAGGCTGGTTATTCACCAGTTTCAGCAAAGGTTCTTCAATCAAATGCTCAGAATCCTTAAGGATAGATACGAGTGCATCTTGCATTCCTCTCACAGAGCGATTGACACCTGCTTCTCGCCAGCAAAGTCTTCGAAGATCTTCAATAGATCTAATTAAATCCTCCGAGCTTCCAACACTTTCCAGATCCAATGAACAAGCTAAAGCTGTCAATTCTCGTCTGTAAGTAAAGGAAGCAGGCCCCAAATCAATTGATGAAAACTGCCTGGCAAATACAAGGCATTCCATCAAGGAGTTGCTGGCCAATCTATTCGCACCATGTAAGCCAGTACAAGCGATCTCACCTACTGCATATAAACCGGAGAGAGAAGATGCAGCTTGCAAATTTGTAGCGACTCCACCCATCCAATAGTGCGCTGCAGGCGCTACTGGAATTGTGTGTGTAAGAGGGTCTAGACCCAACTCTCTACAACGCCCGAGAATTGTTGGGAAACGACTCTCAATTTTCGAATGCGGAATGTGCTTGAGATCAAGGCTCATATGTTTTACCCCTTGACTTTGCATTGCCTGAACAAGTGCCCTACTAACTTGATCTCGTGTTGCTAGGTCACCTGCTTTCAATCCAGAAACAGGGCTTTGCCCAAAACGATCAACCAAAACTGCCCCTTCACCTCGCAATGCCTCAGAAATCAAAAAACATGGAGCACCATCCAGCTTCAAGGCGGTGGGATGAAACTGCACAAATTCAAGATCCTCAATGACCGCTCCGGCTTGCCAAGCCAAAGCCAGACCTTCACCACATGCCTGAGCAGGATTAGTGGTATTAGCAAATAAATGACCGCCGCCGCCAGTTGCCAATACAACTGCTCTACATGAAATCCAATGGAGAGCTGGGCCATTTAGAACTTGAACTCCACAGCAACGATTCTGTTCAACCCAAAGTTGAGTAACACGAACACCGCGACGATGCATAAGGTTGGAACGCTGTTCAACCTGATCCTGAAGGACATCCACTAAAGCCCGGCCAGTCCTGTCCTGCACGTGCAAAACCCGTCTAAAGCTATGCGCAGCCTCGATCGTGGTTGCTAATTGATCAAACTCTCGATCAAACTCCATGCCAAGTTGCTGAAGACGCTCAACGCAGTGAGGAGCTGACTCAACAAGCATTCTCACTGCATCTCCATCACATAAACCGGCTCCAGCGATGAGCGTGTCTTCAGCGTGACTATCAACACTGTCCTCTGGCCTAGTAACGGCAGCGATCCCTCCCTGTGCCCACCTACTGGAAGAGCGCCTGCCAGTGTTGCGATTTAACAGCAACACCTTCAGCTCCGAAGGTAGTTCAAGGCAGGTCATTAAACCCGCCGCTCCTGCACCTATCACCACTACATCCCAAGGACCAGGGGGAATCGGACTTGCGGGGATAAAGCGCCTCATAGAAAAAAGCCACGGTCAGTCCGCTGGCTTGCTCTCAATCAAAAATGGAACCTGGGAAAATGCAAAACCTTGAATGGCCATCGTTGGATTAGATCAAGCCGCTAAGCCGTGGTTGTAGTAATGCTGTCAAAAGGAACAATCCATCGATCCATAAGGTAGTCGTCAATGCAGCACTTGCTACCAACCACATGCTGCCTGAGGGTGAATTCAAATTAGCCCTTACACGCATTAGGCGTGCCAACAGAACAATCAAAACTGCCGCCAAGATCAGCAAGAACGCCGGCCAAGGCTTCAAAAGTTCTTCTGCGGTTTGATGAAGCAGCTCAGGAGCATTCTGAAAAGTTGCCCCAACCACCAAAGGCCATCTATTCATTACTCCTGTAAAGACCATCATCAAATCTGTAAAGCCTGTTCCAAGCAAACAAGCCAAATAAAAACCAGCACCTACTCTCCAACGAGTATCTAGACCAACAAAGGCCAATGGAAGCGCAACAGCTTCAACAGGGAGATGTAAAACAGGATAAGAACGCAACCAACCCCAAAAAAGACATCCTCCAAGCCAACTTCCACTCACACCGACCAAAAGAGAGCCTGCTTGAGACCATCTCTGACCACCAAACTGAACAAGTCCAAAACCCAATCCGAGTAAAACAAACGTAAATAAACAAGCTGAAACCGGATGTAAATGGACCCATGGAGCCTGCAAAAAGACTGGCAGTACAACCATTGCACTAGCCCAGAACTGCAACGTTCGAGGGTTTGAGAGATAGACCTTTGTCAACTCAGGCCTTTGAACTGGGAGATGAGTACTCAGGATTTCTTAATTAGGTAGAGGATTAGAAGAAACTGTTTTTGTAACTATGAGGTTGTGTGATTCCTCAAATATGCAACAAAGCCAAGGAACCTTATAAGACTCTCAGGCTTGGTTTGAACTAAAGATGTCAATTCATTTTGGGGCATAACGTCCTTTTGTTTTTCACTTCCCTGTATGACTGACTTTGCGGAACAGCTTGGATTTTTAGAAGCCTGCTGGAGGTATTTGGTGCTTGGAGTGATTCAAGGCATTACAGAGTTTCTACCCATCAGTAGCACAGCTCATCTCAAAGTTCTTCCAATGATTCTGGGCTGGGAAGATCCTGGGGTCTCCGTTACAGCTGTACTGCAATTAGGCAGCATCTTGGCGGTCATCACTTACTTCAAAAATGACCTGCAATTAGCAATAAAAGGTATTGCTTTAGCTATCAGATTCGGACAATGGCGAGAGCCCAATGCCAGATTAGGGCTTGCCTTGTGCGTTGGAACTTTACCAATTCTCTTCGCAGGCACAGCCATCAAGTTGTTCTGGATCGGATTTGACATCTCTCCATTAAGGGGAATTCCTGCGATAGCTTTAATTTCAATATTCATGGCTATTTCACTCGCTTTTGCTGAGCGCCTTGGATCTCGCTCCAAAGCATTGAGCTCAATTTCAGGGATAGACGGAATAATAGTTGGGATTGCCCAAATGTTTGCTTTGATCCCAGGTGTTTCCCGTTCAGGGATTACTTTGACAATATCTTTATTGACAGGTTGGCGTAGAGAAGAGGCAGCAAGATTCTCATTTATTCTGGGTATTCCAGCTATAACATTTGCAGGCTTAGTAGAATTGCAAGATGCCTTTGAAGAGCAAATTTCTCCAGGTATTCTGCCTTTAAGTATTGGAATATGTTCTGCCGCAGTTGTTTCATGGATTGCGATTGATTGGCTTCTGAAATATCTCCAAAGCAATAACACCTGGGCATTTGTAGTGTATAGATTGCTATTTGGTGTGGCATTACTAAGTTGGTGGAGCACTGTCCAGCCAAACTAAGAAGACGCCTCATGTTCGTAAGTGTGGAATGAACCTTCAGAAGGTGTTGCATTGTCAGCACTCAACTCTGAATCTGCCGCAGGAATTCCATTGCCTGCCGTGGTTCAGTCAGTGGAGCCTGGATCCATTGGAGAGTTTTTGGGGTTTGAGCCAGGAGACAAGCTGCTCAGCATTAATGGCATTAGGCCTAGGGATCTAATCGATTATCAATTCCTCATCGTTGAAGAGGAATTACACCTTGAAGTAATTGATTCAAAAGGAAAGATTCATAAATTAGACGTAGAAAAAGAATCAGATGATGGGCTAGGGCTGGCTTTTACCGAAGCTTTATTTGATGGACTAAAGCAATGCAATAATGACTGCCCTTTTTGCTTTATTGATCAACAACCACCTGGGAAGCGCCAGAGTCTGTATCTCAAAGATGATGACTATCGCCTGAGCTTTCTATATGGGTCATATCTAACCCTTACTAATCTCACCCAAAAAG
>QCKL01000018.1 GCA_003215355.1 Prochlorococcus sp. AG-409-O23
CAAGAAGATCTGCTTTCGAATTCGGCTCAAATCATTTCAACACATGGCAACAAATTAATTAGACCTTCTAAGCAGAAAGAAGTAACAGTACTAGGGGCAGATCAAACATCAACTGTTTTTAAAATCAAGAGAGCAACAAAACCTTCCTTCGATTTTAAAAGTAAAAGATTCAAAAAATTAACCAAGACAAAAACCGTATTGCAAGTATTTGGATTACTTATAAGTATCTACTTGGCTAAAGTCTCATTAGATATTTTCTTTTCATTTTAGGAGGCATTTAAAGATGATTAGCTAACCTTATTAAAAAAATTATGGATGATTTTTAGCATAAAATGCTAATATTATTCAATTACATGAAAAATAAAGAAAATATCAAATAATTGCCCATAATCTCTATGAACAGAAGCTGCAAGCAATAAACCTCGTTTAATCAAAGTTATTATTTGTATGTCAAGAAAAATTAACTAGTCGCTAAGGCCTTTTGAATTGTGAGCTTGTCAAAAGCTAGTTAGGGCAAGGAATTAGAGCGAATTGATTTTTTAACTAAAAGAAACATATGCTTAGCGTATCAATATGAGCAAAAAAAAATGTCCAAATCTTGTATAAGTGTTTACTTTCAAATGAGAGATGCTCACAGCAGAAAATCGACTTCTAACGCAAGAGATCCTTCACAGACTAGAGCTTAAAGAACCTGTTAGTGTTGATGAGCTGATCTACATACATAAGCAAGCGACTGAGTTCCCTGAGGTAGATCGTTGGCTCGAGAAACTACTTGATAGCTGTGAGTTCCAGGATAATGAAATCTACAGAGTCCCCCATCAAATAGCTTAAAACTTTCCCTTTAAATGTTGAATAAAGAGAAGGATATTAGCGAAGAAATTGATCAATCACCTTGAAGCTTGAAACCTTTATCTAAAAGTTTTTGATAAGTAAGTCTTGCTTGATAAGAGAGAAACTGCTCAAAAGTCTCGTCGTTTCTGTTGATATTGAACCAGTTTTGATCATTCTGATTCTTAGAAAACTTGACAAATTCATTGCCATTAACAAGGGTCCATTCACTTTGATGAGATTGCTTTTGGTTTGGTCCAAAGTCCCAAGGGCAACTTGCAGGATATTTTTCCTGAGGCATAACCATTAAATAGAGGTTATATCTAAAGTTGTACCGCATGTGTCTAGCCCAGATTCAGCAAGAAACAAAAAGTGACTGTTTGGCGACTTGATCAAATCTAATTTTCTCAATGAGGATGGCACTTTCTGAAGAAAATGCCAGTTTTGTCCTTTGGATAAAAGATTTGAAATTGATGACATAACAATTTTTTACAGGTTAATAATGAAGACAAGGCGCAGATCACAGAAGTTTGTTGCGTAGAGCTAACGTTTCATAATGCTCACAAATTAGTTTAAAAGAGTGTTGCCAAATGCTGTTTTAAAAAGATTTGGGTTACACTAACAATAATCAGAATCACCTGCTATAACTAGGTTACAAAGACTATATAGCTAAGTAAATGGTCAAAAAAGAAGGTCCATATTTAGTTTTTGTTGTTAGCTTTATCAAACTAATAATAAGACTCATGGCCGCGGCGGGCTAAGCCCTTTTGCCGCAGCCACTTAACGAGTCAGAACCACCGTGCCGTGCGAGCCCCAGTGATCGACCTGGAAGAACCAGAAGGGGATTCAAAGTGGGGTTTCGTTTCCAGCTACAAGGCTGGTTTACGTCTCCATCACAACAGTATCCCCATGTCGAAAGAGAGTCAGATCAGAGCACTAGTAAAGGCCGTCACCAACAAAGCAGTTCTTTGACAATTTAGTCCAGAGATGGAGAAAACATTGGCCAAATTGAACGTATTCCCTCAAGTGCTTTGGATGCTTCACTTCTTCTACTAGCTACTGAGACTTCCTTCAAAAGAACTGTCGCATGCCCAAGTTTCCTTCCAGGAACTTCTTTGTCCTTTTCGTACCAATGAAGATGAACATCATCATTCTCCCTCAGTTTTGCCAGTCGCTCATTCAAGGGAAGTGCATCTCCTGGTGATAAACCAATCAAATTAACCATTAATGCACCTGGCACCACCATTTCTGGTTCTGGAACTGGCAAGCCCGCTGCGATACAGATTTGTTGATCAAATTGACTGCTAGTACAGGCTTCGATAGAAAAATGAGCTGAATTATGGGTTCTAGGAGCAATTTCATTGACTTGTAAGCCCTGTGAACCATAGAAAAACTCAATAGCAAGAACCCCCACATAATCAAGGTCTACGAGTAATGAAGCAGCAATGTTGTATGCCATGACTTCAACATCATGAGAGACGGCTGCAGGCGCAAGGACCCAATCACAAATCTGATTTGTTTGGTAAGTCTCAACTAAAGGAAGTGAACGAACTAAACCATTCACATCTCTACTAGCAACAATTGCAAGTTCTCGTTCGTATTTAACCCATTTTTCAAGAAGCCATTTCTCTGGGTCAACAGAGTTAAGAAGACTAGATAAATCTTTGAAAGAATTGAGAACACGAGTTCCTTTGCCGTCATAACCTCCCTTTGAAGCTTTTGCCATCAAAGGAAATTTCCATCCCGTTGGAAGCTTCAAATGACTTACATTTGAAGAAGAAAGGGGTAACCAGTCAGGGCCAGGTATCTGGAGTTTATCTAGAAGTTCTCGCTGAGAAATCTTATCGATCAATGGTGCCAAGGCAGATAATGGGGGGAGAAAAGAAACACCATCAATTTCGAGAGGCCTTAGTGAATCAATGTTGATCCACTCATTTTCAAAAGTAATGCAACAACAACTTTGAACTAACTTGCTTGTCCCTTCCACATCCTCTGGCCTCGCATAAACAATTGCTTTCGACTGAAAAGCAGCAGGGTCAGCACTTGAAGGAGTTTGAACCACCACATCCACATCACGCATTTTCGCTGCCATAGCCAACATCTGAGCAAGTTGCCCACCACCCACAACTCCAATCGCTGCTGCTTGACGTTTTCTTCTAAAGACCGAAGCACTTCGCATTTTTAACTAATGGATCTAGCTAATGATGCAAGCTTGGCATCTCAAGAAACAAATATCGAGTTGAAAGCACACCAGATGAGCTGACTGACAAGTTCCCAAAAAACCAAAGAAGCTATTCACTCATCTAAATTTACTTTTGTAGTCCGGGACTCAACAAAGGCTAGAAATATGGACAAAGATTCTTTTTTGTGCAGGTTCTTGTGAAGCAGCTCTTCCGCCGTATACCTATTCCACTTGAACGTAACCCATACGAGGTGCTAATCGGAGTAGATGGGCTGCATGAAATAGGGAAGGAGCTACTAAAAGCAGGTTCACCTAGGGGAACAAAAGTACTGGTAGTGACAAATCCAGATGTTGCAGGCCCTTATGCAGAAATAGTTATAAAAAGCCTGCAGAAAAGTGGCTTCTGGCCAACTATAAAAATTTTAGAAGCTGGGGAGATGAACAAGACCCCAAACACAATTGAAATAATCCACGATGCTGCATATCAAGCGAAATTAGAAAGAAGTTCTTTGATGGTTGCCCTAGGTGGAGGTGTGATAGGTGACATGACAGGTTTTGCTGCTGCTACATGGCTTAGAGGATTACCAGTAGTGCAAGTACCAACGACTTTATTAGCGATGGTGGATGCATCAATTGGTGGTAAAACAGGCGTAAACCATCCGCAAGGTAAAAATCTAATAGGCGCTTTTCATCAACCTAAATTAGTTTTAATTGATCCTTCAACACTAAAAACACTACCTCAAAGGGAATTTCGAGCAGGGATGGCAGAAGTTATCAAATATGGAGTGATAGGAGATTCAATATTATTTAAAAAATTAGAAGCAATGGATGACTTAAGTGATATATCTTGCCTAGATGATAAAACCATGAATGAGATATTAGAACGTTCTGCTTCGGCAAAAGCAGAAATAGTCTGTAAGGACGAGTATGAAGGTGGTATTAGAGCAATACTTAATTATGGGCATACTTTTGGTCATGTTGTTGAGACTCTTGCAGGGTATGGAACATGGCTTCATGGTGAAGCGGTTTCAATAGGAATGGTTGCTATTGGTGAACTTGGATTAGATATTAATAGCTGGGAGAAAGAAGATGCAGAACGGCAAAAGAAACTACTTACCAAAGCTGGACTACCCACAGCATGGCCAAGCCTAGAGCCTGAAAAGGTAATCAGGACTCTTCAAGGAGATAAGAAAGTTCAACAAGGTAATATTAGGTTTGTGATTCCAAATAAGATTGGGTCAGTGGGGATAAGAGATGACATTAAAAGAGAACAAATCATAAAACTATTATCGAGAATTAATTAGATGGATCCTCTAAGAATATGGATCTAAATTTAATATCATCATCTAGCTTTATCGCCTGACTATCCTTAATAAAAGCTATCCACCGAAATTCACCTAAACATATTGGATCTACTAGTCTTAAGAGCGATTCTCTTCTTTGTAAAGCAATCTCTATTTGATGATTTGGAACATAATTTAATGAATGTAATTTTTCCGAGAGACCTAACGCCAAAAGTGCCTGACCTTGTCTAACTTCTCCAAGCAATGACCATCCACAAGCTTGCGCATCAGAGAATAATGTATCTAAGCAAAGGTGTGAAGTTAGGTCCCAAGATCCAGGCTCTTTAAGTAATTCAGTGCTCGCGACTTGACCTTTATAGGCAAGCATAGTGCCATTAATTCTATTTGAATGATAATAACGCTTTGCTTCCAATGCATAATCTATTATCAAAAGAGGTCCGCTCTTAATTACCTTATGGACTTTATTTAACCATGGCCTTATATTTACATGCCATTCAGTTGTCCAACCACTATTAGTATTAATTGGAGGAAATGTAATATTAATCTCTTTAATTGCTTTATTTATTGCACTATCTAGAGACTTGTTAAGTGGTAATTGGTCAAATGACAAGTAATTTAAATTTGAATCTTCAATTAATTTCACACCTTGCCTATAAAGAAGATCTTCTGCTAAAACAACTCTTTCAACAGGAAATGCATCGAGGAGCTCATGTGCAATAATTACACCAAGAACAGGAGATTCAACTAAATCATCTAAAGATCGCCAATATATTGGTACATCTGAGAATTTAGATAGTTTATTTTTTTGCTTCTCATACATTCCAAAATTAGTTTCAACCAATACAAACTCTAATAATTTAAAGATATTAGGCGAAAGCTCTTCAATCGACTGAATTAGGTCATAAACTAAATCACCTTCTCCAGGACCTATTTCAACAAGTGAAAGTTGAATATTATCAGTATTATTCTCTGTTATTATTTCAAACCATTGAACTAATTGAATAGCTAAAAGTTCAGCGAAATCACTTCCTAATGATGGAGAAGTAACAAAATCACCATTTTTACCAATCTTTAATTTTCCATTAGCATAAAAACCATGCGAGGGATCATTTAGTACCCAATCCATGTACTGTTGAAAACTTACGCTACCTCCGGATCCCTTGATATAACCTGCTAGCCAAGGCGGACAAGTCTCAAATTGGTGTTCCACAAGCAAGAATGCCTACCAAAAGTACAATCCTATGGGAATTCAACAAAGAAGCAGATTTTTAGCAGGCATACTTGCCTTTGCCTTAAGCCTAATCTGGTCAGGTCCAGTTTTTGCTTATGACAATCCAGAGTTGTTACCAGATCAACCTACTCCTGTAATAGATCTAGCAAGAGCACTTAGTGACAATCAAAGACAGGAATTAGCCAACTCTTTAGAAGAATATGAGAGTCGATCAGGCTGGAAAATACGTGTTTTAACCCAATACGAAAAGACCCCAGGAATTGCTGTTAAAAAATACTGGAATCTTGATGAAAGAAGTCTACTTTTGATAGCAGATCCAAGAGGCGGTAATCTTCTGAACTTCAATGTTGGAGACGCATTATATGTACTAATGCCAAGATTATTCTGGGTGGAGCTTCAGACGAGATTTGGAAATCAATATTATGTAAGTGATCATGGAGAAGACGGTTCAATTTTAGATGCCATTTCAGCTGTTGAAACTTGCCTTGATAAAGGCGGTTGCAATGTAGTTCCAGGGCTTCCAAAAGAACAATCACTTTGGACATTAACAACCTCAATAATAGGTGGTCTTATAGCTGGTATTGCAGCATTGCCTAGAAAAGGAGGTAAAGCAATCGCATGGGGTTGGCTATTGCTATTTTCTCCATTATGGGTAATGCTATTCGGAGTCTTTGGCATTGCACCAATTTTAACAAGAACACAGGATGTCTTCCCATTATTTAGAAATACTATTGGCTTTATAGGCTCAGCAGTACTTTCATTCATAACAGCTCAAGCTATTACAAGAGAAAAGGAAAATACAGATATTAACTTATAGTTAAATTTTAATTAAAGCTAGCTAAGGATATCTCTCTATGAAATCAATTATTATTCTTGCAGCGGTTGACGATCCATCTATAGGCAAGGGTACTTGAGCTGGAGGCAACAAAGGTTGATCAAGTTCCCAAAAACCATTCCTTAATGCATCCCTATCAATTATTCGATAATGACCATTTAATTTAAGTTGCTTAATCAATAGATCTGCTTCCGCAAAATTATCTCTCTTTACAACATGAATTCCAACATCATTACTTAAAGCCTCACAAAAACTACTATATCCAGGTTTAGTGATTAACCTTGAGCAATAGGGCATTAAATCAAGTGTTCTAATCGATTTAGGTATATAAATTAAGTTTTCTGGCCTTTTGTCATGAAGGGGGTTATTTACGTCCTGGTACATAAAAAATAGATTTTGAGGCCATTTAGAGAATAAAGATAAATCTATCTTGTATCCAAAACCTCCAAAAGCAAATATTATCTTTTCTCCATCAAAGCTAGATATTTTTTCAACTAAATTTCTTGGTAAATCAACTGGTTTAGAAGAAGTAATAGAAACCTTCATACTAGGAATACCCCAATTAATATCTAATGAGAATGGCAAGTTAATTAGCATATTTCCTCGAGAGTATTCTTTTGCAGCTTGTTTTGAAAAGTATAGAAATTGCCTCCCAAGAGATTTATAAATATTATCCCATCCAAAATTTCCAATCCATATTAACGGCGCTGAAACCTTAGATGCAAGTTCAGCAGCTGAAGGTGGAATATCTCCCAAAATTAAAGTTGGTTGAGCTTGTTGTCTTATCCAATTAGATTCGACATTTATTAATTGAGGAAGTGAGTTTTCGAGTTTCTGAAGTTCCAATAATGTTGAAGAAGAATCAAACCCTAATGCATCAGATTGAACCGTACCAATGTCCCAAAGAACCTTCCGAAATTCAATAGGTATTCCTCTAAAAGCGCTGATTAAAAAATCTTCATCAACTAATGAGCTGACAATTAATCTCCAGCTTGGCTTAATACGATGCAACTCTCTAAAAATAGTTGCTTGTCTTGAAGCGTGACCATATCCATGGCTACTTAAACACAAATAAATCAACATATCTAGCTTGATATTGTACTTTTAAAAAGAACCTTTTGAGAAGCAATCGAAGTATCCTTACGAAACCAGCGATGTGAAAGTAAAGAAAGCTTTCCTTCCTCAAACTCCGCCCAAGAAAGGTGACACAAAGAATTCCCTGAAGAGTCCTTTAAGCGACGTGGAACACATGCAGCATTTAAATAAGCCGTACCCCAGCTATCCATAGAAAAAGTAGCGCGTTCTCGACCACCTCTTTTTAATCCATGGTGCATATGTCCAAAAACCACTAATTCAGGTATTCGAAACTTCCTTATTTGCTTGATAGCAATAGATAGATCTTGATCTCCCCAGTCAACCTCTGGAAGCTTCCAGTCTCTCCCACAAGGGCTTTCGGCTGTAGATCCAAGGCCTGTTGGACCACAGTGAGCCAAAATCACAAGAGGATGACGAGTTGGAGCGGATCGGGCTGCATTAACTATCCGCTCTACTGAGTCTTGAAGAGTTAATGCACCAAAGACCGTTTTGACTTCCTTAGACAAGTAAAAGCCACCACCAGCGCTGCATGGTCGCGCTCCAACGATGGACAAATCAGGCGCATCCCAATTTCGCAACTTCCAGCCACAATGGATATCACCTAGCAGTTTCAATTGAGTTCTTAGACAATCGCCAGTACGGTCTGCCCCCCGATCGTGATTACCAAGGATTACAGAAGTAGGCAATGGGAGCTCCTTAATAGACTTAACTAGTCTTAAGTCACCTTCTCCAAGATCACCTACGAACAAAACCCCGTCAGGCTGGAGTTTTATTAAGAGGTCTTGGTCTTCTTTAAACCAAGAGCCATGTAGATCTCCAGCAATAGCGAGGCGAAGTATTGTCAGGACCAATGATTAGGCTAGATCCATACTGCACCAAATTATGCGAATGACCGATGTTTCCGCCTATAAGACGGTTTCACCGGTTCCTTGTGATAATAAGGAACTGATCAAAGCTATTGACAAGCTAAAGAAAGAACGTAATGCAATTATTCTTTCTCACTATTACCAAGATGGTGAGATCCAGGACATAGCAGATTTTGTTGGAGATTCACTGGAGCTTTCAAGGAAAGCCGCTAAAACAAATGCAGACGTAATAGTTTTTTGTGGAGTACATTTTATGGCAGAGACTGCAAAAATACTTAGTCCAGATAAAGTCGTATTAATACCAGATATAGATGCAGGTTGCACCCTTGCTGATGATTGCCCATCGGATGAGTTTTCAAGGTTCAAATCAAAATATCCAGATCACTTTGTAGTAAGTTATATAAACTGTACTGCAAAGGTCAAAGCACAAAGTGATCTAATATGCACTAGCAGTAATGCAGTAGAATTAATTAATAAAATACCTCTAGATCAGCCAATATTGTTTGCACCTGATCAGAACCTTGGAAAGTGGGTAGAAAAAAAAAGCAAAAGACAATTAATACTATGGCCAGGGAGTTGCATTGTTCATGAGACTTTTAGTGAAGAAGCATTGCTTAAATTAAAAATACAATATCCTAAAGCAAAAATAATAGCGCATCCAGAATGTCAATCCAACCTGCTTGACTTGGCAGACTTTATTGGATCAACTAGTAAGCTTCTTAACCACGCCCAGGAATGTGAAGATGACAGATTTATAGTTCTAACTGAGCCTGGCATAATTCACCAAATGAAAATTCATATGCCAAGCAAACATTTTCATGAGGTGCCTGGTATTGACGGCTGTAGCTGTAATGCTTGTCCCTATATGAGACTAAATACCTTAGAAAAAGTATTGGAATCACTAAAGACTATGAAGCCCGAGATAGAGATGGAAGAAGATATAAGGGTTAAAGCATTAAAGCCTATAAAACTAATGTTAGATATGAGTAGCTAATTAAATATCAAATAGAAAATTATTTTTCAAGAGATTACTCTTGAAAAGAATATTGACATTTATAATAAAAGCAATAGTGTCTTAATATTCACATTCAAGAGAAAAGCAACTAAACTAGCCATTACGGCTACAGATCATTTTTCAAGGAGGATGCATGAAACTATTTCTTTTAGTGATAGGTGGTAAGACAAAAAATAGCAATATAGAATTGCATGATGTCCGCTGGGCTGCGGGAAATAAGGTTGAACACACTTTTCCTATTTTGAAAGATCAATGGTTTGGTCATTTACGAGGATTACATTTAGATTGTTATATGGAGATTAAATATGTAGGCGGCTTTAAAGTTTTACTAGAAGAAAAGAAAGACAAAGAACTAAATAAAGTAGTCACAAAAAATGCAATTCATAATAAGCCTGAGAATCTATGGCTAATCAACGCTGGAGGATACTCCAAAATATGCTTTACCGAACTTCATGAATTAGGACTCTACATTGCAAAGTCCAAATCAATAGCTATCGCCAAGGCAAAAAATGAATTACTTGCTAAGTCAGAAGATATGCATATTGATAATGTACATCTAATAGACAATGTTGAAGGTATCTCACTATCTGAAGATTCAACAGTAAGCAATAAATATAAGGTTAAGCTTGAGACTGATCCTCTTGAAAGGGATCAAAAGCTAGTACCTGATTGGTATGGCTACAACAGAATCGAATGAGAATAAATGATGTTATTTTGGAAAAGTAATTCTTGTACTAAAAGGAATCCAATGCATAATCTAGGTTTGTATTAGTAGGTCTATAGGTGCTCCTAAGGTTAGAATTAGTAATTGCCTTCAATAGACTAGTTTCTGCAACTCTATATTGAGAATCCTTATCTGTTCCCAATTCATCTATTGAAAGATTTAGTGATTCGACCTCAGAAATCTCAGCCAATATGTCTGGCTTAATTCCATTCAAATGGATATCCTTTCCATTTGGAGTAAGGTATTTTGCAATAGTTACAGTTAATCCTGAGCCATCAGATAATGCTCGAACAGATTGTACAAGTCCTTTTCCAAAAGTCTTCTCACCTACAAGGATACCTCTACCATTATCCTGAATAGCTCCGGAAAGTATTTCACTCGCACTAGCTGATCCTGAATTTACAAGTACAACTACTGGTCTTTTTGTTAAAGCCCTTCCATTTGCTCTTCTTACGTCCTTAATTCCATTTCTTGTTTGAGTACTTACAATCGTTCCTTCATCTAACCATTGTCTTGCGATCTCTATGCTTGACACCAGCAGACCTCCTGGATTACTTCTAAGATCAAGAACATATCCTAAAGCTTTCTTTTCTTCTAAATTATTGATCGCATTTCTCATCTCTTTAGAAGCATTTGCATTGAATTGCTTGAGACGTATATAGCCTATACTTACTCCATCAGAAAGCTGCTTTAGATTACTCACTACAGATTGAATAGATATTCTTGCTCGAATAATTTCTACGGCTATTAGATTGTCATTGCGTTTTAATCCTAGTGTAATCTTTGTACCTTTTTTACCTCTTATAAGTTTAACTGCATTCTCAATGCTCATTCCATATGTCGATTTGCCATTAATTGAGACAATTACATCTTTAGATTTAATCCCAGCTCTAAATGCAGGAGTTCCTTCTATAGGAGCAACAACAATTAATTCCTGAGTTTTTTTGTCTAATGAAAGCTGTATACCAACTCCAGTAAGTTCACCTGTGGTATCAATTCTCATTTCCTTAAATTGCTTAGGATCCAAAAACCTTGTATATGGATCATCTAGAGTCTCAAGCATTCCGCGAATCGCTTCGTATGAATCCAAATTATCTAGATATGTTCTAGATAATAATTCACTTCTTAATAATATCCACTTTTGTGAGTCATAGTTACCAGAAGGATCTAAATAATCTCGATAAACAATCTGCCAAACTTGATCAAGAACTTCCTTAGGACTATTTCTTATTATTGATGAAGTAGCCTTAGGGATAGAAAATGCTGGAGGTAAAAAAAAGCAAAAGCCTGTAAAAGAAGCAATTCCTATAAGGACAAAACTACTTTTGAAGTGACTAGATAGCCTTAATCTTCCAAGTAAAGATGAATTCATAGATCGTACTCTCAATTGGTTATATATATAATTTGATTTTCATACAGTTGGATCTATCCAACGGCCATCTTCCTTGATTAAGTCAACCAATGCATTTACGCCCTGGTCCTCAGGGACCTTACGAATCTCTTCTCTCCCCCTATAAAGAGAAATAACACCAGGACCTTTACCAACATATCCATAATCAGCATCAGCCATCTCTCCTGGACCATTGACAATACAACCCATAACAGCAATATCAAGTCCCGTTAGATGAACAGTCGCCTCTCTAACCTTCTGAACAACTTCTTCTAGATTAAACAGTGTGCGTCCACAACTTGGGCAACTAATATATTCAACCATTGTTTTCCTCAATCCAACTGCTTGAAGTATTGAATAGCAAACTGGGATTTCTTTCTCGGGAGCCTCAGTTAATGAAACACGAATTGTGTCTCCTAATCCTTCAGATAAAAGAGTGGCAATTCCAGCAGTACTTTTAATTCTGCCATAATCACCATCGCCAGCCTCAGTAACTCCTAAATGCAAAGGATAATTAAATCCCTCTTTGTCCATTGTGTCAGCCATTAATCTATAAGCAGCAAGCATTACTGGTGCCCTAGAAGCTTTCATGGAGATAACAATATTATGGAAGTCTAGGGAATCACATATGCGAACAAATTCCATCGCCGACTCAACCATACCTATTGGGGTATCTCCATAAGAAAAAAGCATTCGTTCAGCCAATGAACCATGATTAACTCCAATGCGAAGAGCCTTGCCTTGTTTCTTAAGAGTCTGGACTAGTGGTTCAAATCGATTGAATATTTTTTCTCTAATATCTTTAATTTCATCATTGGTAAATTCTTTTCTATCAGGATCAGGTTTCTCAAAAACAAAAAGGCCAGGATTAATCCGAACTTTATCTACAAAATTTGCAACCTCAAGAGCAATTTTCATCCCATTGTGATGTACATCTGCAACTAAAGGAACATGCTGATAACTAGAGTCAAGCAGATTTCGAATATCACCCACAGCCTTGGCATGAGCAAGCGAAGGAACAGTAAGCCGAACTATTTCACAACCAGCTTCATGCAGCCGTCTAATAGCAGCTGTTGATCCTTCTATATCAAGCGTATCCTCATTAATCATGGATTGCACCCTCACTGGGTGATCACTTCCAATAGCGATTTCTCCGACATTTACAGTTCTCGTAGCACGTCGATGAATCTGAGTGTCGTAACGTTTTGAGCCTTCTGCTAAATCTTTGCCCAGGGTTGCAGTCATGACTGTTTAGGCCTGTCATCGCTCAACACTCGCACATCAGAGGACTTTTTTAAACATCTCAAGCTGATTGCGTACCTTAAAAAAATCTTCTCTAGTTAAAGAGATTGGAGCTCCTTCCGCTTTAGATGGGTTTCTTAGAAGATATGAGGGATGGAATAGAGGCATCACCAGACGCCCTTTCCAATGCTGCCATTCACCTCTTAGATGAGTTATCCCACCTTTAATCCCAAGTATCGACTCGACTGCAGTAGCACCTGTTAAAGCAATCACCCATGGGTCAACAAGTTCGATTTGTTGATATAGCCATGGAATAGAACATAAAACTTCTGCTTTTGTAGGTTTTCGATTATTAGGGGGCCTGCATTTAATTACATTGCAAATAAAAGCATCTTTTTCAGAATCCAAACCAACACTGTTCATCAACTCGTCTAAAACTTTCCCTGAACGACCAACGAAGGGTAGACCTAAGGCATCTTCTAACGCCCCTGGCGCTTCACCTACAACCATTAACCGTGCAAGAGGGTTACCTCTGCCTACAACGACCTGGGGAGTGTCATTTTCAATGAAACAAATCCTACATTTTTTAAAGTCATCATCCCTTTCGTCAGCAGACTTCAAATCAGTCACTGGTGGAGCCCCAAAGGAAACTACTTAAGAAAAGGAAGCAATAACAAAAATTCATTTCCCTCAGGATCTGCCATCCAGACTTCCGCTCCAAAGGACTCAAGTCTGCAACTTTCAACAACTGTTGCCCCCATAGATACAAGCCTTTGAACCCAATCCTCAAGGTTAGAAAGGGGATCTAAGGATGCTTGACCCACTAGACACATCGCAAGGTTACGCCCTCTCAAAGGGAAAGGTCTCGATAAGGAAGATCGGTAAATCTGGATTTTCGTTCCATTCGGATGGGTAATCCAAAAATGTTGATCATTAAATCCTGGCTTTAGTTCAGCCGAAAGAGCGACTTCATAGAACTTAGAAAGTTGGTATGGCTCATTAGAAGCCAATACAAAGTTCAATTCAATTTGAGACATCCTCCTTTTTGTTAACTCATAGAGGTTGTCTAGGACAAAACATCAGGCAGGATGTGATTTTTAAAGGCACCTTATAGAAGAGGTGCTTCACCAATGCCACAACCGTCAATGATCTCCCAACGAGCTGTGGACCTAAAGCCCTCATTAACCTTGGAAATAAGCGCTAGAGCAAAAGCTCTGCAAAAAGAAGGTCGAAACATATGCAGCCTCAGTGCTGGCGAGCCTGATTTCGCAACTCCAGAGTTCATTGTTGAAGCAACAGTTAAAGCATTGAAAGATGGACTTACACGTTATGGACCAGCAGCAGGAGATCCTGAACTTCGAGAAGCAATTGCAAATAAACTTTCTAGTTGGAACAAAGTTCCTACTTCACCTGATCAGGTGCTTGTTACAAATGGTGGGAAACAGGCTATCTACAACCTTTTCCAAGTAATACTCAATCCTGGAGACGAAGTAATAATCCCAGTTCCATACTGGTTGAGCTATCCAGAAATAGTTCGATTAGCAGGAGCTAAACCAATATTTATCTCTTCATCACCTGACGATGGTTTTAAACTTAACCTTGAGAAACTAGAAGATAATATTAGGGATCAGACTAAACTACTAATTCTTAATTCACCTAGCAATCCTACAGGACGAATAATCTCTAGAGTTGAGATGGAAGCAATTGCAGAGATACTAAGAAGGCATCCACAGATATTATTAATGACTGATGAGATATACGAATTTATAATTGCTGAGGGTGAAGAGCATATAAGTTTTGCCGCAATAGCTCCAGATCTCATAGATAGGATTTTTATAGTTAATGGATTTGCAAAGGCATGGGCTATGACTGGTTTTCGGCTTGGTTACCTTACGGGCAATCTAAAAGTGCTAAAAGCATCAATAGCACTACAAAGTCAAAGCACCAGCAATGTTTGCAGCTTTGCCCAGCGTGGTGCACTGGCAGCACTAAACGGACCTAAAGAATGTATCTATATAATGTCAAAAACCTACAGTGTTAGGCGAAAACTATTAACTGAAGGCCTAACAAAGATTAATGGGATAACCCTTGTAGAACCAAAAGGTGCTTTTTACGCATTTCCTCAGTTACCCGAAGGAAGTCCAGATTCAATGACATTTTGTAAAATGGCACTTGAGGAAGTTGGACTAGCATTGATCCCCGGAGAAGCTTTTGGTGAGGATCGATGTGTAAGAGCTTCATGTGCAGTCTCAACTGAGACGATCACAGACGGCTTAAGCCGCCTAAGTAATATAATGTCTAGGTATAATATAAATTAATAATGTTTTTTAGAAATCGACTGCTATTAGTAATTTCAACACTAGTTTCCCTCCTAGGATTAACAACAAAACCCATTTTTTCGCAACCAACCCTTAAGATTGGAGGGATTCCAGATCAATATCCAGAGAAGTTAAATCGCCTATACGGCCTACTATCAACTGAGCTAGGTGAAGCTTTAAATGTATCCGTACGTTATGTACCAGTAACAAACTATCCTGCAACTGTTACTGCATTTCGAACAGGCAGTATAGATCTAGTTTGGTTTGGTGGTCTAACAGGAGTACAAGCAAGGATGCAGCGGAAAGGGGCAAGAATAATTGCTCAAAGAGATATTGATGCTAAATTCCATAGTGTGTTCATAGCGAATAAATCAAGTAATATTCCTGTAATCAAAAACATTAATGAATTAAACGTTCTAAAAGGTAGGCGATTTACATTTGGATCAGAAAGTTCAACATCAGGGAGACTTATGCCTCAATATTATATTCAGGAAGCAGGGCTAAAAATATCTGACTTCAATGGGGGAATGCCAGGTTTTAGCGGAAGTCATGATGCAACAATCGCACTAGTTCAAAGTGGCTCCTTCGAAGCTGGAGCATTAAATGAGCAAGTATGGAAAGACAATCTAAAAACAGGTCGAATCAACTATTCAAGAGTCAAAAGCATATGGCGAACTCCTCCTTATGCCGATTACCATTGGTTAGCTCAACCTGATCTTGATACTCGCTTTGGAAAGGGATTTACTAAAAGACTTCAATCAGCATTACTAGGAATGAACAATAATTCAAAGAGTCAGGCAAAGATATTGAAGCTATTTGGTGCTAAGAAATTTATACCGGCGAAGGTAACACAATACAATGAGATTGAACGTATTGGGAGGCAAATTGGCAAAATAAGATGAGTATAATACTAGAGCTAAAAAATATATATATAGAAGGAAATCATAGACATAGACTTAAAAAAATAAATCTCTCAATAAATGCCGGGGATAAAGTCGCACTACTAGGTTCTAGCGGTGCAGGGAAGAGCACTCTTATTTCAGTAGCTAACGGGACCCTCACTCCAAATAGAGGAATAGTTGCATTAAATGGTGAATCTCTAAAACTGATAAGCGGAAGAAAACGCCAATGTGTTGCAACACTTTGGCAAGACTTACGATTAATAGAACAACTAAATGTTATTCAAAATATCAATGCTGGTGCACTTGGTCGTCATAACTACTTTTGGGCGTTGGCAAACCTTTTGGGAGATTTAGAAAAAGATCGATGTCTAGAATGCATGAATGCTAGTGGTCTAAACAAAGAATTCCTTAGAACACCAGTTAACCAGCTTTCTGGTGGGCAACGACAACGCGTAGCATTGGCTCGAATGCTTAGACAAGAAGCAGAGCTAATTCTCGCAGATGAACCTTTTTCTAACTTAGACCCTAAGCTTGTAAATTTAATGCTCCGAATGCTACTGGTGAAAAATGAATATTCATCTATTTATGTTCCTGAAACTATTTTAATGAGCCTTCACCGGCCTGATCTATTAAAACACTTTACGCGTGTCATTGGAATAATTAAAGGGGAGATAGTTATTGATCAAACATCCAAAGGTTTAGAGCCTTCAGATTTAGAATGGCTTTACAACGAAGAATGATACGATTAAGAATAGCAACTCCGCTTTTAACAATAATACCAGGATTAGCGTTGATACCTGTATGCATAGGCCTTATTAAAGGAATACATATAGGTGGGATATATATAATATTTGATTTCATAAAAGCGTCGATATCCCCATCACTTGAGACTGAAGTAATTGTTAATTCATTAAAAGGCATCCAGGTAACTATTTCAATAGCAATACTAAGTTGGCTTATTAGCACCATCATTGGGGTAATTTTAGGTTTTGCAACATCAAATATCTTCTGGAGCACCTTCTCTGGAGTCTCATGGATAGCTATTATTTTACGACGTTTGCTCTCAATTCTAAGATCAATACATGAACTTGTTTGGGGGCTAATACTACAAAGTTTGCTTGGGTTAAATCCATTAGTAGCAATAATTGCAATCATAATTCCTTACTCGGCATTAGTATCTAGGGTAATTAGTGATCAACTAGATGCATTAAATCATGATGCCCTGAAAGCCCTCCGGAATATCGGGTCTGGACCATTATCTGCATTAACTACAGCAACTACACCTCAGATATTCCCAGTTATGACTAGTTACGGTGGATATAGATTTGAATGTGCTCTTCGAGGAGCAACACTTTTAGGTGTATTTGGTATGGGAGGAATTGGGACTGAGCTACAACTGACCCTTCAATCACTTCAATTCAGAGAGATGTGGACTTCATTATGGATATTGGGAGCAACAATGCTTGCAGCAGAAAAAAGTATTAAGTATTTAAGGCTTCATAATCATTCTATCAAACAAAATAAAAAGGGTATAAATCTAGCTTATATTTTCATAGTAGCACTACTTAGTATCTGTCTTAAGTGGATACTTGAAACTAAATCAGATTTATTCTCATCTATTAATCTGCATCAAATTGATTTGCCAACAATTGAAGGCCTTAATATTGCGTTAAATTCATTAAATTGGTTGTCATTGATAAATAGTACGTTAATAACAACTTTCCTAGCAGCAGGAATAGCAATAGGCACACCACCACTATTAATAATGTTAATGCCAAGCAAAAGATGCTTAGAGATACAAAGCTTTTTTTGGGCAATTCTTAGGCTAATACCTCCACCCCTTACAGCCCTGCTATTAATGATGTCGACAAGTCCAAGTATCTTTGTAGCAGCCTTTGCACTAGGCTTGCACAATATTGGAATTATGGGTCGACTCCTTAAAGAGAGTGTTGAGAGTCAAAAGGATAATATTTTCAATGCAATTCATACCGTTGGTGCGGGGGAAAGAGTCTCATGGTTATATGGGAGGCTAAGTGCTCAAAGTTCAAGTTATCTTGCTTATTCTGCATATAGAACTGATGTCCTTCTAAGGGAAACAAGCGTGGTTGGAGTTGTAGGAGGTGTTGGACTTGGCTGGCAATTACAAGAATCCTTAAGTTCTTTTGCTTGGTCAGAAGTTTATTTAATTATATTTGTTTTCACCATATTGACTATGCTAGGAGAGGCCTTTAATGAACAATCTCGCAAAATATGGTTAAGATCCGAGGATAAACAATCTTCCAAGTTTTCAGTTCAAACTTAAATCATTTAGAGAAATCTGAGTAATGGTTGCCTACTCCAAAAAACTAATAATCATTGGAGACAGCGGGGTTTATGGCTGGGGAGATACTGATGGAGGTGGATGGTGTGAGCGTCTTAGAAGAAATTTCATGTCTCTTCCTCAGGCACCAGTGATCTATCCGCTTGGTATACGAGGTAATGGCCTTGAGCAAATAGCTCGTAGGTGGGAACAAGAATGGGTTTGTAGAGGTGAGCTACGCAGAAAAGTCCCTGATGGATTGTTGTTAGCAATAGGCCTAAACGATAGTGCAAAAGTTGGAAGACCTGATGGTAGACCACAACTGTCAGCAGAAGCTTTCCGCTTTGGAATACAACAACTCCTTATTGAGATGAAAAAACAAACACAGGTCATGATGATTGGCCTAACACCAGTAGATGAATCAGTCATGCCCTTTGCAGATTTACTATGGTATTCAAATTTGGCCGGTGCGATTTACGAGTCTCAGATTGAAGAAACATGTCTAGATCTTGATATCCCATTTCTTCCAATGCACAAAGCAATGCTAACTGAGCCTGATTATCTGAAATGGATAGAGACTGACGGTATACATTTGAACTCAAAGGGTCACGAATGGGTATACAAAAGAATAATTAAGTGGAAATCATTACTTGACTGGTCCGAATTACAGCCCCTCGAAATGCCAACACCAATGCACTAATGAAGCAATAAGACTAAAAATATATTATTATAGACTATATTATAGTCTGAATAAAGATATGAATTATCAAAAATTAAATTTGCTCTAAAAGTTAAATACTAAAATATAAGGCTTACAGAAGCAATTGCTAATAATGCTGATAAACTTGTTTGAAGAAAGTTCACTAGCTCATTAGAAAGCCAGCTTAATCGAGATTGAACTATTGCGCCCACAAAGCTCTCTGAAATAGTAGAAAGAAAACCACAAACAAAAACTAAAAAGGCATAAGGAATAGAATTTATAAAACCTAGAGTTAACATTACAAATGTCATTAGGGTGCCTCCTAATACACTCGCCAATGTTCCTTCAATACTTATTGCTCCATCAGTTCCAGGAGGTACTTGTCGCAAAGTGGTTATAAGAACAGTTGATCGTCCCCATCTTTTGCCAATCTCACTCCCAAAAGTATCCGCTAATTTGGCAGAAAAGCTTGCAGCGAATCCAAGCTGAAGAATAGTCTCAGATCCAAAGCCAGCTTTTATGAGAATCGCCAAGAATGCTCCTGTTGCTGCAGATCCCCAAACGTTTTCTGGGCCACGCTTACCTCCTCGAGCTTCTGCAATGCCTTGCATCTGCTTCCTTGCATAACCAATTTTCGTTACCAAAGAGCCCAAAACCAAATAAATAATTACAGAGAGCCATCCACGCCATCCCAAACATCCGAGGAGAAGCGTGCCAAGTGCTCCCGCATGAAACCAACCTTCCTTAGTTAACAGAGGTATTCTATGAAAGAAGACTATAAGGAAAGCATTAATAGAAAAAGCCCAAATCCATGTTTGGTCCATAGCAATTAAAAAACTTTCAGAGTTAAGAAGAAAGGATTAATAGGTCTGCAACATAGCCCTTCTTTTTGTTGGGTCAACAAAATATCCTAGGAACTAATTAATTTTCTCTGAAATGAATCTAAAAACTAATGATTTATAAAGTCCAAAAGCGAAGAAACTATTTGATGTTTTCGATGATATTGCGTCTACTAAAAACCATTGACTGGGTTGCTACAACGGCAGCAGTAGATGTTCGCAATATTGTCTCGCCAAATTGAACGCGAACAAAGCCTGCTTCAACTGCAGCGAACTCTTCTTCAGGAGTCCAACCACCCTCTGGTCCTATTGCTATCCAAGCTTGCTCAATATGCTTATCAAGCCCATCCATCCAAGTTTTAAGTTCTGGTAAATTCCTTATTCTTGGAGAAGCAATAGCAAAAGCTGAGTTTTTAGGAAGATTAGAAAGCCAATCTTGAAAATAAATTGTCTCGCATAGTAATGGCTGCCAAAGTCTTTCCGATTGCTCGACAGCCTCTCTTAAGATGCCAGACCATCTTAATATTCTATCCTCTAATTGATGAACTTGTCGATCAGATCTAAGAGGCTGTATAACATCAATCCCAATTTCACAACTCATTCTTAGCAATTCATCAAAACCTCTTTTTGGTCTAACAACTGCCAAGCAAATCTTAGGAGAAGAGTGAGCCTTATATTCTTTTGGAGTTTCATAATTAGTTTTCAATTGAATGGAATTACTATTTCGCACTAATGCCTCCCAAAGATTTCCGAAGCCGTCTATTAATGCAATTAAATCACCCTCTTTTAATCTGAGAACTCTATTTATATAATGAAATTCACTCTCATTAAGGATGATAATTCCATCTGATTTTTTTGTTGCTTTTAGTCTCTCACGGCCAATCAAAAGCCTTCTAAGTTCTTTCACTTAAATAATTAATCTCCTTTTCTAAAAATGGAATCAGGATGATCTGCTACCTCCCAATCATCGTTGACTCCCCCTATGATTAATTCTTGAATTTGAACAACATCTGAATCCATTTGAAGCAAGGTATTTATCAATACGTCTAAGGCAAGAGCATCACAAGTGCCTAGGTCAACCCAACATCGCCCCCATTCAGCTTGATATTCCAATTGACCTACATTATGCATTAGTGAAGGCAAAACATTTGCTGCTTGTTCATTGTTGTAATTTATCCAACTTAAATCAGAGCCTTCCTCATGAGCCTGAAGGTTCTCAGAATTAAAACCACCTAAACGGCCAATTACATACCAGCTATCAAAAACACCATCTACATAATTCCTTTCTCCCTCTGATGGTATTTCCTTAAACCGAAGCCAGATCCAGCAATTGAAGGGATCAAGTTCTCGAAAACGTACTTCCATGAATCAGAGAAGAAATTTTATCTAATATTGAAGATGCTTTGAAAAGCACACCTTCAGAATATTCCTTTGACCATTCTGGGCAATTATGGACAAATCAGCAGGCCTTGAATAAGTACATGCTTGATTTACAAGATATTCACTACCAACCTGCCACTTCTGAGCACCCAATCTTGAAGGGCATTGATCTTGAAGCACATTACGGTGCTCCAGTAATGGTTGCTGGAGCGAGCGGCAGTGGAAAAACAAGCCTCGTAGAAGTTATTAGTGGATTAAGCAAACCTCAAAGAGGTTATGTTCGTTGGAAAAACAAGTCATTAAATGAACGACAAAGAAGATGGCTATGTGGAGTGGTATTCCAATTCCCAGAGAGACATTTTCTAGGTCTAACAGTGGCACAAGAATTACGATTAGGGCATCGTCGGTTAAGCACTGAAGATCAAGCAAAAGCCCTTGGGAAGGTTGGGTTGTCCAACATCGAATTGAAGCAATCACCAGAGCGCTTAAGCGGTGGACAACAAAGACGGTTAGCTCTGGCAGTCCAACTTCTTAGAAATCCTTCAGTTCTCTTGTTGGATGAACCAACAGCTGGCCTTGATTGGTCAGTAAGAGAAGAAATACTTGGTTTATTGTCGGATCTTGCAAAAGAGCAAGTGCTAATTGTCGTAACCCATGAACCTGAGCTTTTCAAGAACTGGATAATCACTTCATATCAACTCTCAAACGGAAGGCTTGAACAAATGACTAAATTGCCATGAGTTGATAAGCAGAGATGGTCGACCGCCTAGTTAGAGCAACGGCGGCAGAAGGAGGCATCCGTCTAGTAGCTGTAAACGCCACAGAAGCTACAAAAGAGGCAAGGGAAAGGCACAGGCTCTCTTATCTGACAACAGTAATGCTTGGAAGAGCTATGAGCGCAGGTCTCCTATTGGCCAGTTCGATGAAAGTGAGGCATGGAAGAGTAAATCTAAGACTTGGCTCTGACGGACCAATTAATGGCCTAATGGCTGATGCAGGCAGAGATGGAAGTGTTCGTGGCTATGTGGGCGAACCAAGCCTTGAATTAGATCTTATAAAAAATGGGGATGACAATTATGGCTTTGATTTTGCCACTGCAGCTGGGACTGGATACCTTCATGTCGTACGTGATGAAGGGAAAGGCAAGCCCTTCAGTAGCACCGTTGAACTAGTAAAAGGTGGAATAGGAGAAGATGTTGCCTCATACCTACTTCATTCAGAACAGACACCCTCCGCTGTGTTCGTGGGAGAAAAAATTGAAAAGGACAAATTGCATTGTATGGGTGGCCTGTTAGTTCAGATACTGCCAAAACTCTCCCATGATTCAGCATTAATAACACTACTAGAAGAACGATGCCGAGAAATATCGTGTTTTAGTGAAAGACTTGAGTTTTATAAGGACGATCTACCCAAGTTACTGGAAGATGTTTTTCCAGATCTTGATCCTCGTCAAATAGAAGGCGCAGAAGCAAGTCAAGAAGTCATCTTCAAATGTAGATGCAGTAGGAGTCGAAGCATATCTGCATTAAAGCTTCTTGGAGACGAGGAACTTCAAAAAATTCTAGAGGAAGATGGACAAGCCGAGTTAAAATGTCATTTCTGTAGCAATATTTACATAATTAATAAGGATGATCTTGAGTCAATTATTAAAAATGATGATAAGAACAATTAATACTAATTATGATGATTTTACGAAGGCAACTATGCAAGCAATAATGAGCCTAACCATAGAATTATAATTGCCGGTAGAGCCTCCAATTGATCTAAGCTAAATGGTGTCATAATGTCAGGTCCAACTTGCACCCCCTTTATCAATATTCCACCTAGTATTAAACCTATTGAAAGCAAAACAACACTCCATCCCAAAGAGGCAAGTAATCGACGGCCACGCCTAACTTGACTAATTAATAGCCCAATTGTTGAAAGAGATAATATTAACTCTGAGCTACCTTTTGGCGAAACCAAAAGAAGAACTAAGGCAAGAATACCTAAGCTAACTCTAATCATTAATCCCTGTCCCTCAGGCAAAGATAAATCTGGCCAAAGACTATTTCCAGACTGAACAACATTTTCTGAATTACCACCTCGCAAACGAGTCAGAAGAGAACCGCCAAATACGCTACCTACACCAACCTCAGATTTTCCATCTTCACGCTGAGACGCACTTACAGCAGCATTACTAACCTTCCCAAGTTGCCTTTCTTTTAAGCTCACCATCAATAACGCATCGTAAGAAGCCTCAATTTTGGCCCTTGCCTTTGTGTCATCACCAACTTCTAAAAGCTTTTGATCCCTAGCTCTTTGAACATCTTCAAAGCCAGCTCCAGGCTCTATGCCAAGTTGGGAGTATGGGTCCAGCGATCCTGAATCCGAACTTGAGTCTCTTCCCGAGGCCATGAAACTTTGAAGAACTACCTTGAGCGTATCTAGATCAGTTCAAAAATGGAAATACTGAAAGACAACATACAAAATCTGCATTATGAAAAGTCAAAGAGAATTCATTACAAGGTTAGTGAGCAGAGGAAGAACTTAAATATATTGCATACTTTTTACAAGCTTATAGGGTCAACGCCACTTACAACAGGAGCCACAGAGCTCAATTTAAGGTCAGTATGTTCCTCCTGAAGTTGATTCAGATTCCAATCATTCTTGAATAACAACACAGGCCTAAACCACGAATCTTGAACAGTCTTACAGTTAAAAATACGTCCTACTTTCTCCAATTCATTCCAACCACCATCAACCCATCTTGCAACCTGATAGCCCATTGGCTCTAAGCGGGTTGACACTCCATATTCATTCTCTAAGCGATGTTGAACAACTTCCATCTGTAACTGGCCTACAGCTGCCAATATTGGATCTCTTTTACTCTGATCTGTATCATAAAGTATCTGAACAGCTCCCTCTTCTCTTAACTCATTTACACCTTTTCGAAAATTCTTAAATGCTGAGGGATTTGGATTACGTAGCCAGCTAAAAATCTCTGGGCTAAAACATGGTATACCTTCATATTCAACACGCTTACCAATATACAAAGTATCGCCAATAGCAAACATACCTGGATTATTAAGCCCAATAACATCACCTGGAAAAGCATCATCGACGACTGCCCTATCCTGACCAAAGATTTTTTGTGGTCTTGACAAACGAATTTGTTTACCAGTACGTGCATGTCGAACTGTCATATCTTTCTCAAAACGTCCACTGCAAATTCTAATAAAAGCGACCCTATCCCTATGTCGAGGGTCCATATTGGCTTGCAACTTAAACACAAAACCACTGAATTCAGGCCTTAAAGGATCTACTAAACCTTCACTACTGGTTCGAGCTGCTGGGCCTTGGGCCATTTCAAGAAAAGCATCCAAAAAAGGACGCACTCCGAAATTAGTCATTGCGGACCCAAAAAACACTGGCGTAAGTTCCCCTGCATGAACAAGCTCAAGGTCCATTCCAGCTCCAGCCTCTTCAAGTAGTTCCAATTCTTCTAATGCCTTGTCTAACAAATCATCTTCAACAAGGTTTCGTAATTCTGGGTCCTCAAGAATTAACTTCTTTTCTATAGATTGCCTGCCCCTTTCTGCGCGACTGAACAAGAAAACCTCCTTAGTCCGTCGATCAACAACTCCACGAAATAATTCACCACTTCCAATAGGCCAATTAACAGCGCAAGTGAGAAGGCCAAGTTCAGCCTCAATTTCATCAAGCAAAGCAAGAGGCTCTTGGCCAGGCCTATCCATCTTGTTGATGAAGGTAAATATTGGTATTTGCCGCAGTCGGCATACCTCAAATAATTTCCTAGTTTGAGGTTCGAGGCCTTTGGCTGCATCCTCAAGCATTACAGCATTATCTGCTGCAGCAAGGGTCCTATAAGTATCTTCAGAAAAATCCTGGTGCCCAGGAGTATCCAAAAGATTGATCGTTGTGTTCCTGTAATCGAACTGCAAAACAGTCGAAGTAATAGAAATTCCTCTTTGCTTCTCTAGTTCCATCCAATCAGAAGTCACCTTTCGCTGTGCTCCTCTAGCCTTCACTGCACCAGCCTGCTGAATGGCTCCTCCATATAAAAGTAATTTCTCTGTCAAAGTTGTCTTGCCTGCATCTGGGTGGGAAATGATCGCAAAGTTTTTGCGCCTCCCTACTTCATTTGCTAAAGCAGCATCAAAGTCCTCATCCGATGAGGATGGGAAGGAATCGTAAACAGGTGGAACAGATCTCATCTGAGCAATTAACTAAAGACAGCCTGCCATCTAGCCGTCAGAAAGTACCAATCACTTCAAGATAACGGTCCTCTACAGGAAATACTTTTAAGGAATCAAGACCTTGCTCAATTAGCTGCTGCTCAACCTCAGGGACTGTAAACGCAGCATGCAATGAGGCTAAATAATCACGAATAAGAATCTCAGGTGAATCCGATAGATATTTTTTCTGTAAGTCTATTGCCTGT
>QCKL01000019.1 GCA_003215355.1 Prochlorococcus sp. AG-409-O23
AGAGAGGCTTGTTTGGCATCCTTTATGGCTTCTAGTCCTTCCCCCCAATCGCTGTTAAGCGCCAATAACCAGCTTTGACTCTTTTCTAGGCGCCATAATGGTCCACGTGGGATAGGAGGAGTTTGCCATAGGTATGGGCATATAACTACCTTGTATTCAAGGCCTTTGCTCCGGTGTACTGTTACAACGTTGACAGCACTTTCAGCCATGTCGCTATGTGGTTGACGGCCATCGGGTACAGGGTCTATAGGCTGAAGTCGCTCACGTCTTAGCCATTTCGCTGCACCTGTGGCATCTAGTCCTTGAAGATGTATTTCTTCTTGTACAAGTTGTGCACATTGTTGAAGGTCACTTAGAAGGCGGCCTCTCTCTGATAGATCTGCGATTCTGCGGCCTTCAAGTAATTCTGATAAAGACCCTAAAAGACCAAGATTTTTCAGGTTTTCTGACCAGTGCTTAAATCGGATAGATAGTTGTTCGAGTTCGTTATTTGATTGAGTTGACGTTAATTTTTCTAGTCTCCATTGCATTAGTGCAGAACAAGCGACAAGTCGTAATTTCCCTGGATCGCTTGGATTGGCCAGACAATCTAAAAACTGTTGCAGAATCTTTGCCGCTTCAGTTGTAAGAACATCTCCTTGATTTACTAGTCGGCTTGGTATGCCAACTTTGGCAAGACCTTCACGGATATTTGCAGCCTGTTCATGACGGCCTACCAGTATGCATATATCAGCAGGCTTGAGTTCGATATTGGGATCCCCAAACATTTTCAATAATTCATTAGCTACTGCTGTTGGGATGAACTTTTCTATCTCAGTCTTTGACATCACAGAATTCGTCTTTTCTGTGCTGTCAGTATTGTGTTCTTCAATAGTCAGAACTTGTAGTGGATATTTATCTTTGACCAATGACAGCGTTGCATCCTTTTTTTTGGGGGTTAAGGCTGGTACTTTCAATTTTGAACGTAATAGGCCTTTGGCCATCAACTTGTTGAGTCCATTCATCAATAGGGGTGTTGTCCGGAAATTATCTAGTAGTGCATCTATGCGATCGACCTCGCTTCTTGCTTTTATATAGGTGTTTAAATCTCCGCCTCTAAATCGATATATAGCTTGTTTAGGGTCTCCAACCATTAGGAGAAGATGCCTGTTACTTCGTCCAAATGCTTCTTTTAGTATTCGCCATTGAATAGGATCGGTATCTTGAAATTCATCAATAAGTGCAACTCGATAACGTTCCCTCAAAGCTCTGAATATTGTTGGTATTTGATTTGGCTCATCTTGATGATTATTAATAGCTTTGGGATTTGGATCTAAAGCTTTTAATAAACCTCCGTAACTCGTTAAACCATATTTAATTCTCCGATCATCAAGCTCTTTCTTTGACCAATTCAATGCATGGGTCCAGATAAATTCTGCTGGGCCATCCCAAAGCTTTGCGATGGCCATCTGAAGATCAGGTCTTATCGCAATTTTTTCTTCGTCTTCAAAACGCCCTGCAACTTTAGAAACAATCGAAGGGTGGAAATAATTTCCTAAAAGCTCTTGATTCCTAATCTCTCCATATGAAGGTGTTGCGTTAATAGTTCCTCTGCATGCTTTGAGTTCGTGTTGCTCTATCCAATTGGTCAGGATCTCTGAGCGGTCTTTTCTAGGCTTGGGACTAAATGGCTTAGTTTCTTTTTCGCCTTGAGACCGCCAATATTCTGCTAAGCCTCGTAATCCAATTTCCAATTTACTACCACCAAGTTGCCACTCTTCAAGAAAATTCTCCCAGCAGCTATCTAGATATTGATTAAATTGACCAATTAGCGATTCTGAGATATCTAGATTTTGGTGACTACTAGTTAGAGTAAGACTTGGATCATTGTCTACTTTTATAAGAGTATTCACGAGGCTCTTAATGCTTATACCAGCATCTTGAATTCCCTTTAAATCTTCTGCGTTTAGAGAAAGCATTTCTTTTTGCCAGTAGTCATGAACGACTTCTAGAACTAGTTGTTTATTTTCTCCTTCTAAAGAGGTGTTGAAGGATGACAAACTTTCTAAGCCTTGACGATCTAATGTCCGCTTGCAGAAACCATGAATTGTTGTGATGTCAGCTTGGTCAATTGTTTCTAGTGCTTCCAATAACAAGCTTGCCAGGTTACGTAGATCTACTTTGCCACTACTTTTTTCCTCAAGCCATTCCTGAAGAACTTCATCGGCGGCTTTTTCTTTCTGCCCTTTTTCTAAGGCTTCGATCCCTTCTAGTGCTGCTTCTATGCGTGTACTAATTCTTGATTTCAGTTCACTTGCACTGGCCTCACTAAAACTCACAACTAATATTTCGCGTATTGAGTATTCCTGTTCTGTTAGTAGACGTAAAACTAGATGGGCTAATGCAAAAGTCTTTCCTGTCCCTGCACTGGCCTCAAGTAGTCGTACCCCTGGATTAAGAGGATATTCGTTAGCTTGAAATCGAATCCCTGAGTCCTGCTTATGTGTGTTCATGCTTTTTGAATTTACTAGACGTTCATGACTAATACTTGATGTTGCTTTTGGCTTTATTTCATGTCGATGTCAATAGCGTAGATTGCTTGAGGATTCTTAATTAAAAAGACACTTTAATTTAATTACGCCAGTCAAGCACAGGGAAATTTGGGAAAATAGCTGGCGTATTTTTTAAATATGAGCGGTATTCGCGATGTATCTCGATAAGTCTTTGCTCTTCATACTGAGCTTTCCCTTTTAGAAGCCCACATAATCCGATCAGCAAAAGGAGATGCAGAATGCTCCCTTGAAATAGCATTACACCAATTGAGCTAGTTATTAGTCCTTGATAGAGGGGATGGCGACAATTCCTATAAGCCCCCGATGTCACTAAGGCGGCACCAGGCTTTGGCTCTGGAAGCGGCGATAGATTTGGACCAAGACGTAAGAAAGCTTTGCTTACAAGTGCTATGCCTATAAAGAAGAGTAAGGCTCCAGCAATAGTAAGCGGTACAGGCCAGCTAAATCCTATTGCTGTTGGGGAGGGCCAAGCTGGGAGGAGGTGAGCAGAAATGAGAATTAATTGAGCTAGAAGCCACCATTCACCTTGTTGATTATTTATAAGGCCATTCAAGCTGAGCCCCCAGCCTGAAAAGGCTAACCTTAAAGCACTTGGTGAAGAATCCTTCTTTTGCGATTTCATTGAGATTTGAATAATCATTCTTAAGTAAAAGTCTGTGTCAAAAACTGCTTCTAAAGCATTCTTGGAAGCTTCAATTAAAGAATTGTATTTTTTAGTGTTTTTAGGAATTAGTTAATTGCTATTATTTATAGCCATCAAGCTAAATAAACTATCTGCCCAAGGGAGAAGGCTCTGGGATTAGTTATTCTTCCAGGTTCTCAATTAATGGTTCATAAAGCATTGAGCATGCCCACGAGAATTCGTTGCTTTCCAAAAAAGTTGATGCTTCGCAGTCGAGCCCAAAACACATTTGCATCTCAGTTTTCTTTCGCTCCCCTGGGGAATTGAAGTCACCACACCATTTCCTCTTGAAAGAACTACCCGCGACTAGAGGATTTTTTCTGTTGGCTTTGCTGTATTCCCAGCCACTTTCTGGTGGAACAGGCCAACAATTCTTTATGCCTTGATTGGCGATTGATCTCAACTCTCTTAGATGATATTCAGCTTCATTGATTGATAATGGTTTCCATTTTAGGGCTACCTCGAATGTGTCACTCTTGGTCTTATTTGTGCTACGTGCTACGACAACAGTTGCTTTTGGAGCATTGGCGATAGCACAATTTGCAAGATGAAGTAGCCATCCTTCCATGACTGCCTTGTGCTTCAGACTTCCGAGCTGAACTATTACTAAAAAGTCTCCTGCCCATAGCAAATTCATAGACTGATCGCTCATTTCCAGTAGACGTGTTTTACAGGTTCCAAGATTCAGTAGGGTTGATTGAAGAGACTGCCAACGAGATTCCAATCGTTCGCTTTCTATATGAGCTGCAGCTTTTGGGGGCAGGATTCCTTGCCCTGCATGACGATATTCCCAATCTCCTTTAGTGGAATTATTTAATGTCAGGCTTTTATCTTTATTGAAGAGATCTAAGAGTTCATCGAAACGTTCTTTTAAAAGGAAGTGTCGCTGAAGTTCATTTAGATCAACTCTATCTAAATCCTCAATCAGACTTATTGACTCACGTGGTTTTATTTGATGATGTTGAAGCCACATTAGTTGGGGCGCTTTCAACCATGAAATAAGTGCATCAAAAGGGAGATCTGAATCACTATTTGTTGGAGGGATGTCCCAAGTTAGGGGTAGAGCCAGGGCAATTGGCTCTACCCCTAACTTTTTGTCTAGCCATAATCTAGCTTCAAGATTCCTTTTGTCGCAGCTGTTTGCGCATCTTTCTCCATCGACAATGAAATTATTACGATCAAGCGGGTTTGGAGGTGGCTCTTGAAGAAGGCCCATGAACTGGTCAGGATCTAATTGATTTTTTAGGTATCCAAGCCATTGCTGTACAGGAGTGGCTGCGGGGGTAATCTCTCCAGTCCTTTCGTTACGACTATTCCAGGTGATCATTAGGTGCTGTCTACTCGACATTAAGGCTTCTAAAAGTACATAACGGTCTCGGTCGCTATTCCTAGGATCACCAAGCTGTCTTTTGTTTTCTAAGAGATGAAAATTCGGTCTTTCTTTATTGCGGGGGAAGATTTTGGAATCTATGCCCATTAATACTATGACTCGGTAGGGAATGGCTCTCATTGGTTCCAATGCACTAATTGTGAGTTTTCCGCTTCGATGACCAAAACGCCCGCTTTCATGAGAGAGAGCTTTACTTAGAACATCAGCTACAACAACTGCATCTAGCTTTAATTCATATTCACCTGCAACAAGTTTCCAGTCTTCAAGTGCATTGAGAAAACATTGTCTTTCCCAGATCCAAGGACCACCATCTCCAAAAAAGTCATATATAAACCCTTTTAATATCTTGACCCATTCTTTACATGTATGAGGATATCTAATCTTCTGTAGATGATTAGATATTTTTGACAACAAGCCCCACCAGTTTGTTAACTCTGTTGGTCTTAGCTTGGTAGAGAAAGGGGCAACTCCTTTAGGTGCAATGCCAGGTGTTGATGGGAGGACTAATCCAAGGAGCCAACGGTCTAGGCACCAACTTAGACTGTGAGTTTGCTCTCCTCCACGTTCTTCACCATCAATACCCCACCTGAACCCTGTTAATTGGAGGTAGTTGCTGATGTTGCTTGTATCATCTTGGGTAAGACCTTGCTGTTTTTGGATCGCTGGGTTTGATAATAAAGAATCTAACTCTGAAGAGGTAAAGCGTTTTCCTGCGAGTTGGAGAAAATCCAACATGTATTGCGTTAAACCAGGATTATCTTGTTGGCTGCGGTCTGTAATTCTCCATGGGAGATCAACATTTGTGGCTGCCACGTCGTTGAATACAGAGGCAATTATTGGTGCGAATTGCTTTATCTGTGGGGTCATTATTAAAATGTCTCTAGGTTCGAGACTTGGATCTTTAGCTAACCATTGAAGAATTTGATCCCTGACCAATTGAACTTCTCGCCATTTGCCAGGACAAGCAAGAAATAACAAAGAATTGTCTATCTTTTCTCTGGTCAATGACTTTTGATCTTCTTGATTAATCAATTGCTGTTGAAGTTGTTCTAAAAAGGTTGGATTCCTCCCTGATTGTGTAGCGATATTGGCTGGGGCAGCAAAGAGATCGCCATCTTTCCAAATCCCAAGTTGACTTTCCCCACTCCCTTCTAAAAGTTGCTGAAACTCTGCCCCCATGCGACCAAGGGTTGCCTCAAGCCGAGGTGATTTAAGTAGCCATTGGCCATCAGGTGGCGTAGTCCAAGAGTTGCCAAGCTCTTCTCTTCTACTCCTACATCTTTGCCACAGATCTGGACAAGGTGTTAGGAGGAATACATTTATATCTATAGCTCCTGAAAGTGCCTGAATTAATTCCAGTTGTATTGGGGCAAGACTACTCAAGCCAAAAAGATGAATTTGTTTTGGCAGTTTTTTTAATGAGGCTTCCCCTTCTCTTAGTTTTGCTATCGCTTCTTTTACTTGCAATCCAAAAGGCTTGGTATTAATCCGCTGTGCTAATGACCTTAGGAATAAGGCCTGCCATCGTATGTTGGCAGGAAGTTTTGAGATAGTGATTTCAGTATCCTTATTAAATCCCAGCCAATCGTTAATCAGCTCAGGTCGATATAGAACATAGTCATCAAACGCATCGGCAATAGTTTGAGAAAGTTGCCATCTTTCTTTTTTTAGATGGCCAGAATTGGAAGACCTTTTATTAATCCATTCCCTTAATGGTGCAGCTTCATCTTTCTCAAGCAGTTCAGGCAATAAATCAATTACTTCCCAGACAAGTCGACTGGACTCCCAGGGGTCCTCAATATTGCTCTCCAGGCCTAGCAGCAACTTAGTAATTTTTCTAAGATATGTTCCTGGAAAAGGAAACTTAACCAGGGCATTTATTCGGTTGACTACCGCCAGTTGTTCTCCTAGCCATCGGCTAGTCGGCCAAGTGTTTACGACTACCTCTACGGTTTCAAAGAGCTCTGGAGGTGTTAGTCGAAGTTGTTCAGAAAGAACACTCGCCAACCATTCGGCTCGATTGCTCCGGTAGACAGTTAGCAAGGTTCACTCAAGAAAATTGAACTTAAATTCTTCGATTTGGCCTCAGTTACTGATCTAGACCGGCGTTTTGATAGGAGAATACATTTGAATAGCTGCATTCCCTCTCTTGAAACCATGAATATTTGTAGGAAGTTTGACTTATATATACCCACCTTCGGACTAAATATCAGTGTTGGATTCACGCTTGGTGATGCAGACTCTTCAAGATTCTCACGAATTTGACTAGATTTGCTATCGCTAGCACTTAGTTTGAAACTGATTGGAGACTAGGAATGGATCCAAAAACTATGCCAGTGAACAAGAGAGTGCAATTGTTGGTTGAGGCACTTGATGGTGCTGAAAAAACCAATGAGGCACTATCAAACTGTGATGATGCAGAGTCCATGATGGATGTGCTTCTAGGAGCATCTGAAAAGATGGACTTAGGTCTTACTAAGGATGATCTGATGACCACCCCCCCCATCCGTGATTGGATTTGGTACAAAAATGGTGGAGCAATATTGAGAGTCGGCGATGGAGTACCTCGTTATCAGCAGGATAAAAATTCAGACAACCTTTTATATGTCGGGGGTGGACTTCTTATAGCTCTCCTTTTCATAGTCGGAATGCTTACTGGCTTTTAAAGTGATAGATTATTCTTCTATATTTTTGCAAGCATTTGGCTGTCGGAAAATTTAGTCAACTCAAGACCTAATAGGTAACAAATGCCATTGATATATATTGATTTTGATTGCTTATCTATATGTTCATATCGTTTCCAAGACTAATCATAAAAGGAATGGCAGATTGGATTTTTTGAGCAGCCATTATCTCTCTATTTCCAGCCTTTGTAATTCTTATAATTAAAGGTTTTCGATAAGCCATCTCCTTCGATAAATTCGTCGAAAAATTAATTTTTTTGGGATGCTCCAAATAAGGTTTCCTTCCTAGGATTTTTCACCAATTCTTTCATCTCTTTGACGGCATCTCTTAGGCCAATTGCAAGCGCTCTTGCAATGATTGTGTGGCCGATATTCAATTCTTCAATCCCTTCTATAGAGGCGATTGCTTCGACATTGTTGTAGGTAAGGCCGTGACCTGCATTTACTCGTAGCCCTTTGCTCCTTGCTCTGAATGTTGCTTCTTGTATTCGCGCAAGCTCAAGTGGTTGATCGTCCCAGGAGGCTTCCGCATAGTTTCCTGTATGAAGCTCTACCCAGCGTGCTCCAATTCTCCAGGAAGCCTCTAATTGTTCAGCGATAGGGTCAATGAAAAGGCTTACAGGTATTGAAGATTGATGGATTTGATGAATAATACTTTTTAGATATTTTTCATTTGCCGTAACTGCGAGGCCCCCTTCTGTAGTTATTTCCTCTCTCCTTTCTGGTACAAGCGTGACCATATCTGGTTTTGTCTTTAATGCTATTTCCACCATTTCAGGAGTTGCAGCCATTTCAAGATTGAGACGACTACGTACGGTTTCCCTTAACAGTTTTAGATCTCGATCGTTTATATGACGTCGATCTTCCCGAAGATGGATAGTGATGCCGTCGGCCCCCCCCAGCTCTGCTAGTAGGGCCATTGTTACTGGATCTGGTTCAACCGTTAGGCGAGCCTGTCTTACATTTGCAATGTGGTCGATGTTGACCCCGAGGCTGGCCATAAATGCAATGAATTAGGTATTGATCTTATTCAGTCATTAAAGCCTGATCATGTAGATGATTTTTAGCCGCCGGGTTAACTGCCCAATCCATCTAGGTAAAGGATCTCCTTCGCCGGTAAGTTCAATGGATTGGACGCCTAAATAGCGGTGCCCTTGGCTCTAGCTACACGCGAAACAAACTTATGCCTTGGGATTGATCCTTTTTGGAGTCCATTGGCCATGTTTACCACTCAAGACATTGTCTTGAGTAATTATTTTCGTGAGCGGATTGTTATAGGGAGTGAGAATTTGCCTATGGAAGGTGCAGTCCTGCTTGCTCCAACTCATCGTGCTCGGTGGGATGGACTCATGCTGACAATGGCTGCAGGGAGAAGGGTGACTAGTCGTGATTGTCGATTTATGGTTACTCGTACTGAGATGACTGGTATTCAGGGTTGGTTTTTGCAAAGGCTTGGTTGTTTCCCTGTTGACCAGCTAAGGCCATCTTTGACAACACTTCGTTTTGCAATTGATTTGATGGTTGAAGGACAGCAACTTGTGGTTTTCCCAGAAGGGAGGATTAATCGGACTGAGAAGCCTATTCGACTTAAGCAGGGCCTGGCTCGCCTAGCTCAACTGGCTGATAGCAAAGGTGTCAATGTTCATGTGGTACCAGTCGGTCTTGGTTACAGCGAAGCAAAACCAAGACCATTTAGCAAAGCGGCAATTTGTTTCTCAGAACCCATGAGGGTTGAAGGAATAGGTAGGCAGGCTGCGAAAAATTTCAATCTAGAGCTAGCTGAAAGGATGAATTCGGCTGAACAAGCGGCTCTTTTGGCAGTAGGACGTACGAAGCTAGCGACTTAAAGTTTGATTCTTCTTTTGCTATCCATTTAATGAGATACAGAATTCCTATAACGACCTTGGCACTTCTTGCAGGTTTCGCATTCTTGCCGGCCTCATCTCTTGCCGAAAGTCCTGCTTCTTCGAGTTACAAAGTTTTGGCAAGTGAAGATGGCGGGTTCAACTTTTCTGCAGTAGAGCAACTTCTTGAAAAAGGAGATAATTCAATTGCAAAAGGGAATTTAGCCAAAGCACGTAAGCATTATGACCAGGCAAGAGAGGTCTCAAAGCAGCTTCTCTCTTTCTATCAGGACTTAGGTGGGGCATTTAGAGGACTTGATGCACGTATTCCTCGTGAAATGGACGCAAAGAGCAGGGAGATTTTGTCCTTGTATGCGAAATCCAATCTTCGTTTAGCAGCTCTTTTTCGAAGACAAAACCAACCAGAAGTGGCTGTTCCAGTACTTATTGAAGTAGTGAGACTTATGACGCCTGCCAAAGCTGAGGGGCAAAAGGCATATCAGAGCTTGTATGAACTTGGTTTTGTAGAAACCCCTTACAACAGAACCAGATAACGTTCATCAAGCAAAATATTTTCTTGTGGTTAATCTGACTAAATCTAAAGGTGTCCTCGAATTTCCTTCCAATGGTGCAATTTGAAGACGTAGGTGCTGCCATAAAGCGTGTGCTCCCTGATGCTCAGGTCAGTGTTGAAGACCTGAGTGGTGGGGGAGATCATTTGCAGGTCAATGTGGTCTCTAGTGCATTTGCTGGCCTTTCGCTTGTGCGTCAGCATCAGTTGGTTTATGGCGCTCTTAAGGAAGAGCTGGCCAGTGAAGCTATTCATGCTTTGGCTTTGAACACTTCTATCCCTGAATAGAATTAAACCCTTCTCTTAATTATGGATTCCAACACTCGCGAACGGATTCAATCACTTATTCAGAACAACCAGATAATGGTTTTCATGAAGGGAACTAAGTTGATGCCACAGTGTGGTTTCTCTAACAATGTTGTACAAATTTTAAATTCTCTTGGCATGAGCTTTGAAACTTTTGATGTCCTTTCGGATATGGAGATTCGTCAAGGTATTAAGGACTATTCGAACTGGCCAACTATTCCTCAGGTCTATGTAAAGGGTGAGTTCTTAGGGGGCTCGGACATTTTGATTGAGATGTATAACTCAGGGGAATTGCGTGAAAAGCTAGAAATAGCCTTGGCTTCTTGAAAAAGGTGTAGCTCAATAACCAATTTCTTTTTTGTAGAAAAGTGTATTGATATCTCCGTCAGGGCCTATGAAGCTTGATGGGTCAAGAATCCACCTTTCTATAAGTTTTTCCAATTTTTCTTGTTCTTTTCTTTCTAGTTGATTGCATTTTCTAAGTGCATGTAAGTACCCATCGGCATATAGCCTTAGCTCTGATGGGCTGTGGTGGCGGCTAGTTAGTTCCTGACAGGCGTCACAAAGTGACTGGAAGTGTCTTATTGCTTCTGGGTGGTCAAGAGATGTCATGGTCTGAGGAATGGCAACCTCTGCTAACAGACTGCCACTTGATTGCTTTAGCTTAAGGGGGTTCTGTTATGGCATGTGACAACCATTTCTTCAGATCTGCCTTCACTCGATAAAAGCCACGGATCTTCTTCGGGGTCTCTTCCTATGCAGGCAACTACACAAAGTCCATCGAAGGTGCTTGTGGTGGAGCCCCACCCAACTCTTCGAACTGTTTTGGCTCAGCGCTTGAGACAGGATGGGCACCTCACTGCTGCGGTTGGATCTGCGGTTGAGGCAATAGACCTTTGCAGAGATCAATCTCCCGATCTTTTGGTGTGCTCTGAATTGCTTGCGCAGAGCACTGCACTTCGTTTGGCCCAGCAACTGGGCTGCTTGGTGATTGTGCTTACTGCAAGAACAGGTGTGGAACCTTTGGTGGGCCTGTTGGATGAAGGTGCAGATGATGTCCTTCGCAAGCCTTTTGGTTTAGAAGAGCTTGCAGCTAGATGCAGAACTCTTTTGAAGAGAGGGAGGGTTGGTCTTCAAGAACGAGTTTCTGTAGGCCCACTAGAAGTGCATCTTTTGCTTCGGCAGGTGACTTTGCGTGAAAAGCCTGTTGAATTAAGCCCACGTGAGTTTGCTTTGCTTTGTGCATTGCTCATGCCACCAGGAATGGTTCGAAGTAGACAAGAACTGTTAAGGATGGCTTGGCCACCATTTAGTGGTGGTCCTCGCTCAGTGGATACTCAAGTCCTTACACTTCGGCGCAAACTTGAACAGGCTGGACTTGGTGAAGGTGGCGGAATTACAACAGTGCGACAGCAAGGCTATCGCTTTAGCTTGGATAATTTGTCGACAGATGACTAGATTTAACCTGACTTAATCTTGCTTTGACCTTTAATTTAGTAATTAAAAGTTTTTAGATTTAGCTTGCTAGTTAGGCCTACTTAAAAGATAGAATAAAAGTTACGGACTCCTATCAACTTTCTTGAAATCTAATTACTTACTCTGGCAATTCCCAGGCATTCATATTCAAATCGGCACCTATTCGGTGGGCACAGGCAAATCCACTGAATGCCACAGCATTTAGACCTTGACCTGGGAAACAAGAGTCACCGACACAAAATAATCCTTTTATACCAGTAGTATTGAAGGGCATAGGAAGCAGCCCTGGTAGACGTATTGAGGGTATAGGGCCATAACTACCTTGAAAACGTCCTAAGAATCTGCGATGACTTCTTGGGGTTCCAACTTCTCTATGGGTAATAGCGCCTTTAAGGTTGGGCAAAACTTTTTCTAGCTTTGTTATCAGCTGATTTGCGTCGGCCTCTTTTTTCTCTGAATATTTTGTTGGGTTAAGCCCTTCCCATTCTTTCATTGAAGAAGGAGTAAAAGCGTGAACAATGTGTTGGCCTTTTGGAGCCAGAGAATTATCTAAAAGAGTGGGGATCGAGACGAAAGCTACACCTTGCTCATACTCCATTTTGTGCCATTGATCTAGTAGTAAATGATGGCAATGAGTTCCTGAGGGAATGGCCTCAGAATTGACACCTAAATGAATTGAGAGGAACGAAGGGGATGGCATATAACGATTTCGCCATTTGATTTCAGATGAAGGAGTTTTTGTTTTGGCCACTAAGGATTTATTGGCTTCTGCACCGCCAAATGTGTCCCACCTAGTTGCATTGGAGATTACTTTATTTGCATGAATAATTTCTCCAGTTGCCAGCTGAACCCCAATAGCTTGGTTGCCTTCTAAAATTATTTTAGTAACCCGTGATTTATATTTAATTTGCCCTCCATAATTGGTTAATCCGTTTACAAGTTTTTCTGCAATAACTCCTACACCTCCTTTTGGGTAGTTGATTCCTCCAGCATGGCGATCAGAGAACACCATCCCTGCATTTATCATTGGTGTACGGTCCGCTGGCATAACTGACCAACAGAAGCATTCGATATCTATGAACCTTAACAACTCAGGATCTTTGATATAACGCCTTGCCACATCTCCGACATTTGTGGGCAGCCAACGCGCAAGACCTAAGCAGGCTAAGGGGGCTTTGAAGAATACTTTTGCAAGGTATGCAGGGTCTTCAATTGAGAGTAAAGGCATAGCATCTAGGCAATTAAATACTTGCCAACAAATGCCGTAGAACTTTTCTATCCCTTTGGCTTCGTGAGGGAAACGAGAAATTAGATCGGCAATGAACTTTTTATAATCTCTATTAACTACTAATTCCAATTCTCCTGGAAGGTGGTAAGCAAGCTGAACAGGATCCGGGATGGTTTCGCAAATCTGATCGACATCTGCTAATGCACGGGTTAAAAGATTTGTGTGCCCTTTCTTCCCAAAGCCAAAGATCATCGATGCTCCTACATCGAACGTAAAACCTGCTCTTC
Organism: Prochlorococcus sp. AG-409-O23; assembly: GCA_003215355.1. Classification (GTDB taxonomy): domain Bacteria; phylum Cyanobacteriota; class Cyanobacteriia; order PCC-6307; family Cyanobiaceae; genus AG-409-O23. Next base: position 13,021 of record QCKL01000019.1, read on the forward strand.
TGAATGATCCACTACTGCCACCAGGAATTGTATAACGCTCTAAAACAAGAACCTTTGCGCCTTTGACTGCAAGCTGGGTTGCAGTTACAAGCCCTCCGATCCCAGAGCCAATGACAATGGCATCCCATTGCGTTGTGTTTACTGTAGTTTTGCTGACAACATTCATGGTTTTGTTCAATTAGTAAAGCTAAGGGATTTACAGCTAAGATTTGATCTCTCTGAAGAACTTGTGCAAGATTCGTTTTTCTGAAATAACCCGTGAAGGTCTTTGTATGCATTAGCTAAATCTTGTAGTGCTCTGTCTCTATATGCTTCATAGCGAGTGCGTTTGTTGCGGATACGAATGGGCAATTCTGGGAAAAGTCCAAAGTTTGCAGGCATAGGTTGAAATTGACCATTCTTTTTATCATTTCTGCTGCTACTGACGAAGTCGGCTAGGGCACCAATCATCGTAGTTTTGGGTAGCGAAATCGGAGCTCTCCCCATTGCTAATAGCGCTGCATTTGTGCCGGCTAGCCAGCCTCCTGCAACTGCAGCGGCATAGCCTTCTGTTCCGGTAATTTGTCCAGCGGCTAGGAGGTTTTTCCTTTTTCGAAATTGAAGTGAAGGCTCTAATAATTTTGGAGACTCAAGGAAAGTATTGCGGTGCATAACCCCAAATCGGACGAACTCTGCTTCATTTAGCCCAGGAATCATCCTCAAGACTTTTTTTTGTTCCCCCCATTTGAGATTAGTTTGGAAGCCAACAAGATTCCAGAGGCGTCCAGCCTTGTCCTCTTGGCGTAATTGCACAACGGCATATGCCCTCTTTGCTTGTCGAATATCTTTATCACTTACATCTCCCCAGCGAGGGTCCCATATCCCTATTGGCTTAAGAGGACCATATCTCATCGTGTCTTCGCCTCGAAAGGCAAGCTCTTCAATCGGTAAGCAGCCCTCAAAGTACTTGGCAGAGGCTTTGTCAAAATCCTTTATTTCACTTCTCTCAGCATCTATTAGCGCATTCCTAAAAGCTAAGTATTGATCTTTATCCATAGGACAATTTATGTAGTCAGCATCTCCCTTGTCATAACGACTTGCACGAAAGGCAACGCTTAGATCGATACTTTCACCTTCAACAATTGGACTGGCTGCATCAAAGAAGTGACAGTCGCTTATGCCGGTAAATTTCCTTATGTCTGATGCTAGAGCCTCACTTGTCAGTGGGCCAGTGGCTATGACGGATATTTGCTCTTGGTCAGGCAAGTTAATTATCTCCCGCCTCTCGATATTGATGAGTGGATGATCGGAGAGTCTTTTAGTTAGGGCCGAACTAAATTGGCCTCTGTCAACGGCAAGCGCTCCACCTGCAGGTACTGAATATTGATCAGCGGTATTGATCACTATTGAGCCTAAATATCTAAGCTCCTCCTGCAATAAACCTGCTGATCGGTCACTGCTCATACAACCAAAACTATTACTGCAGACAAGTTCTGCAAATTCATTGGTGTGGTGGGCAGGAGAACGCTTTACAGGTCGCATTTCTACGAGCGTTACTTTCACACCGGCCTTAGCTAATTGCCAAGCGGCTTCTGAGCCTGCCAAGCCGGCACCAATAATTAGTACTGATTGAGTTGGGCTCAAAGCTTCAGGTGGAGCGCCTGAATTTGAGCCCTAAGAGCCACACTAATCAGAATGCTTTGTTGTTGTCTCCAAACTGTCGGCCCCACTGGTCTCTGGCGGGCTTCTGAATATTGAAGATAACCCATGGGACAGCTGCGAGGATTGGAAGGGAAACAATTAGGAGCTTCAGCATGGTTGGATGTATGGCTTGGGCATAGATATTAAAGAATAGCTGCCGCGCAATGTGACATAAGTAGTGGAGTTGATCTATTTCGCAGCAATAGTTCAACTCTTTTGGGGCATATCCACAAGCTCATTAGGTGTGGGTAATAAAAAGGAGCCTTCATTTCATGATCGGCAGCGTGATAATTTCCATGCGTGCCGAATGGCATTCCAATAGGACGGGTCGCTAGCTCAGCGGTAGAGCATCCGGCTTTTAACCGGCTGGTCCTGAGTTCGAATCTCAGGCGACCCATGACAAATGAGCCAATAGATGGATATCAAAGTCTCAGTTGATCATCCGTGATTTTAATTAGTTAAAAAATTAAGAGATGAAAAAATGTTTTATCTGCTGAAAATTACTATTTTTAAAATGAGCTTTGAGAAATAGTCCCTGGGGAAGATGCTTGGAGTGATAGCTGCATTTGGGGCTGCACTATGTTGGACTCTCGCCAGTGCAACTTGGAGAAAGTTGAGTGGATCATACTCTTCTATTCAATTAAATACAATTAAAAACTTTCTTGCGACACTATTTTTTTTGCCTGCTTTACTCTCGTTCCCTTGGCTATCAGAGTGGTATTCAGCATGCATATTATTTCTAAGTGGTGCAGTAGGAATTGCTATTGGGGATACTTTTTATTTATCTGCATTGAGAATCCTTGGCACTAGGAGGACATTAACAATTGAGTCACTAGCGCCAATATTGGCAGGCATCTTTGGGGCTATATTCCTTCAGGAAAGGTATCCAATAAGGGCTTGCCTAGGAGCATTTCTTGTAACAATCTCGGTAGTATTGGTTGCATCTGAAGCGCCACCTGAAAATGAGAGTTCAAATAAACAATTGATTCAATCTAAGTATGAAGGATTGGCTTATGCATTTGTGTCTTTGACCTGTGGAATTACTGCTGCGATGCTTTCGAGGATGGTATTTATTCATAGTGAACTTCTTCCATTTCATACATCAGCTATTAGAATATTTAGCGCTTTAATCTTATTGCTTCCCGTTTTTTTTAAAGGCATCAATATTTTTTATTCTGGGAAAAAAGTTTTGAGGTCTTCGTTGCCAATGGCTCTATCAGCAACCCTGCTCGGAACAAACCTAGGCATGTTCTTGCAGCAGATGGTATTCCAACGGCTGCCTCTAGGAGTGGGCGTTACTATTTTAAGTAGTACTCCAGTGATGTCTCTTCTTTTTGCTACTGGAGAGGGAGATCAGCTTAAGTTCAAGGGTGTTTTGGCTTCCTTAATGAGCTTGTTAGGGGTAGGGCTGGTTATGAGCTAGTTCATTTGGGTTAGAAAATGTTGCACCAAAACTTTTGTACTGTGAATGACCTGCTTGGTGAGCTAGAACTGTCAATATGTCTATTTAAATGAAATGCTGTTCGGCTTGTCGAAGAAGCAACTACTAGGCTGGGGGTTAGTAGCCACATGCGTCAAGGTAGCCTTTGGTGTATGGCTTTTTGGAAGATTAGGTTTGCATTTCCCATGGTGATATTTTCAGGGTTGTCCTCAAAATCTATTTTATTTGAATAATCTAGTTAGCCCAGCAAGTAATAAAATATTCCCAAGAAGTAGAACAATTAATATGATGCCAGGATTTTTCATGCCTTTGGGGGCGACAAACTCATATCCAAAGATTCTGAAGATTGACTTCCCTTGGATTGAAGGCTTGGTTGAGTTTTGGTTGAAAGTCTCTTTATTCTCCTCATCCTTTTGGGTTCCTTTATCTAGATTTTTACTTGATGAACCTTGCCCTTCCATGAAATTAAGTCCTTAAAAGGGAATTACATACACGCAAGCTATAACAACAAAGGAAAATTCTAAACTTATTCATTTTTCTTGTTGCAGTTGTCATCAATTCTATATTTGAGGCATTGCAAATCACTCTAATCATCGCAGAAGCGAAAAGCCTCATGAGCTCCAGTGAATTTTTTAAGCCGTTTATATGCTTTTGCTTTTTCCCATTTGATTCCAGGTTCTGGATTGGCCCCCTTCCATTGGTTACATAGCCATTTCAATTCTGCTTCTCTAGAGATGGGCCCTAGCCTGGAATAAATACCTAATAGGCTTAGTGTGCTAATGGCTACGCCTATTACCAACGCGCCAGTCCAAGGCGCGTGAAATTTGAAATAGAGCATCTTTGGACTTCTTACTAATTTCTTAGTGCTCATTTTGCTTTGAGAATAAAACAATGTAAGTCTTGTTCCTTGCTCTATTTTCAGGCAACTTGTTCAAAACGTCCTATTTGCAATCTTCAGCAAGTTTCATGACACTAAATACATGAACTCACTTCTATTGCTTTTGACAGCTTTCTTAAGGAGCTAGTAACTATGGGAAAGGAACAAAGTCCCTCGGCGATCACAAAAATCAAATCAAGGTTGTTGTGGCGCTGGGAAGAACCTGAGAGTTTGCCAACCGTTCTTCCCAGTTCAAGAACTGAACGACTGGCGCTTAGAGCAAAACTTGCCAATGTCGATGCTGAAAAGGCTGTTCAAAGGGCATATCAAGCTGAGCTCGCAAGAACAAAGCTATTGAGTGAGGCAATGTTCAAGTCAGGCAAGGCACTTCGCTATAGCCTTGTAAGTTTATTTAGGCAGATTCTATTGAGGACAGAAGCCTCCCGCCGTCAATTTGAGCCTGGTTATAGAGAGAAATAAAATTTTTTTTAGATTAGAAATTATTCGAAAATTGTTTAAGATTTAAGATTATTGCTTAGGTGGTGAGGATAAGACAACGGGTTCTAAACCAATTTCATGCATTAAGCAATCGCCATAGACGGCACAAGTTCTTCTTAGCATTGCAAGAAAAAGTATTCGAAGCATTTGACCTAGGTAACTAACCTGCCAATGGAAGCGAATTTTTTTAATTGGTGCGATCCGTTGGATTACTTAGAATTTGGGCTAAGTGACTTGAAAGTCTTGTTTAATTTTTCTTTGCTTCTGAATTTTTTGCATCCTACCTCTTGAATACTGCCTGAATAGCCATGCATTTGAGCCATTCCAAAACCCATGGCAGCATGAAAGAGGCGAAGATTTACTTATGAAACTTACCAACTTGCTCCTTTTGACTGTTGCGGCGCTATTGCTTAACCCGAGAATTAATTTCAATGGGGATGAAGCTTTGCCTCGAGCAGTTGTCTCATGCTCTACCGGATGGTCACTTCAACTTGGTAAGGGCTTCTTTGGGATTTATTCACTTGATAGCGCTGCACAGCTTATGAGCGGATCGGTTTTAGTTGGAAACTCCGAGAGAAAATCGAGGGGTAACAGGTCTATGAGTTATCAAGTTGCTAGAGACAAAATCTTGGATGGATGTAATTGATCATTAATGAAGAGTTGGCCTTGGCCAGCCTTTTTAATGATTTTATTTCTTTAATCAAAAGTTAATTCGTTTTTTAGCACTTTAAAAATATCCCTAGTTATCACTAGGGATAGGTTGTGCAGGTTTTTAAGTGATCTTAATTAAGTGTCTTGTGATCCCGTTGCCAGCGACTAACCCTAGCAGGCGAGAATTTATGACCATACCTTTCTCCAACTTCTGCAATGCAGACGTTGTTTGAATCGCAATCACTGATTTGAGATTGCAGTTTCTTGTTTGAATCTGCTTTTGCGAAAAATGCTTCCAGTTGCTTTTGGGACATTAGTGCCTCCATTTGGGAGTACATCTCACCATTAGCTACTCCAGGATCGTATTGTGCAATACATTATTTATTTTTTGTATTTCCCTTAGGCTCTTCAAAAGTTCCTATTAAGTGAATTTGCCTATTTTCAGTGTATTAGTTAATGAATGTGTTCTCTTATAGATATCGCGTCATGATGGGTGAATGGATCCACTTCTTCAATACGGCCCAAATGAATATGGTGGCCCTGGTCCTCTGACTATTGGATTGGCAGTGGTTGGAATATTGCTTGGTTCATGGTTGTTTGGAGCTGCAGTAACAGTCCTCACTAAGGGGAATAACCCTTTGGTTTGGAAAAAAGATGACGAGAAAAAGGACAATGACGACTGAGAAATATATAAGAGTTAGACCTTTACCTCATTATTAACTCCATATATAGAATTAATAACGCACGTCTGACAACTTACGCAGCCTATTGTTCTTTAGTGTCGGATTATGAGGATTGATCAGCCATTTAGTGGCGAAGTAACACTTAAATTTGGATGTGGGTTCCCCTTCCTTCTGTTTTTAGCTACAACTAGGTAAAGGAGAGAGGGCTTCTATGACTTTTGATTATCTAATTATTGCAGCTTTAGGAGTGATTCTATGCCCCTATACGCTCATTTTTGTTTGGGATCTATCTCATAAGACTTGAGAATAAATTAGCTCTATACAATCAATCTCTCACATTCGAAAGGAATGAAAACCTGATGATTCTATATTTTCAGGTAGGAAATAGGCAGAATCATCGATGCGGATTCTGCTGACTCCTGTTAAGACAGGTAAGCCATCATCAATGCAGCTAATGGAATCAATGCTTCCCATTGCCCTTGCAGGCACTTTATGTGTATTGGCTCTTGTGGGTGTTCGTGAGCTTCTGAAAGAGTTGTCACTCATCGCTTCAAAAATCAAAGCCTAGGTATTTAGACTTGCCTACTCCTTTCGTTTGCTCTTTTCAGGGTAGGCTTTATCGAGGTATTGATTAAAGAAATATTGGAAGAATATGTTTCTAAAAGAAGCATTCAATAAATTTGTGCGTATCAAGTATTTGTAGTAATAGCTCGTCAGCAATTTCTCTCACTGTACTAGTCAGGGGCTGAACTTTTGAGTCAAGAGCTTACTTTTCAATTTTGACTTGAAATTGAAATCTCACAATTAACCCAATTGAGATCATCAACGTTCCAATGACTGCGCTTGTCGGAGGAAGAACCAAAACTACTTAAATATTTTCAAGCACCATAGCGTTACCTTGCGCGGCTGAATTTAATTACTAAGTCAATACATCAACGGATTGCGAAGTCCTAACCAAACGCTCTTTTTTATTTGCCTTTGCCAGCCGTGACCCCCATAAAGGAACGAAGGGGAAGCTTGCGACGGCCATGCCTTAAGATTTGCTTAATAAATCTCCAACAACTACTGGCCATTTCCCCCTCTGCTGAGGTAGATCTTTTTTGTTCTCCGCAGCAGCTAAAGAATTGCTGAATTAACGATGAACCAAGATCGAAAGGAAGTCCTTGAAGCGGCCATGGCTGCATGGAAGGCAAAAGGTAACAATCGGTTGGCAGAAGCTTGTGCCGTAGCCTTGGAAGGCGTGCAGAGCAAGGGCATTAAGCAAGCAAAACCTGCTTACTAATCCAATAAAAAGGTGGAATCATTTCTGAACAACGAAATTCATATAATTATTAGATTTTTCTAAAAGGCTCTTTTCTCGAATGTTTTTAAATTTGGGCTTAAGCCTTTTTGGGATAAAGCTTTGCTATTGCCTTAGCTTGAGCTTCTGCTTTGGCAGTTTTTTCCTTCTCTGCGTTTAATCCACCTAGGAGGAGGCTATGAGCAACCCATAGAGAAGTCATACCTAGGAGGAAAATAAGAGGGTTATTCAAGAAGTCAGCTGGAACTCACCTTTAAAGGGTGGCAACGAATAGTCCTTAAAGCCAACAGAACGCAATAAAAAAAACGTTTTAGTAAATATTTCAGTCGTAGAAAGGGCTCTTGGTAAAAAAAAAAGACCCTTGCTTAATGCAGAGGGCCTGGGTGATGGGGACTCTCATTATTAAGGGAATAGACCTATCAATGCAACCCCCATAAATAGTGTTTCTGCTCATTGCGAAGTAGTTTTTTAACACTAGGCTCTGTCTGACCGAGTGATGGGGATCAGTCGGTCTTCCTTAGGGGCTTGCTCCTATGGCTGTTCTGACTAATTTTTCGCTATGAAACTCGGATTGCTCTTTCTGGAATCAGTCTCTACTGGAGTTATTACTTCCGAAGAGATGTCGTGGGTGACGGATCATCAGGCTGATTTCTCGCGCACTGAAGAAGCAACTGCATTAAGACTTGGCAGGCTTCTTGATCGCGGACTTATTCAGATGGGGTGCCGAATCTAAAAATCGATTTGAAGTGTTAGTTCTTTCGGGTTTGTCTGTTTAGTCCTCTAAATGGCCAAATATTCAGACAGAGTTCTCACTCCTGAGAGCTTTTAAGTACCTTTTGCGCTGGCCGCTCGATTCGATATCAACGTGCCAACCGCAGGCTAGTCGGTGGTCAGCCTCTTCAAAAATTGGATTTGATTCCAGTTGAGAGATTCTTTTCTTTGGTTTTTCCATACACTAATTAAACACTATTGGCCTTTTTGTGTTTTGTATTGGTGACCACGCTTTGACGAATTGATTGCTTAGAAAACCAATTACTCCTTAACGGTTACCTTTAAATGAAGAGCCAGTAACGCTTGTTCTGAGCACTTAGTCACTAATGCGGATTTTTTGTCCAGGCATTGCTCTTTGGAAGTAAGAAAAACTTTCAGCGCTAGCAATGATTGACAATTAACATTTAGCAGACTAGAACAGTTGTACTATGAAAAGACCGATGAAGTGCTCCTCGTCGCCTTATGTCCTCTTCAAGGCTGAAGAATGGATGGTCTCCTCCGCTCAAGTGACCAGTTGCAAATGCGATATAGATAAGCCTGTAAGGCGCTTCAGGAAAAAAGGGTCAAAGCTGAAGAAAAATGGGAGAGGTAAGGAGATGGACTTCCTCCAAAAACATGTTCAGCTCGCTTTTGCCTAGTACACAGTTGAAATCTCAACCTTCTCATGCCAGCAATTTGTTGCTTCTCAGATGGACGCAATAGATATATACAAAAAAACAGTGCTTAGTTAAGTAAGAATAGTTTTGATGAACTCAAGATTTAAGGTCCCCAAGGCAAGAGGGACTTCTTGGGTCCTAAGATCGTTTGTACGGGGCGTGGCGCAGTTTGGTAGCGCGGGTGCTTTGGGAGCACTAGGTCGCAGGTTCGAATCCTGTCGCCCCGACTGGCTTTTGACGAATCTCAACTGAGAAAGGGTAGCTCTAGGGGTAGCTAGATGATTGCAATCTGGCTTCTCTACTGGGTTGTTCTGGGCGTTCAGCTACCCCCGCCTCCTTGTGGAACCTTGAAAACGGAATATCAGAAGTACTTTCTATAGCGTTTCCCATTCTTTGAAATCTCGTCTGTATATCTCCCACCTCTTGGCCCACGTTTTATTCCTTGCCTAATTTCATCGATTCTTTCTTGGAATTTTGCTTGGCTACGTGCTTCCTCTACCTCCTCTCGCTTTTGAACTAATCTCTCTCGCCTTTCTTGATCTTGTTTAAACGCATATTCGTTCTCCTCTTCAGTCAGTTTCAAACCCTGCTCGTCAGGCTTTAGATCTTCTTTTTTGAATCTATATCCAGCCATATATAAATTATGCCCTTATCGCCCCACCCCCCTAGTGGAACCTTGAAAACTGAATAGCTAGCGGCGCATGATTATTGAGCCATCCATTTATTAATTAGAGGTGTTTCTGTTTCTCCCACTCTGCTTGGGTATATGACATTCGCTTTTTGGCTGATTTGGAGGATATGTCTTTTCCCTGCTTTGGTTCTATAAAGCAGATTCCATCTTGCACAGCACAAACCTGCTTCTGCTTCCCCCAACCAATACCTAAGGACGTCTTTCCTTTTGATTGTTTGCCTGTCCATCACGTTGATGTAGTCCGAATGAAACTCAACCCAACAGTTTTTGTACAGCTTTCTCGACTCGGTTTCATATTGCCCCCTATCGTTTCGGACTCTGACTTTCGTCCTTGGGCAAAAAAAGCCAATCCTTACGGGGTATTTAGGATCAGCATCAAGATCACTAATCCCAGGCACTGGCTCAGCCATAGCAGCAGTTGGTGACAGAAGCCCAGCAGCTAGGGCGACAAATAAAAAGCGGCGCATTTATCCTCAGAGTCTTCCTTCTTTTTAGCCAGATCAATCAATCCCTTCAGAAAAGGGTGAATAATTCGCCTTCGAAACCACATTCCCGCATGTGGACGATCCACCGCACTTCATCCTCTTGGAACTCACTAGAGATACCTTGATGTCTCTGATACTGCGAAGCAAAACTGCGTTATGGCTTCTGCTTAGAACTTGGCATACTTCTCGCATACTTTTAGTTTCACAGTCTCTATGGCTAAACCGGTTGATGTATCAGGAAAATTTCTACCTAATGGATATAATGCATATAAGTATGCTTTAGTTAATTCAGTAAATTCTTCCTTGGGTAGAAATTTAAATTTATCATAATTTGTGCAAGTAGTTTTGATATAACCTTGAGCTTCTTTCTTGTTATTAAGATCAATAAATATAGGCCGAAACTCTATTAGCACATATGGGATTTTGATTTTAGATGATTTAAGTATATTCAGATATTTTAAATAATCGGGAGAACCTGGTTTATGGAATTTCTTGTTTTCGAAGTCTGCTATAGCATCGGATTTGGTCCAGGGAGTTACTTTTACTGCTGAACTTTTAACAACATATTTCTCGCCCAGGTCAGTTTTAACAACAATTTCTTTGTTCCCCCAAGGGAAAGCATTGATAGAAGCTGGGAATGCCAACCCAGCTGTTAGTGCGAAAGCAGCAAGCTTTAGTGGTTTCATTCCTTTATTAAAGCGCCGCCCTACTTAACTGGCCGAATTTTATGAATGGGCCGCTTACTTCCTGTTTTTCAACTCATCAACAACAGCGTCCCACTTTTTACCTGCTCGCTCTTGTTCACGGCTTCCAGTGATTCTTGGCCGTGGCCTGATACGTCCCCACCAGATGTATCTAGTCGCCAAGAACATTGGAATGATTTGAACTAGGAACCAGATGAATCTAGGTAAGCCTCTAGATGCGATGCCATCAAGAAACGGGGGGCTAATTAAATAAATCAATTCCTCATATATTTTGGCGAAAAGGCCAGCCTCCAAACCAAAAGTCAATTTAGTGAGTTCAAGCCAAACAGCAACGAAGCCAACGTTGATGGCAAGACGAGCAGC
>QCKL01000020.1 GCA_003215355.1 Prochlorococcus sp. AG-409-O23
CACTTGGGAAAAGTAAAACACGCTCACGTCCTAACCACTTAGCTAGAGCAAGCTCTAATGCTTCGTGGATTGGGCGACTGCCCGTGACGAGTCTTGAGCCGCCTGCTCCTACCCCATCCTCAAATATTGCCTTTTTAGCAGCTTCTATCAGGTTTGGATGTCTACTAAGACCCAGGTAGTCGTTGCTCGCAAGGTCTAGGAGGCAAACGTTTGGACCAACTAGCCCTGCTGGCTTCAGTTCATGTGTTCCTTCGCCATGAACCCAGTTGCGAAGATAGCGAAGTCTTGTTGGAGGCAAATTGTGCATGCGTCTAGTCTGAGGCTTGATGGGCCAAAGAGCTCTTGAATTACTTCATAGGCACTTGTTCATTTGAACGTTGCGTTCTTGGAGAAGTCCCTTTAGATGAATTGGAGAGCTCTCTAGGATTTGTTCCATGAGTTCAGCGGCGAAGGGCACGACTTCATCCGACGTCGTCAAGGCTGAATTGGATTTGACTGAATTCTTTCCTTTTCAGCTTGATCAATTTCAACTTCAGGCAATTGATGCTCTAAATCAAGGAAAATCAGTTGTAGTAAGCGCACCTACAGGTTCTGGAAAGACATTGGTGGGTGAATACGCCATCCATCGAGCTATTTCGCATGGACAAAAAGTTTTTTACACAACACCTTTAAAAGCTTTATCAAATCAGAAGTTACGTGATTTTCGCCAGCAGTTTGGCCCTGAAAACGTGGGCTTAATGACTGGAGATTTAAGTGTTAATAGGGAGGCGTCAATAGTCGTAATGACCACAGAGATCTTTCGAAACATGCTTTATGCGGAAGCAGATGAGCATGATGACCCTTTGGCCGATGTGGAGGCGGTAGTACTAGATGAATGCCACTACATGAATGATTCTCAAAGAGGAACGGTATGGGAAGAATCGATTATTCATTGTCCTTCTTCAGTTCAGCTTGTTGCGCTTTCTGCAACGGTGGCGAATGCCGGGCAACTCACTGATTGGATTGAAAGGGTCCATGGTCCTACCCAATTAGTCCTGAGTGATTTTCGCCCAGTTCCTTTGGACTTTTTGTTCTGTAGTGTTAAAGGATTACATCCTTTGCTAAACGATGAGGGCACAGGTGTACATCCAAATTGCAAAGTATGGCGGGCGCCAAAGGGTCATAAACGAAAGGGTCGTTCTTCTAAGCCTCCGCAGCCAGAACCCCCTCAGATCAGCTACGTGATTGCGAATATGGCTGAGCGCTCGATGCTCCCGGCCATTTATTTCATATTTAGTCGTCGTGGTTGCGATAAAGCTGTGAGAGACCTTGGCAATCAGTGTTTAGTTGATGCTGATGAACAGATGATTATTAGAGAGAGGATCAGGGAATACTCCAATGCCAATCCAGAGGCCCTTCGTGATGATTTTCATGTTGATGCTTTGATTCGTGGGATTGCATCTCACCATGCAGGAGTGCTTCCTGCATGGAAGGAATTGATTGAGGAATTGTTTCAGCAAAGCCTTGTAAAGGTTGTGTTTGCTACTGAAACTCTTGCAGCGGGTATCAATATGCCTGCTCGCAGCACAGTCATTGCTTCCTTATCTAAACGAACTGAACGGGGACATCGCCCACTAATGGGAAGTGAATTTCTTCAGATGGCGGGGAGAGCAGGGAGAAGAGGCCTTGACTCTCATGGCTATGTAGTTGCTGTACAGAGTCGTTTTGAAGGGGTTCGAGAGGCAGGGCAGTTGGCACTTAGCCCTTCAGACCCACTGGTTAGTCAGTTTTCTCCAAGTTATGGGATGGTTCTCAACCTATTGCAAAGGTATGACCTAGAGAAAGCTAGGGAGTTGGTGGAGCGTAGTTTTGGACGTTATCTCGCAAGTTTAGATTTAGTAGAGGAGGAAGAGCTTATAGAGCAACTTCGGATTCAATTAAGTCAATTGCAGGGCGTTGCTGGGGATGTGCCCTGGGCAGATTTTGAAGATTATGAGAAGAGACGTGGCAGGCTTCGCGAAGAGAGACGTTTGCTACGGATACTGCAGCAACAGGCGGCAGAAACACTTGCGAATGAACTGACCCTTGCTTTGCAGTTTGCCAGTGTTGGAACATTGGTCAGTTTGAAATCACCTCAACTCAAGGGTCGAATAACGCCTGCTGTAATCGTCGACAAGTTTGATGGACCAGGACAGTTCCCCTTATTGCTTTGTCTGACTGATCAGAACATTTGGATATTGCTTCCTTGTCAGTCCGTTGTAAGTCTGTATGCGGAGCTGGCTTGTTTGGAGATCAATCTGGCTTCGTTTCCTGACTTGAGATCAGCTGGTGAATTACGTCATGGCGATGAGAAGAGTAAGGAGTTGGCTTTAGCTATTGGACAAATAGCTCGGCGACATGACATGACTATCCCTCAATACGACCTTGCTGGAGAGGTGTTAACTCAGGCTGAGTTAGTTAAGCGGCTTGAAGAAGACTTGGAAGAACAGCCAGCTCATCGTTGGGGTGATCGTAAAAAGTTAAAGAAACATCGTCGAAGAATGGAAGAGTTAGAGATTGAGATACGAGAACGTCAGCAGTTGCTTCACCATCGAGCAAATCGACACTGGGAAGTGTTTTTGGCTTTGATAGAAATATTGCAATACTTTGGCGGCTTAGATGGCCTTACTCCGACTGAGATTGGTCGAACAGTTGCTGCTTTGAGAGGTGACAATGAACTTTGGCTGGGTTTGTCACTTATGAGCGGGCACTTAGATGAGTTGGAGCCTGCAGACTTGGCAGCTGTTTTTCAGGCTATTAGTACTGAAGTGAATCGGCCTGATCTGTGGAGTGGGTTCCCTGCTCCAGCAAAGGCAGAAGAAGCACTGCATGATCTTTCCGGCATTCGTAAGGAGTTATTAAGGGCTCAGGGAACTTATCAGGTAGTTATTCCTGCTTGGTGGGAGCCGGAGTTAATGGGCTTGGTAGAAGCTTGGGCGCGGGGTATCTCCTGGAGTGATCTCATTGCGAATACCTCGTTAGATGAGGGAGATGTAGTTCGGATAATGCGTCGAACTGTGGATTTGCTGGCACAAGTTCCATATTGTGAGGCTATTAGTGACCAGTTACGACGTAGTGCTCGAGCTGCTTTGGTTGCGATTAATCGCTTTCCTGTCTCTGAGGCGGAAGATCTTTTCAAAGAGGCTGCTGATGAAGAACGAGCTCTTAACCCCGCTACTGAAAGGTTGTCTTCAGTGGATTGAAAATCACATTATTGGTCATGAGGATTTGCCATTGTATTTGGATTAACTATGCGGTCAAAATCATCTTTGTCTAAATGTCCAAGCTCCATTGCAGCTTCACGAAGACTTTTGCTTTTTTCAAAAGCAAAAATGGCTATTTGGCTGGCTTTTTCATATCCAATCTCTGGAGTTAAAGCAGTTACCAACATCAGCGATTCTTCGAGATGCTTTTGAATTCTGGTTTGATTTGGTGTCAGCCCTTCCACCATTGCGAGCCTGCAACTTCTACAAGCATCATTGAGTAATTGAATGCTTTGCATCAAGTTCATACCAATAAGTGGTTTGTAGGCGTTCATTTGTAAGTGGCCTCCACTACCAGCCATGGCTACTGCAGTGTCAAGACCCATTATTTGAGTGCATACCATTGCCATAGCTTCACATTGAGTTGGATTTATCTTTCCTGGCATGATTGAGCTCCCTGGTTCATTAGCGGGAAGCTCTAATTCTGCTAGTCCTGCCCTAGGGCCGCATGAAAGAATCCTGATATCATTCACAACCTTTAGGAGGCTTACTGCAAGCATTTTGAGCTCTGACATCATATGAACTAAGCCATCATGGCTCGCCATGATGGCGAACTTATTTTTAGCTGCAGTGAAAGGTAGATCAGTTAGGAGTGAAAGCTCTGCAGCAATCTCAATGTCGAAATTGTTTGGTGCATTTAATCCTGTGCCGATAGCAGTCCCTCCTAATGGGAGGGGATAAAGCTCAGTAAGTGCAGCTTCTATACGGTTATGAGCCGTTGAGATTTGATCTCTCCAGGCAGACACTTCTTGGCCAAGTGTGAGCGGAACAGCATCCTGAAGATGTGTTCTCCCAAGTTTGATTATTGTTCCCCAGGCATGGCTTTTGTTGTTAAATGCGTTGATTAGACTTGTTATCTCAGGCAGTAGTTGATTGCGAACTCTTTGAACAGTGGCTATGTGGATAGCTGCTGGGAAGGTGTCGTTAGTGGATTGAGATTGGTTTACATGATCATTTGGATGAACAGGAATATGACTACCTAAGTTCTGATTGCTAGCTTTTGATGCAAGATTGCTAATTACCTCATTGACGTTCATATTGGTTTGGGTTCCACTCCCTGTTTGCCAAACCTTGATGGGAAATTGATTATCATGTAGCCCTTCTGCAATCTCAGAGGCAGCTTTAGCAATCAACGCACTTCTTTCCTCATCAATAACTCCTAGGCGATAGTTGACTACTGCGGCAGCCTTTTTGATTTTTGCTAAGGCATGAATTAGCTCTATTGGTATTCGATCTTTGCCAATGGCAAAGTTTTTTAAAGCTCGTTGTGTTTGAGCTCCCCAGAGAGCGTTCTCTGGGACTTCGATAGAACCTAAACTGTCTTTTTCTGTGCGCATCATTTCAGTCATATAGACCTTTGCAAGTGATAGGAGCAGATCGAGTTCCCATAAAAGGAGTTAGAGGAATCTAGAAAATTTTGTAGCCTTTAAGAGGAGGCATCTTTGGTCTAAAAGACTAACTTCTAAGTAATTATCATCCCTAGCTATTTGAGGCATGCTTTCTTTAGATTCCAAGTCGTTCCCATATGACATTGAGGTTGGCTTGATGAATCTCTGTGCTGAAGCAATCATCTAATTGCTCCGTAGTTAGGCGATTGGTTACTTCTGGATCCGATCCAAGGTTTGACCGAAAATCCCCCCCCTCTTGATTCCATGCCGAATGAGCGTTGACTTGTACGACCCTATAGGCGTCTTCTCGAGACATTCCACTTTCTACGAGTGAAAGGAGTACTCGTTGACTAAACACTACGCCGCCATACAAATTCAAATTGCGGAGCATGTTGCTTGGATAGACCCCAAGACCATTAATTACTTCAGTCATTTCATGCAACATGAAGTGGAGCGTGACTGAAATATCGGGGAGCATCATTCTTTCAATAGAACTATGGCTTATATCGCGTTCGTGCCAGAGGACCATGTTCTCTAGCGCTGCAACTACATAGCTACGTAAGACTCTTGCGAGACCACTGATGCGCTCACTACGAATTGGATTGCGTTTGTGGGGCATTGCTGAACTGCCTTTTTGACCTTTCGCAAAGCTTTCTTCCACCTCAAGAACATCAGTTCTTTGAAGATTCCTGATCTCGGTAGCGAAACGATCAAGGGAGGTACCTACTAAGGCAAGAGTTTGAACGTAGTCTGCATGTCTGTCTCTAGAAATTACTTGAGTACTTGCAGTGTCCGGATGAAGCCCAAGGCTCTCACATGTAAGTTTTTCTACCTCAGGATCAGTATTGGCGTAGGTACCCATGGCTCCACTTATTTGGCCTACGGAAATATCCTTCTCTAAGCGTGCGAGTCGTTCAGCATTACGTACTGTTTCGGCCAACCACCCAGCCAGCTTAAATCCGAAAGTAATTGGTTCTCCATGAATGGCATGGGAACGTCCAATCATCACAGTCTCTTTGTTCCTCTTAGCGAGTGTGCGGATTGCATCTTCAAGTTTTTTGGTTTCTTTAATTAGAAGTTTTGCTGAGGCTTTCAATTGCAAAGCCAGGCCAGTGTCCAATACATCGCTACTGGTCATGCCTACGTGAATAAAGCGACCCGCATCTCCAACATGCTCGTTCACATTGGTAAGGAAGGCAATTACGTCATGGCGGACTTCCGCTTCTATTTCAAGAATGCGTTTGGGTTCGAATGCAGCTTTTTGACGAATTTGCTGCATTGCGCTTTCTGGTAGTTTCCCAAGCCTGCAGTTGGCTTCACAAGCTGCAATTTCGACATCTAGCCAGGTTTGATACTTGGCTCTGTCTGTCCATATATTGCCCATTTCAGGGAGTGTGTAGCGCTCAATCAAAGGCTCTGACAATTAGATATGAGCTCTGAACTTAGACCCTTGTGATCAAGCTGACTTAAGAAGGTGATGTTCAACCTCCCAATGGACAAATCTGCCCCAGGCTTGTTGACGGACCCAGCAACGACCACCTTTGCAATGAATTACTTGAAATGGTGGCAGGTCAGTTGGCTGGTTTTCTAGGGTTACAAAGCTTCCAGGTCGGAGTAATTCAAGCACCTTTGATGTCTTGATCAATGGCACCAAATTCAGTTTCCTGGGCCTTTTAGGGTCAGGCTTGTCGATTGAATGGGATGGCTTGTAAGACACGTCCTTTCGGGCGAGTTGGGATGATCCTCTCTGGGTCTTGAGCTAAATGCGCAAGTTCAGTGGTTTTTGTTCGGTTTCCTATTTGCTTTTATGACGAAATGTCCCGAAAACAGCGTCTTGATCTGCACCTCCTGACCAAAGGCTTTGCTGTTTCTCGCCAGCAGGCTCAGAAATTGATTCTTGCAGGCAAGGTCCGTGACATGAATGGTCGTTTGTTGGATAAACCTGGAAATGTTGTGCCTGATGACCTTGAGCTAAGGGTTAAGGAACCTCCAAGATTTGTCTCTAGGGGGGGAGAAAAATTGTTAGAAGCACTTCAGGCCTTCCCTGTGAAAATTAAAGGGAGGGTATGCCTGGATGGAGGAATCTCTACAGGGGGATTTACTGACTGTCTCTTGCAGCATGGAGCTGCCTTGATTTACGGAGTTGATGTTGGTTATGGCCAGACTGATTGGAAACTTCGTAAAGACTCAAGGGTGATTTTGCGTGAGCGTACAAACCTGCGGACTCTCAAAGCTGAGGAACTGTATGGACCTAAGGATCCATGGCCTTCATTGGCAGTTGCAGACATGTCATTTATTTCATTAAGGCTTGTACTCCCGGCAATTAAATCTCTTCTAAGAGGTGAAGATCTTGAAGCTATTTTATTGGTTAAGCCGCAGTTTGAAGTTGGTCGTGGAAGGGTGGGTAAGGGAGGAGTAGTGCGCGATGAGAAGTCACATGTTGATGCATTAAATGCAGTAATTCATAAAGCAATGGACCTTGGATGGAAGCCTAAAGGCCTTGTTGCCTCACCCATAATTGGGCCTGCTGGGAATCATGAATATTTGCTTTGGCTAGGAATAACTAGTGTTGGGGCTTTAAATCTTCCAGTTCTGGAGAAACTTGTAAAAGAGACTCTTTCTTAGAGTGCTTCTCCATCAAGATCTCCAGTACGAATTCTCAGTACTGAGTCAACAGGGGATATAAAAATTTTCCCATCGCCTATTTCTCCAGTCTTGGCTGCATCGGCTATTGCCTTTAAAACAGCTTCTACTTTCTCATCAGCCACTACAACTTCTACTTTGAGTTTTTGGAGGAACTCCACGGTGAATTCAGAGCCTCTATACCTTTCGACTTGGCCTTTTTGGCGACCAAAGCCACGTACCTCACTAACAGTCATCCCAACGATGCCTGCATTAACTAGAGCAAGCTTTACGTCCTCTAACTTGAATGGTCTGATAATGGCTTCTACTTTTTTCATTGGTCGATAGCTTGGGATTTAGGTTACTAAGAAATTTTGTCAGAACTTTCTTGCTATGGAGAAGCTAGGAAGGAAGTTAAGACTGAGTCCAGCATCTAAAGCATCATTAGAGAGAATTCTGGCATCTGAGATTGGCAGCCGTACTTGATTGGAGGAAATCGCTTCCCAATGCTCGTTCTCAAAATGTGTTTGTAGCCAAAGCATTCCATGAATGCTCTCTGGACGAATGATTGTGCCTTCCTCTGTCTCTATTAGCCAGATGTCCATGAAAAAGGTCCGATTACACCCCTATTAGGGGGTGCAAGACGGACCTGAGTTGTGACTTTTGCTACCGATCCAGCTTTTCAGCTAGATAATGCATTCTTTTGGCGATGGTGATAAACGCTGCCTCTGTAGTGGAGCTCAATACTTTCGTTAGCTTCGGCGGGATCGTGGTTTAGAGGGGCTTCATAGCGCTTGCCTCTGTAAACATGCTCCACATAGGCCTTGCTGGCGAGCTCATGCTGTAAAGGGTTGTAGCTAATTCCTCTATAGGTGCGTTGTGCAGTGGTCATTAGATGTACCTCGAAGGGATGGTTGATCTCCGCATATGCGGAAGTGCCTCTTCTAGGGAAGGAGCGTTGCTTCGCCTGGCGAGGGCTACTTCCTGCTTTTGATCCAAGGCGGCTGCCTTGGATAGCTCAACGTTTTGTCCTTCACTACCTTTTTACTTGGCAAATGATGTTCATAGTGAACATTTAGATTATTCTTTTCTTAAAATTTCCTTAAGCGCTAAAGCTCTGGTTTGCGATGGGCTTTTAGGGCGGCTTGGCTGCTTAATTTGGTGAATCGGAAATAATTGCTAGAGATTTAGGCTCTTTATAGGCAAGTTTTCTTTTCGTGAGCAACAAAGACTCCAAAACCAAGTCGCCTCTTTATGGAGAACGCGAGATTGCAGAAGCAGAGCTGATTTGCTTTGAAAATCCGAATCCTGGCCGTCCTTATGAAATCTCAATTGAACTCCCAGAGTTCACTTGTGAGTGTCCATTCTCTGGTTATCCAGATTTTGCTGTTTTGAGAGTGACTTATCAACCAGATTTAAAGGTTTTAGAATTAAAGGCTATTAAGCTTTATATAAACAGTTATCGCAATAAAAGAATTTCGCATGAGGAAGCTGCGAATCAAATTCTTGATGACTTTGTTCAGGCCTGTAGCCCAACTTGGATGAAACTAGAGGCAGATTTTAACCCAAGGGGTAACGTTCACATGGTGGTTAGTGTTAGTCATGGGAATCGAAAGCAATGTTGATTTAGTCAGATAAGGAGGCCAAAATCCGAGGAATTTCATTTGCTAAACCTGATAAGTCTCTATTGCATAACCCCCCAACGTGCAATGACTTTTGTTTAGTATCAGCTACGGCCCAAAGTTGTCTGGTAGAAAGAACACTAAGTAACCCTCCTATAAGAGTAATTGTGAATCCTGTATATACGAGTGGTACTCCAGGGTCACGTTTAAGGAGTAGCCCACTAGCTGGAATTATTTCAATGATCCGAATCTGAATTCCTTTTATTTCTGAAGATGACCCTCCAGGCCTCATGCTCCCTAAAAGCTCTCCAGCTTCGTTGAATATTTGGACGGGGCCTTCTTCACTTGAGAGGCTTAGCAAGATGGGCTCACTCCCGTCTGATTTGGTTGGGATTACTAGACCCCAAATTTGATCTCCGAGTTCTTTGAAATTGGTTAAAGGCAGCTGAAGTTGCTGTTTATCTGCTACTTCGAGAGTTATTGCCGCGAGTGACCAATCGGCCTGATAAACCGTCAGTCCTTTGTACCTCAAGGGATGATTGACACTAATTTCATTGAAGTTTTCTTTTACTTGACCTGGTTCGCTTAGCGCAAGCTTTGATCGGAACTGCTCAGTCCTGCCTGCCGGATCCCGCTCAATATTGAATTCTTCCAATTTGAGGGTTACTTGGCTTTCTCCTTCGTTATTTAAAAGTTCAAATGATCTACCAGGAGTAAGGAATCTTTCTAAGCGTTGTCCTGCCAAAGCGCCCCATGCTGAGCCGAGCATTAACAGGATTAGCCCAATATGAACGAGAGGAGGACCTGCACGACCAATTACACCCTTCCTTGCAGCAAGTCGGCCTTCGGCTTCCTTGACAACCCAGCCTTTTTTTTGAAGAGTTAATGATAGTTTTTCTAGGCCAACTTTTGACTCACTAATGGATATAGTTTCGACTATGGCAAGCTTACTTAATTGCTTAGCTTCTTTATAATCAATCCATTTAATAGCAGCTTGAAGGCTTGGTAATTGTCTGCGCCAACTACATACAATTAGTGCAAAACCTAGCCAGATAAGAAGTGCTAGGAACCAATTGCTAGAATAAACATGATCAAGGTTAAGGTTTAGTATTAGCTCCCCATTGATGATTCCAAGCCAAGGGTGTGCGTTATAACTTTCTATATAGCTACTTGAAGCCTCGTCCTGTGGGATAGCTGTGCCAAGTGCGCAAGCAATTGCAATTACAAAAAGCAAACCGATCGCAACTTTTAGATTTGATGCCCAGAGAATTACACGCCGAAATGAGGCCATGAGTTATATCCAGCGTGCAAGTAGGCTCAATAAGCCAGTGGTGAGAAAAATTACGCCACTTACTGGAGGGATCCAGCGGCTCAAAGGACGGATTGCTAAAAGATTAGGAATGCTTGCGGCTGCAGTCCCAGCAATAAAGAGTGGTAGAACTTGACCGGCCCCAAAGCAGCTCAGCAAGACGACCCCCTCGAGAACATTTGCGCTTTGGGCAATCCAACCAAGTAATACAGCCAGAACTGGGGTTGTGCATGGTGTAGCGGCAAGCCCAAATGCAAGACCTGCAGCTATAGGTGCTAGTGGTGCTGGAAAATTCTTGCGCCAGGCATTTGGGTCAGGCCCTGGAGGCAATGGGACTTTGAGAATCCCAAGAAGATTGAGCCCCATTAAAACTGCCAAAAGTGCCACGAAGGTCGGGACTGCTAATGGCAATTGACCATAGATTTTCCCCACTAAGCTGCTTAGGCAGCCAAGAAGAACTAGCGAGAGGATTATGCCGCTGCAAAATAAAATGCTTCTGATCGGTGGGGATTGATCGTCTTCAAACCCAGCTAAAAAAGCTACTGTGATTGGCAAAAGAGAAAGAGAGCAAGGGCCAAGACTTGTAAATAAACCTCCGCTAAAAACCAGAACTATTGTTAGTGGTCCTGGGTCTTTGAGCCCATTGCTAACCAGTTGCTCGCTGCTGCGAGCAAGGTCGGATAGTGCCAAATCCAGGAAAGGGATGTTCGGCGCCGGCTAAGCCGGATCAACTTTAAGTATCAACCATATCTAGTGATGGGATTTATGTAATTGAGACGTATTAATTAGACCAGTGGATTCAAGTGAGCAACGTATTAGTAGGCCTGAGACTAGAAGACTAGAGAGGAGAGAGTTGCCTCCATAGCTAACCATTGGGAGCGGTAAGCCAGTTGTGGGCATAACTCCAGATGCTACGGCAATATTGATTACTGCTTGGCCCGCAAGAAGAGTTGTACAGCCTATTGCTACTAGTTTCGAATGATTATTTTGGCAGCGAAGTGCAACACGCATTCCTATGAATGAAAAAAGCATAAGAAACAGCAGGAGCATTAAAGAGCCAACGAAACCAAATTCTTCGGCAAAAACTGCATAGATGAAATCTGTGCTTTGAATAGGAAGATATTGAAGCTTTTGAGTAGAGAGGCCAAAACCTTCTCCGAACCAACCTCCTGAGCCAATGGCTAGGAGGCTCTGCACCAATTGATATCCATTGCCTTGAGGGTCTTGCCAAGGATCGAGGAATGATATGAGCCGCATTCGCTGATATTCATTGATGAGAATACTTGTAACGCCTAAGCACGCACCACCAACAGCTGTAGCGATAAGGCTGCGAAACCTCACCCCTGCAGCAAGCGCAATTAGCCAAATCAGTATCCCTATTAATGCGGCTGTACTTAGATTGGGCTGCTTAAGTATAAAAAGCAAAAGAGTTGTAAACATGCAAATCCAGAAAAACTTTTGGTCGGTTCTGATTCGCTCCCAATGAGCAAAAAGATTTGCTGCTTGAAGGATTACAAATGGCTTTATTAACTCTGAAGGCTGTATCTGTAATGGGCCAATTATTAGCCAGCGACTAGCACCATTCACGGTGCTACCTACCACTAATGTTGCTCCTGCAAGTAAGCATCCAGAGAAGAGAAAAGGACCAGCACGTTTTAACCAGCTTTTTAAATTTGTTGAGATAGCAAGGAATAAGAGGCTCCAACTTGCTGTAAGCCAGATCAGTTGTCTCTTGATGTAGTAAGCCCCGTCACCCATTTCACGACTGGCGACCCACCAGCTGGCTGAGCCAAGTACCAATAAGCCAGCAAAGCTCCAAAAAGCTATTAGTGCTAACAGAAGACGTGCTTCTGAAGGCCATAGCTCCCAGGGAACAGGAAGCAGCTTTTGCCAAAGCGGGATATTTCTTCTTTTTTTAAAATTCGCCTCAATGGATTTCCCTTGTGACCTGAACGGGCTGACTGAGTTATTTAAGGAAGGATGGCCCAAAGGCTCTGATATGGATCAGTTCCCCCTATTCAGCCGTGCAGAAGTCTCTTTGCCAAGGTTTGTTGTCAACAAAAAAACACTTTGGTTAGTCCAGGAAAATACTAAGATTCTCGGATGTGGTTTAAATATTGCATCCATAAGTAATAAGTAGTTGACCTTTATTATTATCTAATTGGATACTTTCCTTTAGGAGGAGATAAAGATTTTAAATCATTTCTTGTCTGGTAAATGAATTTCATTCCAAAACCTATTGATGCATCTGCTCATGCCGTAGGTGCGTTTTACGATAGATACCCATTTCCTTCAGACTCGCTAAAGGAGGGGCCACCTCCAGGTTTTAATTGGCGTTGGTCTGTTGAAATGGTCTATGCAGCTTGCACAGGGGCAGTTCTCCCTTCGCAAGGTGGAGCTGGAAATTTGCGCATTCTTGATGCTGGTTGTGGAA
This sequence comes from Prochlorococcus sp. AG-409-O23, assembly GCA_003215355.1. GTDB lineage: Bacteria > Cyanobacteriota > Cyanobacteriia > PCC-6307 > Cyanobiaceae > AG-409-O23. Next base: position 12,657 of record QCKL01000020.1, read on the forward strand.
CTGGTGTAAGCACTGATTACCTTGCTTATTTAAACCCTGGTGCAGAGATTCTTGCGATAGATATCTCTTCTGGTGCTCTTGAAATTGCTTCAAATAGATTGCATCTTTCTGGAGGCTTCAATCAAGCAAAAATACGTTTAGAGAATCGTAGCCTTTTTGACTTGGAAGATGAAGGCTTGTTTGACTTTATTAATTCAGTAGGAGTTGTCCATCATCTTGAAGATCCTGTTGAAGGATTAAAGGCACTTAAATTGAATTTGAAACCTGGAGCGATACTTCATTTGTGCTTGTATGCAGAAGGTGGACGTATGGATATAAAGCGAATTCAGCAAGCGTTCAAAACCCTTGGCTTAGATCAAGGGGAAGGTGGTTTAGCTTTAGGGAGAAGGTTGTTAAATGAATTGCCTGAAAAAAATATACTTAGAAGAAATTATGAATTAATTTGGTCTAAGCAATGCCCCACTGACATTGACTTTGCAGATATGTTTCTACATCCAAAGGAAACTGACTTCACTCTGGAGAGATTATTTAATCTATTTGATTTGGCGAATTTGGAGTTTGTAGGCTTTTCTAATCCTTATGTTTGGGATTTGAAAAGGCTCTTGGATGGCGATCTATTAGAGGAAGCAAGCTCTTTGCCAGTTTTTAAACAATGGCAGTTGATAGAAAGCCTGGATCCAGGAATTCGCCATTTTGAATTCTTCTTGTCAAATGGTGATTTGGCTTTTAGTTCTTGGGTCAAAGATGAAAACATTCTTGCGGCTAAAGGTAAACCTAGTGATTATTTATGGGATTGGTCAGGGAAAAAACTGGATGATTCAGATATGAATAGGTTCAGAATCAGTTCCAAGGCACTTACTTTGTTGAAAGTGATTGAAGAACACCCTGATACATCGTTAGGCTTATTGCCATTGGATTGGGATAAGGCCCTTGTTGCATCTACAGCAAGGGATTTGCAGCAGAAGCAGTTGCTATTGCTATACCCATTGTGATTTCCAACTGCATGATAGATTCCGCGGGCCTTTACACAGAGAGCCTCGGAGCCCCTTGCTGGCATCCCCGCAGCTCCAGCCTGAAACTGACCCTCCTAAGGGAGGTCATTTTGTGCTGAGAACTTCGGCGGAGGCCGGGAAAAGTAACGAGTCTCCTCTGAGTCTTGATTCGTCAAAAGAAGTTGCAAAAGCTTCTAATGACGAATATGCGCACCTACAAATGCGCATTTTTATTGTCACGCTCATTGTCTCTGCTTTTGCAGTTTCAATTACAGCCATTTTCTTTGAACTTCAAGCATCTTTCAGCATTTTGATAGGTGCTTTCTCGGGAATCCTCTATATGCGGCTGCTTGCTCGCAGTATTGGAAGTCTTGGGACTAGTTCGAAAACGGTAAGCAAGATTCAGTTGGTTGTTCCAGTTCTGCTCGTGCTGGCTGTTTCAAAACTGCCACAGCTTGAGTTATTGCCAGCCTTGTTGGGTTTTCTGCTCTACAAGCCTTCATTAGTTATTCAGGCTCTGCTTGATTCTCGAACTAAACCTTGAACTTGAACAATTCAATAGCCAGTGTCCAGGCGTCACTTAAATCCCGTCGCAATAGCGACCCCGAACTTCAAACCCAATGGGTTCATTGCCATTTATTTTCCCTTTTGCCGAACTTGAGGTTGGTCAACACCTTTATTGGCAATTAGGAAATTTACGGATTCACGGCCAGGTCTTTATGACTTCCTGGATAGTGATTGGTGCATTGCTGACACTTGTCGTAGTTGGCACCAAAAAGATGGAACGTGATCCTCGCGGTGTTCAGAACCTTTTGGAGTTCCTTTGGGATTACATACGTGACTTGGCTCGCACTCAGATCGGAGAAAAGGTTTACAGAGACTGGATGCCTTTCATTGGCACTTTGTTCCTGTTCATCTTTGTGAGTAATTGGGGAGGTGCATTAGTCCCCTGGCGTTTGATTCACCTACCAAGTGGTGAACTTGGAGCCCCAACAGCTGATATCAACACAACAGTTGCATTAGCACTTCTTGTCTCGCTCTCGTATTTTTACGCGGGTTTAAGCAATAAGGGATTGAGGTATTTCGAGTATTACGTTCACCCGACTCCCATCATGCTCCCTTTCAAGATAGTTGAGGACTTCACCAAGCCACTCTCACTATCATTTCGTTTGTTTGGGAACATTCTTGCTGATGAATTGGTGGTAGCTGTTTTGGTGTTCTTAGTGCCTCTTGTATTGCCAGTCCCAGTAATGTTCTTGGGCCTTTTCACAAGTGCCATTCAGGCTTTGATTTTCGCGACTCTTGCGGCCTACTACATAGGCGAAGCTGTCGAAGAGCATCATTGATAAATCATTTTTTGCCAGTTCTTGATCGATGATCTGGCAAACTCTCTGCGCGAAGGTCCGTTTTAGTCGGGCCCATCTCATTAATTTTTGAGATGTCCCAGTCGCAGGTATAAACTCCCGTTCCCTACCTATCCGCGCTCTTCAGGCGCTTCACATCCTTAGTTCAATCATGGATTCCATCACCACCGCCGCTTCCGTTGTTGCCGCTGGCCTGGCTGTAGGCCTTGGCGCTATCGGCCCCGGCATCGGTCAGGGCAGCGCTGCACAGGGCGCAGTAGAGGGCATTGCCCGCCAGCCTGAAGCTGAAGGCAAGATTCGCGGAACCTTGCTCCTTTCGTTCGCTTTCATGGAATCACTAACCATTTATGGCCTTGTGGTTGCGTTGGTATTGCTTTTCGCTAATCCATTCGCTGGCTGATCGAAAAAACCTTGGGGATCGATTGTGACCACAACAAGGCATAAGTCTTGGTCGTGGTCATCAATCTTCTTCAAAAGGTTTTAGGTCTTTTGCCTACTGCTTTTTTGCCGTTATGAGGCTTGTTTTAATCGCACGCACCTCTGCCATATGACCAGTTTCTTCCTGTTTGGTGCTGAAGGAGGTCTATTTGACTTCGATGCCACTCTTCCGCTTATGGCGGTTCAGGTGGTAATCCTCACCTTCATCCTCAATACACTTTTCTTCAAGCCTGTTGGGCAGGTAGTAGAGGAAAGGGAGGATTACGTAACTGTCAGCCGATCTGAAGCCAAGCAAAAGCTTGCAGAAGCAGAGAGGCTAGAAGCTGATTTAAGGGGACAACTTAAGGATGCCCGCCTTGCAGCACAAAAGGTAATTACTGAGGCTGAACAGGATTCAGACAAGCTTTATCGAGAGGCATTGGCATTGGCTAATTCAGAGGCGAATAGCTCTAGAGAAGAAGCAAGGCGAGAAATTGATGCTCAGAGAGATTCAGCTCTTAATCAGTTGAAAGCTGATTCGGAAAAGCTTGGTGATTTGATCGTCGAACGTCTACTGGCAGTCCAATGAATTTCCCTTTAATTCTTGCTACAGAAGGCTTTGGTCTCAATCTAAATTTGTTTGAGACCAATGTTCTCAACTTGGCAGTTGTGATTTTCGGTCTCTATAAATTCCTACCTAATTTTTTAGGAGGGATGCTGGAGCGTCGTCGTTCAGCAATCTTGGCCGATTTGAATGATGCTGAGGAGAGACTCGCCGAAGCATCAATTTCCCTTGAAAAGGCAAAGAAGGAATTGTCTGCAGCTGAGCAGAAAGCTGCTCAGATTCGTAAGGACTGCAAAGCTCGGGCAGAGGCCATTCGACTAGAGAGTGAAAAACGAACTGTTGATGAAATGGCCAGAATCAAGCAGGGTGCAGCGTCAGATCTCAATGCAGAGGCAGCGCGAGTTAGTACTCAGTTGCGAAGAGAAGCTGCTCGTATGGCTATAGAAAAGGCTTTAGCAGCGCTTCCACAGAAGCTTGATGAAACTGCTCAGGCGAAGTTTTTAAACGAGTCCATAAAAAACATGGGGAAAGTCTGATGCCTCTGCTTAATACGATTACTACTCCTTATGCAGAAGCTTTCCTTCAGGTAGCTTCTAGCAGAAAGGAAGTGGATGAGATCGTTGATCAATCCAAAACAATCCTTTCTCTTTGGCAGGACTGCCCTGAACTTAGTGAAGCTATGGCTTCGCCAGTGCTGGAAGTTGAGGCAAAGAAGGCAGCTCTAGAAAAGATTTTCTCAGGGAAGGTAACACCTTCTTTCCTAAATCTTTTGAAGTTACTTGCTGACCGCCAACGCATAGGCTTCTTGGATGCGGTGCTTGAGCGCTTGCTTGAGCTTTATAGAGAGCAACGCAACATTGCTCTTGCAACCGTAACTTCAGCTTCTCCTCTGGATGAGACTCAGCAAGCAGATCTTCTCAAGAAGATTCAATCTGTTGCTGGTACTGACAATCTTGAGTTGAACCTTAAAGTTGACCCTTCATTGATTGGCGGCTTCGTCGTCAGTGTTGGCTCCAAAGTCATAGACGCAAGCCTTGCTGGGCAGGTGCGTCGTTTAGGACTTTCCTTGGCCAAGGTGAGCTAACTCTTTAACTCACTTTCCTTCTCCTCTCCCTTCAACATCACCCTCTCTCATGGTTTCCATCCGCCCCGACGAGATCAGCTCGATTCTCAAGCAACAGATAGCTGACTACGACAAGTCGGTGTCAGTAAGCAATGTAGGTACTGTTCTCCAGATTGGTGATGGTATTGCTCGTGTTTATGGCCTGGAGAAGGTCATGGCCGGAGAACTAGTTGAATTTGAGGATGGGACTGAAGGAATTGCTTTAAATCTCGAGGATGACAATGTTGGTGTAGTGCTAATGGGTGAGGGCATTGGCGTTCAAGAGGGCAGCACTGTCAAGGCAACAGGAAAGATTGCATCTGTACCAGTTGGCGAAGCAATGCTGGGGAGAGTGGTTAGTCCTCTAGGGCAGCCTGTTGATGGAAATGGTGAAATAAAAACCAATGACTCTCGCCTGATTGAGTCAATAGCTCCAGGAATTATTAAAAGGAAGTCTGTTCATGAACCAATGCAGACAGGCATCACTTCTATTGATGCAATGATTCCAATTGGCCGAGGTCAGCGAGAGCTGATCATTGGAGACCGCCAAACAGGCAAGACTGCTATCGCGATAGATACCATAATTAATCAAAAGGGGGAGGATGTTGTCTGTGTTTATGTAGCCATTGGTCAGAAGTCAGCATCTGTTGCCAATGTCGTTGAGGTGCTTCGTGAAAAAGGAGCGCTTGATTACACCGTCGTTGTTAATGCAAGTGCATCTGATGCTGCAGCTCTCCAGTACTTGGCTCCTTATACCGGAGCAGCTATTGCTGAGTACTTCATGTACCAGGGCAAGGCAACTTTGGTCATATATGACGACTTGACTAAGCAAGCTCAGGCATATCGTCAGATGTCATTGCTTTTGCGTCGTCCACCAGGTCGTGAAGCATATCCAGGAGACGTTTTCTATTGCCATAGTCGCCTTTTGGAGAGGGCAGCAAAGCTTTCTGATGCAATGGGTAAGGGGTCTATGACTGCTTTGCCAATAATTGAGACTCAGGCTGGGGATGTTTCGGCTTATATCCCAACTAATGTCATCTCGATTACGGATGGTCAGATTTTCTTGAGTTCTGATTTGTTCAACTCAGGATTGCGACCAGCTATTAACGTAGGCATTTCAGTTAGCAGGGTAGGTGGTGCGGCTCAGACCAAGGCAATTAAAAAGATTGCAGGAACTTTGAAGCTTGAGCTGGCTCAGTTTGATGAATTGGCAGCTTTCTCTCAGTTCGCCTCAGATCTTGATGAAGCAACTCAGAATCAACTTGGACGTGGTAAGCGGCTTAGGGAGCTTCTTAAGCAGCCTCAATTTGCACCTTTAAATCTCGCTGAACAGGTTGCGATTGTTTATGCGGGAGTAAAGGGGCTTATTGATGAAGTTCCTGAAGAGCAGGTGACTCAGTTCGCACGTGAATTGCGTGATTATCTAAAGACCAATAAGGCTGACTTTATTAAAAAAGTGCAGTCAGAAAAGGTCCTTAGTGAAGACGCCGAATCAATGCTGAAAGATGCAATAAATGAGGTCAAATCTTCCATGCTGGCTTCAGCTTGAATCTGACGGTTATCCAGGAGAACTAAATTCATGGCCAACCTTAAGGACATACGAGACAGAATTGTTTCTGTCAAGAACACTCGGAAAATTACCGAGGCAATGCGTCTAGTCGCGGCGGCAAAAGTACGTCGTGCGCAAGAGCAAGTATTACGCAGTAGACCTTTCGCAGATCGCTTGGCACGTGTTCTGGAAAACATTCAATCTCGGATGAGATTTGAAGCTGCTGATTCACCATTGCTCAAAACACGTGATGTAGGCAAGATCACTCTTCTTGCTGTGACAGGTGATAGAGGACTTTGTGGAGGATACAACTCAAATATTATTAAGAGAACTGAGCAACGTTATGCTGAGTTGCAAGCTCAGGGGTTTAACCCTGACCTTGTTTTAATTGGTAAGAAGGCAATTACTTATTTCCAAAATCGAGCAAGCCAATATAAGATACGCGCAACATTTAAAGAATTAGAGCAAGTCCCAACTGCTGATGATGCAGAGGCAATTACGAATGAAGTTTTAGCCGAATTCCTTTCAGAGAGTACTGATCGAGTAGAAGTTATTTATACTAAGTTCATTAATCTTGTGAGCTGTAATCCTGTTGTTCAGACGCTTCTACCGCTGGATCCTCAGGGTATTGCAGAGGCAGATGATGAGATCTTCAGGCTTACTACTAAAGATAGTCGCTTGACTATTGAGAAAGGAGCTGCGCCTGCTAATGATCAGCCAGCATTGCCTTCTGGGATTGTGTTTGAACAAAGTCCAGAGCAGCTTTTAAATGCGTTGCTACCTCTTTATCTTCAGAACCAGTTACTTCGTGCGTTGCAGGAATCTGCAGCTTCTGAATTGGCTAGTAGAATGACGGCTATGAATAATGCTAGTGATAATGCTAAGGAACTAGCGAAGACCCTTACTCTTGACTATAATAAAGCTCGCCAAGCCGCTATTACTCAAGAAATTCTTGAGGTTGTGGGTGGAGCCTGCGCGTAGACAATTGATTGAATTTGTGAGGGCTAGCTAATTTGATTTATAAGGCTCAATTCTTTGGAAGATAAATTAAGAAATATCTTTGTCATTTGAATGGCTGTTTATTAATGTTCTATCCATCTGCCGCAATCTTGAATGAGAGAGTATTCAATAGGCCATCCCCGTCTGAGAATGAGTCTGCTTAATTAATCTAGTGAAACTTCAAGAGCTTCAATTAGAGTTGCAATGGCCTGAAACTGTAGCCTTAGTTGAACTTAGGTTATGGCTTTTAAATCAATTGATGATGCATGGGGAGCCTTTGAGATGGGCTATTACTTCAGTGAAAGTACCTTCAGCTATTGGTTGCTTTCGAACATTGAGAGTGGAAGCGATAGTAATTCTTCCTGATTAGCGAGATGGACTAGTTGATGTCGAAATTCTCTCTCAACCAAACATCAGGGACGTCTCCAATATTGCCTACGCTTTTTGTTGTCCCTACTGGGATTGGGTGCTCTATAGGAGGGTTTGCAGGCGACGCGATTCCTTCTGCTCGATTATTAGCAGCTGCATCTGGATGTCTTATTACTCATCCAAATGTGATGAATGGAGCATCACTTTATTGGAACGATACTCGGATTCAGTATGTGGAAGGCTATGCGCTGGACCGATTTGCCATTGGAGAGCTTGCCTTGAGGCCTGTCCGCCAGCAGAAGGTTGGGCTTCTGTTGGATGCAGGTTTAGAGCCAGCTTTGCGGCAACGACATTTGCAGGTAGCGGATGGATGCAGAGCTTCATTGGGCTTAAATGTTGGCCCAGTTGTGACTACTGAGGTTCCATTGGAGGTTCGAACTTGTACCTCTGCTAGTGGTGTGAGTTCGGGGGTAATTGGCCAGCCAGAGGCATTGCTTAGGGCAGGTGACGTACTTAAGAAGGCTGGTGCTACGGCCATAGCAGTTGTGACTCGCTTCCCCGATGACTATGTGGTTGAAACCTTAGAGGCATACCGAGGAGGGAGAGGAGTGGATGCTTTAGCAGGGGCTGAGGCTGTAATTAGTCATTTGCTTGTTCGTCATTTGTGCATACCTTGTGCTCATGCACCTGCTCTTAAGACACTGCCAATTGATGAAAAGCTAGATCCTCGTGCTGCAGGTGAAGAGATTGGACATACCTTTTTATCCTGTGTTTTGGTTGGCTTGAGCCGGGCTCCTGACCTGATTTCATTACTCCCAAAAGACTCTGGAGATAAAAGGGTGATACCGGAAGCATTGAACCGCGACCAACTAGGAGCCATTGTGGCGCCATATGACGCACTTGGTGGAGAGGCTGTTTTAGCCTGCTTGGAAATGGGCCTCCCGCTGATTACAGTAACTAACAAGAGTGTCTTAGATGTGACACCAGAAGCTCTTGGATTGAAGGAAGAGTTGCGAAAGATTGATGTCTCTAGTGTGATGCATGCTCAAAATTATTTAGAAGCAGCCGGTTTATTGATGCTTCTTAGGGAAGGGATTTCACCAGAAGCTGTGAGTAGACCAATTACTGGTATTGCCAAATTAGATTGATATTTTACTGGCGTGAATTGTGGATTTTGTGGAGGCTTAACGTAGGCATGCCATTGGGTGTCTAGGTTGAATGCCTAGCGCTTTTGCAACACCTGGATGACATACTGATCCGTTTACAGTATTAAGTCCAGAGAGTAATTCGGGCCGCTCAGTTATGGCCTCTTCAAGTCCTCGTCCGGCGATGCCAAGAATATATGGGAGAGTAACACTGACTAATGCTTCAGTAGAGGTGAATGGAACGGCTCCAGGCATATTGCCAACAGCATAGTGCTGTATACCGTGGATTGTCACAGTTGGGTTGGTATGCGTTGTTTCGATACTCGTTGCAACGCATCCACCTTGATCTATTGCTACATCAACTATCACAGAGTTTGGTTTCATTTGCTTGACCATTTGCTCGTTAACTAGTGTTGGAGCTCGTCCTCCAGGAGTTAACACTGCTCCAATCAATAGATCAGCGGTAGGGATGAGTCTTTCAAGTAAGCCTTGGCTACTTACCACACTCATTAGCCTACCTCTGCGATCAGCTTCTAGGTTCCTTAATCTTTCAGGCGAGCGATCTAGCAACATGACTTCTGCATCCATTGCGGCTGCAAGCCTGGCTGCATTCCATCCAACGGTGCCTGCTCCAAGAACTATTACTCGTGCAGGCCTTACTCCTGTACAACCACCTATAAGAACCCCACTCCCTCCATGCGGACGCTCTAATAGATGTGCACCTACCTGAGCAGCTAGTCGACCAGCGATTTCGCTCATTGGAGCCAATAAAGGTAGGCTTCCATTCTCCATTTGCACTGTTTCATAGCCAACCCCTGTGGTACCAGCCTCTCTAAGGGCTTCACCTACTTTTGGATATGCGGCAAGATGAAGGTAAGTGAAAAGGACCATGTCATTGCGAAGAAAACTAAACTCTTCTTCCTGTGGCTCTTTTACTTTCACCACAAGATGTGCTCCCCATGCATCTTCACGTTCAACCATTTTTGCGCCTGCTTTGGCAAACGCGTCATCGCCAATACCAGCTCCAGCTCCAGCTCCTATTTGGACTCTGACTTCTAGACCTTGGCTGACTAGTTCTCTAACTCCGTCAGGAGTAAGAGCAACGCGGAGCTCATCAGCTTTTATTTCGGTTGGAACGCCGATGCTGGCCATTGGGGCTGATAGAACTGAGGAGGGCATGTAAGAGAGTAATTTTTAATCGCCTGGCCTTGCATGGCCAGGCTGGCCAATCTTTATTTTGATTATGAGGCTGCTATGGGTACTCGCCAACCACTTCCAAAGGCTTGATGGCTAACTTTCAGAAGAGGAGGTGCTTGGCGACGCTTAAATTCAGCTTGGCGAAGAAGCTTTTGCACGCGAAAAACTAAGCTTTCATCCATTCCAGCTCTGACTAATTCCTCAGGAATTTGACGCTTTTCAATGAGTGCCTTGAGAATGGGGTCAAGAATTGAATAATCTGGAAGTGAATCTGTGTCCAGTTGACCTGGCCTAAGCTCCGCGCTTGGAGGCTTCTGCAGGATTGATTTTCCTATTAGTTCACCTGTGGGAGAAAATCCTAGGCGTCTTCGACATGATTCAGCGTCAGGACTATCAAGCCAAGTACATAATCTAAATACACAAGTTTTGTAGAGATCTCCAATAACGGCAAGTCCTCCATTCATGTCTCCATAGAGAGTGCAATATCCAACTGCCAACTCTGATTTGTTGCCAGTTGAGAGAAGTAGGTGACCTTGTTGATTAGCTAAAGCCATCAGGAGGGTCCCTCTAATGCGTGATTGCAGATTCTCAGCTGTGACTCCTGAAGGTGCTTTTCCTAAAAGCTTTTCTAGAGAGGAGTCAAAACTTGCCATTAGAGACTTGATCGGGATTTCTTGATTACTAATCCCTAGTCTTTTAGTTAGATCAATTGCATCTTTAACGGAACTAGTAGTGCTCCAGGGAGAAGGCATCATGATTGCGTTGACTTTTTCAGGCCCTAAGGCTGCCGTTGCAATAATTGTGACTAAAGCTGAGTCGATGCCTCCGCTTAAACCAATAAGTGAGCTATTAAAACCGCATTTTGAGGCGTAATCTCGGACCCCTAAGACAAGTGCTTGAAAGAGTTGTTCTTCTGGGGGAGTGAAAGCTGTCTGTTGATGCTTGATTGTGTCTGTAGGGTCCCAAATTGTTAATGCTTCTTCGCAGCTTGGGAGCTGCAGAACTAATTTAGCTTTTGAATCAAGTACAAAGCTTGAACCATCAAAGACAAGCTCATCATTCCCTCCGACTTGGTTCAGATAGACAATTGGGCATCCTAATCGGCTCACTGCTTTAGCTGACAAATTTTGGCGAAGAGTTTTTTTTGAATTGCTAAAGGGTGAGGCTGACAGGTTTATTAGTAGATCGATGCTTTTAGGAATTAGCTCGCCAATTGGGTCAGGTCCAGCCAGTCGTTGGCCTTGTAGTTCTTCTTCGACCCAGAGGTCTTCGCATATTGTTAGTCCAAGACGCCAAATTTTGTTTTTGACTTCTAAGAGCTGAACAGCAGGACTTTCTGCATGACGGAAAT
>QCKL01000021.1 GCA_003215355.1 Prochlorococcus sp. AG-409-O23
TTGGCGGAACAGACGAAGATTCTTCAGATGCCAAGGATGCCGTTACCTTTAACTACACCTGGCAGGCAAATCTAAACACCAGTTTCACCGGTAAAGATCTTCTATACACCCGCCTAAAGACTGGCAACTTCGGTCCTAGCAACCTCAAAAACTCCAGTGGCGCCTATGTAAATCACGCCAATAGCAACGACGACACTATTAAGGTTGACAAGCTTTGGTATCAGTTCCCAGTCGGCGACAACCTCAAAATGTGGTTGGGAGCCAAAATTGAGAACTACTACATGCTGGCTAGTGCCCCCTCGGTATACAAGCCAATCTTAAAAGACCTCAAGTTAGGCGGTAACGGTGCTGTCTATGGAGCAAGTACTGGCCAAGGTTTTGGTGTCGCATGGACTCAATCCGTTGAGGACCGTAGCCAGCCAAGGTTTGCTGTAAGTACAAACTACACTGCTTCTAGCAGTACTGGTGAAACGGCTGATCCCGAAACTGGCGGTATCCTTACCGACGGAGCCAAGGGTATGTTCCTAACAAAGGTTGAATACGGCAGCCCTCGTTGGCAAGTATCAGCGGCCTACTCGCACAAAACTGACGATCCAGATGCTTCTGCTGGCTTTGGTACAGCAGCAGGTAAGAGCCGAACAGGTTCAACAGATGGTATTGGTTTGAGGGCTTACTGGAAGCCAGAGACAACGGGTGCTATTCCATCAATTTCTGTTGGCTATGACATTGCGAATGTTGATGACAGTGGCGCCGCAGGTGCTACTGAAGAAACAACCGCATGGATGATTGGCATGAATTGGAAGGATGCTTTTGTTGATGGCAACAAAGCAGGACTTGCATTCGGTCAACGTCAGTATGCATCTGAAGTTGTCGGATCTAGCGAAGATCCAGCAGATGAAAACTTCATCTGGGAGGCCTATTACACATTCAAGGTCTCTGACAACATTGAAGTTACTCCAGCGGTATTCGGCCTAACCGATCCCAAGAATGGAAGCAATGATGATGTAACTGGCGCCATCATCAATACAAAGTTCAGATTCTGAACTAATCTGATCGGTCTTATCTGAAAACTCAGTTAAATTCCCAAGCGCTCAGATTACTGAGCGCTTTTTTTTACACATTTGTGGATCACTAAATCAAGTGTGATTGGGTAAAACTTATTTACTCAGCAAGATAAGAATCTAAGAATAATTACAGCGGTTCATATTACCAACAATTTTCACCCTCTCCTATAGGGATACAAATATCCTCCTCTTTTGCCTTTTTAGCTGCAGACTTAGCATCTTCATCAAGAATGCTCTCTTCATCAATTTCTTGATCAGTTGACCATTCCTTTAATCCACCCATGGCACCAGCATTAGAGACATTTGGTTCGCCAAGAGAGGCTGCCAAAATAGCTGTGGCAGCTACAAAAATAGAAACGGGGGATTTCTTTACCATTTATCTATTAAGCAGATTTGTTAATCCTCGCCTATACATGGACACCTAGGAATTCAAAAGATACTTTGAAATGTATAAATTGCTGCTATCTTTAGTCTCCTAGCCTGCGAAGGAGGTTGTTGTAAGCCTGAAATATCAAGTCAAGCTCATCAGATCTGCCATGTTTAGCCAGGAGTCCTCTTGCTCCAGCCTCTAGGCCAAACAACATATTTCGATCTTCATTGCTGGTGATATAACTTTGAATCCAACCAACACAAACTAACCTATTACCTTGAGTGACAGTCTCTACAGAATGCAATGTTGTACTTGGATAGAAGACAATATGGCCTGCAGGAAGTTTGATTTTATTAGCGTTGTTGATTGATTGAATACAAAGCTCGCCTCCTTTGTAGGAGTTGGGATCACTGAGGAAAAGAGTAAACGATAAATCACTACGTCCTGAACTCATATATGCGTTATCAACATGCATTCCATAACCTTGACCTTCAGATGACCTGGTAAACATAATTCCATGAATATTCCTTGGCAAAGTAAAGCCTTTTAATAGCTTGTCCCCAATTATTGCCTGGTTAATTTGAGATGATAATTTCATAGAAGTATTTGATTTCCTATCAAGTTCCAAATTATTTTTAACTACTGCAGCATGTGAGCCTGCTGTCATCCTTCCATCAATCCAATTGGATTTATCGTTCAAAAGTTGAGTAGATATGTACTCAGTAGTAGCTGAATCTAGTAATTGGTGAGTCAAGAATTCCATAATGGTGAAGAAGACATCAAATAAGGAAGGAAGCTGAATTAGATACTATGGATCAATTGCTACTAAAAGAAGTATAAATTGTATAGGCATGCAATATTCGGTCCAAATCTATATATTGTACTTTTGAGCTTATTCATTGTTTTTAATAAATGAATTTTCCAAAACAAGTCAAGACTTACAGCTTAATAGGGGCCTTTATAAGCTCATGTTTTATAGGTCACTCAACTAATGCACTAGCAAACGAAGTACGAATTTACTCAGGAAGACATTACAACACTGACAGGAAAGTATTTAAAGAGTTTGCTCAAAAAACAGGGATTCGAGTGAGGTTAATAGAAGCAAGTGGGATCTCTTTAATTGAAAGGTTAAAAAGAGAAGGGAAGAAATCAAATGCAGACTTGATTCTCTTAGTTGATGCCGCAAGAATACATAATGCAGCGAAAGCCGGTTTACTTCAACCATACAAATCCGAGAAACTTGAGAAAGAAGTTCCAAAAGAATACAGGGATTCGAAAGGACGTTGGTATGCATTAACAAGGAGAGTAAGAGTAATGGTTATAAATCCATCAAAAGTAAATAAAGGCGAAATTAAAAGCTATTCAGACCTGGCAAAACCTTCACTCAGAGGGAAAGTATGCTTGAGGAAGAGAAATAGTCCATACAATCAATCTCTCGTAGCAGATCAACTTGTCATTCGCGGTGAAAAAGCTACTAAAGAATGGCTTAAGGGACTGATATCTAATGTATCTGAACCATACTTTCCTGGTGACATTGGTCTAACACGTGCAGTTGCACAAGGTGTATGCGGCGTTGGCATTGTCAATCACTATTACATATCACGTATGCTTGCAGGAGTGAATGGAACTAAGGATATGAAACTGGCAAATGTTGTCAAAGTAATCACACCTGAGCCAGCTCATGTAAATGTAAGTGCTGGTGGCATAGCGAAATATGCAAAGAATAAAAAAGCAGCTATTAGACTATTGGAATATTTAGCTTCCAGCGAAGGAAGTAGAGGATTAGCTGGGCCAACATATGAACACCCATTAAAAGGGCTTAATCAAGCAGATCAAGTAAGCAGGTTTGGAGGTTTTGTACCTGACAAGGTTACTATTAGTGAATTAGGAGAGTATAATAGTAAGGCAATAAAGCTTATGACTAAATTTGGCTGGGAATAGTAATTTAAGCCATCTATATTTTTACATAGGCCTAAATGATTAGCCCAATCATTAATTCAAATTAAAATCTGTAAAAAAATATTTAATTCCTAAAATTGGTAATTTTAAAATAGTTTTTTTGTTTCTAGAAAGAAATGAAAGCCGAAGTGATAGTGAATATAGTATTGTGAAGTTAAGCTATCTATAAAGGAGAGGTGGCTGAGTGGTCGAAAGCGAACGACTCGAAATCGTTTGACGGGCAACCGTCCGTGGGTTCGAATCCCACCCTCTCCGTTTTTTGTAAGTACCATGACGTTCTAGGAAGTGCCAGAACGTCCCAATCTTTTTGCAATTTGGGGAATTCAAGAAGATTTTGCCTGTAGTTAGTTCCAGAAAGAACCAGTAGGTCCCATTTTGGCACTAGGGAAAAACAGAAACTTAGTTGAATAAGATGTTTTCTCTTGAATTCTGGTTTGAATTATTTGTCTAATTCGTCTTCTCTTGGCACCTTATCTTGAATACTAAGTGACTCACTAAAACCTGAAGCAAGTATTCCTGTAGGTATTGCTATTGCAGCAATACCCATAAGAGAAGTTACCGATGCAATTGTTTTTCCAAGTGCTGTAATTGGAATTGAATCGCCATATCCAACAGAACATACCGTTGTAATTGACCACCATAGACATCTCGGAATTGATCCTAATAACTCTGGTTGAATAGATGACTCGGCAAGATACATAAAGGTGCTACTAATTAGTAAGAGCAATATCGTATAAAAGGTTGAAATTTGGAGTTCTTGACTCTTTGATCGAAGGGCATAATTGAAGTGGAATATACTTTGTTTAAATTTCTCACTTCTTCCAATCTTCAATATTCGAAGTAGTCGGATGATTCTTAAGATCTTTAATTCAGCGCGAACACCAATAAATGAAGGGACGATTGCAATGATATCTATAATTGCCATTGGCGAAATCATGTAACGCAAAACCCCTTTCAATCCTTTGCCGTATTTATCTTCAAGAGGCGCTACCCATAAGCGACAGATATATTCAATACAAAATAAACCACCAATTATCCAATCTATTAGGTCTATTTGATCGCCAAATCGATAATCTATTGAATTCTCAGTAACTATTACTGCAAAAAATATCGAAATAAAAATAGTAACGCCACATATTTTATTGAACCAAGAAGTTCTACCACCTGGAGTCTTGTTAATTATCTGTTCATAGATTCTCAGCCGGAGTTCATTCATCACTTACTAAAGACTTGACAAAGGATTCTCTTAATTTAGGCAGATCTTGCTGTGTTTTCTCCTGATCGCTTGTTGATCATCACCAGGCGATTGTCTTGAGTGACATGCGCAGCACTATTGAGTAGGCACAAAAAAACCTGCTCAAAGGCAGGTTCTGTTGGAGATCTAGAGCGCGTGTTTCCTTGTTTCCACTGCTCGGAGGATCTCAACTCCTCACGCTGGGTATTATTACGCATAAACCAATATTTGGCAAGCGCATGAAAAAGGGCGCCCTCATCGAGTAGCACCCATAACGACAAACTTGTGTGAGGAGTGTCGTAGTTCTATTCTTCTGCCCATCGTCAACAAAGTGCCGAAGCGCAAAATAAGTATTCCAGAAAGCGTTGGTTTTGCGTTTAAGGAATGAACGTTGCTCTTACAGATCTATAAGAGAGTAAACAGGACTTACTCTGTCCACAATTAAAAGGGTCATCCTGGGACAGGAGGCAGTAGCGGTTTGAACCTTCCCCCACATTTCTTGAACGAAAAGAAGAAAGAGGTTGTCTTCCATATCAAGGGAGGATTCCCAGTAACAAGGAGAATTCCAATTTGGATGAAACCATTCCCTCCTGAATACAAAGGTGTCGTTGTGAGGTGCGAGGAAACTTTCTATCGTTTAAGAGAGGGTGCAGGAGGAGGAACAAAGAAATGATTAACGAATTCCATTCATTCCTTTCGTCTTACCAAAGGGGAATCAAAGCAGGTGATTTTTATGAGGAACCAGTTGGAGATGAATTCGCCTATCAAGATTGGTAATCAATGAACTATTCCGAAGCACTATTTATCTTTGCTCCCACCATTGGATTGGTGATTTTCTTTGTGGTGATGAATATCGTAATTACAAAGGTCTTCACCAAGGAGCGAGACAGAAAATGATTGATGCCTACACACTTGCGCAGTGCAAGAAAGATAAGGAAATTAGACAACTTAAAATCAAGAACTTGGAGCATGCCATCGAGCAGTCAGAAACGATGATTGCGGAATCGCAAATGGATGAAAATGCTTTGACCTTTTTAAGAAGGAAGATCAACGACTCAAGACAAGATTTAAAAGTGCTTTATTTAATGAATGATCAGGAGTAAATAAAATCCTTCCTTCTATTTATAATACTGATCCTTTTACATGCATTAGCAAAAGAGAAAGAGGGGTATTGCAAAGAAGGAACTACCTATAAGATTCTGCTCTAGAAAGTCACTAGTCGCTTCATCATATTCATAAAGTAAAAATTCCAATGAGAAGGGCGGGGTATTTCGATCCCGCCCTTTGAGTCAAGCACTTATTTTTTAGACCGTTGTGCTCTGACTCCTTTCTTAATTTTAGTTCGCTGGGATCAAGATTGAATAGTGATAAACACCTGTTTTCAGGATGCCTCAAGACACCAATTAGTCTCAAGCACTCGTTTCTTTTTCCATTGGTTACAACGCTTGGTCAGATGATCTCCATGTTGAATGAGTCGTTGATGAATCGGACAATTAAAAAGAGTGACGTGGGGCTTAGTGGACGGATAGGTGAAGTGCTCGCAGGTGATGCAAACGGCGCTACCCCTTGAGCTCATAAGTTCTCCGTGCTCGTAGTAGCTCCGCTCTTCTGGTCCTTCGAAAAATTTGAATGGCGCGAATGCGGCTTTACTCTTCGCCCTTGTCACGAGATTCCACTATCAGTACTCCCGACTAAAATAGTGAGGGGTATTGCTCAGCTTTAGGTGTTTCCTTGCAGGTTTAATCAGAATTTGATTGGTCGATAGGAACCAAGATAGACCTTTACAAAGTAGATGGGCACAAGAAGGCGATTCGTCCCAAATATTTGCTAGAGAAGAGTGTGATGCCGCTTGGGTCGCCCTTTCCATACCTTACGGTTATCCGTGCTCCCTACATCTCACGTTACACGGAAGTATTTCATAGGGTTCTGGTCATCAACTACAAAATTCAATGGCTAAAGACAAAAACAATGCGAAGAAGAATTGCGGTAACAGAAAAGGAGCAATGGTTGCCTACGGTGTTATCCAATTAGGGACTGGCGTTATCTCTGCGTTGTCTCTTGCTGCCATCGCTCTAAGTTTTTGCTCAGTGAAGAAGGAAGCAAAAGTCTTTACTGACTGCGTACAAGAAGTTAGGGAAAGCGGGAAAAGTTCATCTACTGCAGTTCGCTTCTGCAATGGCGGCAACTAGAACAGTATTACCAACTGAATTATTCTGATAGGATTAGAATAAGACATAGGTAAGAGCACGAATGATCTAAAAAATAAGTGCTTAACTGAAAAGGAGTTATCGAAATATAAAGCTATTATTTTAAGGCCTTTCCAAGCTCAAAGAAATCCTATAAAAAGGTAGATAGCAAAGTTCTATAATATGTCTCTATTGCCTCGGTGGGAGTACATGACTGATGATGCGAAAGCAATCGCTAAGCGAGTCGTTATTTCAACCTTTGTGCTTTTTCTGTCTCTCTGGGTTATTAGGGCACTAATCCCTTGGGTAATTGTTGCATTGCTAGGGTATTGGGTATTCAAATGGTTATCAACAAGTAATTGAAATCAATTGTATTCAAAGGCATTTTCTAAAGGGTATTATTCATTCAAGCAGAACACATAAAGCTCATAAGTGAGTAGATAGTAACTTGTTCGTATTGCCTATATGACTCTTCACCAATCCCTTGCTTGATTCCTACCAACTGTTGAAAAAGTTAGAATTTATTACGGCCTCAAAGAGTGGACTTACTACAACACTTTAATGAAAGCACATACTATCCTCTCATTCTTCGTAACTTGATTGCTATAGCCCACATTCTCTTGTACCAATGCAAGAGGTAAGATTAGTTGAGGAAGAAGAAGTTTTCTATTTTTATATATTCTTAGTATAATAAATAACTTTTTTAATCAAAATATTGATCGCGAGAAAAGAACTACGAATCAAATAGTAAAAGTTATTAAGAGTACATGATTAATAATATACTACTTAAGGAATTCGGGGAAAAGTTTGTTAGCTCATAATTAAAAAGCCTTTAAAGTGATGAGATACAAAATTCCCTCAAAGTTTATATTAAAATAGTATCTGGAAACCCTTAATTGAGATGGAACAAAAGGTCATGAATGACTTAATTGAATAAACGTAAAAGGATGCCAGGAGCTATCATAAAGTGATAACTTACATTATATATAATCTTAGTAGGTTCATCAGTATATTACGTAGAAAAAAGCTAAGAATAGATAAGAGGCATAAACAATAATAAGGTCAATACGTGTAAAATAGATTCAATAGCTCACATTTCTAGTATCACTAGATAAATGAGCTAAGATAATAATGCGATCATGCCATAATAAGAAAAATACAAAATCAACCTTAATAGATATGCGTAATTAGTTATAGTTCAATAAAACTATTATCTGTATTTGAGTATCGATTTAAACCTGCAGAAATACCAAGAATTAACCAGAAAATAGGAACGTCTCCAAGATGCCCAGAGAACATTACATATATAGTTGATTGAATAAAAAGGAAAAGCAGCCAGAGATACTCAGAATCTAAACGAACGGCACGAACAATATGAGCAGCCGCAGAAAACCAACAGTAAAAAAGAGTTGAAGCCATAACAAGACCTCCTAATGCTAATGATTCAACCAAATAGTTATGAGGATAAAATATAGACTCTCCCCAAGAAGAAGCTAGATTCTGAATATCTGTATGTATACTAAATCCAGATCCAAAAATAGGATTTAGACTGAATTGTTGTAAACTCAGTTGAATCATACGTAGTCTTTGTAGTGAATTAGGATCAAAGCCTGTAGAAATAATTTTTAATCGTATATCTGGAGAGACAAATAATATATAGGATAAAAGTAGAATGAAAATAGAAATTAAAAAAGCAACATATGTAAAAGTCCTATTAATACGAATATTTAAATATTTTGAGGCAATAAGGAGGCAAATAAAAGGAGATATCAGAGCTATAGCAGCTGCTCTCGTGCCACTATATGCTATTAAAATGATGCCTAATATAATAGATATAAATGGTGTCATAGAAGAAGGTTTTAAATTAGTGTTCCGGTTAAAAACTATGCTTATCCCAAGCAATGACAAAGAAGCTGCTGCATGACCAGCTGGAATGGGATTGAGGTCAGGTAGACCAAAATAGGGCGATTGGAATCCAGGATTAATACCAAATAGAACTGTTGTTATAGCAAGCAAAAAGAGGCCATTTCTTGTGAGCTTATAAGCTATAGATTTGTCAGTAAGAGTAGAAGAGAAGAAATAACCTGCAATAGAAAGGAGTAGAGAGCTGCCAAAGCCCCAGGCTATAAACTCCCATAGAGGAATTGCTGGGGTTACGTTGTTAAAGAAAAATCCATAAATAAGACGTAAAAAATATTGAGCCCAAAAAAATATTATTAGTAAAGGCCAGGTTAGAGAAGTAAATATCTGTGATTTTTTAAGAGCAAGGAAGTATATACCAAAAATGCACAAGAGAGAAACAAACCCTCTCATACAAAGCATGGCAATTCTATTAGGTAGACCAAGCTCAAACGCAATTAAAGAAAAGAAAGGCTGACCAAATAAAGTAAGTAAAACTATTATTTGGAATATAGATGGAATAAGGGCTATATCCTTAGTAGACTTGATAGGAGATGATATGTTTAGAATCATTGAGATGGGATAATGCTCTTTTCAGGCCAAGAAGGTATCTTAATCTAGCAAGTATAATATCTCAGCGAATATAGGCAAGCTAGATAAAAAAACTTTGGGGATATTTTATCAATCTGAACAATTAAAGAAAAGTATTTGTGTTGAATCTAAGGTAAGACATTACGCGAATGAATTTAAATGCTAGTGTTAATAAATGCCATGCTATAATAATAAAGAAAATGAAACCGGGAAGAGTAAGCTTAGTCCTTTGTACTATTGGGAGAGTAAAAGAAGTTGAGTTATTTTTAACCTCTGTAAGTAAACAAATAATTAAGCCCTACGAATTAATAATCATAGATCAAAATAAAGATGATTGCCTTATAAAGACAATAAGATACTGGGAGACTAAGCTTCCAATAAGGTATTACAAGGTTAATTTTAAAGGAGTATGTCGTGCAAGAAATTTTGGCTGCGAATTAATTAAAGGGGATTTTGTTGGTTTTCCTGATGATGACTGTAGATATATGCCAAACACAATTAGTGATGTAGTATTATTTTTTGGTAAAAATAAAGAATGTTACTCAGTAATTGGATCGAAAGAGAATTCATTTAACAACACTAGAGCTAAAGTAATTGAAAATGTATTGGACATTTTCATCTCAAAAGCTGAAACATCAAATATTTTTATAAGAAAAGAAATCGCTATGATAATGAAACCAAATATATTTGATGAAAGTATAGGGCCAGGTTCTGAAGGGCCATATAGTTCTAATGACGAGACTGATTTCCTAATTAGAATTTTAAGAAAGAAATTGATAATAGTGCACGAGCCTAAAATAAAGATTATTCATCACTCCTCAGAAGGATCCTTGAAAAAGACATTTGAATACGCATTATCAAGGTACAACCTAATTTCAAAACACAAGCTTGGATTATTCTATTATATTATTAATATAATTCAACCTCTGACAAGTTTAATCAAAAAACCTACAATAAAGAATATTTTATACGCAAATGCCAAAATACTTGGGCGCTCTGGATTACCACTAATATGGATGAGGTTAATAAAATAATAAAAGCGTAGATTAGTGATCTACAAATCAATCCACCTGAGCATGGTAATCAAGAATAATTCAATTAATCATTAGGTAGAGTAATAAGATCTTGAAACAGAGATCTGCTCAAACATTGCGTTCTTCGCCTGGGAAATAGAAACAAAGAAGTAACGAGAATGCATATTCTCGGAATGATTATGATCAAAATCAACATTGACTTTGATCCGGCCTCTATTTAGATTTGATTCTTTTGTAACATCTCCTTTGAAAACATTCTTATAAGGAATCTTTTGTGGATCACAGGCTTCATAGATTGCGAAGCAAGACAAGTCTATATCTAATGTTTCTGCAATAAAGGTAAAGGATATATTACGGATAAGAATATAAAAAGGAATCTGAAATAATGCGCAGTACTGATAATTGCTTGAAAGTACTGATTTATTATCTAAATCAGTACTGGTATACAAATAAGAGAAACTATTAAGTCCTGGGATATTACTAACTACAACCCTTAGATAAGAGTTTATGTCTAAAGCATTTTTTTTAGGTAGATGAGATTCGAGACTAAATTGATCATTAAGCCTTTGAAGCAATATTGACTGCAATTCTTTACCTACTAAGCTATTAGGAGGATATATAGATTGATCATCTACGAAGAATCTCTTGAGATTAGATCTAGTCCTTATGTCTACTAGGCAATCAAATAAAGTAACGAATTTAATATTGCGCTTTGAGCACTCTATTGATAATAATTGGTTCATATAAAGGCAAATTTCATTTTTGTCATTTTCATTTGCATATATCGAATCTTTAGAGTCAGAATAAGGACCTTGAATAATGATATTGTATCTTCTTTTTATGAATTCATCTATAAAGTCAAAGTAAGCCTTGATAATATCAAGAACTAGTAATTCAGGTATTCTATTTTGTTTTCTCGATTCTTGAAAAATAAAATCCTTAATATCTGTGTCACCTAAATTGAAAATCAAAGTTGTATCATCTGACAGATAGTCATTTAATATGTGATTTATACTAGTTATAAATTGAGGTTCAACCTGAACAGAAATATTATTCGAAACAGCTAATGGAATTGAATAATGAATTATATTGTCAATACCATTAAAAATATCACCTTGAGTCCCTCCAAAAGATAATACATTCTCAGAGCAACACTCTAGTCTATTATTATAAGTAATTATATTATTGTCTGTACTTTTATTATCAGACTTAGTAGATGATGGGCTTTTAAAAAAGGATTTCTTATTAGTTAACAGATTAGACTTAATGTAGTAAAAATAGAGGATCCAAGGGTTAATTGACCCAGTAGATAGGATCTCATTTATTCTTGAAAGGTAAGGCGAGGTATTTTTTAATAGTTCCTGCGTGTTAGAAGCTTTTAAGGAATATTCAGGTAAATCTATTATATCAAGGATTAAGTTATAATCAGTTGGATAGAGTTTAAAGATGCAAGTTAAAATCCTATCAAGGAGTTTTTTGTCTAATGAATATGTAGAAGCAAGGTTCATTGCTTGAAGTGATTCACTGTATTCTCCTAAAAAGAAAAGTGAGTATCCAAGACCAAGGTAAGTATCAGAACTTTTATGTATAGATAGTGAGCTTGAAAATGCATTGATAGATTCAAGATATTTCTCATTATGAAATAATGACCATCCTAATCCTCTATAAGAATCTGCATTATCTTCATAAGAAAGCGATATATTGAATGCTTTGGAGGCCTGCGTATATTCTTTTGAATTAATTAATGCCCAACCTAAGCCTCTATAAGAATCTGTATTTTTATCTAATTCTAAAGATCTATTAAATGAATCTACTGCATCAGAAAATTGATTGTTTTTCAGAAAGGCCCATCCTAAGCTTTGATAAGTATCCCAGTTTTCATAAAGCAATAAAGATTTCTTAAAAGCTTGAATTGCTTCGATGATATTATTTCTTTTGAAAAGTACAGATCCAAGACTTTGAAAAGCATCCCAAGTCTGCTCTAAATCTAAAGAGTCACGAAAAGCAGCAATTGATTTTTCATATTGATATGTATAATATAGTGCCCAACCTAACCCACGATATGTATCCCAATCCTTTTGAATAGATAATGACTTATTAAAAGAATTAATTGCTTCCAAAGACTGATTATTTTTTATATAAGCCCATCCAAGACATCGATATGTATCCGCACTTTCCTGAAGTTTTAACGACTTATTATATGCATCAATAGATTGAGCATATTTCTTTGTTTTAAATAGTGCAGTAGCAAGTCCTCTAAAAGAGTCTGAATTATCCTGCATATGTAAGGATTCTCTAAACCCGGAAATAGCTTCATCAAATTGGTTATTGTGATAACAAGCCCATCCAAGTCCTCTATATGAATCGGGGTTAGGGTACAAAGAAACAGTATTTCTAAAAGCTTGTACAGCTGCAGAATATTCATTTGTTTTAAATAAAGACCATGCCAATCCACGATATGTATCCCAGTTTGGATTAAGTTTTAATGACTTATTAAAAGCAATAATAGCTTCTGAGTATTTGTGAATTCTAAATAAAGCAGATCCTAATCCTAGATAAGTATTCCAGTTTTCCTGTAGGGCTAAAGAATCAGTAAAGGCATCGATAGCATCGTGATATTTATCGATCTTGATATAAGCCCAACCAAGACCTCGATAGGAGTTCCAGTCTTTGCGAGTTAGTAGCGATATTTTAAAGGCATCAACAGCATCGTGAAAAAGATTTTTATTAGTAAGCTCCCATCCAGTAGAATGGATGTTTTGGAAGTCAGTATCAGAGAAAGAGGAATCGGCCATATTTATTATGCTAAGTCACATTCATAACAAAAGAGTATTCGATAGTAATCGGTTGTCTGGAAATGTCTTTGTAGTGTTGATTATACAAGTCAATAGAAATCTAAAGTGTAAGAACATATTAAAGAATTAAGCAAGCAATGGGTAATTGTTTAAGTTTATAAGAGAAGAATAAGCCTGATTTCAATCACTATGCTAATATAAATACTGCTTATAAGTACATCAAGAGATTAAGAGTTGAAAAGATGGGAAGCAAGCTAAGCGTTCTAATACCTGCTTATAACAATAATGCTTCATTATTCGCTTGTATTTGCTCACTAGCCAGGCAAACAATCGCTAGAGATATTAGTGTCATAATTTCAGATGATTTTTCTCCCAAGCCTATAATGACTGAGATAGTGAATACTTTTAAAGATTACTTTTATAAAATCGAATTGACAAGACGCAAGACTAATCTTGGAGTGGTATCAAACAAATCGTGGTTATTTAGCCAAGTTAATAGCAAGTATTTTGCATATATGGAACATGACGACTGGCTGGTAAGAGATGACATGTACGAAAGAGCTATAAAATCATTAGAGAATAGGGAAGAAGTTGGATGTTTTTTTGGGAATGCATTTATAGAGCCATATTGGGATATAGTTGTAAGTGGTGGTGAAGGATTTTGCGTACAAATACCAAATCCACTTGACAAAAACTTTATGTATAATTTAAACGATAAGCATATAAAGAGTCTAATAACTGTAGATGGTTATCTTAATGGGAAAGACTTTGCTGAGCAACTTTCACTTTCATCAGAAACACAAAAATTCAATACTTCATGGTCTTCGATTGTCATAAAGACTAATTCAATGAGAAAGTTAGGTGGGTTTGGATCAGGCTACACGCTGACACCTGCTGAATCATCTGCGTTAAAAGTTTTTGGTGACGAAGAGCACTTCTGCTGTCTAATGCTTATAGCAAGCCAATTTGACTTTAGGTTAGAAGATATCCCTTCAGTAATAAGAGGGTTCTCATTCACTGCTTATAGTAAAGATCTTTTTGGAGACATAAAGCATTCAAGGAGAAAATATATACAAGATGGTGCTTTTTATGCCTACTATAAGCTTGCATGGATAATATCAAGACAAGGCCAAGAGACAAGAACTAAGCAAATAATTAAATCCTTATATAGACTTTGTGAAAAAATCGGTTTAATTCATGAGACAAAATATTCAGAAGAATTTTTAAAAGCATATCAACCTAGTCTTAAAGAATATAAAGAGTTTTCTGAGCACACAATTAAAAAGTCTAGAAGGGCAATAAAGTTTACAATCGAAAGTGATAATAAAAGTGCCTAGAATTTAATTAACAAAGTTCTATAAGAACATGGTTCTCATTTTATAGAATTATATTTTCTAGGGTTACAGTAATTGCTTTAAAGCTTTAAATCAAAGGTTATTGATGTAATGTCATGTTGTCAGAAGGTATAGTCTAATTGACTATGATAGTTACTATTAATCAAGCTATTGACAAGGCAATAGCAGCAGAAAAAGAAGGAAAGCTTAGAATGGCAATTGAAATATACAGGGAAATAATAAATGCCTACCCTGGAAATCCTATTGCAAACTATAATCTGGGTTTAATTCTAATCAAGTTTGGGGAAAATGAAGAGGCTCTAAAGTTTTTACGAATATCAGTGGTTGAAATGCCACAAAACATTAGATATCTAGTAACTTATATTGAATCATTGATAAGTCTATCAAGGATAGTAGAAGCTCAAGCATGGTTAACAGAAGGAGTTAAACAAGGGTTACAGGGAGATCAGATAGATAGTTTAACTAGGCAATTAAGTCCAATATCAAAGGTTAAATTCTTCTACGAATATTTGACAGCTATTGGAATATTTAATTCAAAGGATGGTGAGGTTCTGGATGGAAATGATAATTATAGGCCGCTTTTGACAACAGGATTTATAGATTGGTTTGAGACACAGCGATGGTCAAAGATGAAACTTCTTGAGTTAGGAAGTGGTAGCTCAACAATTTATTTTTCAAACTTTTTCAATTCAATCACATCTGTTGAGACTCAAAAGGAGTGGTTCGAAAGACTTAGGCCAAAGTTAACAGATGTCGTTAATTACAGCTATACAGAATCAATATTAGATTATATTGAAAATGTTATTAATGTAAATGATTTCGATGTGTTGTTATTAGATTCTGGTGAGAATAGAGCTAAGATAGCAAGATATCTTTTAAAGAGTAACTTTAAAGGAATAGTTTTCTTTGACAATTCAGAATGGTATAGAAATAGCATCTCATTACTTCTGGGAAATGGCTATATTGAGATCCCTTTCTTTGGCATTAAGCCAGTAGAAGGTTGGGTCTCGTGCACAAGTGTTTTAATTCAAAGCGATAGGTTACACTTTGCTTTTAATTCAAATTGGAAGAAATTACCAGGATTTTGTTCAACTTATCCAAGTAATTCATGGGACTGCGAATATGAATAGTGCCATGATTAGCTCCAAGCCATAATATATTCAATTTAACAATTAAAATTTAATTTAATTAATGGCGAATATCATGAACATAGCTGAGAGTTAATTAATTTCGAGAATAAGCTTGATTGGCAGTGCTTTTCATTCTTCCACCACATATATAGTTTAACCTGAAGGGTATTAATTTTTTGTGGGTTAGTTAGCATATAGTTTACAAACTCAGCCGCAGCATCCCAATTGTTAAATGCTGGGAAAGGAAGTTTATTAATAAATACGTTCTGAAACTTATTATTAGAATTAATGAATATTGGGATAGCTCCTAACTGGAGTGACTCATAGAAACGAAATGTCTCATAATGATAATTACCATCAAGGCATAAAACAAAGACAGAGTTCAATAAGATCTCAACATATTTTGTTCTTGAAATACCACTACCAAAGATTGTACCTTCATGAACAAAGCCATTATGAACTAAACTAGTAAATTTACTTATGACATCTTTCCTATCAGAATCAGGCCAATCTGTACCGACAAAGCTCCATGAATATCTTCTTGAAGAGGCCGCTCGCCAGGGGCTATTAATCAAAGTCCATCGAGTAGGACCTAATGGAAGATATTTTATATTTTTCAATTCTTGAAACCTATTGTGCTCAAATTGCCTTAGTACCAAATGAGTAGGAGAAAGCGATGGGTAAAGCAGGTCTCCATCTAGTCCTTGTTCATCACCAATATGAAAAATGATTAGATTAGATATATTACTAAATTGGTTTATTCTCTTATTTCTTACATGTAGATAATTTTTAGAGGCTTCTATTGGATAAACAGTCTCATCTAGAAATCTTCCAGATTCGACCAAAATAACTAATGAGTCCTTAGGGACAGAGAAATTATATTCACCTTCAAAGCATATCTCTTCCTGAATTAAATAAGGTCTTAAAAGTTCTAACAGCCAAGTGCGCTCATAAGACAAGTTTGGATCACAGCCCCAAACTATTACTACATCAGGAGGGATGCCTTTAAAGGAACTATACATAGAATAATTTATCTATACTGTACAATAGTAAAGAAAATAAAAGCAATGAATAAGTCCAAAGAAAGTTTAACTTAAATTCAAGCAATGAGTTCACATCATTAGGAATGGTATAGCAATATTTTTCTAAAAACTCTTAATTTTCCAGTATCAAGTAGAATTAATAGAGTTTAGGGATCCAACCTCTATCATTATGTCAAAAAAATCTCTAATACACCTATCTGATAGGAGTATAATTGGCCATCAAGCCTATGAAAGATTTAACCATAAAATTTCAAAAAATAAAAGCAAAAGTATTTGCCTATAAAATTCAGGAAAAGAAGTGTTTAATTATCCAAGAAATATAATCTGTGCAGATTGTCTGTTCAGTCTTGATATCTACCTAAGGTTGAATGGTGCCTTGGCGCACGACTATAAGAATAATAGAGACTTCAATTCAATAGGTAATGATTGTATTCTGCATTTAAAATCTCTACTTAATAAATTGATTATCCCAAAATATAAACTTGGCCAGGAGAGGAAGGAGATCCTAAAAAGTATTTGGAAGACTTTATTTGATTACCTAGGGCATGAGGTTATTAATGAGAGCGCATTGAGTCTCGAATTATTGATGGAACTAAAGCAAGAAAAGCCTGAAATAATAACAACGATCTCTAAAGAGCTCTGCAAGAAGCGTCCAAACACTCTTGCTTTTTATGTTTATTCACTATTTGATAGGTACAACAAAAGGTCGCTGACCTATTCAGAAATTATGAGATTGTGCCAATTGAAATCAAAACTATTAGATGATCATCAACATAAGACAATTCATATTGGACCATTTTCCGCCGTTGGTGTCGGTCATATTTGGCCATTGATAATTTCAATTATGCATAAAAGAAGTTGTAAAGAGAATAGCCTGGCTAAAAATATAACTTTATGGACTGATAGCGAATGCTCTATAAATTCATTCTTAGAAGGATTGTTAGTAGCTTCCGGTGAGATTTCATACATGGGAAAGGGTGAAGTGGTTAATGTTAACGACAATTTATTCTATGATTACTATGAAACAATGTATTTTTATGATGTTAGGTTTGGGGTCCCAAATTTAGAAGAATGGACTACAATTGATTCTTCTGTAATTAGAGACTTTAGTAATCTATTAGGCACTATGAATCTTCCTATAGATTCACCTCAACTTATTGATAAAAATATAAGCCATATCCCAATTCACATAAGAACATCAGACTTTAAGCCTGACAATGTAGTCCAGCAGGCATATAGGAATACCAATCCTGAAGACCTTAAGGTTTTAGTTGAAAATATTAAAGAGCAGGGGGACCATCCTTCTTTGTTATGTGGAGGTACAACTACAAAGAATGTTCCTATGAATCTAAATGTACATGTTGCCAATGACAGAGATAGCTACAAGGATCAAATAGAGATGATTAGAACTAGTAAATATATGGTTGGTAGTCAATCTGGCGCATCACATTTATGGGTAGTAGGAGCAAAAAGCCTGTTTTTGCTAAATATGTGTTCTTGCTGGTTATCATCACCTATCCCAGTTAAACATCTAGTGCTTTGCAAGAGGCCTAGACTCAATGATGGAGCAAACCTACCAAAAACAGGCAAAATGATTCAGCTTCTTCTTGGTGATTGGGTAGATCCTGAATTTCTCTTCTACTTTAATCTTCAAGACAATACAGATTTAGAGATTTCAACTGCATTCAATGAGTTTCTTCGCCTAAATAAAAAGAATAGAAAAACTTTAGAGATGTTATTCAAGCCTTATGAAGAGCTGAACGTATTTAATGGGAATATTATTCCCAAAAGGAACCTTGCTTCTAGCACTTATTACTTAATAGAAAAGCTTCTAAAGCTTACAAGTAATTAACTACGAGTTCTATGAATGATAACTAGTTAGTATTTAACAGCCTGTGAATAGTCAGAATTCAAATATTCATATAAACAAACCTTCCAATCTCTCATAATATTCAGCCCTCTTAGTTCAAGCTTACGATTGAGCAATCTCTCTGAAGCTGGCCTAGGAGCAAAATATTCTTCCTTAAAGAAATTAGATTCGACTTCATTAATACTTATCCTGTCACTTAAATTTAGTACTCTTAAAATCTCCTCTACCACTTCTAATCTACTGGTAGTGCCACCACATACCATATTA
Organism: Prochlorococcus sp. AG-409-O23; assembly: GCA_003215355.1. Lineage (GTDB taxonomy): Bacteria > Cyanobacteriota > Cyanobacteriia > PCC-6307 > Cyanobiaceae > AG-409-O23. The sequence goes on from QCKL01000021.1 coordinate 18,798, forward strand.
TAAGTACCCCAAAACTTACTATTTAAAAGCTCTTGACAATTTCTCGCAAAGTCTAAGGTATATGTTGGTGTGCCTAATCGATCATTAACTATATTTAGTTCAGTTGCTCCACTATTTATCTGAGAAATTATCTTATTAACAAACTTCTTATCCTTCTGAGGCCCGCCACCCATCATCCAGCCAGCCCTACATATAAAATATCTGGACAACATTGAATCAACTATTATCTCGCCTTGGTATTTGCTTCTTGCATAATGACATAAAGGAGATGGCCTACTGTAATCATCGTAAGTATCCTGCCTGCCATCAAATATGCCTGCTGTACTGACATATAAAAGTGGAATGTCAAGCTCCTTAGCAATTAGGCATGCATTTTCAACTGCCAAAGTATTGCTGCTATAACATTCAAAAATATTCTCTTCGCAAAATTCTAAGTCTGTTAGAGCGCCTATATGAAATAGGAAGTCAGGTGAGAATTCAACTACTTCAGATCGATAAGATAAATAATCTCTGAAATCGCAATATGTAAGCCATTCCTCGTTAATATCAATATCTGAACATTTTAATTGATGTCTACTGTTAAATACATTCCAAAATGCCTGACCTAACATACCTCCAACACCAGCCATATAAATTTTCATTGTTTCTTGCTCCTATCAAGGTTTTATTCTAGCAAATAAAGCCTGGTTAATCTTTAGTAGAAAATAAAATTTTATTCAATGACTTCTATTATTCCTTCCGTTACATATTTAGCAAGACCATCAACATTTTTACTAACTTCACTTTCAGGTGTCTTCCATTTCTCAGAAATCTTTTCTACTAATTGATGGCTGTTTGCATGAGACTTCATATTCCTTACTAGGTATTCTGGCAGTCCCTCTCCCATCCTTCTTTTAAGGTAATCCCAAACCAACTTATCCAACCCACCTATAAAGCTCAGCTCATCAACGCCAGCATAATCATATAGCTTCATTAAACCTATATGGCAAAAAATCTGACCCAGCTCATCAAAAGCACCCTCGCTTTCTTTAGCGTGCTCGTACTCAGCGAGAATCCATTCTAGTTCCTGCTCTTTTTCCTTGTTACCTTCCTTCACTTCATTTAGAAGCTTGTAGAATTTGCTGAATTCTATTGGTTTTGACATTTAAGAAGAAATCTGGCTTAAATTTTGCTCTCATTATATGTGAGCTCAATCCAAAGTACTAATGAGGTGCCTTTGGCTCCACCCTCGCCAATCCCAGCTAATGCATTGATCCTTCAGCAAAGTCGTTGGGGGAGAACAATTAAACGAACGGGAGATATTGTTTTCTCCCTTCTTGTGTTAATTGCTGGACTTCCCATCTTCCTCCTGCTTGCTCTGTTAGTTAAATCAGGTTCTCCTGGCCCTATTTTTTATATCCAAGAACGAGTTGGTAGGGACTACAGACGGTTTGGTTGCATTAAGTTCCGCACAATGCGCTCAGATGCAGATGATGTTCTCTCCAATGTTCTTGCAAGCTCTCCTTCAATGAGAATTGAGTTTGAACGCAACTTTAAACTCCGCAAAGACCCACGTATAACACCAATTGGTAGCTTCCTTAGGAGGTCAAGTCTTGATGAATTGCCTCAATTCATTAATGTTCTACGGGGTGAGATGAGTGTAGTTGGTCCAAGACCCATTGTAGAAAAAGAGCTCACTAGATACGGAGATTTTATGGAAGAAGTTGCCTCTGTACGTCCTGGTTTGACTGGTTTATGGCAAGTAAGTGGTCGCAATAACCTAAGTTATTCTAAAAGAGTCGAACTGGATCTTTCATATGCCAGAGGTCGCTCATTCCTTCTTGACTTTTCCATAATCCTACGAACTTTTGGGGTGCTTTTGTTCCCTATGGATCGGGGGGCCTATTGAATTAAGTCCATTAGTAATATTCCGCTAATAATTACGATTGATGCAATCCAATAGAGCTGCAATTTTAATCCAAGCTTTAAAATATTCTCTACTCCTTTGTGATCCACTTCTGGTGCAGATGAAAAAAGTATGTATTTATGCTTAAGTTCTCCTTTATATAAGTTAACCCCTCCCATCTTTACTCCAGCACAATAAGCAAATATTGCTTCAGACATGCCAGAGTTCGGAGAATCATCTTTAGAACCATCTGCATATGCATTCTTCATTAGAGAGGGTATTGTATTTATTGGCTTGCTTATTAAGGGTAATGTTATGAACACTAACCTACAGGGAATCCAAGTCATTACATCATCTAAGCGTGCTCCAAAAGTCCCTAGCCACCTTAATTTCCCATGTCTGTAACCAATCATAGAATCGATAGTGCTTGTAGCTTTATAAATCCAAGCAAAAGCTAATGGTCCTGGTAACTGATCAGATATATTCCAACTAAATGCACCTACCAACATCCAAAAGATAGGGCCAAAAACTCCATCTACAAAGTTTTCGCTTGCTGACTCAGCAGCCGCCCTAAGGATATTTGCTTTATCTAACTTACTAACTTCACGTCCAACAATATTAGCGAGCCTTTGACGAGCAAGATCAAGCTCCTTCTCGCTAGGTATTCTTTGCTTTGGAATTTCTTTCGAAACAGCCTGCACACTTTCGCGCAAGCTGCGCGCAGCAATGCAACTAGTTAGAGCAATCAAAAGAATTATTGTCCCAATAGTCTTGCCCAGTGATGATTCAGAAAGCGCAAATCGTTCAAGTAAAAAACCAATACCACCACTACATATTGTGAGGGTCAAGGTAATAATAATTCCACCAACCCTCAAAGCCAATCTGTTTTCTCCTGCCCAAGATTCAATCCATGAACGCAGAAGATGAATCAATCGGCCCATTATTTCTACTGGATGAGGACACCAACGGGGGTCTCCAACCAATAGGTCAAGGGAAGCTGCTGCAATTACCAGTGAGAATGAATAATTCAGTCTGTTTTCAACCAGCTGAACATTGCCCTCAAGCCTTTACCAACTTGTTCAATCGGCAGGGCTGCATCACGATCACGAATCCTCTTCATCTCTGGTTTACCAGCCTCACATTCAGCTACAAAGCTCTTTGCAAAAGTTCCATCTTGAATATCAGAGAGAATTCTTCTCATTTCAGCTTTTGTCTCTGAAGTTATTAACCTAGGGCCGCTCACATAATCTCCATACTCAGCAGTATTCGAAATTGAATCTCTCATTGCAGTTAGTCCACCCTTAACCATCAAGTCAACAATCAGCTTTACTTCATGAAGGCATTCGAAATAAGCCAACTCCGGTTGGTATCCAGCTTCAACGAGGGTTTCAAAACCTGCTTTTACTAATTCAGACAAACCGCCGCAGAGAACAGCCTGTTCGCCAAAAAGATCCGTCTCAGTTTCCTCCTTGAAATTAGTTTCAAGGATCCCCGCTCTAGTTCCACCTATACCCTTTGCATACGCCATCGCAAGATCGCGAGCTTGACCAGAAGCATCTTGCTCAATTGCAAAAAGTGCAGGAACTCCTTGACCATTCTGATATTCCCAGCGGACTGTATGCCCAGGTCCCTTTGGTGCAATCATCACTACATCAACGAAGTCAGGAGGCTGAATCAGTCCAAAACGGATGTTAAAGCCATGCGCAAAGCTAAGAACTTTCCCTGGGTTTAGATGGGGAGCAATCTCTTTTGCATAAACATCCTTTTGGAACTCGTCAGGCAAGAGAACCATTATCCAATCAGCCTTAGCGGCTGCTGACGAAACGCTAACGACTTCCAATCCATCAGAAGATGCTTTATTGGCAGATCTACTGCCTTCATAAAGGCCAACGACGACATTTACCCCGCTGTCCTTGAGGTTAAGTGCATGAGCATGTCCTTGAGATCCATACCCGATAATTGCGACTGTCTTGCCGTTTAGAAGGCTCAGATCGGCATCGGAGTCATAAAAGAGCTTGGCCATTCGAACTGCATTTCAATGCATTGTCAGGCCAGAGCTTACGCCAAGGCAAATTCACTGCAATTTCTAATCAAGCTTCATTAGGGTGAGCAATCACTCGGTCGATCAAGCCATATTCCTTAGCCTCTGCTGCACTTAAGAAGTAATCACGATCAGTGTCTTTCTGGATTTTTTCAAATGTCTGGCCAGTCATATCAGACATTGAATGATTAAGCATCTCTTTAATACGCAGAATCTCTCGAGCTTCAATCTCAATGTCACTTGCTTGCCTCTGAGCAGTACCTCCCAAAGGTTGATGGATCATGATCCTGCTATGTGGCAACGCCAATCTCTTCCCTTTAGTCCCAGCCCCTAAAAGGAATGCACCCATGGATGCAGCAAGCCCAACACAAATTGTCACTACATCACTTTTGACGTATTGCATTGTGTCGTAAATGGCCAAACCTGCTGTAACCGAACCCCCTGGACTATTTATGTATAAATAAATTGGCTTACTACTATCTTCAGAATCCAAATAAAGCATCTGAGCTACAAGGCTATTAGCGACACCATCACTGACTTCTTGTCCAAGGAATAAAATCCGCTCAGCACCTAGGCGAGTGTAAATATCAACCCAACGCTCTAACTGGCTTCCTGGGAGGCGATATGGAACACTTGGAGTACCT
>QCKL01000022.1 GCA_003215355.1 Prochlorococcus sp. AG-409-O23
GCATCTGGGGCAATTTCTCTTATGTACCAGTAATTGCTCGCCAAGGACGAAAAGTTACTAGAGAACATCGCATTTCCCTTGCCCTAACTGGATTGTTATTAGAGCAACTGCAAGCGACTCCTGTCTCAGAAGGCCTGGCGGTTTCCCTAACAAATAATGGCCTAGAAATTAATCGCATAAAACTTAAATCAGGTCTTCAACAGCAATTAATTGATTCAATTGAGAAGCTAGATGCAGATTTAAAGCTCAAAAAGCCACCAGGGCTTACTTCAGATAGACGAAAATGTTCCCTATGCAGCTGGCGAAAGCTTTGCAATGCTGAGGCGGCTGCAAAGGGAGATTTAAGCGAAGTCAGTGGTATTGGAGCTCGCAGACGCCAACTCCTTAAAGATTTAGGAATTAATCATCTTGATGAATTAGCTGCAAGCAATCCAATTGAACTAGGCAGGTCTCTTGAATATTTTGGGGAACAACATAAAGGCATTGCTCATCAGCTAATTTCTCAGGCGAGAGTGCAATGTTATGGATTAGTTGAAAGGATCGATGAGAGCCCAGCTCTCCCTGAACTTTCCAGCGCACCTGGCATATTGATATATGACATTGAATCAGATCCAGACTCCCGAGACGATTTTCTACACGGGTTTGTTCGACTCAAAAGGGAAGTCAATGGCAATTGGGATATAGAAGGCGCTAGTTACCAACCATTGCTAATGCTTTATGAAAACGGTGAAGCGCTTGCCTGGAAAAGAATCAAAGCAAAACTAGCTAAATACCCTAATTGGCCAATACTCCACTACGGCGAAACCGAAGCGTTATCACTTTGTCGAATAGCAAAGAAACATGGCATCACTGAAAAAGAATTAAGCTCCCTTCGAACTCGACTAATTGATTTGCATGCCAAAATCCGGAAACATTGGCGATTACCGTTAAACAACTATGGATTAAAAACAGTCGCAAAATGGATGGATTTTCGGTGGAGTCAAGAAGGAACAGATGGGGCAACGGCGCTTCTTTGGTGGCGCCAATGGAAAGGTTCAGGGAAAGAACACCGAGGCAATTCAAATGCATTAAAATGGATACTTGAATACAACAATGACGACTGTCTAGCAACTTGGGAAGTAGCCAGCTGGCTAATGATGCAAGACAGTTCCAAGAATTCCTCCTAATCTTTAAGTCAGCAATTAGGAGGAGGAATAAATCCAAATGGGGTAGTTATTTTAACTTTTCTTGAATCTTCGACCAGGATAAGATCCTCCTCTAGATAAGCATGACGTCGCACTAATGCGAGTCCCACACTAATATCTCTATTAGCAATCTTGAGCACAGAAGTTATAAAGCCTACTGACTTAGCCTCAGTTTGACTTACTGTTTCAAGTACCAGCCTTTGCCCTACAGAAACATTACCTTCCGCCTGCCAAAATCTAAGTTGCTGCTTGCCCCCTCCTGATCTGGCTAATTTTGCCATTGTCTCTTGTCCCAGATAACAACCTTTCTCTAAATTCACTAGATCAGATAGGCCTAACTCGAAGGGATTAGCGTCAACTTTCAATTCTCCAGGCCCAATAGGCAGTCCATATTCCAATCTCCAATATTCAAATTCTTCAGGCTTTGCTTTACTAAAAGAATCAAATTCTATAGGAATTCTTTCATTCATTGAAAGCCAACAAACGCCTTTAAATCTTTCATCTGGTTTTGAAGAAAGAAATTGAACTCTTCTGGTATTTCTTAATGACCTGAGTGTTACTTTGTCAGCTGGAAATATTACCCTCTCAAAGCTATTTCCTAATTCATTGCTATCTCCTGAAAGAATCAGGACATCTGCACCACTAGAGTCAAATCTAATTTCCAAAAGAGCTTTCAATCTTCCAGTTGCGGTCAACCAACAACTGTTGTAAAAAACTCCTTCTTTTGCGCTGGAAAGATCACCAGTGGTTTGACCATTAAGAAAGGTTCGAGTTCCCTCTCCATTCAATCTTATGACCGAAAAGTCTTGCTCCCAAAAGAGCCCTTCTGAACGCCTCATTTCATAGAGTATGCAAAATCAATAATTTGTTCAAGCAGGAACAAACTAATAAGTTCCAGCCCTGAATTTTGCATTGTGTTAATTGCCCCTTCTTGGCGATCAACTATTGCAACCACCCTATTAACCACATATCCAGCCTCACGAAGTTTTTGCACTGCCTTGATAGATGAACCTCCAGTAGTAACAACATCCTCTAGAACTGTTACCAAAGAACCATTTGGAGGCAGCGGACCCTCAATCCATGCACCAGTGCCATAGCCCTTAGCCTGCTTTCGGACAATGAGAGCATCTAAAGGACGATTGACTTGAGCAGCTGCCATAGCAACCCCACTAACCAATGGATCAGCACCCAAAGTGAGTCCAGCTACTGCCAATGCATCTACCTCAACATGTTCCAGTAATGACATGCTTACCAAGGCAAGGCCCTCCCCGCTCAAAGTCACAGGCTTGCAATTTACGTAGTGATTACTCTTCCTCCCAGATGCAAGTGTGAACTCACCATGCCGGTAAGCCTTTCTTGCAAGCAGATTTAGAAGCTGGGCCTTTGAGGCTTCCGCAATGGCAGCAGGACTATTCATAGTGAATGTTGAATCATTGATGCGTTACCTATTTCGGCTTAAATAGTTTGTCCTTATTATTCCTGCAAAGGCCTCAACATTTTCAAAGGTCTTTGAGAGATCCATTAGAAGGGGGTCTAGCAATCTGGTGAATGCACCAAACTCATAATTTGGCTAAGGCGAGTTCGATCCTCGCGACCCCCATTCGAATCCATTAATGCGGCTATTCATTCTTGGCATACTTGTTGCCCTCCCTGCTTTCTTTGCAGCTGGGGAGGTGTCGCTTTTAAGACTCCGCCCAAGCCGCGTGCAGAGGTTGGTGGAAGAAGGACAGCAAGGTGCTCAAGCAATAAACCGACTTCAACGTCGTTTACGAAGAGCATTAATGGTTTCACAATTAGGAACAACCCTTGCGCTAATCGCGATCGGTTGGATTGGCCGAGGGATAGGACATAGATGGTGGTCCAACTACGAGATTGCTAGCAGGGTATGGGATACAGGACTATTCCTAATAATTGTTCTTGTTGCAACTCTACTTGCAGGTTTACTTCCTAAAGCTGTAGTACTTAATCGACCAGAAGCAGCAGCTCTTCGACTCGCTCCACTACTTGAAGCAGTCATGAGAACCCTGACACCACTTTTGTCAGCGCTTGAGGCCATTGCATCAATTCTTTTTAGGCTGCTCAGATTAAATACACATTGGGATTCCCTCGTTCCTGCTTTGTCTGCAGAGGAGTTAGAAACTCTTATTGAAACAGGTGGAGTAACTGGGCTTCGCCCTGATGAAAGAAATATCCTTGAGGGAGTGTTCGCACTGCGAGACACACAAGTTCGTGAAGTAATGGTTCCTCGTTCTGGGATGGTGACACTTCCAGTTGATGTGAAATTCGCAGAATTAATGAAAGAGGTTCATCGCACTCGACATGCCCGTTTCTTGGTTATAGGAGAGTCGCTTGACGACGTCCGTGGCTTGCTGGACATGAGACAACTTGCTGAACCAATTTCAAGGGGCTCTATGCGAGCTGACACACCCCTTGAGCCATTCCTACAAACCGCCCCAATGGTTCTTGAAACCTCTACCTTGTCTGAACTATTACCACTAATTCGAAGTGGTCAACCCCTTCTGCTAGTAGTGGATGAGCATGGAGGGACTGAAGGATTAGTTACAGCAGCTGATTTGACTGGCGAAATCGTCGGCGATGAAATCCAGGTCGACAATGCTGAACCTGATCTAGAACCTATCGAAGGGGAGCCTGGAAAGTGGCTTGTAGCTGGAGATCTTGAAATCATTGAACTCAACCGTCAACTAGATCTAGAGCTTCCAGAGGCTAATGACCATCACACACTTGCAGGCTTTCTGCTCGAAAAACTCCAACACGTTCCTTCTCCAGGCGAATCCCTTACGCACCAAGGCATAACCTTTGAAATAATCAACATGAAGGGACCTCGCATCGAGCGCGTGCGATTGAACTTGAGCAAAAATTCAACATGATGTGAATTAATAGTCGATAATCAATCAGCCTCTATCCCAAATACTCCGCTAATGACCTCCCCAATGGTTCCAGTGAAGGTTGGGGTAATAGGTATAGGCAACATGGGCTGGCATCACGCCCGAGTTCTTAGCTTGCTAAAGGATGCCGAGCTCATAGGTGTCGCTGACCCCGACCCAGAGCGAGGCCGCTTAGCTACTGAACAGTTTGACTGCCAATGGTTCCCCGACTACCAAAGCTTGCTTAATGAAGTTGAGGCAGTTTGTATCGCTGTACCAACTCTTCTTCATCACAAGGTAGGCATGGCATGTCTTGAAGCAGGCCAACATGTGTTAATTGAAAAGCCAATAGCAGCTAGTCAAGATGAGGCATCTGCATTAATTAATGCCTCCAATAAAACCAACCGACTTTTACAGGTTGGGCATATTGAAAGATTCAATCCTGCCTTCAGAGAATTAATCAAAGTTGTAGCAAATGAAGAAGTAGTTGTATTAGAAGCAAGGCGGCATAGCCCTCATGCAGAGAGGGCAAATGATGTTTCAGTAGTGCTTGATTTAATGATTCATGATCTTGATTTAGTTCTTGAGCTAGCAAGTGCTCCAGTCGTACGACTTGCTGCTGTAGGAGGTCGAAGTGCAGAAGGCCCTATCGATTATGTAAATGCCACTCTTGGTTTCGCAAATGGCGTAGTCGCGAGTCTGACTGCCAGCAAGATGAGTCATAGAAAAATACGCAGTCTCAGTGCACATTGCCGTGGAAGTCTTGTCGAAACAGATTTCCTAAACCATACCCTTCACATTCATCGACGTGCTCATGAATGGTATTCAGCAGATCATGGAGAATTGTTATATCGAAATGATGGCTTTATAGAAGAAGTAAGTACAACATCAATTGAACCACTTTATGCTGAGCTCGAACACTTTCTTCAATGTGTTAGAGGTCGCGAAACCCCAGCAGTAGACGGGCAACAGGCCTCGAGAGCGTTGCGGTTAGCCGACCTTATTGAACACGCTGTAGAACACCCAGGAAGCGGACTATCTCTAGCTGAAGCAATTTAAGTCTAAAGAAAAAGAACTTTTATGAATTCAGAGTATAAATGATTTCACTAAATCGATCTTTAAGCGAATATTTCACGAGTAAAGTTATTCATCATCTAATAGATCAACATTGATTAAATTAGAGGTTAATAAAACTTTCCACCTCTACCCAGCAAAAGTGGATGAAATCCACTAACAATAAAAATCTCAAATTATTCAGAAAAAATATTCTTGGGATACCAGTAGATATCTACCCAGATATGTCTTGCAAGGCCCTTGAGCTTCATGCAAATGGAGGCGGGCAAATCGTGACCCTAAATGCCGAAATGGTTATGAAGGCAACGAAAGATCAAGAGCTTAAAGATGCAATCACTAGGGCAGAACTAATAGTCCCCGATGGGCTTGGTGTTATTTGGGCATTACGTCAACAGGGGATTTCCCTTGAACGAACGTCTGGGATAGAAATAGCCAAAGAATTAGTTGCAATTGCAGAGATAAACCAATGGAGAGTTGCGCTTGTTGGGAGCCTCCCCAAAGTAATCAAAAAAGTTCAAAAGAATTTTCTTCAAGAGATGCCAAATCTCATACTGGAATTTTCAGCTCATGGATATCAGACTCAAGATAATTGGAAGAGAATAGAGAGCAAGCTAAAGAAATTAAAGCCTGACTTAGTTCTAGTTGCTCTAGGGGTACCGCTTCAAGAGACTTGGATTATGAAAACTCACAAAAACTGTCCAGGCCTATGGATAGGCATTGGCGGAAGCTTCGATATATGGGCACAAGAAAAAAACCGAGCCCCAAAATGGATGAGAAAGATGGCAATTGAATGGCTCTATCGGCTCGTCATTGAGCCCAGCCGATGGAGAAGAATGCTTTCGTTGCCTTTGTTCGTACTAGCGGTACTCAGATCGCTATGAGTACTCTTCAGTAAGAAGGTTCAACGAAAGCCAACTGCTGCCTGCCAAACGAAAACAAGCAGGAAAAAGAAGATTGGAATCAGTGGAAGCACGTCCACAGTCGGCGCAAAGGCTCTGTAAGCCTCAGGCAGTTGGGCCAACAAGTCGAGTGTCAAGGCTGCCATCCCTAAGAATTTAATGGACGTTTCAATGACGGTACCACGTGTGATGTGCTGGTGAGTCGGTATTCCAAGGAGCGAAATCCTCTGAAAAACAACCTTCCTCGATTGCCTGGCCCATAGCAGTGGTAAATCGAATCAAATTTTGGAGGTTGTGCACGCTCAAAAGAGTCAGTCCTAGCAGTTCTTCACTGCGAATTAAGTGGTGTAAATAAGCTCTGGTATGACATCGACAAGCTTCACATCCACAAGTCTTATCGAGAGGTTGATGGTCTTCACGAAAACGAGCATTCCTCAAATTCCATCTTTCGTCACGAACCATGGCAGTGCCATGACGACCTAGACGAGTAGGAAGCACACAATCAAATAGATCGATCCCATTAGCAACAGCAATAGACATTTCTCTGAGAGTTCCAATACCCATCAAATATCTAGGGCAATTTTTTGCCAGGAGAGGAGTGATCTCTCGAACGGTCTTATGCATCTCTTCAGTTGGTTCTCCAACACTTACTCCGCCTATAGCTATCCCAGGCAAATTGAAACTAGAAACAACTCTTGCACTCTGTTTTCGAAGGTGAGGGAAGCACCCGCCCTGAACAATGCCAAAAAGAGCCTGATCAGGTTTTGCATGCACCTCCACACATCTCTCCAACCAAAGATGAGTTCTTCTGCATGCATCCTCTACATCATTTTCAGTTGAGGGGAAAGGAGGGCACTGATCAAAAGCCATAGCCACGTCAGATGCCAAAGCCATCTGAATTTCGACAGCTTTTTCCGGAGTCAATTGAAGGTTCGTTCCATCACGTGGATTCCTAAAAGTTACGCCTTCATCAGAAATATTCTTTTTTTCCGCCAAGCTGAAGACCTGATAACCGCCAGAGTCTGTAAGGATTGGTCCATTCCAATTCATGAAGTTATGAAGTCCCCCAGCATCAGCAATAATCCTTTCTCCTGGCTGTAGATGCAGGTGATAAGTGTTTGACAAAATCATCTGAGCGCCGGTTTGAGCTAACTGATTCGCAGTCACTCCTTTCACCGTCCCAAGAGTGCCTACAGGCATAAACCTTGGTGTAATAACACAACCATGCGGAGTACTAAAACGGCCGGATCTCGCAAGTGTGTTGGGGCAATTGGCTTGAATCTGAAAGCTAAACACTGGTAAAACTGCAAATATGCCCAAGCCCTAATAAGGCTTTTATCCAACATCAACCTACGTTGGTCTACACCTGAGTCCGAAGGAAATTGATCCTGACTACCCCCAAGTGGCTCAGAGACCTTGCTGGGGCTTGGATCTTTTATTCAATTCTACCGAGCTGGCCATGGCCAAAACCCACGTTTAATCGAATTGCTCGATTCGCTCCCATTATTGGATTAGTTATTGGAAGCCTTCAAGCACTTATTTGGCTATTCCTTGCTCACAAAGGGTGGTCAAAAGAATCATTAGCGCTAGTTGTAATTTCCTTTGGCGCTTGGATTACTGGAGGGATACATATAGATGGTCTGATGGACACTGCGGATGGTTTAGCTGCTGGTCAAACAAAGTGCCTAGAAGCAATGCATGACAGCAGGGTTGGAGCAAATGGCGTCAAAACAATAATGATTCTTGTGCTGCTTCAAATTGCAAGCCTGACCAAACTTGAAAGCTTTTCTCCTCTTGCGTTACCTATAGCAGCCTTTTGGGGGAGATGTGCGCCTCTTTGGGCAATAGCAAACTTCAAATACCTGCATCAAAATGAGACCAGCTCATTTCATAAAAAAAGTTGGCAGGGTTTACATGAAACTAAGCCAGCCTTAATAGCCTTTCTAATACTCATTATTAGTGTGCTAACTACACCAATTGGAGCCAATATTCAAGTCAAGTTAATAGCTGGAATAGTTATAGGTTTGATACCTACATTGCTGGTTCCACATTTACTAGGCCTGCGTCTTGGAGGCCATAGTGGAGATTCATATGGGGCAACCTTAGTAATAGTTGAGACATTCATTTATTTTCTTCTTGCGATGCTTTTGTAGGGAGGGAAAGTACAAAAGCATTCCCTTGATCTGGCAAAGCTGAATCAAACCTTCTAGGAGGGGTGACAAGGCCTAATGTGCCTCCTAATTGTTCAGCCAATTGACGCCCAAACGTCAACCCCAAGCCAGTGCCAGGTAGTTCAATACTATTACCACCTCTGAATCCTTTTTGAAATATTCTTTCCCTTTCAGACTCAACTATCGCTGCACCTCCATCCCACACACATATACTTTCTCCCCTTATGTGCAAGCCTATCGAGCAATCAGTTGAGCTATATCGAAATGCATTTTCCAACAAATTGGCAACTATTTCAGCAATAGCCCCATCTTCATCAGATATTGGCTGAACAGTCCATGCAGGCCATTGCAATGGACCTATCCATTGGCGACCTTGAAGTTTTGCAGTCGCAGAAGCTCTCTCTATAAGGGGCTCCAACAAGGACTGCAAATTGATAGTGACACTCCTAGGCAAAACCGGGGGCAGCAACAATGGTATTGAGTTCCCTTTATCTATTGCCAACTTCGGTTTACTTAACTGATCTAGAGCAGATATGTATCTGTTTAATTGATCCTGTTCGGTCAAGAGTCCTTCAACAAGCGTCAGATCTTTGCTCTCAGGGCCCAGACGTCTTAGAAGCAGCTGTGCATAAGTACGAAGTGCGGTCAATGGGTTGCGTAGCTGATGCACCATCAGACTTATCTGCTCTCGTTGATCCTTTAACTCATCTAGAAGCCTATTTTGATCTAGTTCTAAACCAAGGCATTGCCCAAGCGCCGAAGCAGTTGCTTGAAGCCTTTGATCCAAAAGTTGAGGCCAAGCTTGCTCTGATTTAAGGAGTTCAGCCCGCAGTACCCCGAGCAGAATTGAACCATCTTGGAGTGGATACCAACGTCTATAAGGAGAAGGAGTCCTTAATTCCTGATCTGTTTCAACTGGCGGCAAAGCATTACCCATATTTGGCCATTCACCGATAGCTTCCAAAGTTGGTGGGCAGCCATCTTTGGAATTAGCAACGTAAACAACCAAATGCACTGAATCAGCTTCAGCCTCAAAGGTGATTAGCTGCTGTTGTACAAGATTTAAGAACCGATCTGACAACTGCATAGGTATTGAATGTCAGATGGTTATCGAGAAATGGGCAAGGCGAGAAACTTGAAAATTCAGAAAAAAGTATTAAGATGTTTTTTATCGACCAGTACGACGCTCCTCAGTGAGGGGTTCAAAAAGTCGACTTGGTGGGGTTGCACAAAAAGTGCTACCAAAGTTACAGCAGAGGTAGATGAGTCCCCTGCTTTGTGCCCTCTTAGTTGACTTTGAGCCTGACAGTTTTTCGTGTCTACCCTTCTGACAACTGCTCCTCACTGCTCGATGGCCTGTGGGCGTCTTCAAACTCGCGCGTTAGCACGAGAGTGTTCAAAAAGAAGGCCATAAGCCTTCTCCCTTGTTCCCCCATCTCACTCCTCAAGGAGTTCCCTCCATGTCTAAGAAGCGCAAACGTATCAGCCGCAGACGCCTAGCAGGCCAAAGAGTTTTGGCTCATGTCGCCACTTTCCACTTAGAGACTGGAGAACACAAACCTGTCACTGCAGCCCGGCGATACATTGCGGAGGCTGGACTGCGTTCACCCGCGATTCTTAATGTTCGCCGCAATGAACACACAACAGATAGATTTTTCTGGGGAGAAAAAGGTCTTTTCAGCGCCCAATATGCGGAGGAGAATCATTTCCTATTCCCTTCCTTAAGAACAATTGTTGATGCCGTAGGTGAAGACAACATGTTCCAAGGCCTTGAACTGACTGCAGATGACTGGGAGGAAATTGAAGAATACGAATATGCCTTTGTCTGAAGTCAATTGTCCTTACATCTAAAACTGCAACCAGTTTTGAAGAGCTAAACGAATCCTGGGGATAATTACTTGGGGTATCTCATGGCCTCCTTCGAAATTCACAAGCTCTTCTTTGCCTTCATATGTTCTTAAAGACCTAATCAATTGCTCAGAAGCTGCATAAGGCACTACATCATCTTGCTGGCCATGAAACAAGAGCACTGGAGGCCTCTTTTGAGGGGGAATCCAACCTGGATGCGGGTAAGCACTACAGCCAATAACTCCTGCCAAAGGTAGACCACAACAACTATCGATTGCCATGGCTCCACCCTGAGAAAAGCCTAAAGCTACAGTTCGACGCAAAGGTATAGATGATCCATTATTAATAGCCTGGATGCGCGCCTGGAGGTCGCGTATGGCCCCAGGGACTTCTGGCCAATTAGCAGGGTAAAGCCCATACCATTGCCTACCAAAGCCCTCTGGGTGCAACTGAGGCGCTCTAAGCGCCACTACCTCAAGTAGTGGCTTTCCATTGCATTCACTCAATTCTCGACCAAGGGGAAGCAGATCTTCAGCATCAGCTCCCCATCCATGTAGCAATACAAGTCGGTGATTAGCGCCGGAAGCACCTAAACAAATCACATCATCATTCATTTCAGCAAGATCAAGCTGACCTGCTTAGGTTGGCCCACGGAATGATTCTCAAACATTTTTGTAATGGCTCCAACAGCCTTGTTAAGCGTTTCCGATAAAACGGGTTTGCTTCCTTTAGCTAAAACCCTTGTTGAATCCCATGGATTCCAACTCATATCTAGTGGAGGCACGGCCAAGCTGCTCCAAGGAGCAAATATCCCCGTAACCCGTGTTGCTGATTTCACGGCATCTCCTGAAATCCTTGGAGGAAGGGTCAAGACCCTCCACCCACGAGTTCATGGAGGGATTCTCGCCAAACGAGACGACCCAACTCATCAAAACGATCTGAAAAAACAAAATATTCCAACAATAGATTTAGTGGTTGTTAACCTTTATCCATTCCGAGAAACAATTAAAAATCCCAATGTGAGCTGGGACGAAGCTATAGAGAACATTGATATAGGTGGTCCAGCAATGGTAAGAGCAGCTGCCAAAAACCATGCTGATGTGACGATCCTTACAAGCCCAAATCAATACGGGTCATTCTTAGAGGTTTTGAATACTGAAGGTTTTGCTGGGATATCTGATCAAATGCGCAAAGACCTGGCACTAGAAGCTTTTGAGCACACAGCTTCCTATGACATAGCAATCAGTCATTGGATGGGTTCACAATTGGGATGTTCAACCTCACCTTGGCTACAGGTCATACCCAAGCAACAAAGCCTGCGTTATGGAGAGAATCCACATCAACAAGCCTCCTGGTTCAGCCATAAAGGGAAAGGCTGGGGAGGTGCGACTCAGTTGCAAGGCAAGGAATTAAGCACAAATAACCTTTTAGACCTCGAGGCAGCACTGTCAACGATCTATGAGTTTGGATATGCAAACAACTCTGAGCCTGCAGCTGTAGTTATCAAGCACACAAACCCTTGCGGTGTTTCTACAAGTAGCTCCTTGTCTAAAGCACTAATTCAGGCACTAGATGCTGATCGAGTTAGTGCTTTCGGGGGAATAGTTGCTCTAAATTCCAATGTAGATGCAGACACAGCAATACAGCTAAAAAGTCTTTTCCTTGAGTGCATAGTTGCTCCAGACTTTGATCAAGAAGCCAAAGAAGTGCTCTCCAAAAAAGCAAATTTGCGTTTGTTAGCCCTTCCAAAGACAGCAATAAATGAAGAAGGGAGAGAAAATGTAAGGAGCATCCTTGGAGGATTTCTAGTTCAACAACAAGATGATCAATCTATTAATCCAAACAGTTGGAATTTAGTGACAACAAGAGCTCCATCTGCGAAAGAGATGGATGATCTAACTTTTGCATGGAAATTGGTTCGACACGTACGTTCTAATGCAATAGTTGTAGCTTCTTCAGGACAAAGTCTTGGCATTGGCGCAGGACAAATGAATCGCATTGGGTCAGCAAAATTGGCCCTTGCAGCAGCAGAATCAAGAGCTAAGGGAGCTGTATTAGCTAGTGATGGATTCTTCCCCTTTGATGACACAGTTCGGCTTGCTGCAGAACATGGAATCAAGTCAATTATCCAGCCAGGCGGAAGCATTAGGGATGAAGATTCAATCAAAGCCTGTAATGAATTAGGCATTGCAATGCTATTCACTGGCCAGCGACATTTCTTACATTAAAATATTATCAACTAATTTATTTAGTGCAGGTCATTTCAATCAATATCTTCAAGGTTCAGGCTTCCAACAATCATCATTTCTAACAATTAAAGATAGCTATTAAGAGAAAGATCTCAGGGTTATCATTAATATTTTCATATTAATGCGATCTATTTAAAAAACTTCTTTCAGAGCTCACTCCTCATTCTTAGGATAATAAGTGATCCTATTTGTCTTTCTAAATGCAGAAAGTCTGCCAGGGCCTGCACAAAGGAAATAGAAAGATATCAATGCATAAATAGCTGATAATTCAAAGGCATAATTATGGTTCTCAACTACGGCGAAAGGGAAGCCTTCCAATCCTGTATCAAGCATATGAAAATAAACTGCGAATACCATTGTCGACAAAAGACCAAGCGAAGAGAGTCTTGCAAATACGCCAAGGGCAAGACCAATTGGGCATAGTATTTGTGTTGCTGCTGCTGCATAAGTCCATAACAATGGGTCGCCAGGTAAAAATCCAAAATATTTGCCTACCACAAACTCTGAAAAGCCCTCTGGATCTTGAAATTTCTCAAGGCCATGATGCACCATCATCACGCTAAAAACTACACGTAAAGCAAAGATGGCGAGCTCTGCAGTGATATTGACTTCGCCCTGAGAAGTTGGGCTCTCAACAATCACCTCAACCTTCTGAGGTGCCTTTGAGGCGCTGAGCTGAGGAGATGTGCTCAGTTGCGGCTCTTGAGGATTGGTAGTTTCAGCGTCAGTCATCGTCACTAAGTTTTATCAAAGTCATCTTAGTTGTTTATCAGAAGGCAAGCCTATTAAAGGAGTAAAGCCACTTGAGTTCTTAAGCGCAATTTCATACTCAGATTTCTTAAGGTTTTCTATTGCTCAAAAATTACTTAGGTCCATTAAATCCTTCTGATCTTTACCCAGTCGAGTATCCCTAGAACCCAGAATAATCAATAATTTAATTAGTTAGTTAATCCTTTCTGCTCACTGAGTTTAATCAACTTCTGGATTACATGTTCAACAACACGATCTGGGGTTGAAGCCCCAGATGTTATCCCAACATTAACTGGACCATTAGGCAAAAAGTTCTCTTCATTTTTCAAGTCTTCTCCAAGAGGCTTATGAGTAATCCTATTACTTGCATCTTCAATCCTTTCAGGAGCATCTATATGAAAAGAACGAATACCTCTGCTTATTGCAATCTCCTGCAGATGAGTGGTGTTAGAAGAGTTAAATCCACCTATCACCACAAGCATGTCAAGGGGTTCATCGACCAAAGAAAACATTGCATCTTGTCTTTCTTCGGTTGCATCACAAATAGTATTAAAAGCAAGAAAATGCTGATTTAAATCTATTGGACCGTATTTTGTGAGCATTGTGCGTTCAAACAAACGACCTATCTCCTCAGTTTCACTCTTCAACATTGTTGTCTGGTTAGCCACTCCAACACGCTGAAGGTCTAGGTCTGGGTCAAAGCCTGAAGAAGAGGCCTTAGAAAATCTCATGAGGAATTCTTCTCTATTACCTTTGCCAAGGATGTAATTAGCTACATATTCAGCCTCTTCTAAGTCAAGAACTACTAAATAGGTACCTGCAAATGAACTTGTAGCAAGTGTTTCCTCATGTTTGACCTTGCCATGAATGATTGAAGTAAAGGTGTGCTTCTTATGTTTCTCAACTGTGTGCCATACCTTAGACACCCAAGGACAAGTGGTGTCGATAATATGGCAGCCTCTCTCATGAAGAAGCTGCATTTCTTGAACTGTTGCCCCAAAGGCTGGAAGAATTACAACGTCCCCTTCCCCAACACAAGAGAAATCCTTTACTCCATTGTCTGCTGAGATAAAGCGAACATTCATATTGCGCAAGTGATCATTAACCGAGGGGTTGTGAATGATCTCATTAGTTATCCAAATGCTCTCATTTGGATAATGCCTCCTTGTTTCATAAGCCATTGCAACAGCACGCTCAACTCCCCAACAAAAACCAAAAGCTTCTGCCAACCTGACTCTCAGCCTGCCATGTTCTAGTAAATAGCCGTTATCCCTAATAGAAGCAATCAAGCTGCTCTGATAAGCCTTCTCGAGTGCCTGAGCTCGCTGAGCAGGAGAACCAAATCCCCTCCTGTTATAACGCTCAGAATGGTGCAAAGAGCGCTTGAAAGCTTGGGTATCCATCTCTTCAAAGGTTCACCGATAAACAGACTCTATTAGTAAGAAGCAAAAAAAGTAAAAAAAAAGCCTGGCTCTAAGGCCAGGCTTAATAACAAGATCCTTAAGGAGATCTATCAATTCCCAGCAGAAGCAAAGTCTGGATAAGCCTCCATCCCATGCTCGCCAATATCTAAACCTGCTATCTCTTCATCCTCAGAAACACGAATTCCTCCAAAGAAGGAACCAATTACCTTCCAAGCGATCCAGCAAGTTACAAATGTCCAAATGCCATAGGCAGCGCAGCCTACGAACTGATACCAGAGCTGATCAAATCCGCCGCCAACAAAAAGGCCAAGCGCAGAACCATCTCCTTGGATATCGAAGCCCCAAAGGCCTACAACCAAAGTGCCCCAAATTCCACATACCCCGTGGACTGAGAAAGCACCAACTGGATCATCAATGCCTAGGGAATCAAGAGCAGAAACTGAGAAGACAACTATTACGCCACCAACCAATCCTGCCAACCATGCACCTGCCATGGTGAGGTTTCCACAGCCAGCAGTAACGCTAACTAGGCCTGCCAAGATTCCATTGATGATCATCGTCAAGTCAGGCTTCCCTGAAGTGAGAGTTGAAATCACAGTTGCACCAATTGCTCCGCCTGCGGCTGCAAGGGTTGTGGTAACTGCGACATATGGGACCCATTCATCCATTGCGAGCTGTGAACCTGGATTGAATCCATACCAGCCAATCCAAAGCACCAAAGCACCAAGAGTTGCAATGGCCATGTTGTGTCCTGGCATGGCCTGAGCCTTTCCATTTACGAACTTCCCAATGCGAGGACCTAAAAGCATTGCGCCTACTAAGCCTGCCCAAGCACCAACAGAGTGAACAATCGATGAGCCAGCAAAGTCAATAAAGCCAAGCTCGCTAAGCCAACCACCATTCCACTGCCAGCTACCAGCCACTGGATAGATAAAGGCTGTAAGTACAAGTGAAAAGACAACAAACTCTCCAAACTTCACTCGTTCGGCTACTAAACCAGAAACAATTGTCGCGGCAGTGCCAGCAAAAGCAGCTTGGAATAAGAAGTCAACTGTTGGGACTAATCCGTTATCAGCTATTAGCTCAGGAGAAACGGAGGGGTCAAAGAAAAGCCCGCTGAAATAAAGCCAACCTGCAGAAACAGGATCCCCATACATTATGGAGTAACCAACAAACCAATAAGCAGTTACTGCAAGAGCAAACACAAAGAGGTTCTTCGCAAGAATATTTACTGCATTTTTTTGGCGACACATCCCTGCCTCAACCATTGCGAAACCCGCATTCATGAAGATCACAAGGATCGTGGCCACGAGAAGCCAGAGGTTGTTAGCAAGGAAAGCCGCACTCAACTCAGGAATCTCGGCAGCATGTGCCGACAGGTTGAACAGGCCAAGGCCGAATAAGGCAATAGGCACACAGGCCAGCCACATCAAAGAACGATGAGAGCTGAAACCTCGGATACTTCTAAGGAGGAGCATTGGCCCATCCAGGAGACTGGCCTCCTGGAGAGGAGTATTGCGCCGCCTTGAAGGCGAATGCAAAGCAACTGTCATAGGTAAAGCAGAACTGCTAAATGATCTGGACTAATGAATCCAGTTCTCGGTTATAGAAAATGATTGAAAAACAAAATCGATCCAGTCGTCATTGATACCAAACTTGTCACTGATAATTAAATCTTTAAGTTAGTCAACTTTTGTCAGAGCATTTTTGATGTCTTTCAACTGGTCTAGTCCCTTCCCACGTAATGCGATTGCGATGGAAACCAAAGCAACATGGGATGACTTCCACCCCTTTCTCCAAGGCCTCCCTAAATAACACGCCATAACGTGCATCCGCTTCGTCTCCAGGGGCAAAAGCCTTCGCATCAGATCTACTAAGACAAGGGACTAAAACAGCTCTTGCATTCGGGAGAACTCCCATAAGCTCTATTAAGTGTTTCCGTCCTCGTTCAGTAACAGTGTCAGGGAAAAGAGCTAGAGCGCCTTCCATCCAAGTAGTGTTTTTTACTTCTAAATAGATCAGCCTTGGATCATTAGCTTCTGAACTTGGACTTAATAACAAGTCAATACGGCTACGAAGATTCTTTCCATATGGGACTTCTCTACGAATATCGAAAACGGGGCCAAGGTGATCCTTTATTAGGCCTTCCTGAATAGTTAGTTGCAGAAGAGTATTAGGTAAAGCCGTATTGATTCCTACCCAACCCAAAGTTCCATCTAATAGAGGTACCTCCGCTTGCTCCCAAGACCAAGACAATTTTCTTTTAGGCGACGGTGCATGGCGAATTCTTACCCTCCCCCCTGGATGAAGAACTCCTTTCATGGGTCCAGTATTTGCACAATGAGCAGTAACAACCTCACCGCTTGACAACTCCACATCTGCCAAAAAACGCTTATACCTCCTCAACAAGAACCCCTCCTCTAAAGAAGGGAAAGTGAGAATGGACTTCCCTAACATCATGACTAAATCACTTTGGTCATGATCGCCTCTAAAAAGGCATAAACATGCCAACTAATTAATGAAATTATCCTTTACGGGCGCATGGCGAAATCTCTAAAGAGAATTGCCCTAATTGTCACCTTTGGGACCTTGCTTAGCAAAGCAGGAGGGATGGCAAGGCAGCTTGTAATTGCTGGCGCATTTGGAGTAGGGGCAGCCTATGACGCGTACAACTATGCCTACATATTGCCTGGATTCCTATTAATCCTTTTAGGAGGCATTAACGGTCCATTTCACAGCGCAATGGTTAGTGTCCTCAGTCGCAGACCCAAACAAGAAGGTGCACATATTCTTGCTGCTCTAAACACCATGGTTGGCGCAGCACTACTTCTAATAACACTACTTATGGTGATAGGAGCAAAACCTCTTATCAATATTGTTGGGCCTGGATTAAGCCCCGAAATCCAACGAATTGCCGTACTTCAACTGCAGTTAATGGCGCCAATGGCCTTGCTAGCAGGATTTATAGGCCTTGGTTTTGGCTCCCTAACTGCAACTGATGAGTTTTGGATTCCAGCGGTTTCTCCCATCATGTCTAGCTTGGCAATTATTTCTGGGATAGGGATCTTTTGGCTCCAATTTGGTCCAGGGATAGGCACGTCAGAACTTGCACTAAGAGGTGGCATCATTTTGGCGCTTTCAACATTGATAGGAAGTCTGCTTCAGTGGCTGATTCAAATCCCATCATTAATTAGAAAAGGCCTGGCCAGAATGAGTCTGGTTTGGGATTGGGGGCACCCAGGAGTTAAGGAAGTTTGGAAAGTAATTGGTCCAGCAACTCTCTCTTCAGGGATGCTTCAAATTAATGTTTGTACTGACTTATTTTTCGCATCAGAAATAGTAGGCGCTGCAGCTGGACTTAGCTACGCAAGCCTATTGGTTCAAGCGCCGTTAGGTTTGATCTCAAATGCATTGTTGGTTCCTCTACTGCCAACATTTGCCAAACTAACAAGCCATAAAGATAAGCCTGCATTAATCGCAAGGGTTCGGCAAGGTTTAATGCTTTCATCAGCAAGCATGATCGCCTTAGGTTCATTATTCATTGTTCTAGGCACTCCAATAGTTGCTCTGATCTACGAAAGAGGTGCCTTTGACAACAAGGCTGTAAGCCTTGTTTCAGGAATACTAATTGCATATGGAGTGGGTATGCCTGCCTATCTAGGCAGGGACGTTTTAGTCAGAGTTTTCTATGCAATAGGTGATGGGACTACACCTTTCCGCCTATCAACTGCAGGAATTGGTCTAAATATAATTTTTGATTGGTTTTTAGTTGGCGGGCCCACCCCTTGGGGGCATCAAATTCCTTTCAATTTTGGAGCCCCAGGCCTAGTCCTTGCTACTGCTCTAATTAACTTGCTGTCGTGCATTGCGCTTCTTTTCATATTAAGCATGAATCTGGGAGGTTTACCTCTAAGACAATGGCTTCAGGATTTATGCAAACTCCTCTCTGCAGGATTGACATCAGGATTAGTTACATTAGTACTTAAGGAAGTAATTATTTGGCCCCAGAACTTCCCGGGGCTTCTAATAGAAGTGGGAATTTGCTCTCTAGCCAGCCTTGGAGTCTTTGGACTAATTAGCAACATGCTAGGGATAAAAGAAGTTACACAAATCATCACTATTCTCCACCGTAAGATTACTCCTTGAGATGCACATCTCGTTTCTCTCTAACTTGAAGAGGCATCTCCAAATGCCGCTCATCGGAAAGCTGCGGGCCCTGGACTGAAAGGATGCGAGCCTCGATTCCGAATTCCTGAAAAGCAGTCTCCATCTCTTGAATTAAAGCTTTCTCAACTTGAGCCTCTGCATCAACAACTTTCCCAATTAATCGATCGCCTAACCGGCCAATGCGCTTTCGCATCACCTCACGAGCGTTGGTGACCTCAATAATCAGCACAGGGCATCTCTTAGTAAAAACAACCTTATCGGCAGTAGGGGTCCAAAATCTCTTCTAGGTCAAGAAGTTGGTTGGGGGGAATTAATCGAGCCAAAGGCAGGCGGGTACTTCCACCGGCAAGAGAAACCTGAACTGATTCCAGGGCATGACGTGCTGCGACTCCAGCACCTTGATCAAGTTTGGCATTGCATTCAATTGCAAGAGTTCCTGCTAGCCGCGCATCACCAAGGTAGAGATGCCAACTAGCTATTTGGATATAAAGACGCTCAGCGATACAAAGCTCGAGCTCTCTCAATTCAGCTGGATTAAGAGTCATAAAAAATTCTAGAGGGTTTGTTTTCTGACTCAATCGTCTGTAGGGACTGGGTCATTGATACTTTTTGGTCGGCGCGCAATGACAAATGCAAGGTGCCCCAACAGTCCAATTAGCCAAATCTCACTAAATAAATTCAAATGAGTCCAGGGATGACGGATCTCCTGAAATAGCCACAAACCGCTATTAATGGCAGCAAATGCCATTGCATGCAAAGTGAAGTTCACAATGCGAGAGAAGTGCAAATAGATCGGATCTGTCGGATCGCCAGAGCCGTACCAACGAATAGGCATAGGATGAACTGCAATAGTTCTAATTTTGGAGTTATAGGCACTTATGAGTTGACGAAGGCACCCTTAATGGGGTCTTATGAAATCTTTCATGCGCCTGTAGCTCAGCGGATTAGAGCATCTGACTACGGATCAGAGGGTCGGGAGTTCGAATCTCTCCAGGCGCGCTTTTCAATTGCCCCAGAGGGTTTACAAGCATTCTCATAGGTGATTTTCTCTCCTGATTTGTGGTTTAACGAGCAAAACGCTCGATTTTTTTCATTTGGAATGATCTTTCCCTACGATCTCAAAGTTCTCAGACCAACAAAATGGACGGTGACTCCTTGATTTCGATTCAAGCAAATTTGGCGGACGCCGATTCCGTTGTTGCAAGCTTGATAGATAAGGAGAAAGAACGACAACAAACGCATCTAGAGCTGATTGCCAGTGAAAACTTTGCTTCTAATGCAGTTATGCAAGCCCAGGGCTCCGTCCTTACGAACAAGTATGCAGAAGGGCTGCCAAATAAGCGTTACTACGGCGGCTGTGAGCATATTGATGCAATCGAAGAACTTGCCATAGAGCGCGCAAAAAAGCTCTTCAATGCCAACTGGGCAAACGTTCAGCCTCATAGCGGAGCACAAGCTAACTTCGCAGTATTCCTAGGCCTTCTTCAACCTGGCGACGCAATAATGGGGATGGATCTAGCTCATGGCGGACACCTGACTCATGGGTCCCCAGTCAATGTAAGTGGGAAATGGTTTCAAGTTTTTCAATACGGAGTGAATCGAGAGACTCAGCAGCTGGATATGGAAGAGATACGTCAGAAAGCTTTAGAGCATCGCCCAAAATTAATCATTTGTGGTTATTCGGCATATCCAAGGAACATTGATTTCCAAGCCTTCCGTGCCATCGCAGATGAGATAGATGCATACCTATTAGCTGATATTGCTCACATAGCTGGCCTTGTAGCAGCAGGCATACATCCCAATCCAATCCCACACTGTGATGTGGTTACTACAACAACGCACAAAACTCTTCGGGGTCCAAGAGGGGGGCTAATTCTTTGTCGTGATTCAGAGTTCGGGAAAAAATTTGACAAGGCGGTTTTCCCTGGGACACAAGGAGGTCCACTAGAGCACGTAATAGCCGCAAAAGCAGTCGCATTTGGCGAAGCGCTTAGGCCAAATTTT
>QCKL01000023.1 GCA_003215355.1 Prochlorococcus sp. AG-409-O23
TCAGGAAATGCATGGACTAAAAACAAAACACAGCCTAGTAAGACCTAAAAAGATCAAAAAACACAATTAATTTGCTTAGAGGTTCCTCCCATCTTCACGCATCCGTAGCATGACTATATAATCTGATCATATGGCTAAAAGAGTTCACAAAAACAACCTATACATCAATAGAGAGCTGAGTTGGATCCAATTCAACGAACGAGTGCTTGCACACGCCCTAAATAAAAACACCCCTTTAGTTGAGCAAGCTAAGTTCAGTGCAATCTTTAGCAATAACCTCGACGAATTCTTCATGGTGAGGGTTGCATCCTTAAAAGCACAGGTTGAAGCTGGGCTCACAAAAAAAAGTGAAGATGGTCTAACGCCACAAGAGCAACTTTCAAATATCAGATCCAACATCCTGCCTCTTATAGAAAAACAAGAGAAACATTACCTAGAGCATCTAAGACATCATTTGCAAAAACAAGGTGTTTATGTATTTGACTATTCGCACCTCAATTCAAATCAGCGCATTTGGGTCAACAACTATTTTCAAAATGACATCTTTCCAGTGTTAACTCCATTAGCAGTTGATCCTGCGCATCCATTCCCATTCGTAAGCAACCTTAGTCTCAATATAGCGGCATTAATATTGGATCCTGATACGGGTCAACAGCAATTCGCGAGGGTCAAGGTGCCTCAAAAAACAATGCGTAGATTTATCCATATCCCAACTCATTTAAGCGACATCAGCCCTGAGCCAATTCAAACAGTCATACCTATAGAAGATGTAGTTGCATTCAATTTACAGTTACTCTTTCCAGGCATGAAAATCGAAGAACACTGCTTCTTTCGTGTCACACGTGATGCCGATCTAGAACTGAGAGATATAGAAGCTGATGATCTAATGAGTGCTCTAGAAGAGGGACTACGTAAAAGACGACGAGGTGGAGAGGTAGTACGACTAGAAGTCTCTAAATCGATGCCAAATAATATCCTTAACTTACTGATGGAGGGAATGGATGTTGGAGCAGAAGATCTTTATCGGATACGAGCACTGCTAGGACTTGATGAATTATATGAGCTATCCAATATTCCATTGGCATTCCTAAAATATGAGCCTCACAAGGGTTTAACACCAAAACCACTACGAATTAGTCAAAAAGGATTGTTAGAAGACGAGACCATCAAGAGTGAAGAGTTCAAAAGTATTTTCTCAATCATCCGTGAAAAAGATCTGTTATTGCACCATCCCTATGACCTATTTGCAACTTCAGTAGAGGAATTTATTAATCAATCGGCAGATGACCCTCTGGTGATGGGAATCAAAATGACTCTTTACCGAATTTCGAAGGACTCGCCGATTATTGAAGCTTTAATACGTGCAGCAGAGAATGGGAAGCAAGTAATGGCATTGGTTGAACTAAAAGCACGTTTTGACGAAGACAACAATATCCAATGGGCTAGACATTTAGAACAATCGGGTGTTCACGTTGTATACGGAGTAATCGGACTCAAAACACATACAAAAATCGCATTAGTTATCCGAAAAGAATCAACAGGTCTACGTAGTTACTTTCACATTGGGACTGGCAACTACAACTCGAAGACCTCAATGAGTTATACAGACATTGGCGTCTTGTCGGCCAATGCAGAACTTGCCCAAGATCTTGTTGAACTATTCAATTTCCTCACTGGGTTTTCAAAACAACAAAAATTCCGAAAACTCCTAGTCGCACCCGTCACTTTACGCAAGGGAATGGAGTCATTAATTCGCCGAGAAATAGTCCATGCAAAAGAAGGAAAAACTGGCCACATCCGAGCCAAGATGAATTCACTCGTAGATCCTGCAATAATTTCACTCCTATATGAAGCTTCCAGTCAAGGGGTAAAAATTGAACTAATTATCCGAGGTATGTGTTGCCTATACCCTGGGATCAAAGGAATTAGTGAAAATATTAGTGTAATTAGCATTATTGGCAGGTTTCTTGAACATTCTCGTGTCTTTTGGTTCGCCAATAATGGGCAGCCAGAAGCATATATAGGTAGTGCAGATTGGATGCGTAGAAACCTCGATAGACGAGTTGAGGCTGTGACGCCTGTTGAGGACCCAGAGCTTAGAGAAAAACTAGAAAAGCTCCTAGAGCTATATCTGAACAACAAACAAGGCGCCTGGAGCATGCAAAGTAATGGAGATTTTATCCAGCATGAATCCAACCCAGAAAAGCAAAGCACTCAAGAGCAATTGATAGATGTCTGGAATAAAGAAATAACGAGCTCATAAAAATGGATCAGCCAATTACTTCGTCTTTTACCTACCAATGACCCAACTAAAGGCCCTTAAGGACTACTGAAAGATTTTCGATTCTTAGCGTCTTATTTGCCTCACAAGTGCTAAATTCCGGCCAAATCTAAATTTAGGAGGCCAGGGTGATGGGGATCCCTCTGGAATCTGCAAAGGAAGCTTTTAATGCTCCTTCAGATGAACCAATGTTGCCATCTGCAGCAAAACGTCGTCCAGATACAACCAATAAGAAGTCACAGGGCTCTCGAAACCAACAGCGTCAAAGTGGACGCCTAGGCACAGATGCAATTGGTTTCTATTTGAGCAGTATTGGAAGGATTCCACTGCTAACAGCAGCTGAAGAGATTGAGCTCGCCCACCATGTTCAGGCAATGAAAGAGCTTCTCTTACTCCCTGAAGGAGAGCAAACACCTCGTCAACGTAGACAAATTCGAATGGGCAAAAGAGCTCGTGATCGGATGATGGCTGCGAATCTCCGTCTGGTCGTAAGTGTTGCCAAGAAATACCAAAATCAAGGGCTTGAACTTCTTGATCTAGTTCAAGAGGGAGCAATTGGACTAGAGCGTGCGGTGGATAAATTTGATCCAGCAATGGGATATAAGTTTTCCACATACGCTTATTGGTGGATTCGTCAAGGAATGACTAGGGCTATCGACAATAGTGCTCGCACAATTCGTCTCCCAATTCATATCAGCGAAAAGCTTTCAAAGATGCGTCGTATCTCTAGAGAGCTTTCTCATCGATTTGGACGTCAACCAAATAGACTCGAATTAGCTCATGCGATGGGAATCGATCCTAAAGATCTTGAAGACCTTATAGCTCAAAGTGCACCATGCGCCTCCCTAGATGCACATGCAAGAGGGGAAGAAGATCGCAGCACTCTAGGCGAGCTGATCCCAGATCCAAATGGCGATGAGCCAATGGAAGGTATGGATCGTAGTCTGCAAAAAGAACATTTAGGCGGATGGCTATCTCAACTAAATGAGCGTGAGCAAAAAATTCTTCGACTACGTTTTGGACTTGATGGAGAAGAACCTCTCACCCTCGCTGAAATCGGACGCCAAATCAATGTCTCAAGAGAGCGAGTTAGACAACTAGAAGCGAAAGCAATTCTCAAGCTAAGAGTCATGACGACTCATCAACAAGCAGCATAAATAGAGCTTGATCTACGCCTACCCTTTGTTAGTTATAATCGTCTGGATAACTACAGTATTATTTACGGCTATTATATTTAGAAAATATTTTCCTGAAAATAAAGAATTAAGTCGCAAGGTTGTTCATATAGGTACAGGTCCTGTTATACCAATTTGTTGGTATCTTGCTATTCCAACGCAATTAGCTACATATCTAGCTTTCTTAGTAACCATTGGGCTAATAATTAATCATAGGTTCAGGTTGGTGCCTGCCGTTGAAGATGTACAACGTCAGACATACGGAACAATTGCATATGGAGTAAGTATTACTTTCCTCTTAGCATTACTATGGCAAAGTGATCCCGCTGCAGTATCTGCAGGTGTATTGATAATGGCTTTCGGCGATGGATTCGCTGGCTTAATTGGGCGTCAAGTGAAGTCGCCAAGCTGGAAAGTGTTTGGTCAACGTAAATCCATTGCAGGAACCCTATCAATGGCCTGCATAGGAATCATTATTCTTGTACTGATTGCAAAAGTAAGCAATGCATCTTTAGATCCACTACAAATTATCGCTATTTCAGGTTTTGCTGTCGCCCTTGAACAAATAGGACCATGGGGCATCGATAATTTAACTGTGCCTATTGGTGTTGCTTCAGCTTGGACCTTGATGGCTGGAGGATAATGCTCTCTAGCTTTATCGCTTATTCACTCTGATTGCTCTAGCAAGATCATCTAAGAGCCTTGCAGTTGTAGAAATATCAATGCATGCATCAGTGACACTTTGACCATAAGTCAGTGTAGATAAGTCGTCCGATAGCTTCTGACTGCCTTCAATCAGATGGCTCTCCAACATGACTCCCATCAAATGGTTAGAACCCTGACAAACCTGACTAACTACAGACTCCATCACATCTGCCTGTCTTCGAAAATCCTTATTTGAATTGCCATGGCTACAGTCGACCATTAAGCGCGGACTCAAATCTGCAGTAACCAAATCAGCAGCAACTTGCTTAACAGCTTCAGGATGATAATTCGTCCCTGACTTGCCACCTCGTAAAACCAAGTGCCCATCTGGGTTCCCAGTTGTACTAACAATCGCAGCATGCCCCTCGCGATTAATTCCAAGAAAATGATGAGGTCGAGATGCCGCTTGCATCGCATTTATTGCAATCGTTGCAGTGCCATCAGTACCATTTTTGTATCCAATCGGCATAGAGAGTCCAGAAGCCATTTCTCGATGAGTTTGGCTTTCAGTAGTTCTGGCCCCAATTGCAGTCCAACTAATCAAATCCGCAATGTATTGGGGAACTACTGGATCAAGCAATTCTGTTGCTGCTGGCATTCCTTGACGAGCCAAATCCAATAACAATGAGCGAGCACGTTTCAAGCCTGTATTTATGTCATATGAACCATCAAGATGGGGGTCATTGATTAATCCTTTCCATCCAACAGTAGTCCGTGGTTTTTCAAAATAAACTCTCATTACCACTTCCAACTCACTGGAATACCGCTCTCGCAATGGACTGAGTTGGCTTGCATAATCCATTGCAGCCTTCACATCATGAACTGAACAAGGCCCGACTATGGCCAACATGCGAGCATCTTGCCCTCGAAGAATCGACTGAATGCTCTTGCGAGACGAAGATACAGTTCTGGCCGCCTGGTCATCTATAGGCAAGTCCTTATGCAGGAAGGCAGGTGGTACCAAAGGCCGAGTATCCACCACATGTAAATCTGAAGTGGTGGTCATTTCACCGGTTGTCAACAGATCTCTACGCTAAAGAAAGTACAGGATGAGAGCATTACTGAAATGAATTTAAGTCTTATTTCCCACACGGCATGGGAAGGTGGAACAGAAGAAGCAGGAATTGCCCACCAGCAAGATTAGAAGAATGCTTAATGACTATCGCAAACTGGCTCATGACCGTGAATTGCTGGGAATTCCAGCTCTTCCACTAAATGCTGAGCAAACACAAATCCTGACTGAACTTCTAGAGAATCCCTCTCATGAAGATGGGAAATTTCTGCTCAACCTTCTCTCTGAGCGCATTCCTCCAGGGGTAGATGAAGCTGCCTATATAAAAGCCACTTGGCTAAGTGCCGTCGCTCAAGGGGATATCCAAACACCTCTTTTACAACCGCCAAACGCCGTAAAGCTTCTAGGCTCGATGGTAGGCGGCTACAACGTTGCTGCTCTAATTCAATTACTGCAAAACAATGATGAGCATCTCGCAAATCTTGCAGCTCAAGGCCTAAGTCACACATTGCTCGTATACGACGCAGTAAATGACATTTTTGATTTAGCAAAAACTAATCGTTTTGCAAAACAAGTTATAAGTAACTGGTCTGCCGCTGAATGGTTTAGATCGAAATCACCTTTAGCTCAAGAAATTACCGTAACTGTTTTCAAAGTAGATGGAGAAACAAATACCGATGACCTGTCACCAGCGACCCATGCAACCACACGGCCAGATATTCCCTTACATGCACTAGCCATGCTTGAAACACGTGTCCCAGAGGCCCTATCAATAATAGCAAAATTAAAGACTAAAGGTTACCCATTAGCTTATGTAGGAGATGTTGTGGGTACAGGTAGCTCAAGAAAATCAGCTATCAATTCTGTGCTCTGGCACATTGGTAATGATATTCCTCATGTCCCAAATAAACGGACTGGAGGAGTAATCATAGGTGGAAAAATTGCTCCTATTTTCTTCAATACTGCAGAAGACTCAGGCGCACTTCCAATTGAATGTGATGTCAATCCTCTAAATACTGGTGATGTAATTACAATACGTCCATATGAGGGCACCATCGAAAGAGCGAAAGGTGAACAAAATGCTGGAGAAATAATATCTAATTTCGATCTAAAGCCAATCACAATTAGTGATGAAATCCAGGCTGGAGGGAGGATCCCTCTCATGATTGGGAGAGCACTAACCGACAAAGTTCGCATCTCATTAGGACTCAAACCTTCTGAACTATTCATCCGCCCAGGCAAACAAAAGCGTATAGAAAACGGGTTCACACAAGCACAAAAGATTGTCGGCAAGGCCTGTGGACTCGATGGAATAAGTCCAGGTATTAGCTGCGAGCCTTTAATCACAACAGTCGGTAGCCAAGACACCACTGGACCAATGACTCGTGATGAGATGAAGGAGCTCGCTTGCCTTGGCTTCTCCGCAGACTTAGTAATGCAAAGTTTTTGCCATACGGCTGCTTACCCAAAACCTATAGATCTAAAAACCCAAAAAGAACTGCCAGATTTCTTTTCAGAGCGAGGTGGTGTTGCTTTACGTCCTGGCGACGGAATCATTCACAGCTGGCTGAATCGTATGCTCCTCCCAGACACAGTGGGGACTGGAGGCGATAGCCACACACGTTTCCCTTTAGGCATATCTTTCCCTGGTGGATCTGGAGTGGTTGCCTTTGCTGCGGCAATCGGTGCAATGCCTCTCGATATGCCTGAATCTGTTCTCGTTCGTTTTAGTGGCTCATTACAACCTGGCATAACACTTAGAGACGTTGTAAATGCGATCCCATGGATTGCAATCCAAAAAGGATTGCTCACTGTAGATAAAGCGAACAAAATTAATGTATTTAATGGCAGGATTTTAGAAATTGAAGGGCTACCTGATCTCAAATTAGAGCAAGCATTCGAGCTAACAGATGCCAGTGCAGAGAGATCATGTGCTGGATGCACTATCAAGCTATCTGAAGCAACTGTGGCTGAATACCTTCAAAGCAATATCTCATTACTGAAAAATATGATTGCGAGAGGTTATCAAGACAGTAGGACTATTGGTAGACGAATTAAAGCCATGGAGGCATGGTTAGCAGCACCACAACTAATTTGTGCAGATTCAAATGCAACCTACGCTGAAATCATAGACATCAACCTTGATCAATTAATTGAGCCTGTTCTTGCTTGTCCAAATGATCCTGACAATGTGAAGTTACTCAGCGAAGTCTCAGGTGAAGTGATCCAAGAAGTATTTATAGGATCATGCATGACAAATATTGGTCATTACAGAGCAGCGTCAAAAGTTCTTGAAGGTTCTGGCAAAAACAAAGCCAAGCTTTGGGTATGCCCTCCAACACGCATGGATGAAGAGATCCTCAAAAAGGAAGGTCATTATCAAATCTTTGAAGAAGCTGGTAGTCGATTAGAAATGCCTGGCTGTTCACTATGTATGGGTAATCAAGCTCGCGTAGAAGAAAACGCAACCGTTTTTTCCACAAGTACTCGTAACTTCAATAATCGATTAGGGAAAGGTGCTCAGGTATATCTCGGCAGTGCAGAGCTAGCTTCAGTCTGCGCTCTTTTAGGACGCATCCCTTCCGCTGATGAATATCAGTCCATAGCAGCGAAAAAAATTGCACCTATGTCTTCAGAGCTATATCAATATCTAAACTTCAATGACATCATTGGTTTTGAAGATGAAGGTCGAATGATTAGCAATGAAAAAGAAGCAGAAATCCTCGCCAATCTTTAAAATATTGCCATGCCCTTGATTAATAGTTTCAAAGACAATCGAGAACAAA
Source organism: Prochlorococcus sp. AG-409-O23 (assembly GCA_003215355.1). Taxonomy (GTDB): domain Bacteria; phylum Cyanobacteriota; class Cyanobacteriia; order PCC-6307; family Cyanobiaceae; genus AG-409-O23. Next base: position 7,960 of record QCKL01000023.1, read on the forward strand.
TGAGCTCCAGTCGGAGCATTCGCAATCTCTTACAACAACAGTGGCTAGTAGTTGTTTTAGCGCTCATCCTCACAGGTCTCGGCGCAGCAATTACTGGAGTTCTCTTTAAAGCAGGTGTTCACGCACTTGATGATTGGCGCATCAACCTATTGAAAACATTTCCAGCATGGTTGGTCTTACCAGGCCTAGGAGGCTTAGGAGGAATACTGGCTGGGACACTAATTTCGCGACTGGCTCCTGCCGCAAGCGGTTCTGGCGTGAGTCACATCATGGCCTATTTGCGTCATAGAAACGTGCCAATGGGACTACGAGTTGGCATGGTCAAGTTAGTGGCAGGGATCTTGGCGATAGGTAGCGGATTCCCTCTAGGACCAGAAGGACCAGCAGTTCAAATGGGAGGTTCAGTGGCATGGCGACTTGCACAGTGGCTTAAAGCACCTATTGCATTTCGAAGAGTCATAGTGGCTGCCGGAGGAGGTGCAGGAATTGCAGCCATCTTTAGTGCGCCAATCGGTGGCTTTATCTACGCAATCGAAGAGTTGCTCAATTCTGCGAGGCCAGTTGTTCTACTTCTTGTAGTCGTTACAACTTTCTGGGCTGATGCCTGGGCAGACTTTTTACAAGGGATAGGTCTGGATCCATCTGCAGGAGGTTTCAATACAAGCTTGGGCTTTCAATTAGAACGTGAATATACCTCTTTAATCAATTTTCTTCCTATTGATTTTGGCTATCTAATATTCCTCGGGGTCATTGTTGGTGTTTTAGCTGAACTCTATTGCCGCTACGTGCTTTGCATGCAGCGGAAGGGCAATAATTGGTTTGGCGAAAAACTTGTACTTCGTATGGCAATAAGTGGGGTATTACTGGGAGGAATTTACGCCGCTTTGCCAGAAACATTCCACCATTTAGGAGAACTTAAGCGTTTCATAGTTGTAGGCGATGCTGATATTCCTACAGCTATCGGAACTTTTCTCGTCTTATTTCTCAGCACGGGACTAGCTTCAGCATCCGGAGCCCCAGGTGGATTATTTTATCCAATGTTGATTTTAGGGGGAGCAATAGGCGTAGCTTGCGGTGGCTGGGTTGAAATATTGACTGGATATGTACCGACAACATACATATTTGCAGGCATGGGTGGCTTTATTTCTGCCTGCTCAAGAACACCGATAACTGCTATGTTCCTCGCATTCGCTCTTACCAAAGATCTACTAATCCTTAAGCCGATTCTAATAACCTGCATTACTAGTTTTCTAATTGCACGGCTTTTTCATGAGCACTCAATATATATACGCCAACTTGAAATGGAAGGAAGCGTAGAACAACCAATCAAGAAGCATCTAAACACAAGTACCACATGAAAAAATCCTCAGAAACTTGCGTGCATAATGAGTGCTCCAAGTCAACTCTTATAAGAGAAGACAACTGAATCAAGAGACCCTACTCTTTACTCCTTCAATCTCTGAGCCCAATGCTCTGAGAACTATCTTGGCATTCCCCAATACATACAAGGTAGGGATCACTAGTCTTGGATACCAAGTTATTTGGGCCACACTTGCGCAACGAAAAGACGTCAATGTACGTCGCTTATTTACCGATCAAGGTGACCCTCCCCATCGCACGATTGATCTCTTTGGACTATCTCTAAGCTGGGAGCTTGACGGGCCAGTTTTGCTAGACCTTTTAGAACAACAGCGAATACCTCTGTGGAGTCATCAGAGAAAAGAAGAAGACCCTCTTGTCTTTGGAGGCGGGCCAGTTCTAACAGCCAATCCAGAACCTCTGGCTCCATTCTTCGATGTAATTTTACTGGGCGATGGTGAGAATCTTCTCCCTAAGTTCATCGACAAAATATTTCAGATACGAAATATCCCACGAGCTGATCGTCTACAACAACTTGCTCAAATCCCTGGTATCTATATCCCTAGTTTATATATACCTCAATACGCTAATGACGGAACACTAATTGGGATCAATCCAATTCAAGCCAATGTCCCTAATACAATCAGCAAGCAAACTTGGCAAGGAAATACCCTCAGTCATTCAACAGTAATAACGCCTGATGCAGCATGGCCCAACATTCACATGGTAGAGGTTGTTCGCAGCTGTCCTGAACTTTGCCGCTTCTGTCTAGCTAGTTACCTAACACTACCGTTCCGTAGTCCTTCGCTTGAAGATGGACTGATCCCTGCAGTCGAAGCAGGATTAATGGCTACTAAACGCATTGGACTACTAGGGGCATCTGTCACTCAACATCCTCAATTTGATGAACTTTTGAATTGGCTCAATCACGATCGTTTCGAGGATTTACATCTCAGTGTTAGCTCTGTCCGAGCAGCAACTGTTACCTCCTCAATGACTAAGGTCCTGTCACGCCGTGGGTGCCGGTCACTAACCATGGCTATTGAAAGTGGTAGCGAAAGGATGCGCAAAGTGGTCAACAAGAAATTATCCGAAGAAGAAATATTTGCCGCCACACAATACGCCTTAGAAGGAGGCTTAAAAAATATAAAATTGTATGGGATGGTAGGTCTACCCTTAGAAGAGGATGCTGATATAGCTGCAACAGCAGACTTACTATTAAGACTCAAAAAAAGAACAACTGGACTTCGTTTCACACTCGGCATAAGCACATTTGTCCCTAAAGCACATACACCATTTCAATGGCATGGAGTACGCCCCGAGGCAGAAAAACGATTAAAGCATTTAGCCAAGCAACTAAAACCAAAAGGCATTGAACTTCGCCCGGAAAGTTTCAAATGGAGTGTCATCCAAGCTCTAATATCACGCAGCGATCGTCGTCTTGCCTCTGTAATAGCACTCGTACGTGGCTCACAAAACTCCCTGGGAGGATGGAAGAAAGCATATCAAGCAGTAAGCGAAGGAAATGATCCACAAGCAAAAAATCAACCACACTCAATGGCAACACTTCCAACTTGGAACGAAGTGATTCATGACTCTTGGCTGACCTCACGTGTACTGCCATGGACACATATAGAAGGTCCACTAAAGCTGGAGCAATTAATCAAGCATCACGACCAAGCTATTAATCAAACCTTTCAAGCAGATGAGCTGGAATAATCAAACAACGTAAGCCAGCTAAAAGTACCCAACCAGCAATATTCAAACGAGCATCAAAAAAAGGCATATCTGCGCCATGAAGTAAAACCAAAATCAAACATGCAGTCCACCATGATCTATCAAAAAGATTTGCAGTCGATCTCTGACCTTTAAGCACTCCTTTTGTAAGAACGCCACGCTTCAACGCCGTAATTAACAAAGCAAGCACAGTCCCAACTATTAAAAGAGAAACTCCAAAGCCATGACTAATGGCTAATTCCAATGGAAGATTGTGAGAATGGCCATGCCACTGACCAGTTCTTAAGGGATATAAGACTGTAAAAGCTGCCGCACCCCAACCCAACCAGGGACGTTCTGCAACAAGCTTTAACGCTACTCCCCATTGACTCAGACGAGTAGAAGCTAATGATCGCTCTTGGGTATAGCGCATGTCATTCAAGCGAGCCCAAAGCCCCTCAGGCACGATTGTTCTCGCCCACTGTTGAACCTCTGGATTAACTCCTGGCAAGATTGCTAAGCCCACAGGCATGAGCATCAAAGAAAGCAAAGGGATCAACCATAACCAACTAGTTGGACCTAACACGAAAGGTATAGCTAGCATCAATCCACCCCATGCATTTCGAGAATCAGTGAGCACAAGTGCAGCAACAATTGCTATTGCTAAAGTCAAAACGAAAGTCCGCTCACGAAAAGATAAAGAAGGCTGAAGCAAAGTTGCTAAAGACAAAGGCCACACCACAGCCAACCAAGCACCAGCAATATTTGCGTAATCAAATAATCCAGAAAGACGACCAATAGGCTCACCACCTGGAGCAATAAACCAAATTATTAAGCCGTTAAAAATCTGCCAAGGGCCCTCCCACCCAAACCAAAGCTGGCCAAAACCAGTAATCACAACTGGAACCGTGCCAGAAACTAACCAAAGTGCACAACGTCTACGAGCTTCCGCAGTTAAAAGGTATGGCTGAAAACCCCAAAATGCCCAAAAAAATGGCAACCAATTAGCAAGTCCAACCCAAGCAAGCCAACCCGAATAAGCACTAAAGCTCCCAATCAACATTAATAAGCCTGCAATCAACCAAGGCAAGTTCCAACGATCTTTCAAATACGCATCAGCTCTATCACGATTGCCAACAACAAGAGCGCCAAATAAACACAAGCCACTCAAAAATGCACTAGATGGCAATACAAACAGTCCTGCCTGGAACAATATCCACCCAAAAGAATTTGCGGAAGCGGGGCGAGAGCGCTCTAGCCAAGAGATAAAGGTCATGCAAATACAGCAGTCCGTCCCGAATAAACCATGACTTGACGTCGCAAATGCAACCTCAAAGCCCGAGCAAGAGCAATTCGTTCTGTATCACGACCTTTACGTATGAGATCGTCTACTTCATCACGATGACTTACATGCGCAATAGTCTGTTCAATAATTGGGCCATCATCAAGATCTTCAGTGACATAATGAGCTGTCGCACCAATCAACTTAACTCCTCGGTCCCAAGCCCGTTGATAAGGCTGTGCACCCTTGAAAGCAGGGAGAAAGGAATGATGAATATTTATAATATTAGCGAAATGTTTCAGAAAATCACCGCTCAGAATTTGCATGTATTTTGCAAGTGCAACCAGTTCAATCTGATTGTCTAACAACAATTCAATTATTTTTTTTTCTGCATCTACTTTATTGACACTAGAGACAGGAACACAATGAAAAGGCACTCCAAAATCTAAACAAATAGATTCTAAATCCATATGATTTGAAATTACCAAAGGGATCTTCATAGGCAGTTCACCACTACGTGCACGCCAAATCAAATCCAAAAGGCAATGACTTTGTTTACTTACAAAAATCGCTACCCTTGAGACTTCGTCCGAAAAGTTCAACTGCGCTTGTCCATCTAAGCGCTCAGCTAATTGATGCACTGACCCAGCAATTAATTCACGTTCCAGCCCAAAACCTTCCAGATCCCATTCAATGCGACTTAAAAAAAGGCCCGCCGCAAAATCTGTGTGGTGATCCGCATGACGAATGTTGCCCCCATATTGAGCCACCCATCCAGCAAGCTCACTTACTAACCCCAGTCGATCAGGGCAAATCAGCTGCAAGATAACAGTCCGAGAACTCACGCAAAGAAAAAAGCAAAACCCATTCTCTCTTGAGACAGTTCCATATACAGGGCGCAAATAATGACAATTTTGAGCATTATTAATAGAAAGCTAATTCAATCGCGAACTGTCAACTGAAAAAAACCATCACAGTTATCGGTGCCGGGGCTGTTGGGAACAGCACTGCTTGGCATTTAGCAGGTCTAGGGCACCAAGTCCAAATCATTGACCCTCATTTTCATCAGCAAAAAACACATTCAGGCCCTTTAACAGGTACTACAGCCTCACTTGGAGTATTAATGGCCAACGTCTCTCGAAAATCACGAGGGAGAGCATGGGAGTTAAGACAGCGCAGCATGCAGCTTTGGCCAAGCTGGATCGAAAAGCTATCAACACAAGAAAATCCTCTATCTATCAGCACACCACTTATTCAATTGGCCAGGTCAAAGGAAGAAGCCAATGCCATGAAAGAATTAGCTATAGAAAGAAATATCCTAGGCATTGAGTTCTTACCTCCAAGGTCAACTAATTGGCTTCAAGATTGGCTGCCAACGCCTTATTTAGGAGGATTAATTTCTCATAATGATGGTCGTATTAACCCATTAAGTCTACAAAAATGTCTATATTCAGCTTTGCTAAAAAGAAACGTCAAGATCATCAACCAATCAGTTATCTCTCTTAAAAGATGTTCTTCAAATATAGATAAACAATGGGTTCTGAAGTTACAAGATGGAAAAACTATAAGCCAAGACTACATTGTTATCTGCGCAGCCATGGGAAGCAATTTGCTGCTAAATCCATTGGGGCATGATTGTGCGATAGAGCCCGTGCTAGGTCAAGCAATTAAAGTTCAATTAAATATATACAATAATGATTTTTCTAAATGGCCAGCAGTACTTATCAATCAAGGTATAAACATGATTCCTGATGGGGACAAACAAATGATAATTGGGGCCACACTTGAGCCAGGAACGAAGCCAAATATTGACTCCCTAACAAAAATGAAAGGCCTTAATGGAGAACAACCAGAATGGCTAAAAAGATCAACAATTATTGATCAGTGGTATGGGATACGTTGTCGACCAATTCAACAGCCTGCTCCAGTTCATGAACAATTAGAGCAAGGATTAATCCTTGCTTCCGGTCACTATAGGAATGGAATACTTTTGGCACCTGTCAGTGCAGAATGGGTAGGGAATCAAATCAAATGAAAAAGCCGAATAATAAATATTTTTTTCTACTTATTGATTAGGAAAGGATGCAATCTGTTCTAACTATTTACTTTGACTCAGTAAATTCAGCATCAATAACATCATCAGCATCGCCAGAAGTATTTTCAGCATCAGGTGAATCATTTGATTCTGGATTAGCCGCACCTGCCTGCTGATAAACAGAAGCACCTAGTGCATACAATTCTTGCTGAAGCTCCTCCAGCAAAGACTTCATGGTCTCAAAATCATCTTTCTCGGTTGCTTCTTTTAGTCGAACGCGTTTTTCCTCAACTTTAGATTTGGCCTCACTATCAACCTTGTCTCCCAACTCGCCTAGTTGTTTTTCAGTCTGATACACAAGCGTTTCAGCTTGATTTTTTACATCGATCCTTTCACGCTTTTCTTTATCTGCTGAAGCATTTGTCTCAGCATCCTTAACCATATTCTCTACCTCATTTTCAGAAAGAGTCGAAGCACCTGTAATAGAAATACTCTGCTCTTTACCACTGCCTTTATCCTTTGCAGTAACGCTCAGGATACCGTTTGCATCAATATCAAAAGTAACCTCAATTTGAGGGACCCCTCTGGGAGCGGGAGGAATTCCATCTAGACGAAAGGTACCCAGGCTCTTGTTATCTGAAGCCATCTCACGTTCACCTTGCAAGACATGAATCTCTACGTTTGTCTGACCATCAACCGCAGTGGAATAAGTCTCTGATTTCTTAGTGGGAACTGTAGTATTGCGAACAATCATTTTCGTCATCACACCACCAAGAGTCTCCACACCTAAAGACAATGGTGTTACATCAAGCAGAAGAATATCCTTAACTTCACCTGCAAGTACTCCACCCTGAATAGCAGCACCAACCGCTACTACTTCATCAGGATTAACTGTCTGGTTAGGGTCTTTCCCCGTAACCCTCTTAACTAACTCTTTTACGGCAGGCATCCGAGTAGAGCCGCCTACCATAACTATCTCATCAAGCTCTCCAGGAGAAAGCTTTGCGTCTTTCAGAGCCTGCTCAACAGGGACTCTGCAGCGATCAATCAAACTAGATGCCAACTCCTCAAATTTGGCTCTAGTAAGAGTCAAATCAAGATGCTTAGGCCCCTCTGCAGTGGCCGTAATAAAAGGCAAGTTAATCTCACTTTGGGTGGCATTCGAAAGTTCAATTTTTGCCTTTTCTGCAGCCTCAGTTAAACGCTGTAAAGCTTGCTTATCTTGACGAAGATCAATGCCTTCATTGCTCTTAAAGGTTGCTGCAAGGTGATCAACAATAACCTTGTCAAAATCATCCCCGCCAAGATGAGTATCGCCAGAAGTGGAAAGAACTTCAAAAACCCCATCCCCAACTTCTAAAACAGAAACATCGAACGTTCCACCACCTAAATCAAATACAAGAATTCGTTCATTACTCTTCTTATCTAAACCATATGCCAACGCCGCGGCAGTTGGTTCATTAATAATCCTTAAAACCTCTAAACCAGCTATTTTCCCCGCATCCTTCGTAGCTTGACGTTGCGAATCATTGAAATAAGCAGGAACTGTAATTACAGCCTGAGTGATGTTCTCGCCCAAATACTTACCAGCATCCTCTGACAATTTTCGTAAAACCTGAGCACTTACTTCCTCAGGAGAGAACTGCTTATCAAGAATCGGACATTTCAATTTCACATTTGAGCCAGCTTTCTCAACCCCATAGCTCACTTCTTTTGACTCTTCATTAACCTCATCCACCCTGCGGCCTACAAAACGCTTGGCAGAATAAAAAGTATTTTCTGGATTCATGACTGCCTGACGCTTGGCAATCTGACCAACAAGTTGATCTTGATTTTTGGTGTAAGCAACAACTGAAGGAGTTGTGCGAAACCCTTCAGCATTGGCAATTACGGTGGGCTTCCCGCCTTCCATAACAGCCACACAGCTGTTTGTAGTTCCAAGATCAATTCCAACAACCTTCCCCATGGGTGCCCAACTCCTAAAAATTCTTCTTGAATAGATGCATCCTCGGCATTTAGCCCACTTAGAGGCGAGGTGTGGTTCCCGAACAGCTACCCACCAATTTGCTTTATGAATGACTCAAAGGGAATGATTAACGGAAAAACAAACCTAGTGGGAGTGTTGGGTCATCCAGTAACCCATTCCCTATCTCCTGTAATGCACAACGCAGCTCTGAAAGAGATGGGTCTGAACTGGTGCTATTTAGCTTTACCTTGCGAAGCAAATCATTTAAGTACAATTCTCGAAAGTCTTTATGCAATGAACTGTCAAGGATTAAATATCACTATTCCATACAAACAAGATGTTGCAAAAATGTGCACCAAGCTCAGTCCTACTGCACAGAGGCTAGGCGCAGTAAACACACTGATAAGAAATGATCAGGCAGGATGGACGGGAACTAATACAGATTTAATTGGTTTCATTGCAGGCCTAGGATCAACTCATTGGCAAGGAAAAAATGCAATCGTATTAGGCTGTGGGGGTAGCGCTAAGGCAGTTGGGTCATTGGTAGGTAAAAGACGAAGTAATTGGCTGATCCATTTTTATGAGCTCGTTATTTCTTTATTCCAGACATCTATCAATTGCTCTTGAGTGCTTTGCTTTTCTGGGTTGGATTCATGCTGGATAAAATCTCCATTACTTTGCATGCTCCAGGCGCCTTGTTTGTTGTTCAGATATAGCTCTAGGAGCTTTTCTAGTTTTTCTCTAAGCTCTGGGTCCTCAACAGGCGTCACAGCCTCAACTCGTCTATCGAGGTTTCTACGCATCCAATCTGCACTACCTATATATGCTTCTGGCTGCCCATTATTGGCGAACCAAAAGACACGAGAATGTTCAAGAAACCTGCCAATAATGCTAATTACACTAATATTTTCACTAATTCCTTTGATCCCAGGGTATAGGCAACACATACCTCGGATAATTAGTTCAATTTTTACCCCTTGACTGGAAGCTTCATATAGGAGTGAAATTATTGCAGGATCTACGAGTGAATTCATCTTGGCTCGGATGTGGCCAGTTTTTCCTTCTTTTGCATGGACTATTTCTCGGCGAATTAATGACTCCATTCCCTTGCGTAAAGTGACGGGTGCGACTAGGAGTTTTCGGAATTTTTGTTGTTTTGAAAACCCAGTGAGGAAATTGAATAGTTCAACAAGATCTTGGGCAAGTTCTGCATTGGCCGACAAGACGCCAATGTCTGTATAACTCATTGAGGTCTTCGAGTTGTAGTTGCCAGTCCCAATGTGAAAGTAACTACGTAGACCTGTTGATTCTTTTCGGATAACTAATGCGATTTTTGTATGTGTTTTGAGTCCGATTACTCCGTATACAACGTGAACACCCGATTGTTCTAAATGTCTAGCCCATTGGATATTGTTGTCTTCGTCAAAACGTGCTTTTAGTTCAACCAATGCCATTACTTGCTTCCCATTCTCTGCTGCACGTATTAAAGCTTCAATAATCGGCGAGTCCTTCGAAATTCGGTAAAGAGTCATTTTGATTCCCATCACCAGAGGGTCATCTGCCGATTGATTAATAAATTCCTCTACTGAAGTTGCAAATAGGTCATAGGGATGGTGCAATAACAGATCTTTTTCACGGATGATTGAGAAAATACTTTTGAACTCTTCACTCTTGATGGTCTCGTCTTCTAACAATCCTTTTTGACTAATTCGTAGTGGTTTTGGTGTTAAACCCTTGTGAGGCTCATATTTTAGGAATGCCAATGGAATATTGGATAGCTCATATAATTCATCAAGTCCTAGCAGTGCTCGTATCCGATAAAGATCTTCTGCTCCAACATCCATTCCCTCCATCAGTAAGTTAAGGATATTATTTGGCATCGATTTAGAGACTTCTAGTCGTACTACCTCTCCACCTCGTCGTCTTTTACGTAGTCCCTCTTCTAGAGCACTCATTAGATCATCAGCTTCTATATCTCTCAGTTCTAGATCGGCATCACGTGTGACACGAAAGAAGCAGTGTTCTTCGATTTTCATGCCTGGAAAGAGTAACTGTAAATTGAATGCAACTACATCTTCTATAGGTATGACTGTTTGAATTGGCTCAGGGCTGATGTCGCTTAAATGAGTTGGGATATGGATAAATCTACGCATTGTTTTTTGAGGCACCTTGACCCTCGCGAATTGCTGTTGACCCGTATCAGGATCCAATATTAATGCCGCTATATTGAGACTAAGGTTGCTTACGAATGGGAATGGATGCGCAGGATCAACTGCTAATGGAGTTAACACTGGAAAGATGTCATTTTGAAAATAGTTGTTGACCCAAATGCGCTGATTTGAATTGAGGTGCGAATAGTCAAATACATAAACACCTTGTTTTTGCAAATGATGTCTTAGATGCTCTAGGTAATGTTTCTCTTGTTTTTCTATAAGAGGCAGGATGTTGGATCTGATATTTGAAAGTTGCTCTTGTGGCGTTAGACCATCTTCACTTTTTTTTGTGAGCCCAGCTTCAACCTGTGCTTTTAAGGATGCAACCCTCACCATGAAGAATTCGTCGAGGTTATTGCTAAAGATTGCACTGAACTTAGCTTGCTCAACTAAAGGGGTGTTTTTATTTAGGGCGTGTGCAAGCACTCGTTCGTTGAATTGGATCCAACTCAGCTCTCTATTGATGTATAGGTTGTTTTTGTGAACTCTTTTAGCCATATGATCAGATTATATAGTCATGCTACGGATGCGTGAAGATGGGAGGAACCTCTAAGCAAATTAATTGTGTTTTTTGATCTTTTTAGGTCTTACTAGGCTGTGTTTTGTTTTTAGTCCATGCATTTCCTGA
>QCKL01000024.1 GCA_003215355.1 Prochlorococcus sp. AG-409-O23
GAGGAAAGCGGCTGCGGATAAGAAAGCGGCTGCGGATAAGAAAGCGGCTGCTGAGAGGAAAGCGGCTGCGGATAAGAAAGCGGCTGCTGAGAGGAAAGCAGCTGCGGATAAGAAAGCGGCTGCTGAGAGGAAAGCAGCTGCGGATAAGAAAGCTGCTGCTGAGAGGAAAGCAGCTGCGGATAAGAAAGCTGCTGCGGCAAGGAAGGTAAGTGCTACAAATCAGAAAGGCCCAGACCAGAAGCTCAAGACGGTTTCAGAGAAGAAAAGAGATGATCGAAATAAGCTATTGACCGTTTCGGTTTATCTCAATACAGGCAAAGTGGCTGCCCTGATTTCAGTTGGGGTTATTGCTGCTGCGTTATTGGTGACTGCGGTTACGTTTATTGCAGGGTGATTGGTGATTACTAAAAATCTCCTTTTTGCAGTCAACACTTTGCTCCTCCAATAGTGAGTTTGTATTAGATGCTTGAATGAGTTCTTGTTTTGAGGGTCAACAAAGTGGTACGGGAGAGAATTAAAGAGCTGGTTGACTTTGCAACTTCAGAATCCCCATATCGTTCCGCAAATAAAGGTTGGATTACTGACGATGTTTATCTTCAGTTGGGATCCTTGGAAGGTGATGATTTTAAAGAATCAGACGAGCTAGCAAACGTTTCTGTTTTTTGGGGGCCAATCAATCAAATACTTCTAATTGTTTTGTTTGTTTTTTGCTTTGCGACATTGCTCGTTTTTACGGCTGTGCCCTTATCTCAAGGCAGATTGAATATTCCTATAAGCATTAGTTCGGAGCAACAAGGGACCAAGTCAGTTGAGGCTAAGAATTCCACTGTTCCAGCGATGTCAGAGACCAAGTCAGTTGAGGCTAAGAATTCCACTGTTCCAGCGATGTCAGAGACCAAGTCAGTTGAGGCTAAGAATTCCACTGTTCCAGCGATGTCAGAGACCAAGTCAGTTGAGGCTAAGAATTCCACTGTTCCAGCGATGTCAGAGACCAAGTCAGTTGAGGACAAGGCTGCTGTGAGGCAAGAACGGCTTAGTCCCTCTCGCGGTTCCAGCAGGGTTTCAGCTGGTAGTCAGAATATGAAAAAGGTCACCACAGCAGTTGATTTGTTCCAACCAAAACACCTGTGAAACCTTATGACGACTCAAAAGTTAGTTTTTGGGGTTTTGGAATTGTCTTAGGCCTCCCAAGACTTTGTTGTAGTAATTGTTGTGGAGGGTTAAGCCTCATATGAGGTTGACTCTTCTCTTGGGCTCTCAGGGAATCTGTGGTGCTTGAATATTGGTGGTTATTGCAGGATCATCAAGTGGCCGAAAAAAAAGGAAATGAGTTGGCAACCATATCCGTTTATCTGAATACACCAATAGCGGCAATACTATTGGGGGTTGGCTTTATTGCCGCATCAGTCTTGTTTGCTGGGGTTTTATTGATCGCCAGGTGATTTGATTTCTGCCTGAATTCAGGATCCAATTCATAGGGCTGAAACCCAGCTCTAACTTTTAGTAGGTGCTTATTTCTCCCGCATAATACTTTCATTGGTCAGCTTCACACAGGCTGTAGTTGGCTCAGCTCTCTAGCCAATGCAGGTAATAGCTTCTTGTCATTTGCCCGCTGCCTCCCTTGGGTAAAGACAACTAAAAGCATTGGATTGCCTTGTGGGGTATACCACCAAGCTGCATCATGTCTCACTTGGCTCATCCATCCTGCTTTGCTCCATATGCGAGTCCCTTGGGGCAATCCTTCACCTAAGAAACCATCTATTTGATTTTCCGGATCTGCTTGACGCTGCATTAGATCCAAGGATCTAGAAAGAAGCTTTCTCAGACGTTTACAAGCAGGAGGTGATATCAAGGCATCGGTCATTACACCTTCCAATATTCGTGCAGTTGCTGCAGTACTAAGTGCATTTCGGTTTACGTTCCCTGGCCCATAGAAATCACGTTCCCTGCCATATGGCCCATCATTCCAAGTCTTCTGGCAACAGTTGATTCCTTCGAGCTCAGGCCACTTGAGACTGTGTAGCCATTCATTGACTAGGTTTCGTTGCTTTTGCCAAGCTTGCTTTCTTTCCCCAAAAAGCGATGGCCCACTCGTTGTTCCTGTTAGGAGATCGAGGATGAGCCCAGTGGCGTCATTACTCGAACCTGCAATCATGTCTTTTAAAGCTTGTTGAAGCTCCTGACTATCTGGAAGCATGTCTTTTTGAAGCCATGCCTCTATGGCAATGGCGTAGATCAATTTGACAACACTTGCTGGGTAGATAAGTTGTTGTTCGTCCCATCCTGCCCCTACGCCACTGCATGGCTCAGGATTTGGCTTGCTATAACTAATCCAGCTAACAGCAATGTTGTTTTTAAGGCCTGTACGACCTTTTTGAACAAGTTGATCCAGAATCTCACCCAGTTGGGTGTTCATATTGGGGTCGAAGCGGTAGAACGCCATAGCGCTCGCATTATTCAATGACGACCCTAGGCGCCTATATATCAAGGGATCAAATGGTTACAGGAAGTTTGTGGCGACTTACAGTTGGAGTTAATGGTTATGGCAGTTGCGTAGGGAATGAGCTTGTAACTCAGGCGGCAGCTGGTCGTAGTTTCGAGTTAATTAATTATCCATTGAATCAAGATATTAGTGAAAAAAACTTAACTCGGGCAAGAGTACGTTTGTTAGAAGATGGTTATGAGTGCTGGCTAGATCTTTCGGAAATTATAAATAATGCTTGTTCAAGAGGGGCATGGAAGCCTGAGCTATTCGCTCTTTCTCAGATAGAGGAGCGTTTATTAGACGTCGTTAGTTGGGTGGAAGATGCAGCAACAAAATTGAACAAGTATCTTTGGGGTGGAACATTAGGACCTGATTTTGATTGCTCAGGTTTGATTCAGGCGGCTTTTGCTAGTAAAGGCATTTGGTTGCCACGAGATGCATATCAACAGGAAGAGTTTTGTGAAAAGCTCAATGTCGATTTAGAGAATCCCCGAATCTTGCGTCCAGGAGACCTTATTTTTTTTGGTTCAGCTTATCGATGTACGCATGTTGCTTTGTATAGAGGAAAAGGTCTTTATTGGCATAGTTCGGGACTTGATAAAGGGAGGAATGGTATTGGATGTGATGGATTGTGTAGTAATGACAGGAATCCTCTTGCGGCCTATTACCGATCTATTTTCCGTGGAGCTGGAAGAGTAGTGAGATGTCATGACGGAACTACTCTCCCTTGAGATGGGCGTCTAAGTTGTTATCTGCTTGGGACTAATGGGATGAGCCTGCCCTTAGATTTGTCCGTAGTCGTACCTATTTATAACGAGGAAGAAAGTCTTCCAATTTTGGTGGAGCAGTTATTAGCAGCCTTACGCCCCACTGGAGAGCGCTTTGAGTTGGTTTTAGTGAATGATGGATCAATTGATTGTACGGCTGATGTAATGGGCCGCTTGAGTGAGGAGGTCCCAGAATTAGTTTGTGTTTTACTTAGAAAAAATTATGGCCAAACTGCTGCTATGGCAGCAGGGTTTGATGTGGCTAGTGGTGATGTGATAGTCAGCTTGGATGGAGACTTGCAAAATGATCCCGCGGATATTCCGATACTTTTGAAGAAGTTGCGAGAGGGATTTGACTTGGTAAGTGGATGGCGCTATCAGCGTCAAGACGCAGAATTTAGCCGAAAACTACCTTCGAGGATTGCTAACAGGTTGATTGGTCGAGTGACAGGCGTTCGCCTTCATGATTATGGCTGCTCTTTAAAGGCTTATAGGCGGGAGGTGCTTGCTGATATGCGGCTGTATGGAGAACTCCATCGCTTCTTGCCTGTTTTGGCGAACATTGAAGGGGCAAGAATCACTGAAGTAAAGGTGCACCATCGAGCAAGACAATTTGGCAATAGTAAGTATGGAATTGATCGCACATTTCGTGTGCTCATGGACTTGCTTACCGTTTGGTTTATGAATCGCTTTCTCACTCGACCGATGTATGTCTTCGGTTTTGGCGGAATACTTGCTATTACTGGGAGCTTGTTGGTTAGTGCTTATTTGCTCTTGATTAAGTTGCTTGGCGCAGATATTGGTAATCGGCCATTACTTCTTTTGGCGTTAGTTCTTGGGCTTACAGGAGTCCAACTATTTTGTTTTGGATTGCTTGGTGAATTGCAAATTAGGACTTATCACGAAAGCCAGGGAAGGCCGATTTATCGCATACGAGCCACATTACGAGGCGGTGAGACTTTGCTTTGAGGCCCAATCCCAATGCTTGTGGGTACTTTTCGGCGCATTTGGAGCGCCGCTGCTGCAGCTCTAACTACCCGCATATCTGAATCTTTTAATCCTCTTCGCAGTATTGAAATTACTGATGGATGGCCCCATAGCCCTGCAATCCTGACAGCTTCAAGTCTTGCTTCTGGGCCAAATAGAAATGACTTTCTAAGCTGATTTTGCAAATTTATGCGTTCTTTGGCAGTTGTGGGTTTTTGCCAAGTTTCCCTTTGGGATGAAGAAAAAGCATCCTGTTGCCATGTTTCTGAGCTCTTATATTTCTTGAGAAGAGAAGTTTGTTTGGGCTGGCGACTAGCAAGAAATTCTGGCTGCTGCCTCCTGAGGATTGACTTGAGAGGCCTTTTGTTGAGGCCAAACAATATCAGTGCAAGTATTAACGCTGCACTTGCAGCAAGAATTTGGTTCATGACAGGAATCTCATCGATCAGGTACTGAATGATGATTTAGGAGAGGGCGATGGATTGAACTTTTATGTCACCAATGGAGTCTGGATAGGCCCATGACAAATGCAATCTATACAGTAACTATGGATCTATCTGTATATGCCATGTCTAGTGAGTTCGCTGCCACCTGGCTACCTGCAGTGTTTGTGCCTCTAATTGGGCTTGTGACACCTGCTGTCTTCATTGTCCTTGTTGGTAGGCATATCACAGCAACTGACTGAATGGTCGCCTTTCTATTTCAAGCCAACCCAGTTCTTGCAACCAAATGACTGAATTCCAAGACCCGTTTCTCAAGTCCAATAAGCCAGTCAAATTCAACCAGAAGTACGTTTCAGACACTGTTCGTCCTGGTGATATCGGGATAGCTGATCAGTGGGCGGTTAACCCAGCAGCTGATCCTTGTGTCGGTGACCTGGCCACTCCAGTTAATAGTGGATACTTCACTAAAGCCTGGCTGAATAATCTTCCTTTCTATCGGGAAGGATTATCACCAAACTTCCGTGGCCTAGAAGTAGGAGCGATGTTTGGATATTTTCTTTTTGGCCCTTTTGCAATTACAGGCCCATTTCGTAACACTGACTTTGCTTTGACGGCTGGTCTGTTGAGTGCTGTAGGAGCAATGCATATCCTGACAGCTCTTCTTGTTCTCTATAACTCACCAGGCAAAGCACCAAATGTTCAGCCTGCTGACTCCACTATTGATAATCCTCCCACTGACTTGTTTACTAAGATTGGATGGGCTGACTTTACAAGTGGTTTCTGGCTAGGCGGCTGCGGCGGAGCGGTATTTGCTTGGTTACTCTGCGGCACTTTGCACGTAGATGTTCTGATGAAACAGGGAGCTTTCTTCCCTTGGGTCGGTTAAATCTAGTTTGGTTGTAAAACACAAAATCGGCAAGATATTCTCCCAAGACAAATAATTGCCTTGGGAGAATATCTTTTTAAAAATTAGTTGGTAATGCTCAACTGAAAATGTGCATGCTTGACGGCTAATTTTTCAACTAAACCTGTGACTTGAGATGAGGTAAAGCATTGCTATGACAAACACATTAGATGTGATTAGTCAGATGTTGCCTCCTTTGTCGAACATTAAGCATCCGCTAGAGGGTTGCTTCTATTTGCTTGTTAGCGCTGTTTTATTTCGATGGATATACCCTATTACGTGGAACAAGTTCTTAAAGAGTATCTCTGCAGCTAATGGAAGTAAAGTCTCAAATAATAATGATTCTTAGTTGATCTTGAATGGCTACTTGGCCTTTTAGCAAGTGGTGCAAACTAGCAATGGGAAGCCTTTTTGGCTAGCTGCTCTCCTTATTAGCTTAAAGCTGTGCTTGACTTAGAGGAAAGTTTAATTAAGTATTTCTGTCAAGACTGGAAATATGTTGTGGTTCCCCTAGTTAAACAATACTGGCTACAGATTGACTAATTAACTAGTGATTTCTAGATGTTAAATGGAATGTTATGACTATCTTCTTCATTAGAATTTAGTCGCAAAAGACCTCCTCTAAAGAACAAATATTCTTTGCATTGACGGATGAAAATTTTTTAGGGCAGGGTTATTCATAAATCAGATTCCTTAAACCATACCTACTTTCTGTCCACTTTAGAAAACAGAATTAGGGTTTCTATCCCCTATCAAGTTCGCTGAGGGCCTGATTAATTGCGCCTTATGTTTCTTTAGCTTGAGCTAGCTTCTCGAACAAATATGCGTGGATTGAACTGAAAAAACTCTTTAAAACTTGATAGGTAACAAATAAAAAAACCCCGTCAGTTTTAACTGACGGGGTAAGAAACCTTTCGCTGACTCGACCCTTTTAAAAGGGAGGAACCGTTTCGGAGGAACCTATCCGAATTTGCCTGCAGTTGAGCCGATTACAAAGGCGGCGTAAGTTACGGCAGTACCAACTACGAAGTGAGTAACACCAACTAAACGAGCCTGAACAATCGACAGAGCTACTGGCTTATCTCGCCATCCAATGAGGTTGGCAATAGGAGTACGCTGGTGTGCCCAAACGAGAGTCTCGATAAGCTCTTGCCAGTATCCGCGCCAGGAAATTAGGAACATAAATCCAGTCGCCCATACTAGGTGACCCCAGAGGAACATAAATGCCCAAGGACCTAGAGCATTAACACCAAATGGGTTGTAGCCATTGATTAGCTGAGCACTATTTAGCCACAGATAATCTCTAAACCAACCCATCAGGTAAGTGCCTGACTCATTGAACTGAGCAACATTGCCTTGCCAGATAGCCAGATGCTTCCAGTGCCAGTAGAACTGTACCCAAGCAATTGTGTTGACGGCCCAGAAGAGAGCCATATATGTGGCGTCCCATGCTGATACGTCACAAGTACCTCCACGACCTGGGCCATCACAAGGGAAGGAATAGCCAAAGTCCTTTTTGTCGGGAATTAGCTTCGAACCTCTTGCATCAAGCGCACCTTTGATAAGAATCAAAGCAGTGGTGTGGATACCAAGTGCAATGCCGTGGTGAACTAGGAAGTCAGCTGGGCCAATAGGTAGGAAGTTGGTCGACGCGTCTTGCGCGTTGATCATGTCCATCCAATAGTGATTGCCTGGGATGTTTGCAGCGGCCATGCTTGAAGCGCTATTGGCGTTAGCCAGGAGTGCGTCTATGCCGTATACAACTTTTCCACTAAAGGCCTGCAAGGCCTGGGCAAAAATTGGCTCAACAAGAATTTGCTTCTCTGGAGTACCAAAAGCTACACAGACATCATTGTGGACATACAGGCCCAGGGTATGGAAACCAAGAAGCATGCAAACCCAGCTCAGATGGCTAATTAGAGCTTCCTTACTATCTAGGACCCTTGCAAGAACGTTGTCTTTATTCAGCTCAGGGTCATAGTCACGGATAAAGAATATTGCTCCGTGAGAGAAGGCGCCGCACATCAACAAGATTGCGATGTACTGGTGGTGTGTATAAAGAGCTGCCTGTGTGGTGTAGTCCTGAGCTATGTAGGCATACGAAGGCAAAGCTCCCATGTGGTGAGCAACCAAGCTGCATGCAACACCTAGGCATGCAAGTGCAAGTCCAAGCTGGAAGTGCAGCGAGTTATTTACGGTCTCGTAAATACCGTTGTGGTTGATACTGAAATGACCAACACCTGCCCGATATCCATCTTTATGAGGATCATTTGGGTGATTTGTGTTGTGAGCTTCAGTAATCTCTTTAAGGGTATGGCCGATACCGAAGGTATTGCGGTACATATGACCACCAATAATCATCACTACACCTAGAGCAAGGTGATGATGAGCTATATCGGTTAGCCAAAGTGCACCAGTATCAGGATTTAATCCACCTAAGAAGGTAAGGATTGCTGTACCTGAGCCTTGGGAGGTCCCAAACACTGCATCTAATGTGTCTGGATTTTGAGCATATGCTCCCCAATTACCAGTGAAGAATGGAACTAGTCCATCTGGATGTGGAAGAACAGTTAGCCAGTTATCCCATCCAACGTGTTGACCACGTGATTCAGGAATAGCTACGTGTACTAGGTGTCCTGTCCAAGCGATGTTCGAGAAGCCGAACAAAACTGCTATGTGATGATTGAGCTGTGCTTCAGCGTTCTTGAACCATGCCAGTGAAGGACGGAACTTGGGCTGAAGATGCAACCAACCAGCAAAAAGGAGCCAGCAGACAAGAATATTGATGAATATCGCGCCCTGATAGAGCTCGATATTGGAGCGCATTCCGATGGTGTACCACCAGTGGTATAGACCGGAATAAGCAATATTTACTGGGCCAGAAGCACCAGCTTGAGTCAAAGCATCAGTAATACCTTGACCAAAGTGGGGATCCCAGATTGCGTGAGCTATAGGGCGAACATGAAGGGGGTCGGTGACCCACTGTTCGAAGTTGCCCTGCCAGGCGATATGGAACAGGTTGCCTGCAACCCAAAGGCCGATTACAGCTAAATGACCGAAGTGTGTTGAGAACAGCTTTTGGTAAAGCTGTTCTTCGGTCATGCCGTCATGGCTCTCGAAGTCGTGAGCCGTGGCAATGCCGTACCAAATACGGCGGGTTGTAGGGTCCTGTGCCAGACCCTGGCTGAACGAGGGAAATTTCGTTGCCATTTAGGGAAAGGTCAGGAAAGGTCAGCCGAGCCCAATAAGTCGGGCATGGAAGAAGGCCCAGGTGGTGACGATACCCCCTAGGAGGAAGTGAGTTACACCCACAGCACGGCCTTGGGTAATTGAAAGAGCCCTAGGCTGAATCGTGGGAGCAAGCTTCAGCTTGTTATGGGCCCAGAGGATGGACTCAAACAATTCCTGCCAGTAGCCGCGGCCTGTGAACAGGAACATAAGACTGAAGGCCCAAATGAAATGGGCACCAAGGAACAAGAGGCTATAGCCACTCAAGGCATTGCCATAGCCAGTGAGAACCTGTGAGGACTGAGCCCATAGGAAATCACGTAGCCATCCGTTGATTGTGATGCTGCTTTGAGCAAAGTTACCGCCGGTTAGTCCCCAAACATCACTCTGCATCTTCCATGAGAAGTAGAAGATGATTACTGAAATGGAGTTGTACATCCAGAACAGGCCTAGGAACACGTGGTCCCAAGAAGAAACCTGACAGGTGCCTCCACGTCCTGGTCCATCGCAAGAGAACCTGAAACCTAGCTGAGCTTTATCAGGAATCAGACGAGAACTTCTTGCATAAAGCACACCCTTCAGAAGGATGAGCAAAGTCACGTGAATAGTGAAAGCGTGAACGTGATGGATCATCAGGTCCGCTGTTCCCAAAGGCATTGAGAAAGCGTCGCTAACTGCGCCAGGCAAGTTACCAGCGCCGACAAGATCAGCGGTTCCAACAGAACCTTTCCAGATGCCTTGAACCCATTGGGCAAAGACAGGCTGAATTTGAATAGCCGTGTCGCTGAACATATCCTGAGGACGACCCAAGCTACGCATTACATCGTTGTGAATGTAAAGACCGAAGCTGTGGAAGCCAATGAACATGCAAACCCAGTTCAGATGACTGATTAGTGCATCTCGTGCTTTAAGGATTCTGTCAAGCACGTTGTCGACATGAAGTGCAGGGTCGTAATCACGGACCATTGCAATTCCGCCGTGGGCAGCAGCTCCGCAAATCATTAAGCCACCAATCCACATGTGGTGAGTGAAGAGACCCAGAACTGTGGGGTAATCATTCGCCAAATAAGGATAAGGAGGCAATGCATACATGTGGTGAGCCACAATGATGCTTGCTGAACCAACCATTGCAAGGTTGATGCAGAGCTGAGCGTGCCAGCTATTACTTAAGAATTCGAAAATTCCTTCGTGACCTCTTGGAGCCGGGAAAAGAATTGGATCGCCTTTCGCGTTATCCATAATCTCTTTCATGCTGTGGCCAACACCCATGGTGTTACGCCACATGTGACCGCCAAATATGGCGAATACACCCCATGCAAGATGGTGATGAGCAATATCAGTTGCCCATAGGCTTCCAGTTATTGGATTAACCCCACCTTGGTTGGTTAGGAAGTCACTGAAGGCCCACCAGTTGAGTGAGAAGAAATTTCCTACTCCAGAAGCTAGGCCAGGGAAAATCTGGCCAACTAGATCTGCGTTGTAAAGCTCATGAGGGAGGGGGATCTCAGCCACGCTCGAAATGCTTTGACCATTAAGGACAAGTGGACTACCTGCATCAATGGCATCAAGCATTGCGTTTGTGGGATTGGCCACGTGAATTAGGTGGCCTCCCCAGCCGATTGAACCAAGACCTATCAGACCAATCTGATGGTGCTGGAGCATTGACTCAATCTTCTTAAACCACTCAAGCTTTGGTGCAGCCTTGTGGTAGTGGTAAATCCCTCCGTGGAGTACTAAAGCTGCCATCACCAGAGCGCCAATGGCTAAAGCCATTAGTTCTGTTTCGCTGGTGATGCCCCAGGCTCTCCACATTGAGAAAATACCGGAGGTGATCTGCATGCCGTTGTAACCGGCACCCAGATCGGCATTCATGATTTCTTGGCCGACAATTGGCCAGACCACTTGCGCACCTGGTTTCACGTGCGTTGGGTCTGCCAGCCAACCTGTGTAGTTAGAGAAGCGAGCGCCATGGAAAAAGGCACCGCTCATCCAAATAAAGACGACGGCAAGATGTCCGAAGTGGGCCGAGAAAATCTTCCGGCTTGTCTCTTCGACATCACCGATGTGGGTTTCAAAGTCGTGAGCGTCAGCGTGGAGGTTCCAAATCCAAGTAGTGGTTTTTGGACCTTTAGCAAGGCTTCTTGACCAGAAGCCGGGTTCGCCGGCTTTTTGTATATCGGCTGGGACATGGTCCCTGTCGACAGGCTGGTCGTAAATCGCCTTTGCTTTCTCCCCACGTTCTGGTGGGCTAATGGTCATCGAGAGGTTCCTCGAGGTACGGGGTCGAGGTGGACTGCCACCCCAGCGACATGCTCTAGAGCATGTCAGGGCCCAGGAGCATTCACCAAATTAATGGTTCTGTCTCCTGGCGCCAGCGCAAATAAAGGTGTGATCCCTTACTGTCACTGGAGCAACGGGGCCCCTAGAGGGGGTCCGCTGCAGTAAGCATAGATGGGACTGCCTGTTACTACTGACGCAAGTAACAAATGTTCTATACGCTCGTTATTCTGTCTGGGCCTGGAGTCTCCTCAAGGCTGGCAGATAGGGCTTGATCAACAATAAATGTAATTTTAAATATCCAAGTTTATTGGATTTTCTTTCCTAATTAACATCAACTAAAAACAAATTCTTTACCAGGTCCGATTTAGGCAAAATTAAACCAAGCTTAAATCTCTATTTGTTTACCTCAAACTCCACGAAAAACCATCTCTGAATCAAGGCCTGCAAAGAAAATTGCTTTAGGGCTTTCGCCAAGCTCATGGGAATTGCTGCAAAGACTGTTAGAGCGTCGTCATGTTGATCAGTTGGCTCTCACACCTAGCGCAGCTTCGATTATTGGGAGTTTATCTAAAGAACTTTTAGTTGCTCCTGCGAGGGAAATCCTCAGGGCTCATTGGCAGAAAGGTGGACAATTGCTTGTGGTAGGAGCAATTGGCGCAACAACTCGATTAGTCGCTCCTCTTCTTCAAAGCAAAGATGAAGATCCTGCTGTATTGGTTCTTGATGCAAGCGGCTCTGTAGTTGTTCCCTTATTAGGTGGCCATAAGGCAGGAGCTGAAAATCTTGCAATGCAGCTTGCCGAGGATTTGGGTGGAGAAGTTGTATTGACGGGTGATTCAAGTAGTCAGGGACGTTTGCCTCTTGATAGCTTTGGGGAGGCCTGGGGATGGAATCGCACCGGTAATAGTGCTGCCTGGCATGAGTTGATGCTTAGTCAGGCTGCTGGAGGGAAATTAAAAGTCCAGCAATTTACTGGTTCTTTGCTATGGCAAAAAACTGATGGAGCGAGAAAGTGCTTAGTTGAATTTGAAAGGAATCGTTCTACAAAAGCTTCTAAATTATTTATAGGGTCTAAAAACACAGAGAAATGTTGTTGGCATCCAGCCACACTTTGGATAGGCCTAGGTTGCGAAAGAAATACCTGTATAGAGCTAATACAGAGTTCTTTAAAAGATGCCCTTTCTGACTCTGGCTTATCAAAAGAGGCGATAGCAGGGCTTGCAAGTATTGACAAAAAAGATGATGAGCAAGGCTTAATTGCATTTTCAGAAATTGAATGTTTGCCAATAAGATTTTTCCCTGCAGAATCCTTGGCTGAAGTTGCAGTTCCTAGCCCTTCAGAAATAGTTAAAGATGCCGTTGGGACTCCATCTGTTGCAGAAGCGTCAGCATTGCTTGCGGCTGGTGAAGGTGCACGTCTAGTGAGGAAGAAAACCGTTTTTCATGGGCAGTCACCTCAAAGAGGAGCTCTAACTATTGCAATTGCTGAGGCAGCAAAACCTTTTTCACCTACTAAGGGTGAGTTGCATTTGGTTGGTAGTGGCCCTGGAGATCTCTCTTCTCTAACTAGTGAAGCTCGCTTTGCTCTTTCTAGGTCTGTAGTTTGGATCGGATATGGTCTTTACCTGGATTTGTTGGAACCTCTTCGAAGAACTGACCAAGTAAGAATTGACGGAAAGTTGACATTTGAACGTGATAGATGCTCATTAGCGCTTGAGCTTGCAACTCAAGGAGTTCGAGTTGCACTTATTTCCTCTGGTGATAGCGGGATTTACGGCATGGCTGGTCTTGCCTTGGAGCTTTGGTTGGATAAAAAACAATCTGAACGCCCTAAGTTTCAAGTTCATCCAGGTATCTCTGCTTTTCAAATAGCAGCAAGCAGAGTTGGTGCACCACTGATGAATGACTTTTGTGCTATCAGCCTGAGTGATCTTTTAACCCCTTGGGACAAGATTGAAGACCGATTATATTTAGCGTCTAAAGGTGACTTTGTAGTAGCTATTTACAACCCTCAATCGAAAGAACGAGATTGGCAGTTGAAATGTGCGGTTAAAATTTTTCTTGAGTGCCGCTCACCTGAAACACCAGTGGCGTTGGCACGTCAACTTGGGAGGGTCAATGAGGTCGTAAAGGTCTATACACTTGCAACTCTGCCGATAAAAGAAGTTGACATGCTTACCCTTGTTCTTATAGGTAATAGTCGAAGCCTTCTTAAAGATGGTTGGTTTGTGACCCCACGAGGATATTTCAGCGAATAAGATTTTTGGGTCTACTTTTTTAGTCGGGATGACAGGATTCGAACCTGCGGCCCCTTCGTCCCGAACGAAGTGCGCTACCAAGCTGCGCCACATCCCGATTAGCGGACTTTAGAAGATTTCTCTTCAAGAAACCTTTGCAAATGCAGGCTTCCTAAAGTTGTTTTGTTATTCCAAAAGCATTGCTTAAACCCCACTGGTTGCGTGTCAAGGCTCCTCAGCAGGAACGCATTGGCGTTGTTGCTGATCTGCTTTCAGATTTAAAACTAAACACAGTCTGTCAGGAAGCAAGCTGTCCAAACATCGGCGAATGTTTTGCTGGTGGTACAGCTACCTTTTTAATAATGGGCCCTGGCTGTACGAGAGCATGTCCTTATTGCGATATCGACTTTGACAAAAGTGTGAGATCAATTGATGACACTGAACCTGACCGGCTTGGAGAAGCTGTAGCAAGGTTAGGGCTAAAGCATGTTGTTATTACTTCTGTTAATAGGGATGATTTGAGGGATGGAGGCGCTAGTCAATTTGTGGCTTGTATCGCGGCAGTTCGCGATTGCTCTCCTGGCACCTCAATTGAGTTGTTAATCCCAGATTTTTGTGGAAACTGGAATGCATTGAAGACTGTTATGAATGCTGCTCCAAATGTTCTAAACCATAATATTGAGACAGTCCCTAGGCTTTATAAGAAAGCTCGTCCTCAGGGGAAATATGAACTTTCGCTAGAATTACTTAAGCGTGTAAGAGAAGGCTGGCCAAAGGTCTATACAAAGTCTGGCTTAATGGTGGGTCTTGGAGAAACAGATGAAGAAGTGTTTGATGTACTAGAAGATCTTCGAAAACAAAAGGTCGATATTGTGACTATTGGTCAATACCTATCTCCTGGGCCTAAGCATCTCCCAGTTGATCGCTTTGTTACGCCTGCACAGTTTGATGTTTTCAGGCAAAGAGGCGAAGGCAATCTGGGATTTCTGCAAGTAATTAGCTCGCCTTTGACAAGAAGTAGCTATCACGCTGGTGAGGTTCAAAAGCTTATGAATGACTATCCAAGATAAAAAAGTCTAGGCTTTGATCTATAGGTATCCATTGGTGCAGGCTCCAATTAACTAGACCAGCTAAAATAATTGGATCTTGCTCAACTATTTCTTTTGCTTTGGTGAAACACTCTGCTTGAAGTGTTAGCAAGCCTCCTCCCCCTGGCTTAAGGCTTGAATCAACTAAATAGCCGCTGGAAATTTTTATACCACTCTGATTCAAGTTAACCACCCAATCACAATGTTGTTGAATATAAAATTTTCTTTGTTCAGGTAATAAGGCTAATGCATGAGGATTGAACTTTTCCATTTTTATAAAGCAAGGCATTATTCAGGCTGTTAACTCATGCAATGTGGATAAACCCATCTTTTCTTTTTCGCTCGGTGGAACTAATAATTTAAAACGCTTTTTCCAGGTGGACCAATTATAAAGAATTTCCTTTGCTTTGTAGCTATTTGTATGATTCAAATGAGCCTCTATAAGAGTTTTTAAAGTTGTCTCTTGCTCGTTTTTTGTGAGTTCGTATACTTCAACAATCTCCTTATTAACTCTATCGTTAACTTTGTCTTCTTCATCAAGGAGGAAGGCTACTCCTCCTGTCATGCCAGCTCCAACATTTCGACCCGTTGATCCAAGAACTACGACTACTCCACCGGTCATATATTCACAACAGTGATCTCCGGCTCCTTCTACAACAGCCTTGACTCCACTGTTGCGAACCGCGAAGCGTTCGCCTGCTTTGCCAAGAGCGAATAGCTCTCCTCCTGTCGCACCATAAAGACAGGTATTGCCAAGAATTACCTGAGAGCCAGATTGATTATTTACAGATGGTGGAACAAGAGTTATGCGTCCTCCATTTATACCTTTCCCTACATAGTCATTTGCTTCTCCAATAAGAAGAATATTCATCCCTTTAAGTAAGAAGGCACCAAAGCTCTGACCAGCAGCGCCTTTAAATTTTAGATTTATTTGGCCATTGAAACCTTCATTGCCATATTTTTCAGCGATTTCACCAGAGATCCTTGCGCAAACACTGCGATCTGTATTCGTAATCAGAATGGCTTTGGAAACGTTGCCATGGTTATTGATTGCGGAACTTATCTCTGGGTCATTTAGCAACTCATCTTCGAGAATGGGCCCATTGCAGTGGGCATTTTTGTTATGAATTAGCCAAGATCTATCGTTCATTGTTTGAATTGGATCAAGCAGACATGAAAGATCTAATGAATGAGTTTTAGTCAGCTCAACATTGCGTGGTTGAAGCAGCTCTGTTCTCCCGATTAGATCTTCAAGTTGAGAAACACCTAGAACACTCATGAGTTGACGAATTTCTTCTGCTACAAAAAGGAAAAAGTTGACAACGTGTTCTGGAATCCCGGGGAAGCGTTTGCGCAAGCTTTCTTGTTGAGTGGCAACTCCAACAGGGCATTTATTGGTATGGCAAACACGCGCCATGATGCATCCTTCCGCAATCATGGCCACTGAGCCAAAGCCATATTCTTCAGCTCCTAAAAGTGCTGCTATTAATACATCCCACCCAGTTTTTAACCCACCATCAGCACGAAGTAAAACCCTATCTCTTAAGCCATTTTCAATAAGAGAACGGTGTACTTCAGTTAGTCCAAGTTCCCAAGGCCCGCCAGCATGCTTGATAGAACTTAGTGGTGATGCTCCTGTACCGCCATCATGTCCTGAAATTTGAATTACATCGGCATTTGCTTTGGCTACGCCTGCCGCAATTGTGCCAATCCCAATTTCGGCGACAAGCTTCACGCTTACTTTCGCTTTAGGGTGAACTTGGTGAAGGTCATGAATTAATTGCGCTAAATCTTCTATTGAATAGATGTCGTGATGGGGAGGAGGAGAGATCAGCGCAACGCCAGCTTTGCTATTTCTAAGCTTTGCAATGTAAGGATCAACTTTAGGCCCAGGTAATTGACCTCCTTCCCCTGGCTTCGCTCCTTGCGCGACTTTGATTTCTAGTTGCTTTCCACTGCGAAGGTATTCAGGTGTGACACCAAATCGACCGGAGGCAATTTGTTTAATCGCAGAACATGCAGTATCTCCATTCTTAAGTCCTTTAATGCTAGGTAATGTGGCTGATTGGCTATTTGCATCAACGTCTTCCAGTGTTTTGAAACGTGCAGGGTCTTCTCCCCCTTCCCCGCTATTGCTTTTGCCTCCAATACGGTTCATCGCTATAGCTAGGACTTCGTGGGCTTCTCTTGAGAGTGCCCCAAGGCTCATTCCACCTGTGCAAAAACGTTTGCAGATGCTTTCGACGCTTTCGACTTGATCTAAAGGTAAGGGCTTTTCTGCTAAACGGAATGTGAGCAGATCACGAAGTGCTGTAGAAGGTCTTTTCTCTAAAAGGTTTTGATAAGTAGTGAAATGGTCGTATCTGGGCCCTTGCTTGACGGCCGCATGAAGAGCCTTAGACATCTCGGGAGAGTTGAGATGAAACTCTCCTCCAGTGCGATATTGCACAAAACCCATAAATTCAAGCTTATTGCGGTCTAATTCTGGGAATGCTTTGGAGTGAAATGTGAGTGTTTCACTCGCTAAATCATTAATAGTTAAGCCCGCGACTCTGCTGGTAGTTCCTTTAAATGCAATCTCAATCAAATCAGCGCCTATTCCTATCGCTTCAAAGATTTGCGCACCGTGATAGCTTGCCAGAAGTGAAATCCCGATTTTAGAGAGAATCTTGCGCAGACCATCTTCCATTGCCTTTCGCAAGTTTTCTTGAGCATCTTTGATATTCAAACTTGGTATTTTCCCTGCCTGGATAAGCTTTTGAGTACGGGGATGCTGCCACCAATGCCGTGTAGTTTCCCAAGTTAGCCATGGACAAACTGCGCTAGCTCCATATCCGATTAGGCATGCTAAGTGATGCGTACTCCAGCATTGCGCAGTCTCTACTACAACAGATGAATTAAGACGTAATCCTTTCGCAAGTAAATGGTGATGAACTGCCCCAATTGCAAGTAACGGTGGTATATAAGTTTTGTTTGTATTTACTCCCCGGTCAGAAAGAATCAATATCTTGATTCCAGCCCTAACCGCATCCTCTGCTGCAAGGCAGAGTTTTGTTAGATAGGTTTTAAATCCATTTGGTCCTTCATTTATTGGCAGCAAGGTGGATAGAATTTTTGTAGGAAGGCCTTGGTTGCTCAATTGTGAAAGCTCTGCTTCATTGATAATTGGAGTTTTTATATGAATAACTGAAGCAGAATTTGGGTTTGGAGATAAAGGATTTCCACGCTTGCCTAAATACATTTCTAGGCTCATTACAAGCTTTTCTCTCAATGGATCTATTGGTGGATTGGTAACCTGCGCAAAACGTTGCTTGAAATAGTCATATAAAAGGTGAGGCTTACTTGAGAGAACAGCCAATGGGATGTCATCTCCCATACAAAAAGTTGGCTCCTTTGCGCCTCCTGCCATTGCATCAATAATGAGTTCGAAATCCTCAGATGAGAAGCCGAAGGCTGTTTGTTGTTGAAGAAGATCAAGACTCTCTAATTGAGTTTGCTCTATCCATTTTTGGCTAATTAGGGTCTTCCTTTTTTCTCTGATCCAATTCCTATAAGGTTTGCGGCTTGCGACTTCTTTTTTTACGTCCCAATTGCGAAGGAGTCTGCCTTTTTCAAGATCAACTGCAAGCATTTGCCCAGGGCCTAAGCGCCCTTTCTCAAGAATAAGGTTTTCCTCGAGCTCTACTACACCAGTTTCTGAGCCCATAACGACGAAGCCATTGCTTGTTATGCAGTACCGAGCTGGACGTAACCCGTTCCTATCAAGTGTTGCTCCTACGCAACATCCATCTGAAAAAACCAATAATGCTGGACCATCCCAAGGTTCCTGTGTGCAAGCAGAATATTCATAAAAGGCCTGAATCTCATGTTCGTCTTTGAGCTCTGGTTGATCTTGGAATGCCTCTGGAACGAGGGTTAGGAGGCTGTCAGTGATAGGTCTTCCACTCCTAACAAGCAGTTCTAAAGTTGCATCTAGATTGGCTGAATCACTGAAATCAGGATTAACAACTGGCTTTAAGTCATTTGCATCATCTCCCCAGATTTCTTCAAGATGTACTTCAGTGGCTTTGGCCCAATTCAAGTTGCCAAGAAGGGTATTAATTTCTCCGTTATGACCTAGCAATCTCATTGGCTGAGCCAATGGCCATCTTGGAAGGGTATTTGTGCTGAATCTTCGGTGATATACAGCAAAAGAAATTTCAAAGTTGGGGTTAAGAAGATCCGTATAAAAAGCTGACAGAACGGCAGACCTCACCATTCCCTTGTAGACAACAGTACGACTACTTAAAGAAGCTATATACATCTCATTTGACTTTTCACCAAAGGCTTTTCTGACCTTCTCACCTATGCGCCGCCTTAAGCGAAATAACTTTGCTTCTAAGGCATTTCCTTGCTCTTTGCCTGATACAAGCCACTGTTCAATTACGGGAGCGGTTTTGCGCGCAAGTGGACCTAAGACTGCTTGATTTACTGGAACGCTTCTCCACCCTCTTGTGATCAGTCCTAGAGATTTAGCTTCTTCTTCGAAAATATTTTTTGCAGCTTCTCGCAGGCTTATTTCATTGGGCATAAAAATCATGCCCAGACCCGTGGTTTTTGGATCTGCA
>QCKL01000025.1 GCA_003215355.1 Prochlorococcus sp. AG-409-O23
AGAGCTCAATTGTGAGACGGATTTCGTGGCACGCGGAGATTTATTTCAAGGGCTGCTTCGTGACATTGCAATGCAAGTTGCTGCATGCCCCAATGTTGAGTTTGTTACAACAGATCAAATACCTGCAGATGTCGTTGAGAAGGAAAAGTCTATTGAATTGGGACGTGATGATTTATCTGGCAAGCCAGATCAAATAAAAGCAAAGATTGTTGAAGGACGAATTGGCAAGAGATTAAAGGAACTTGCCTTAATGGAACAACCATTTATTCGTGATAGCTCTATGACTGTAGAAGAGCTTGTTAAGCAGGTTGCGGGAAAAATTGGAGAGAATGTTCAGATAAGACGATTCACCCGATATACCCTTGGAGAAGGAATAGAAGTTGATAAAACTGACTTTGCTACTGAAGTGGCCTCTATGTCAGCAGGCTGATTTTTACTTAAGGGAGAGATAGTTTGCAAAAGCTTGATCCAACAGAGCAGCTTTCTTTTTTAAAGACCAACTGTAAAAAGTTAGCTCCCATAATTTATCGAGATCAGGCTTTGTATCTTCAGGTTCTTAGGAACTCCCTAATGAATGCTGTCAAGGAAGCAGTTTTTGTTTTGCTCACTGAGCATGGGCAAGGCACATTAAAGGCACTTCCTGCAGATGTAAGCAAGGAATTCCAAGGGAAAGTTGAGCAATTAGTTGTTCGTTGTTCTTCTTTATTGACGATCGAGCATTTAATGGATTTATCTCGTGAGATTCAAGAAGAGCAAAAACTTAAGAGTAATCAGTTAAGGGATGAGCTTTTAATGGCTTTAAATATCGATAGTGAGTTAGATCAATCTTCAGAAGATTCAGTTGAACTTAGCCTTTCTCCTCCGGTTGAGGATATTACTCAACTTGAAGGATGGTTTATGTCAGATCAAGTACAAGAATCAGAAGACTTTTATTTGTCTGGTGTAGAGGCTGAAGAGATGATTCAAAATCCTGATGTCATTGAGGATGAACTTGTAGGAAACTATTCAAAGAAATCTACGGATGATAATCAAAACTTAGGAGAATCATACCGCAATGATCTAGATGTTTTGAGGTCTCTTTTTATAATGTCTAGTGAGACAATGACAAATGAACAATCTAAGGAATCTGATGGTAATGACTTTCAATATAGTAATCCTGGTGAAATAATTAGCGAGCCTAAAAATCAGTCTAATTGTGGACTAATGCCTGATAATCCTTTCGGGCTATCCAGTTGGTTGGGAATGTTTGAAGGTGCATTAGAACGTAGGCTTAGGAACCTTTCACACGCTTTAAATGTTGAATTATTGCGAGTTGGAGTTTTAAATACTCTTTTGCCTATTAGCTTAATTGATGCAGTCCTTCGTGGTCAAATTGAAATACAGTATTCAGCATTGAATATATTAAAATTAAGAGTTCCCGTTCAAAGTCCGACATTTAGTGAAGGGATAGATGTCTCTTGTATTTTGCTTCGTTCAGCTCAGTTGGAGTTCGATAACCCTCAATTGAGACAGTGTCGTTCTCAAATTAAGCGGCATCGAACTTTATTGCTCAAAATGGTTCGGCAACAGCGCCATTGGCAAAGCCGTTCCATTGCTAAGGAGTTGCATCAAACGTGGTGGCAGAATCCTCCCGAAATCCAATCGAAAACTCCTCCAAGGACCTAACCGCTAGTGAACTAGAGGGGTTGCAGAGCTGGACAAGGCAGTTGCAACAGGCTCTTTCTTTAGAAGCAGATAAAGGATTTCAAAACTTGCAGGGCCGAGCGGAGAAATTTCATTGTTTTATTTCCAGGAAGATTCTAGAGCCACCATTGCGAGCTCTCCCGTCAGATATTCAATTGAAGCTGAAAGAACTTTCGGTTGCGTTTAATGACTATCCACTACGCTCGGTAGCTGTCAGACGACGACTTGTCGCTAATTCAAGACAGATCTTGCACTCTATACGCAGAAGTTTTGAACCTGAAGAAAAGATCAAACCACCTAAGTTGAGAATCCATGGATCAGAATTTGAAACAACATCTGATTTGAACCTTGAATGCAGTGATCTGTCTCTTAATAGTCCTTTGATAAGGCTGAAAGGAGTTGGGACTAAAGTCGCTGAGAGGTTTGCTGGGATTGGACTATTTTTAATTAGTGATTTGTTGCAGCATTATCCGCGTGATTATGTTGACTATTCTTCGCTAAAGCGTATTCAAGACCTTGAGATAGGAGAGGCTGCAACCATTGTTGCTTCAGTTAGACGATGTACTGGATTTATTAGTCCAAAGAATCAGAGACTGTTGATTCTGGAATTACATCTTCAAGATGTGACTGGGCGCATAAAAGTCACTAGGTTTTTTGCGGGCCATCGCTTTAGTAACCCAGCTTTTTTAAAGTCTCAGGTTCGCCTTTACCCTCCTGGTGCAACTATTGCTGTAAGTGGCCTTGTAAAAGGTGGACCATATGGGAAAAGTTTTCATGACCCTCTTTTAGAGGTGATGGATAATCCGATGTCTCCATTACGGTCCAAAGTTATTGGGAAGCTTTTGCCTGTTTATTCTCTGACGGAGGGACTTACTGCCGATCGCTTTCGTGAAGTAGTCAAAGCTGCAATCCCTTTGGCTTCCAAATGGATTGACCCGTTGTCACAATCTAGGTTGAAAGAGCTTTCTCTTATAAGAAAGTGTGAGGCGATTCTCAATATTCATCTTCCTCAGACTCAAGAAGATTTGCGTGCGGCGAAAAGGCGACTTGTTTTTGACGAATTCCTTTTGTTGCAATTGGGATTGTTGAGAAGACGTCGAGAGTTACGTTCTTGTTCTGCCCCACCCTTGAATATTTCTATAGAGCGAGATGGCTTAGTTGGCCGGTTTCTAGCGCTCTTACCTTTCCCTCTGACACAAGCACAAATAAGAGTTTTGGGGGATATCGAATCAGATTTAATTAAATCTGAGCCTATGGCACGCTTGTTACAGGGAGATGTTGGGAGTGGAAAGACTGTTGTTGCCTTAACTGCATTACTCAAAGCTGTAGAGGCGGGATGCCAAGGTGCATTAATGGCTCCTACGGAGGTACTTGCTGAACAGCATTACCGGACCTTCTGTCGTTGGTTACCTCAACTACATGTCAGCGTTGAATTGCTAACAGGATCTACAACAAATGCTCGACGTCATCAAATTCTCAGCGATCTCTCTAATGGAACGTTAAAAATTCTATTAGGTACGCATGCATTGATTGAAGATCAAGTTTCTTTTTCTCGACTTGGACTAGTAGTTGTAGACGAACAACATCGTTTTGGGGTTCATCAGAGGAATCGTTTGCTTAGTAAAGGCTTGCAGCCCCATTTACTTACAATGACTGCTACGCCAATTCCACGCACTTTGGCACTTTCTGTGCATGGTGATTTAGACGTCAGCCAGATTGATGAATTGCCACCAGGGCGTACCCCTATTAAAACAAGTTTGTTATCTAGCTCAGATAGAGATTTAGCTTATCAACTAATTAGAGATCAGGTTGAACATGGACTTCGAGCTTATGTTGTATTGCCTTTGGTGGAAGAATCCGAGAAGCTTGATTTAAGATCTGCAGTAGCAGTTTACGAGCAGCTTTCGAATGATGTTTTTAAAGACCTAAATGTAGGTCTCTTACATGGAAGAATGAGCAGTGCCGAGAAACAGAGAGTTATTGGTGATTTTGGTTCTGGTAGATGTCAAATACTTGTTTCCACAACAGTCATTGAAGTAGGAGTTGATGTACCTGAAGCGACTGTAATGGTGATTGATCATGCAGATAGATTTGGGCTGGCTCAATTGCATCAACTACGAGGCCGAGTAGGAAGAGGTGCCAAAGCCTCACATTGTGTGCTTATCAATGACAGTAAGAATGTTCTAGCTAAACAACGTTTAGAGGTTCTTGTTCGCTCGAATGATGGGTTCGAGATTTCTGAAATCGATATGAGATTGCGTGGGCCAGGGCAAATACTTGGTACTAGGCAGTCTGGATTGCCTGATTTTGCTTTAGCAAACTTGGCTGAAGATGCTGATGTTCTTGAGGAGGCGCGCCAGGAAGCAATTTTTCTATTGAATGTTGATCCTCATCTTGAAGCACATAGTCATTTGAAGAGTTTGCTTGATGAGCATTGGGAACGTCTTGGTGGGAAAGCTAATTTGAATTAGCTTCATTTTCCACATCCATGAGTCTCGTCTGAGACTCATGGATGTGGAAAATGCTAGATTGCCCGCCTTCTTAGAGACTTCAGTATTTTTGGGCTTGCTTTTTTATTCCGATTTACGGCATTGATATGGCTTCACTCATAAATAAAAAGGAACCTATTTGCAATTGATTTCGTAGATTTGTAATGGTTCAGTTTATCAAGATGAAAACTATGAAAAATTCAAGCTCACCTCCCCCTTTCACTATTTTG
Source organism: Prochlorococcus sp. AG-409-O23 (assembly GCA_003215355.1). Taxonomy (GTDB): domain Bacteria; phylum Cyanobacteriota; class Cyanobacteriia; order PCC-6307; family Cyanobiaceae; genus AG-409-O23. Next base: position 4,403 of record QCKL01000025.1, read on the forward strand.
TTCTGTGCATCAGAATTGCTGAAGATATAGCTTCTTAAGCACCTGCCTGTGGAAAAACTCACATATTTTGTGGAAACATAGTCTGCTAGACAATTTTTATGTTGAGACCTTGGAGTTCTTTACCGATTATTGATTGTGGCGAGGCTCTTGAAAAAGTACCTTCATCTTTTCACTGTATTCAACCCCACCCTTATCAGTCACGGGGAGCTCCTTATGGAGCCAATTGTGATCCATGGAGATTGAGGGTTGGTGTTAACAAGCGATTAGTTGGCGCACAGGCTGCTTTAAAGAAGAGAGACCAGAACCTATCTCTGGCAATTTTTGATGCGTGGCGACCGATATCTGTGCAGGCTTTTATGGTTGAATTGACTATCAAGGAGGAATGTTTTGCGCGAGGTATAAATCGTTTTGACAGCCTCCAATCAAGATGTGTTAAGGAGATTGTTGAAGAGGTAGAAAGGTTTTGGGCTCCACCAAGCCTGGATCCAAGAACCCCACCTCCTCACAGTACAGGTGCTGCTGTTGACTTAACTATCGTTGACTTGGAAGGTAATCAGTTAGATATGGGGGGCAGCATTGATGATATTGGTGAAATATCTGAGCCAGATTATTACTCTTCTCTTTCCAATAGTGATCCTAGTCCTAAATATTGTTTGTGGGACCAACATCGCTGCTTGTTAGCCGATGTGATGATTGGAGAGGGTTTTGTTCAACACCCGAATGAGTGGTGGCACTTTAGTTTTGGTGATCAACTTTGGGCCTGGAGAAAGCACAGAACTGAGGCTATCTATGGAGGCTGGACTCCTTCAGCCAGCAATTTGTGAACAGATTTATCCCCAAGCCTCTTTATATGTTCTCCAAAGCTAAAGCGATGTCCGGATTCCCTCCAACTTATTAGTAAAGGTTCAATGGTTGACTCGAGTTCTTCTATTGGCATGCGTTGCAGATAGGGTTTGGCCAATCTTTGTAGGTTTGGGGTGCCACCTAACCAAAGCTGATAAGTATTGACTCCACTCCCAACCAAAGCTATTTCGGCCATGTATGGACGTGCGCAGCCATTAGGACATCCTGTCATTCTTATCAGAATTGTTTTCTTGATATGAAGTCGCTTTAGTTGAGTATCGATGCGATCAAGTATTTGAGGCAAAGCTCTTTCGGCTTCAGTTATCGCTAGGCCACAGAGGGGTAATGCTGGGCATGCAATAGCATGACGTTCAATTTCTTTCGGATCTTTGGGGTTTGTTATCCCTAGGGCTTTAAGGCCTTTTTTGATGCTTGCTTTTTGATGAGCTCCAATGTTGCAGAGTAAAAGATCTTGATTTGGAGTTATTCGAATTTCAAGTTGATAGGTTTCCACTAATTGTCGTATCCCTTTTTTAAGTGCACCAGCTAATCGTCCAGATAACAGAGGTATACCAACAAACCATTTGCCAATTGACTGTTTATGCCAACCCAAATAATCCTCTAACTTTTTTGAAGGCTCAGGTTGCAATGAAAGCAGTTCCTTTGTGAAGTATTTTTCTTTAAGAACCGTTTTAAACCAGTTTATTCCCTGATCTTGAAGAAGGTATTTCATTCGTGAATGCTTCCTTGTCTTTCGGTCCCCATAATCTCGTTGAAGGGCCAAGATTGATTGCACTAATTCCAAGACATCCTTTGCTTCGACATATCCGAGAGGTTCGGCAATGCGAGCGAATGTTTGTTCGTTGTTATGTGTTCTCCCCATCCCACCACCTACGAAGACATTGCAGCCTCTTAACTCGCCATTTGCCTTGCAAAAGACAACTAAACCTATGTCGTTAGTTAATAAATCTACGGAGTTGTCACCTGGAGTTGTTACGGCGCATTTGAACTTCCTAGGCATATAGGTCTTTCCATAGAGGGGTTCTTTAGCATCCCCACTAAAAACCCCTCCATCTTGTTGTTTGTCTCGAGCTTTCTTGACGCCCCTTGAGTGTCGTATTCGGTATTCGGGTTCCCCATTCACCCATAGATCTAGATATGAACCTTCTGCAGCTTTTGGTGTAAGGAGATCAGCAATTTCGTTGGCTAGCTTTCTTGCCGCTGGATAAGCTCCTTTCTCATAGGGGGCTGCTGGGGCCGTCACATTGCGAGTGATATCTCCGCAGGCTGCAAGGGTTGAACCCATCGAGCGAATAATTGTATTAATTACATCACGCAGGTGCTCCTTCCTTACCCCATGCATTTGAAATGCTTGACGTGTAGTGGCACGGAGGCTTCCATTCCCAAATTGATTAGAAAGATCGTCTAAAGCTAAAAATAATGTGGCAGGTATACGTCCTCCTGGACTCCTTAGCCTAAGCATCATTTGCCAGTCCTTACCCTCGCCTTTTTTGCGGTTTTCTCGATTGTCTTGCTGATAACTTCCGTGAAATTTCAGAAGTTGTACGGCATCATTTGTGAAGTGATCTGATTCATTTTCAAGCTCTATGGCCAATGGATCGACTAAATAATCACTATCAGCCTTGAATTGCTCGAATTTTGTTCTCTCTGCTGCATTTGCAATGCAAGGAGAGAGGCTGGTATTTGCTTCCAGGCCAGATGCTTTCTCCCCTACGGTCACGGCGGCCATCATTATTCTCCTTTTCCACCGTAGCTAACAGCACAATGCTTTCTAGGCTGCTCTTTCAATAAAGTGTGATCTTCTTCTAATTGCCTGCCTCTGTGTCGACTTTTTTGCTCGAAATTGGTCTGGAAGAGCTCCCTGCTGATTTTGCTCGTCTGGTTCTTCCTCAATTGGAAGATTTGGTTCGCTGCGACTTCCTTCAGCACCGTCTTGAACACGGTTTAATCCAGTCGCACAGCACTCCACGACGAATTGTTTTGCACGTGGATGAGATAGCAAAGGCTGCTAATGATCTTGAGGAGGAACGCAAAGGTCCACCTGCTAGTCAAGCTTATAAAGACGGTTTGCCAACTCAGGCAGCACTTGGCTTTGCTAAGAGGTTCAATCTAGATCCCTCAGATTTAGAAATAAAAGATACTTCTAAAGGACCATTCGTTTTTGCAAGGGTTATTGAGCGTGGTATCTCTACTCCTAAGTTGCTAGCTGAATTGATACCGCAATGGATAGGTGGCCTCCAGGGGCGTCGATTTATGCGCTGGGGTGAGGGTGATAAACGCTTTTCAAGGCCTATTCGATGGATTGTTTCTCTTCTTGATAGTGAATTAATACCAGTCCGCCTTGAGGGAAGTGATCCGGAGATCCTCGCAGGCCAATACAGTAGAGGCCATAGGCTTTTTAGCCAGAATGTGTTTATTCCCTCAGCAGATGAATACTTTTCGACCTTATTTGAAGAGGGAGTTCAGGTTGATCGAAAGAAGCGGTCATCTTTGATTCAAACTTTAATTTATAAAGCTTCTGAAGAACTTGGAGCTAAGCCAGACTTGTCAACTGATTTATTTGAAGAACTGATAGATCTTGTTGAATCACCATCTCTTATTCAAGGATCTATTGAGGAGATATTTCTAAGGCTGCCTGCCGAAGTTTTAAGCACAGTTATGCGCGTTCACCAGCGATATATACCGCTTTACCGACTTGACATAGAACAAGATCCTTTGGCATTGGATGCAATAAAGATTCTTGTGCCAAATTTTTTATGTATAGGCAATGGATTGCCTTCAGCTAGAGAAACTATTATTCGAGGAAATGAGAGAGTCTTAAGAGCAAGGCTTGCTGATGCAGAATTTTTTATTAAGTCTGATCTGGCTGTTAAATCTTCTAAGCGAATTGAGAAACTTGATAGTGTCACTTTTGCTGATGGACTTGGATCATTGCTTGATCGCGTTAGAAGGATGGAGTGGTTAGCTGATAAGTTGCTTGAACAACTTAGTCTCTCAGAGTTGTCTGCTGGATTTGCGCGTAAAGCAACACACTTTTGTAAGCATGATTTGGTTAGCCAAATTATTGGAGAGTTCCCTGAATTGCAGGGAGTTATGGGTGGAAAGTATTTGCTTGCAGAAGGTGAAGATAGAGAAGTTGCTCTTGCAGTTTCCCAGCATTATCTACCAAGAGTATCAGGTGATATCTTGCCAGAAACAGACCCGGGTGCAGTTTTAGCCTTAGTTGAACGCATTGAACTTCTTCTTAGTATTTTTGCAAAAGGTGAAAGGCCCACTGGATCTTCAGACCCTTATGCGCTTAGACGAGCTGCTAATGGTGTTTTGCAAATCCTTTGGGCAAAGAATTGGTTATTAGACCTTGATCTATTGCTTGAAAAGTTAACTCTTCATTGGTCAAATATTTTTCCAGTGTTTAAAGTTAATCAAAACATTTTAAAACAAGAATTGTCGGAATTCTTCCGACAAAGAATCTTCAGTCTCATGGAAGAGTCTGGGATTGACTCTGACTTGGCACAGTCTGTAGCCGGGGAAACAATTTCAATTAATCGTTTACTATCTGACCCGACTGATGCAAGATTGCGGGCAGAATTGCTTATGAATATGCGTAAATCTGGAGAGCTTTCTGCTGTGCAAGCTGTTGTCACAAGGGCTGCCCGATTAGCTCAGAAAGGTGATCTTCCCAGGAATATTTTAGAAGCGAAAGGGGTTGTAAATAGTGAACTATTTGAGAAGACAAGTGAGAATGAAATGCTTAATGTTATTGAGTCTCTTGAACCAATTGTCAAGGATTCTTCAGTTGATCGTTATATAAGGCTTGCTAAAGGATTGACTTCCAGTTTTAAGACTTTAGAAGCTTTCTTTGATGGTAATGAAAGCGTAATGGTTATGGTTGATGATGTGGAAATTCGTAGGAATCGACTTAATCTTCTTGGCGTGTTGAGAAATCAGGCTGAAATATTGGCTGATTTTAGTTTGATTAAAGGTTAGAGATCTATTTTCTGTGTAGATGCTCGAGTAACTATCATCTAGCTCTTGACTTTTATTCCGCCTTTTATTGTACTTACAGAAAGCATCTCGTTAACTTCTTCATCCTCACGGACAGCACTTGGCACAGGCTGATAGCTACTTGGAGCAAGTGCTCGTCCTCTAAGTACTGAGCCCAGAGTTAAAAACGTTAATTTCAGTTGTTGCCAGGGCTTCATAGCAACAACAGTTTTATAAAGATAGCTGTCAAAAGTTAACCGTTGCACATCCATGTCATCGCACATTTCAACAAATGCTTCTCTGGCTCCATCATTGGAGTAAAAGATGTTTTGAAGAATTTCAAGAACTTTGTATGTAGCACCATATTTTTTGTCCCACTTTTGCAAATATTTCTTAAGGTCTTTTTCTGAAGGAATGACTTGTCCATTTTTACTGGCTTCTACGATCTCTTCAGCGCACATCCTTCCGCTCTTGGCCGCAAAGTAGATGCCTTCACCAGAGCTTTTCGTTACATAGCCTGCAGCATCCCCAACTAGCGCCATTCTTCCGACGACTCGTCTTGGACGTGGATGTTCTGGAATTGGGTGGGCTTCAACCTTAATAACTTCACCATTTACAAGCCGTTTTTTGGCTCGATTCCTAACGCCCTCTTGAAGGCTTTTTATTAAAGACTGGTTTTTTTGCATAGTGCCAGTCCCGACGGCTACATGGTCATATTTAGGGAAGACCCAACCGTAGAAGTCAGGAGAGACATCTGTACCGACATACATTTCTGCTAGATCTTCGTAATAAGACATCTCTTTGGAAGGTAGCTTGATTCTCTCTTGGAATGCGATAGCTACGTTGTAATCGCCAGCGTCCATAGCCTTAGCGACTCGACTATTTGCTCCATCTGCTCCAATTATTAGATCGACTTCAAGACTCTTCGTAATACCTGTTGATTCGCCACTCGAGTAGTCGGAATAGGTCAAGGTATAGGGGCCTTGTCGATTAGAGCCTGTATCGATCTTGGTAACCAAACCGTTTACGAGATTCGCGCCAAGTTCAGCAGCTCGATTTCGCATGAACGCATCCATAACCTCTCTGCGGCACATGCCTATATATTCATTTTCAGTTTCTCCATAGACCTTATCCAGGCTGATATCTACCTCTCTGTTGGAGGGAGAGATCATACGCATATTGCGGACCTTCCGATCGATGATTTCATCTGGAAGATCAAACTCTGAGACCATGCAGAGAGGAATTGCTCCACCACAGGGTTTCGCGTTGTCCAGTTTCCGTTCGAAGATCCATGTTTTTATTCCTGCCTTGGCAAGAATCTCTGCTGCACAAGACCCACTTGGTCCACCACCGATGACTGCTACACGCAACATTTTTTAGGCCGAATCTTTGGTTCTTAATTGAAAACTAACATTGCCAAAGGGTTTCTCGTGGAGCTTGATGGCTTAGCCCGTTACGATCGAAACAACACTCTGCCTTAAATCGTGGCTAGAGCTGATGCGGCTCGAACTAATAGTTCTGAAGACATCCCTCTTGCTAAAAGGTCTACTCCCTTCAGAAGACCTAGCCGAAGGGACGTCAGATTCCTTTTGATCTTGACCATTGCTCTGATTGTCACTGTGGGATCAGTTGCAATTCGATCGAACTTTTTTGGACCTCTTATGGTCCAACCCCCGCCCTTGGTAAATGGGGGTATTCCATCAGCAGATGGAAGATTGTTGGGGCATTTCCCATATCCTGAGGCCTCATCTCAGGATTTGGTTTCTGTTTATAGAGGTCTTGAGATCCACAAAGATACTTTTGGGTCTTTTCGAACGATGCAGTCTGCAGCAGCTAAAGATGGGATTGATTTGATTTTATTAAGTGCTTATCGATCTCATGCCCTTCAAGAAGAAATCTTTTTTCAGATCAAATCTAGTCGCAATCAAACTGCTGTTGAGAGAGCTAAGGTTTCCGCTCCGCCTGGTTACTCAGAACACAGTACTGGGTATGCAATCGATATTGGTGACAAGATGCGCCCTGAGACTGATTTTGTAGAGGGATTTGAAAACACTCGAGCATTTAGGTGGCTTGAAAAAAACGCTGCAAGGTACCACTTCGTTCTTTCTTTCCCTAAAGGTAATGCCCAAGGGGTAACTTACGAGCCTTGGCATTGGAGGTTTGAGGGCACTGCAGATGCGCTCAGGCAGTTTGAGGCAGCACGCAGGCTTGAGAAATGAACTTACCTTTATTTGATATGACGCCTAAAGCTAGATTCCTTTTGGAGGGATTTCTGCATGCGCCTAACCTAAAACTCCTGAGATTTTTCGATTAAATATTCAAATTAGTCTCATCCTGAGATAGCCTGCTGCCACTTCGCCTTAAGGCGTTTATTTCCCCACCAACTTCCTTTCAGAGATTTTTGAACCCATGAGTTCTCAGATTAAGGCGATCCGCAATATTGCAATTATCGCTCACGTGGATCATGGAAAAACCACTTTAGTTGATGCACTTTTGTCGCAATCTGGAATTTTTCGTGAAAATGAGGCAGTGCCTACATGTGTAATGGATTCAAATGATTTAGAGCGTGAAAGAGGAATAACTATTTTATCTAAGAATACAGCTGTTACATATAAAGACACACGCATAAATATTGTTGATACTCCTGGACATGCCGATTTCGGTGGTGAAGTCGAAAGGGTTTTGGGCATGGTTGACGGTTGCTTATTGATAGTTGATGCAAATGAAGGCCCTATGCCTCAAACAAGATTTGTTCTTAAGAAAGCTTTAGAACAGGGTTTAAGACCTATTGTCTTCGTTAATAAAATAGACAGAGCAAGAGTTGATCCTGAGACCGCTGTTGATAAAGTTCTTGACCTTTTTCTTGAATTAGGAGCTGATGATGATCAATGTGATTTCCCTTATTTATTTGGAAGTGGTATTGGTGGCTTTGCTAAGTCTCAAATGGCAGAGGAAAGTGATAACATGAAACCATTATTTGATGCAATATTGCGCCATGTTCCACCTCCAGTAGGAGATGAGAGCAAGCCTCTACAACTTCAAATTACAACTCTTGATTATTCAGACTTTCTTGGAAGAATTGTAATTGGAAGAGTACATAATGGCACTATCCGTAATGGGCAAAATGCTTCTCTTATAAAGGAAGATGGAAGTCTCAAACGTGGACGTATTAGTAAGCTTTTAGGTTTTGAGGGCTTACGGCGAATCGAAATAGAAAAGGCAAGCGCTGGAGACCTTGTAGCTGTTACTGGATTTGAAGATGTAAATATTGGAGAAACAATCTCATGTCCAGATGAGCCTAAGGCTTTGCCACTTATAAAGGTTGATGAACCTACTCTGCAAATGACCTTTGTAGTTAATGATTCCCCTTTCGCCGGTAAGGAAGGTAAATTTGTTACAAGTAGACAATTACGAAATAGATTGCAAAAGGAATTGCTTACTAATGTTGCTCTAAGAGTAGAGGAAACTGACTCTCCAGATCGATTCTCAGTCAGTGGTCGTGGTGAATTGCATTTGGGAATCCTTATAGAAACAATGCGTCGAGAAGGCTATGAATTTCAAGTCTCTCAACCACAGGTAATTTTTAGGACAATTGATGGGACTCCTTGTGAACCTGTTGAGACACTTGTAATTGATGTACCTGAGCAATCTGTTGGGTCATGCATAGAAAAACTTGGAGTCCGAAGAGGTGAGATGCAAAATATGGATGTAGGAAAGGATGGGAGGACTCAACTTGAATTCATAGTTCCTTCTAGAGGTCTTATTGGTTTCCGCGGTGAATTTGTTCGTGCTACTAGGGGAGAGGGAATTATGAGCCATTCTTTCTTTGAGTACCGCCCAATGATGGGAGAATTTGATCCCCGTCGAAATGGTGTTTTGATAGCTTTTGAAGAAGGAACAGCAACTTTTTATGCTCTAAAAAATGCTGAAGATCGAGGACAGTTCTTTATCTCTCCAGGAATAAAAGTTTATAAGGGAATGATAATAGGTGAGAATAATCGGCCTCAAGATCTAGAGATAAATATATGTAAAACCAAACAACTGACAAATATGCGATCTGCAGGTGCAGATGAACTTGATACTTTGCAATCACCTACTGAGATGACCTTGGAACGAGCACTTGAGTACATAGGTCCTGGAGAGATGCTTGAAGTCACTCCTGAATCAATAAGACTCCGAAAGCTCCCTACCAAAAAAATGGCGAAACGTTGAATATGAACACTGGAGAGAAGTCTTCTTCTTTGTTTGAGGACCCGCGCTTTCAAATAGCTTTACGATTATTTAATTCAGGCGAGTGGTATCCAGCACATGATGCCTTTGAGGAGTTATGGCATGAAACTATTGGCCCAGAAAGGACAACACTTCAGGGTGTATTGCAGGTTGCTGTTGCTCAAGTTCATTTAGAGCGTGGTAATAAAAGTGGGGCAACAATTCTTTATGGGGAAGGGTTGGGACGCCTTAAATCTCTTGATGTGCCTGATTTTGGCCTAGACCTTGTACGGTTTTGTAGTTGTGTTGAGGAGCGACTGAAACTTCTTCAGCAAGACATGGATCCTGACCTTTGTAGTGTTCCATTTCTCTTCCAAAGAGATAACTGCTCATGACCCTGATCCTTGAAAAGGTCGCCTTTAATATTGGCGGGCGTCCTTTAGTAAAGGATGTCTCTCTAAGAATGGAGCAAGGAGAGGTTGTAGGTCTGCTGGGACCTAATGGAGCGGGTAAGACAACCACTTTTAATTTAGTTACGGGCTTGTTGAAGCCTAACTTTGGTCGGGTAATTATTGATGGAGAATATGTTTCAAATTTGTCAATGCCCAATCGTGTTCGTTTGGGTATTGGATATCTTTCTCAAGAACCAAGTGTGTTTAGGCAATTAACTGTTAAACAGAACCTAGATCTTGCGTTGTCTCAGAGCAAACTAACTCCAGCACATTCTCGTTTGCGGAGAGAACAGCTTATAGAAGACTTTCAACTTAGTACTTTTATAGACAGAAAGGGTTCTGAGCTCTCTGGAGGAGAAAGACGTCGTTGTGAAGTAGCTAGAGCCCTGGCTGTAGGAACAAAAGGCCCTAGATATTTATTGCTTGATGAGCCCTTCGCTGGAGTAGATCCTATGGCTGTATTTGACCTCCAGAGTTTAATAAAAAAACTTCGTAATCGAGGGATGGGAATATTAATCACTGATCATAATGTTCGAGAAACATTGGCGATTACTGATAGGGCTTATATACTTAATGATGGTAGGATTCTTGCTTCGGGACCTTCTGATAAGGTCTCTAATGACCCTCTTGTAAGACGTCATTATTTGGGCGAGGGTTTTAGGCTTTGAGTATATATTCTCCAAAATATATAAGAGATCTTAATTCTCTGTTTTGGAGATTTAGACTTCTAGTGTTATCTAAATGGCGCCTATTACCTCTTCTTGACAGATGGATATTTGGGGAATTGCTCCCTCCATTGATCTTTGCAATAGCAGCTTTCACAGTTGTTTCTCTTTCAGTCGGGGTGATGTTTGAGTTAGTAAGAAAGATTGTGGAATCAGGTCTACCCTCACAAATTGCCTTGCAGGTATTGATTTTACGGCTCCCAAGCTTCCTTGTAATTTCTTTCCCAATGGCCACGCTAATGGCCACACTTCTTGCATATAGCCGACTTTCAGCCAATAGTGAATTAAAAGCTCTTAGAAGTCTTGGAGTTAAAACAAAAAGGATGATAGTGCCAGCAATTGCAATGGCTTTGCTTATGACCTGCTTAACATTTTTGTTTAATGACATTATTGTTCCTCAGACAAATCGAAATGCGGAAATAACTCTTAAGAGTGCATTAGGACAAGCTATTTCCACTGAAAAAGGTGATGACATCATTTATTCAAGATTCGGAAAAATTTCTGGTTCTGCTTCAGAAGTTGATAATTATGGGTTGGCACAACTTTTTTATGCAAAGGAATTCCGGAAAAGTGCGATGCATGATGTGACAGTACTTGATTTCTCTAGAATGGGATATACCCAGATGCTTGTAGCTAAGAAAGCTCTCTGGAATAAAAAAGAAGCTAAGTGGGAATTTCTAGATGGGCAGATCTTTACTTTATCTCCAAATGGGAGCACTACTACAGCTCAATTTAATCAATATCTTTATCCACTTGGATCAGCACCAACAAAAATAGCGAAGCTTCCTAAGGATGCAAATGATATGACAGTCGCAGAAGCTATAAGAGCCAAAAAACTTTATATAGAAGCTGGTAATTTGAAAGAGTCTCGAAGAATGAGAGTTCGTATTCAGGAAAAATTCACATTACCTATGGCATGTCTCGTTTTTGGTTTAGTTGGTAGTAGTTTAGGTGCAAAGCCAAATACAGCTACCAGTCGAAGTCAGGGATTTGGAATTAGTGTAATTTTGATACTCTTCTATTATGTTCTTAGTTTCAGTTTTAGTTCTCTTGGAGTGAAGGGAACATTGACTCCTTTTGTCGCTGCATGGACGCCTGTGTTTATTTCTTTGTTTGGAGGAACCCTTCTGCTTAGGCAGGCAAGTCGTTGAACATGACCATCAGAATCCTCCTCATTTAATTTTTCAGACTTACTAGTTCATGTCCTTGGCTGACTTACATATTGCAGTAGTTGATCCAGTTTTGGCTTTGGGGTTGGCTGCTTTTTTTACTTTGTTAATGGCCTTACCATTTGCTTTTTGGGCCGTTGGAGGAAACACCATTTCAACTGCGACCAGATTCTTGGTTGCTTTGTCTAACTTTGCCCTTACAGCGCAGTTGATTTTGAGATGGTGGGAGTCGGGTCACTTCCCAATTAGTAATCTTTACGAGTCTCTTTGTTTTTTGGCTTGGGCTTGCACTCTCACTCAATTAATTGTTGAGAAATCTTGGCCTTCGCCACTTATTGCAGCATTTGTTAGCCCGTTATCTTTGATATCAGTAGCTTTTGCAAGTTTTGCTCTCCCTGATGGGCTTCAGGAGGCTTCTCCTTTAGTGCCTGCGCTTCGTTCTAGTTGGCTAGTTATGCATGTAAGTGTAATTATGTGTAGCTATGCAGCATTACTTGTTGGGTCTTTGCTCTCAATAGCAGTCCTATTTATTGATAGAGATAATAATCTTCAGCTTCGAAGTAGTTCTATAGGGATTGGCGGATTTCGTAAACCTAATTTGCTAGCTGCTCATGAGGGTAATACTCAAGAATTTAATTTTAGTCCAATAAGAATTAACAAATCAGAGCAACTTGATAGTCTGAGTTACAGGACTATTTCATTTGGATTCTTATTACTCACTGTTGGACTTATTAGCGGTGCAGTTTGGGCTAATGAGGCATGGGGGAGTTGGTGGAGTTGGGACCCTAAAGAAACCTGGGCATTTATTTGCTGGTTAGTTTATGCTGCATATTTGCATACGCGCTTAAGTCGAGGTTGGCAGGGTAGAAGACCTGCTCTGGTAGCGATTGCAGGATTAATAGTAATAGTCATTTGTTATATCGGAGTAAATCTTCTGGGTATTGGTTTACATAGCTACGGCTGGTTTTTTGGAGCATAACTCTAGATAATTAACATACTAGATTCTAAGGCTTGGTATATATTTTAATTCTCTAGTTCTCTTTTTTTTACAGCCTTATATGCTTGGTCTCTTGCTATTTCGGATACCTTTTATTGCATCGGCGTAGTCAGGTTGATTGAATACCCCTGAACCACTAACTATTGCATTTGCACCTGCTTCAATAACTTTCCAAGCGTTATTTGACTTTATTCCGCCATCAACTTCTATCCATGGGTCGAGACCTCGCTCGTCACATAAGCGTCGAAGATCTTTAATTTTTTGGACCTGGCTATCAATAAAACTTTGTCCACCAAAGCCAGGGTTGACACTCATTATTAGGACTAGATCACAGAGATCTAGGCAATACTCAAGACTCTCAAGAGTAGTGCTTGGATTTAGAACTGCCCCTGCTTTTTTGCCAAGATCCTTTATCTGAGCAAGGTTGCGATGCAGATGAGGGCAAGCTTCTACTTGCA
>QCKL01000026.1 GCA_003215355.1 Prochlorococcus sp. AG-409-O23
AAAGGTGGAGGATCTAAATGTGCAAGAGCACCAGGATGAGAAGGTTGATATGCACCATCCATGATCAATTGAATATCGTCTAACAAAGCTGGTCCCGATAGTCCCTGAGGAGATGGAGCCACCTCAGGAAGCACACTTAAAGCCGGCAAGGGGCCAACCTGTCCTGCCTGCGCGAACCAACTGCATAGCCGTGAACAAGCATCCTCCAAAAATGACTGCAGCTCTGGATCCAAATGATCCGGAGAAGCAAAGTGATCTAGTGAAGGAGCTGGCCTTAAATCTGGGATGCCAGCCAAGAGCTAAAAATATGAAAGTTTCATTCTCCATCCTGATGGCACAAATCGATCCAAAGCCATTACCCAGGTAAGCAATTGTCGAGACCTTTCGAACTAAACAATCAGCAGTGCTCGAAATGGATGTCAATACTGCTAGCAAGATCCGAACTGATCGGATTACTTGGCGAAGTGCCAGTAAGTGCAGTCATGCTTGATGAGAATGGACATTGCATTGGGCATGGCAGCAATAGAAGGCATTTAGGAAGAGACCCTCTCGGTCATGCTGAACTAATAGCGATTCGTCAGGCCGCGTGGATAAGGGACGACTGGCGTTTCAACAATTGCACCCTCATCGTCACATTGGAACCCTGTCAAATGTGTGCCGGGGCTCTAATACAAGCAAGAGTCGGGCAAGTTATTTTTGGCGCTACAGATAAAAAACGAGGGGGTCTCGGCGGATCAATAAACCTAGCCAAGCATAAAAGTGCTCATCACAAAATGACAGTAAGAGGTGGTGTGATGAAGGATGAAGCTAGTGCTCAACTAGAAAATTGGTTCAAGCAGCGCAGGCATCATTCTCTCGAAAACGAGGTAACTCAGATTCGAAAATATTGAGCACCTTATCAACATTCTCAGGAGTGGAGTTGTAACCCATTAAGCCAATTCTCCAAACCTTCCCTGCCAAACTGCCTAAGCCTCCCCCTACTTCAATGCCGTGGTTATTGAGAAGATGTAGAGCAAAAGCCTTCCCATTTACACCTTCAGGGATACGGACAGTAGTAAGCGTTGGCAATCGCAGCTCTTCAGAAACATGCATATCAAGCCCTTGTTGCTCTAAACCCTTCCAAAGCTTCTCGGCATTACTTCTATGACGATTCCAAGCATTTTCCAAACCCTCTTCAGATAGCAAACGGAGAGCCTCGCGAATGCCAAAGTTCATGTTTACTGGAGCAGTGTGATGGTAAACACGATCACTACCCCAATATTTGTTGAGTAGAGATACATCCAAATACCAGTTTGGTACCTTGCTAGAGCGCTTTAGAAGTTTTGACTCTGCACGAGGACTCATTGTGAAAGGTCCAAGGCCTGGAGGGCAGCTCAATCCTTTTTGACTACAGCTATAGGCAAGATCAACCTTCCAGGAATCCAAGTACAGTGGAACTCCTCCAAGAGAAGTAACAGTATCTAGGAGTAATAAACAATTGTATTTTTCGCAAAGTTCTCCAATTCCATCCATTGGCTGACAGACCCCTGTAGATGTTTCCGCATGGACCATGGCCAATATGGACGGTCGATATTCACGAAGGCCTGCCTCAAGCTCCCCAAGAGAGAAAGCTTCACCCCATGCTTTTTCAATGGTTTGTACATTTGCTTGGTATCTTCCAGCCATATCGGCCAATCGATGTCCGAAATAACCCTTGATTGCAACAAGAACCGTTTCGCCAGGTTCGACGCTATTTGCAATAGTTGCTTCCATTGCAGCGCTCCCAGTACCGCTCATAGGAAGAGTTAAGCGATTATTTGTCTGCCAGGCATATCTCAATAATTCCTGTACTTCACCCATGAGCTCCACATAAAAAGGATCCAGGTGGCCTATTGGAGGGCAGGCGAGTGCATCCAATACACCTGGATGTGCATTGGATGGTCCAGGACCCAGCAAAAGCCTTTCTGGGACGGAAATAGGTCCGTAGGCTTTGCGGTGACTTTGATCAACAGTGGGGAAGTTTTGCTTTGTCGCCAAGGACTTGAGCTAGCTCATTAGGAAGTGAGCCTAAACAGCCGAGGTTTATGACGTGAAAAATTTTGTAAGGATTGCAATAGCTCCTTACTGAGCTGACAATTGTTTTCCAGATCCACGCTTAACAAAACTAATTAGTTGGCTTCTGAGATCTTCATTGGGAGATCGCTTGCTGAAAAAGTACTTATTGATACAAAACTAGTAGCAATCGCTCATTACGGTCTGTTTTTGTCTCGTTGGTCGCATCATCGCCATGGCCAAAACACCGCAGGACGTACTTCGCCAAATAAAAGACGAGAGCATTGAGCTCATTGATCTCAAATTCACTGACCTTCACGGTAAGTGGCAACATTTAACTGTCACTTCAGAAATGGTCGATGAAGAAGCCTTTAGAACAGGCTTAGCTTTTGATGGATCTTCAATTCGCGGATGGAAAGCTATAAACGAATCTGATATGGCAATGGTGCCTGATGCAAGTACAGCATGGATAGACCCTTTTTACACCCATAAAACGCTCAGTTTGATTTGCTCAATTCAGGAACCTCGTAGCGGCGAACCTTATTCACGGTGTCCTAGAGCGTTAGCGCAAAAAGCCCTTGGCTATCTATCCAGCACAGGTCTAGCGGATACTGCATTCTTCGGACCTGAGCCAGAGTTCTTCCTTTTTGATGATGTTAGATATAACTCAAGTGAAGGTGGATGCTTCTACAGCGTTGACACAATTGAGGCTCCCTGGAATTCAGGAAGAATTGAAGAAGGAGGAAACCTTGCCTACAAAATCCAATTAAAGGAAGGTTACTTCCCAGTAGCACCTAATGACACAGCTCAAGATATTAGGTCTGAAATGTTGCTCTTAATGGCACAACTTGGGATACCAATTGAGAAACACCACCATGAAGTTGCTGGTGCAAGTCAACATGAATTAGGGATGAAATTCGCCGAGTTAATTCAAGCGGCAGACAATGTCATGACTTATAAATACGTCGTTAGGAATGTCGCCAAAAAATACGGGAAGACTGCAACATTTATGCCTAAACCAGTTTTTAACGACAATGGTACTGGCATGCATGTTCATCAAAGCCTCTGGAAAGGAGGTCAGCCTCTATTCTTTGGGGAAGGGACATATGCAGATCTTTCACAGACTGCAAGGTGGTATATCGGGGGAATTCTTAAACATGCCCCTTCATTC
This sequence comes from Prochlorococcus sp. AG-409-O23, assembly GCA_003215355.1. GTDB lineage: Bacteria > Cyanobacteriota > Cyanobacteriia > PCC-6307 > Cyanobiaceae > AG-409-O23. The sequence continues at coordinate 3,203 of QCKL01000026.1, forward strand.
CTCGCATTCACTAACCCATCAACTAATAGCTATAAGCGACTAGTGCCAGGTTTTGAAGCTCCAGTGAACTTGGTGTATTCTCAAGGGAATAGATCTGCTGCAGTTCGCATACCACTTACAGGCCCCAGTCCAAAAGCAAAACGACTTGAATTCCGCTCTGGAGACGCACTTGCCAATCCCTATTTAGCTTTCAGTGCAATGATGATGGCTGGCATTGATGGGATAAAGAATCAAATTGACCCTGGGGAAGGGGTTGATGTTGATTTGTTTGAACTCCCTTCAGATCAATTAGCAAAGATAGATACCGTACCTTCATCTCTAAACGATGCACTTGAAGCACTTGATTCCGACAAGAAGTATCTAACTGAAGGTGGCGTATTTACAGATGACTTCATAAATAATTGGATTGAGATTAAATACGAAGAGGTTCAACAACTTCGCCAGCGACCACATCCCCATGAGTTCACAATGTACTACGATGCATGATCCAAGAAGAAATATTAATATCAATAGAAGGATCACAAATCAAAATAATAAATAACGAACAAGTTTAATCATATTAATTCTTCCATGGCTTTAAGCTATATAAGGATTAATATGATTTAGAGCTATATATTTACGGCCAAAATCCTGCTCTGATGACTACCGTGCTTTAATAACTAATGACAACTAATTAAAAATAAATGAAATCAACACTGTTTTTAAGTTTAGTATTTAGCCTTAATTTTGGATCTTTTGCAGAAACCGTCCCTAAAAGCAATATGCGTTCGCCAGAGATAAATCGTCTGCTAATTGACAGGCATATTGAGAGCGTTGGAGAACAACTTAGAGCAGGCAACCATAAGACTGCATGCGTAGACGCCTTAAAAGCAGCGAAGCTGATAAAGATTCATCTTGCTAGTCTAAAATCTCTAGAGCCAGACTATAACTGGAAAGAAATGAGAGAAGTTCTGTTGGAGGTTTCGCCAAAATACTGTAAATAACAATAAATCAAGGTCGCTAGATAATTCTACAAATAGGCCATTAATAATATACATCGATAGCATGATATTACTAAGGTAAGAATTAGCATTATCCAAATGAATCAAGATTCCCATATGAAAAGCCTTAGCTCATTGAACATGCTATTAACATCTTTAAGGCATTTGATCGAAGTATTATCCAATCTTCTGCTTAGATCAAAAAAACCAAGAGCTGTTCTTAAATCGTTTTAGATTCTCCTCCAAAATCTGACGAAATCAAGTGAAATGGTTAGTAATCCAAAAAGGTTTATGGCTTCGCCAAGCCTCACAAAAATTGCCTACCAAACGCTTCAAGGAGGTAAAAGCCTTGCAGGCCTAGCCCATAAAGAGCTGAGTACAAAGCTTATGGAGTTATTGGCCCCTGATGCAATGCCAGTCACTAACCCAATCCCAACGGAATTAATGAAAGATCTTCGTGGATCGATGGTCGCATTAGAAAACCTTGACTGGGAGGAAGCAGAGCAAGGTGTTTATCCAGTTACTCAACTTTTTAAAGCGCCATGGATGGAATGGGCGGCCAGGTATCCCTTGGTCTGGCTAGATCTGCCCTCAACCTGGGAAAGACGCAAGAGAAGAAGGACTCGAGACCTTCCTAATCAAATAGATCCTGATATATACCCCGACTATTACTTACAGAATTTTCACCACCAAACTGATGGATATCTAAGTGATCATTCAGCAGAACTCTATGACCTTCAAGTTGAAATATTATTCAATGGAACTGCAGATTCCATGCGACGAAGAATACTTGCGCCTCTTAAGCGCGGACTCAAGCGATTCCGTCATCGCAAGGAAGCAAGTCTTCGAGTCTTAGATGTCGCAACTGGAACTGGGAGCACCTTGAAGCAAATTCGTGGAGCATTGCCTGATATAGAGCTTCTTGGTTTAGATCTCTCGAGAGCCTATCTACGTCAAGCAAGTCGGTACTTAAATCATCGCGATGGTGACTTGGCACAATTAATAAGAGGGAATGCGGAACAACTCCCTTTCGCCAATGAGAGTATGCAAGGAATAACTTGTGTTTTCTTGCTACACGAGTTGCCATGGAGAGCGAGACAAAATGTATTAGATGAATGCTGGCGAGTACTGGAATCTGGCGGTGTCTTTGTATTAGCAGATTCTATTCAAATATCAGATTCACCCAAATTTTCCTCACTCTTAGATAATTTTCCTAAGATTTTTCACGAGCCTTATTACAAGGATTACATCAACGATGATATCGAAAAAAGATTGCATTCCAGTGGCTTTACAGGAGTAACAGCTCAATCACATTTTATGACTAGAGTTTGGACTGCAACAAAGCCCTCTGAAGGCAAAAAAAGTTAAGCTGATTGCTATTTACTGACAAGAAAGTTTGCCTATAAGGACTTAGCTTATAGTGTAAAATTATAATCTGCACTCACTACCAGGAAGAAAGTAAGCACTTTACAATTATTGAGTTAGTAATAGAAGCCTTCAACCTTAATTATCAAATTCAATTGCTCTTCTTACAAGTTTTCACGGTGAAGAAGCAACATCATTAGTAGTCGTTAGATAAACTTCTTTAATAATCTGAAAATCTTGATATATTTTAAAGACTAAAGGTCTTACTCACAAATCAAAAAAAGAAAATGCAAAAAGAAGGAGCAAAATGGCCAGAAGAATCAAAAAAGTTGGCAAGTGAACTTCATTCCCAGCTAAGGCTTGGCCATGAAAATTGGCATCAACTAAAAAGCAATCCTGATAGGAGGGCCGCAGAGTTAGTTGCTGGAGGGTTGGTTCAACTTCTATCTGAAGGAAAGCCTTCGGATATTCAAGCAATGTTGGAACAAGGAATTCGCTGGCTCAATCGAGAAATAAAGGATCCTGGCTGTCCTCACCGCTGATTCCAGATTTGCGCCGACAAGCCAGCTGAAGCCTATTTCCTCTTCGGCTCCAACGAACATCATCAAAGCACTGATGAATCAGGAAGAGACCTCGACCACTATTGGCATCCAACTCATCAGGTAAAGAGCTGACCCTTTCATGAATCGGTACACCATCACCCTCATCCTGTATCTGCCAAATAAGCCAATTAGGTGTCAAGATTCGACGAACCCGCAAAAGTTTTCCTGGATCGCCTGAATTGCCATGCCTTACAGCATTTACTAAAGCCTCTTGCAGGCCTAATTCAACTCTCCCAATAGTTTCCTTGCCACGAACAGGCTCTAAAAGAAGCTGAATTATGGGAGAAAGCTGCAAAGTCGAAGGGAGAACAAAATCAGACCACGTGAAATCCGGTTTGCTCCCAAAAGGGATTACTTTCAAAAGATGCTTTACAGCTTTATATGAGCTGATGCGCATCACCACGTTATTGACTTACTTATCTAAAACATAATGGCTAAAGGGCAAACTCAATAATTAATCCAATAAAAGGAGAACTGGGCTAACAACGTGAAGCCAAGTCTGGATGATGAAGAAGCGCATCCATTAAACGAACACCACGAAGCTGATTGATTAAAGGCATGTGCCCTTCTGGAGCCATGAGTGACCAATCAAAGGCCTTTGGATATCTTGTCCATTCTCCATCTTTTTTCCAACCAATCCTCGGCCAAAGCTTGTCGTATCTTCCATTAAGCCCTTCTAGAAGCCTGGCCTGTATCGAGAATCCAAACCTACCTTGTGAATATGCTTTCCAAAGTCGATCCAAAGTAACCAAATCAAGTCCAGGCATAGCCTCAACCTCACTGAAATAGACATAGCCTCTTGACTCAGCACCAGGCCCCGCAAGCTTTCGAAGAGTTTCATTGGTAAAGCGATCGGCCTCCTCAAAACCTTCACAAAGCAATGCCTTCTGCAAAGGTTCATAGTCAATATCAACTAATGAAGGAGCAGTAAACCAACCCAAAGTTCCACTAGGAAGAATATTTAAAAGTGCCTCAGGAGAATGTCGCTGAAGAACCTGCAAAATCCACCCAGCAGGCCATTCATCCCCTCCTGAATCAAACGAAGAAAGCACTTTCGGACCAAGCCCTGCCAACTCCTCAGCCCTATCTTCAATTGTCTTTATTAAGCCTTTGCGTTGACGCAATGAACCGCTAGAGAATCTCTGTAAGAGCTCTTCGATGCTGGTGTTGATTGAATGGGGTGTATCTGAGGGCATTAATCGTGCAACAGGTATTGCATGTCCAAGAATTTGCCCACTATGTCAGGCATGGGAATCACATCTAATTCCACGATCGAAAATTTCCGAAATGTCAACGGTCCACTCCTAGACATTAGGAGTCCTAAGGAATTTAATCAGGGGCATTTGCCTGGTGCAATAAACCTACCCTTATTCAGCAATGAAGAAAGAGCCGCTGTAGGAACAACATATAAGAAACAAGGCCGTAACAAGGCAATCCTCTTAGGGCTCAAGTTCACTGGTCCCAAGTTGCTCTCACTAAAAAAATCACTTGAGAATCACAAAGTTAATTATGAGATCAATACCAAACTCACAAACGAGAGTTCTCTCCGCCTCTATTGTTGGAGAGGTGGTATGCGATCTGCAAGCATTGCATGGCTAGCAGATCTTCTAGACCTAAAACCAGTTGTTCTTAAAGGTGGATATAAGGCTTATAGGCAATGGGTACTGAAACAATTTGAGAAAGAATGGCCATTAAAGCTTGTCGCAGGAAGAACAGGCACAGGGAAAACAGATTTACTTCTATCTCTAGTGAAAAAAGGATTTTCTGTTATTGATTTAGAAGGCTTAGCTAACCACAGAGGAAGTAGTTTCGGAGCCCTTGGACTTCCAACACAACCAAGTACTGAACACTATGAAAACCTCCTAGCTGAAGCTCTTGAAATGTGCAGCGCTAATGAACCCTCTGGGATCTGGTTAGAGGCTGAGAGTTCAAATTTAGGACGATGCCGAATTCCCCAGTCACTTTTCAGTCAAATGAAAAAGGCACCGGTAGTTGAAATAAGCAGGTCCTTAAATGAAAGAGTGCAGCAATTGGTCGATGTTTACGGACATCAAGGTAAGGAGGCCCTCCAAGAAGCAACTCTGAGAATTAGTCGGAGGCTAGGCCCACAACGCACTAATCAAGCTATTTCAGCAATCTCTAAAGGCCAATGGAATTTAGCTTGTATGGCAATGCTTGATTATTACGATAGGTGCTATGACTATGAGCTAGAGAGATCTCCTAAGAGGCAAACCGTAGATATATCTGGATTGAGTCCTGATTTGGCAGCCGAAAAACTAATAGCTCTTGGTCTTGTCGAAAATCAACCCTTCACCACGGTGGATATATCAAACTCTTAGTATCCAACTTTGTCGCAACAACTCATGGCCTCATCGAACTCCAATGCGGCGATTCAATTCTTTAGGGGAGTCGATGAAGTGGTTGTCCCTGAGATAAGGCTTACAAGAAGTCGTGATGGGATTACCGGACAGGCAATCTTCTTTTTCGATCAGCCTGAAGCGTTGTCACCTGAATCAATGGGCGATATCACTGGAATGATTTTGATTGACGAAGAAGGTGAACTTAGTACCAGAGAAGTCAAAGCAAGGTTTGTAAATGGAAATCCAAGTGCTCTTGAAGCAACTTATAGCTGGAAGTCAGAAAAAGATTTCGAACGATTCATGCGTTTTGCTCAAAGGTATGCAGATAGTCACGGGCTTGGCTATACAAAGAACTCTGACGCGAAGTGAGAGGTCCTAAGGAGCGACGAGAATGAAGTTTTCTCATTGGCTTGCCCTAGCTGCTTTGATTTCCGCAGGTTGCCTGTTGTGGAGTCTTAGAGAAGTAATTATTCAAATTTTTGCAGGGGTTGTTCTTGCTATGGCACTCTGCACTCTGGTAGAGAAGCTAAGGGCTAAAAAATCAATCCCAAGACCTATTGCTCTCAGCCTCTGCCTAATAGGTCTTCTGGGTATATTTAGCATTGTATTGATAATTGTAGTACCTCCATTTACTGCAGAATTTCAACAACTATTATTGCAATTACCCACTGCAGCCAGGGCTCTTTGGGAGTTAGGAATAGGGAGTATAGACAATATTTCTAACATTATTTACGGGAATAATCCTCAAAGTATCCTGAGCGAGAACTTATTTCTTAATGGCATCATTCCATTCCCTGATGGAGCAACATTGGCTAATGGAGTCGCTGACGGAATCAAGAAAATATTAGGCCTTGCTGGCAACCTTGGCGTTGGACTAGTCCAACTACTTTTCGTAATAGCAGTCAGCCTAATGATTGCTGTCCAACCAGAAGCCTATAAAGAAGTCACAGTATTGCTGTTCCCTTCGTTCTATAGAAGAAGAGCTAGAACAATACTTAGCAAATGTGGAGATGCTCTCAGTAATTGGATGGTTGGAGTTTTGATTAGCTCCTTCTGTGTAGCATTATTGGCAGGGATTGGGCTTTCTCTTTTAGGCGTAAAACTTGTAATAGCTAATGCCTTACTCGCTGGAATACTCAATATAATTCCAAATTTAGGTCCAGTAATTAGCACCATATTTCCAATGTCTGTTGCGTTATTGGATGCCCCTTGGAAAGCGGCGGCTGTCTTAGGTATGTATATATTTATCCAGAATTTAGAAAGTTACTTGATAACTCCATCAATCATGCACCGTCAAGTTCGACTACTACCCGGACTGACCTTGACCGCACAATTTGTATTTACAATTATTTTCGGGCCAATTGGATTATTGCTTGCACTTCCGCTAGCAGTGGTAATGCAAGTCCTCATAAGAGAAGTGATCATTCATGATTTGCTTGATCCATGGAAGAAGAAAAGACTCGCAAAATAAATATTAATCCAAAAGTAGAACTTAACTCTCTATATTTCTTATACATTAATGAGGCTTGGCGATTCTATTACTTCCATATCTTCTAAGTATAGACGGACTTGCTATCAAAAAGGTGACAGCAACAGTATGTTGCCTCAGAGTAAATAATAATGATGTATAAGTGAAGTTGTCCACCATCAATCTAAGCTCAGTCCTCAAATCCCAAAAAGAAAGCAGTATCAAAAGTAAAGGTAACCACCTCACCCTTAAGTACTTACCCAACTTAGAATATTCAGTTTTTCTCATCGACTTCGTTGATTTGGTTTACCAGAATAGGCTTAGGCTTTTCCCAAAGGCTTAACAATGAGGGCGCCAAAGAAATACTTGACCAACTACCCACTACCACTCCAATAGCCAACGCAATTGCAAACCAATAGAGAGTAGAGCCCCCGAAAAATATTAATGCAATTAAAGGCAACAAAGTAGTTCCACTTGTATAAATTGTTCTCGTAAGTGTAGAAGAGACTGCCCTATCAATCTGTTCAGACAATGGAATGTTCGAATCAATTCGATTACGTTCTCGAATACGATCAAAGACTACAACCGTGTCATTAACAGAATACCCAGCAATTGTCAAAAGAGAAACCGCAAATAAGCTATCTACTTCCAGGCCATAAGTTATACCTAGCCACGCAAATACTCCACACACAATTGTCACATCATGAGCCAATGCAACGAGAGCCAATAGAGCGTAGCGACGGTCATATCGCAAGCTTATATATGCAGCAATACCTGCAAATGCAACTAAGAGAGAAATCAAACTACTTTTAAGAAGTTGTCCACCAAGACTTGGGCCAATGGTTTTTATAGATTGCCCCCCACTCTCAAATGGACCTGCGACTGGTCTCATTGCCTCTATAACAGCTTGACCTTGCTCCGCAGAAAGAAAAGGTGCCCTCAAAACAATTGATTTGGCACCGTCTAAAAGTTGTACTTTCGTTTGAGAGAGACTTGAAGCCTCTAAACCTTCAATTTTCTGCCCGCGCAAAACCTCTTCAATTATCGATGTATTAAGCGGCTCACATGGCGGGACACAACTTCTTTCTAACTGAATTTGAGTTCCTCCAGTGAAATCAAGCCCAGGCCGAAGAGGTGCTCGAATAGAAGGGTTTAACCAGCACAAGGCAAGGCCTATCAGACTGATTAGGACAACAAAGCCTGAAATTATCCAAACACTTTTTCGATTACGGCAAAGTTGCAATCGAAATGTTTTTTTTGTTGTAGGAGAAGTGGAAATAGACATAAGCGGGAATACTCCTAAGGCAGCTCCTGAACAGACAAGAAATTGGTAGGTCTTCTAAGGGCCTGATAACCCATCAGGAAGCGCAGCAAAGTACGAGTACAAGTGAGCGCAGTGAACAAGCTAAGGACCACTCCAATACCTAGGGTTGCAGCAAAACCCTTTACGAAACCAGTCCCAAGTGCGAATAAAGCGGTACAGCTAATAAGTGTTGTCAAATGACCATCAACTATCGAAGAGAATGCTTCAGAGAAACCTGTTTCAATGGAGCGGATAAGTGTATTACCTCTGCGCAATTCATCTTTTAAGCGCTCAAAAATAAGTACATTCGCGTCAACAGCCATGCCAATACTAAGAATAAATCCAGCAATTCCTGGCAAGGTAAGCGTCACAGGGACCAAGGAGTAGACAGCAAGATTAAAAAGGGCATAGAGGCTTAAAGAGAAAACAGCAACCAAACCTGCGAGGCGATAAATGCCCAACATGAAACTTGCAACAAGCAATAACCCTGACAAGGCGGCAATAAGACTACGGCGAATATTTTCTGCTCCTAAGCTCGGACCAATAGTTCGAACCTCAAGAATCTTTACTGGCAAAGGAAGTGAGCCTCCACGCAACTGCACCTCAAGATCCCTAGCTGACTCTGCACTGAAATTGCCACTAATAGTTGCAGCGCCACCTGTTATTCCTGCTGTCTTGAACTGCTCCCCAACAGTTGCCTCACTTATTGATCGTCCATCTAACACTATCCCTAATAAGCGACCTGTCCCAGCAATGGATTTAGTAAGTTCAGCAAATTTCTCTCCACCATCTTGATTGAAAGATAGCGTCACCTCCCAACCTGCAACATTTTGTTCTTGCTGTCTTCCTGCAGAGATAAGGTCCTTCCCAGAAAGGAAGGCAGGCTCAAAAAGATCTACAATTTCATCATTAATCTTTTTAAGAAGTTGCTCAAGCTGCTCTAATTCATTCTGTGATCCAGCTTGAATACCCAAAGCCTTATTTGCAGCCACTAATTGCTCACTAATCAATACATTCCCAGTAATACTTTCTTCGCCCTTTCCTTTTTGTTGCTTGATTCTCAAAATACTCTCTACCTGAGTACGGAGCTTCTGCAAATTCTTTATTTCATCCTCCGTCCCAGGCCTCTGAGCTCTAAATTCTAAAAGTGCCGTTTGCCCTAAAACTCTTGCCGCGCGAGATGGATCCTGTTCTCCTGGAAGTTCTAATACGAGCTGATCATCACCAATTGTTTGCAGAGTCGATTCGGCAACACCTAGTCCATTAACTCGACGATCCAAAACTGACTTTACTGCCTCAATATTCTCAGGCTTGATTCGTGTTATTTCCTTTGTTGGTTGAACTTCAAGCGTTAACTGACTTCCACCTCGTAAATCCAAACCTAACTGAAGTGGAAAGCTTGCACATACAGAACTAGCAGCAATGGCCAAGGCAAGAATTAAGGCAAACCAACCCTGTTGACGTGCCATTAATCAAATCTCCTTATGAACAAGGCCCTTCGCTGTTTCCACAATCTGATGAGGTTGAATAATTGTAAGATTTTCAAGTTTTCCGTTATACGGAGTAGGTATATCCTGACTAGAAAGTCGAACAGGACGCGCATCTAAATCATCAAAACATTTTTCTGTAATTAGTGCTATCAATTCTGCTCCAATTCCTCCTGTTTTCATACACTCTTCGACAACTATAACCCTATGGGTCTTCCTTATTGATCGTGCAATTGTCTCCATATCAAAAGGCTTAAGACTAATTAAATCTATCAACTCAACGTCAATACCTTCTGCTTCTAACTGCTCCACTGCCTTAATGCAGTGGTGCCGCATCCGTGAATAAGTAACTATTGTCACATCATTACCTTCACGCACTAAATCTGCCTGGTCTAAAGCACACACATAATCTCCTTCTGGCAACTCCTCACTCAAGTTATAAAGCAGCACATGTTCAAAGAAAAGCACTGGGTTGTTGTCCCTTATAGCTGCCTTCATTAACCCCTTTGCATTGGTTGGGGTACTACACGCAACAATCTTTATCCCAGGCACTGCATGAAAGTAAGCTTCAAGTCTTTGACTATGTTCAGCACCCAACTGTCGCCCCACTCCGCCAGGTCCCCGTACCACAGTGGGGATAGTGAAATTTCCTCCACTCGTATAACGCAGCATCCCCATATTGTTGGATATTTGATTAAAAGCGAGCAGAAGGAATCCCATATTCATACCTTCAACAATCGGCCGCAATCCTGTCATTGCAGCCCCTACGGCCATACCCGTGAAGCTGTTCTCTGCGATAGGAGTGTCTAGAACCCTTAACTCCCCGTACTTCTCGTAGAGATCCTTGGTGACTTTGTAGGAGCCGCCATACTGGCCAACATCCTCCCCCATCACGCAGACATTGGCATCTCTCGCCATCTCTTCATCAATGGCTTCCTGAAGAGCATTAAATAGAAGTGTCCCTGCCACGGCCTCACTGCAATACCGGTCAACCCGGCTTAATAAGCCAAACTATCTCAGTCTGTGTTCATCAGCCTCCTGCAGCGAAAGTGGAAAGAAGCAAAACGGATAACAACATCCCTGGACTTAGCAACAAAACCAAAAGGCCAAGATCATGAAGCGTCATCGATAAAACCCCTGAGAAACCACTCAGGACTGAGGTCCTTAAAGACTAAGTAACTTCAGTCGCCTTGCCATCAAACAGACTGCGAAAAAACACCAGAGTCAAACCCAACCCAATGAAGGCAAAGGTAAATGTGGCTAAAAAACACATTCCTATAACCAATGTTTTGAAACCAGAAGCAATGCTTTGCGCTATTGCAGAACTGTAATGAGGAGAATGAATAGTGAAATAAGCAACCATCTTCTGACTTAGTAATAAGCAAAGCCATGCCAGTAATCCGCTAGTCAATGCCCCAGAGAGAAAGCTGATTGGCCCTTTGCGTGGAGGGACTTCAATGTTCTGATCTAAAGGCAATACAGCATTTGAGTCTTTGGCCTCTTCACTCGAAATTTTCTTTGGATCACTCATGATTCCAACTTGACCCCCTCATTACGCATTGAGCATGCCCAACTTTCTAAACCTGCAGATTGCAATCTCTTGCGAGAGAACTCTAAAGCCGACCTGGCAGCATCCAAATTCGCAAAAAGAGCAAAACAACTTGGGCCAGATCCACTCATCGCAACTGAAATTGCTCCTGGCAAATCAAGAAGTATTGCTAATGCATTTTGAACAGCTACAACCTCTTCAGAAACAATCAGCTGTAAATCATTCCGCAAAGGGGGCGGATTTTCAACGCTCAAAGGCTTCAACCACTTAGCCTCCCTAAGTTCCTTCCTACGCAGCTGAAAATCATCCTCAAATTTGAGATACTTCTTTTCATTTATTTCCCTAAATCGCCTATAAGCCCAAGGAGTGGAAACACTTACAGAAGGATCTTTAACAAGCAAAACAGCCATATTAGTCATAGAACTTTCCACAGGTTCCAGTCGCTCTCCTCTCCCAAAGCAAAATTTAGTTCCCCCTTCCACACAAAAGGGAACATCTGAACCTAGCTCAGATGCTAGGTCCACCAAATACTCATTTGAAAAATTTAGGTCCCAAAGCAAATTAAGTCCTACAAGGGCAGCCGCACCATCACTTGACCCCCCAGCAAGTCCTGCTCCAATAGGAATACATTTCCGAAGATAAATTTCAGCCCCAAGATCACTTGAACCAGCTCGACTTCGTAATAATTTCGCCGCCTGAATAATCAAATTATCGTCATCATTACTTAAACTTGAGTCATCAGAACTAAGACTAATTAAATCACTATCAGAACGAATCATTTCCAGCTGATCAACAAGTTCAATGCTCTGCATTACCATCGCTAATTCATGAAATCCATCTGACCTGAGACCTAACACTTCTAAATGAAGATTAATCTTGGCCGGCGCACTGAGCGTCACTGATTTCCCTGGAAAACTCGACCCCCTAAACATGCTCATGGATTTTCACCAACTTCATCAGCCTGATTCAATCTTCTAGCTAGTGCCAACCATGTTTCAGGGGACAATTCCTGTGGTCGTTGATTGAGATTAATACCTACTTCTTCTGCCAGCGCTTCTAGCTGACAAAAACAACTCAACACTGAAAGGCTGTTGCGCAACATTTTGCGTCTAGCCACAAAAGCAACGCGCAGCAAGCCCTCTACTCGATTTGCTAATGCAGGCTCTATTCTCTCCTCAATTTTCAATGGCTCAAATGCAATTACCTGTGATTGCACCTTGGGTTGCGGCTGAAAGCAACTTGGAGGCACTAAACAAACATTTCTACAACGGGCTAACAATTGGATCCGCACACTCATGGCACTAAAATTGCTCTCACCAGCTCGAGCAAGAATTCGATCAGCGACCTCCTTTTGAAGAAGAAGTACCAATAACTGATAGGTCTTTTCAATAGGCCTTCCAAGGCTGCCTAACAACCGTTCAAGCAATGGTCCCGTGATGTTGTAAGGAATGTTGGCCACAACCTTATTAGCAGGTACACAATCTGGAGAAGTCAATGGCATCTGCAACACATCACCTTCTTTCAAGCTAAAACGAGAGTCCTGTCCAAAGCGTTCTCTTAAACCAACAACAAGATCCCTATCTAGCTCAATCGCCTGAACGCCAGCAACTTGCGAAGAAAGCAATCTGGCAGTAAGTGCACCACGCCCTGGGCCAACTTCCAGGACATGATCATGGGATTGCAGATCTGCAGCTTCAACAATCCTTTCCAATATTGACGCGTCCTTAAGCCAATGTTGACCAAAACGCTTACGAGCTTTGTGTCCTAAGAAGGCCATCTCCCAACTTTGTCCGTACTTGCCTTAACTAGGCCATTTGCTCCTATTCAAAAGTCTTATTAGCAATAAAGCAAACAGTCAAAATTCTCCTCTCATTCGCATCTAACTTCTCTCCTCTTCTTCACAGCAGAAAGGCAGCTGATCTATACATCAACTATTACGATTCATTTGTCTTCTATCTATGGGCAGATCTAGGCTTTAACAATTAAACCTTCATTCTGATGCGTGCCCGCCTAATGGCCTTGGCCGCTGCCATCCTTTTTTTTATATCTCCGATTCAACCAAGCTTGGCCGCTGCCACAGATTTCTCCCTAAAAGAATCCAACCCAATTGAACTAGAGCTTCCTTCCGCCCTATCTGCAGACGACAGCTTTGACGATCTACCTTTTGAACAACTACGCCAAGCCTTGAGAGAAGAAGTGGAAGGGAACCCTCAAAAACAACGCCCTCCTCTCACTCCTAAAACATATAACTGGCTTATCCGATGAGCTTTGACTCTCGTAGCCTTAAACGTCTTCGCGAACTAAGCCAAAAACTTCCCAAGGCATTGCCAACTCCCAACGTCACCGCCCCAAGCAAGGCCCCAAAAGATAATAAACGCCATATCGTTGAAACCGAAATGAATCCTCAAGCTCTATTTCATGAGCTAATGGAAGCAAGCCCAGACGGAGATATACCTACTCACTTAATTGAACGTCTCAAAGAGGTTGAATCCTTAGCACTGGAGCGAAAAACCAATGGAAAATTAAATCAAATAGACAAAAATAACCTCCCAGAAAAGAACCATCCCTCTTTTCAACTGAGAAAAGCCAAAAACAA
>QCKL01000027.1 GCA_003215355.1 Prochlorococcus sp. AG-409-O23
GGGTGCTTTTTTGTCCTGGCTGATTGAAACCTTAATCGACTAAGGAGTCATTTCTTCTCAAGCTTCACTGACTTGTTTAGACAACCACTGATTGCGAAGTCTTGGATTAACTCTTGTTTTGCTGAAACGTTCTAACAAATAAAGATAACTATTACTAATGAAGGGCTCAATCTTTTAGCCAAAGTGCCAAGCCACCTCCTCTCCCTCTTGCTGAAAGCCATTTCCCTTCTTCTTGCATACTAATTAGAGCAAAGAAAGGCTTATCTTTTTCATTTGGGATATCAAGCGAACGACTCAATAATACGTTTTCACCTAATCTAAGCTCTATATTTTCAAAAAAGAAAGGCAATAGTGGTTGAGACCCTTTTAAATTCCCATAGCCAATAAACCTAATTGATAATGATCCAAATTGAATAGAATTAATAATATCAAATTTTGAACAGTCTTTGTCAGTTTGATTCTCCCTTAGCTCTAGGCTGGCGGAGAAAAGACGTAGTAATGAACTTGCAATAGAATCTTCATTGTCTGTTCCTGGCTTCCAAACAGATACAAATTTCCAGAGGCCTATTAGGGAGCTATATTCAATTCCACTGCCTTTGCTCCTGGCTGTAATTTCAAGCTCTAAAAGCTCGCTTATACTGGGAATATTTATAGAGGATTTATCTGGTAAGTTGCTTTCATTGCCATGCTTAAAAATTGATGGTTTATTTATTCCACCTTGAAGAATTAATATTATAGGAAGCCCTATAAGGATTAAGGTTAAATCAATAATCAGGAATTTTGTGAGTAACATGCTTCTAGATTGTTTGAACAAATAAATATAGCTCTTGAGCAGCGCTTACTTGCTATAACTGCCCTGAAGCTTGTGATTCCTCAAATGGATTTATCCCTAAGAACTGATAAGTTATCAAGATCAAATATAGGGCTTTAGATCTTGCTAAGTAATAGTTCTTTCATCTATGCCCTTAAGATTTTTAATGTGAGTGATGAATTCGGTGATGATTCATAATCTGGCTTTTGTGCATTTGACTTACTCCCCTTATATGTGGAGAGTTGGATAACTTCTTTAGGGACTGTGAGCCGCAAATTGTACTCAATGCAATCACAACTAGTGAGATAGTACTTAAAGATTGAAGAACTATTGGTAGGTGCGCATTAACTCTGTCTCGAAAAGTCGTCATGTCATCAATTAAAAGTAATTTATTAAACCAGAGCCAAGCAAATATTTCATTTCTTCGATTGTAACTGTGGCCAGAATCGCATCTGGCTCTTTTAATGGCTTTATGGAGTCATCGAAATGAGAACCCACAGAAGAAGAGCGTGAAGTCCCGGAGTCTGTTTTTATGCAAGTCAAAAGTGCTCGCGAGAAATTGAAGGAAGAGACTAACGCTACTGATGAGCATGTCATGAAAATTCTGATAGCAATGGCTAGCAGTTATTACCTATGGAAGATCTAACCACTTCATCGTCGGAAATATTGATTTGATTAAGATGATTGGGGTTTTGGTGATTTTGGTTTCCCTGCTAATGCAGGCAAGCAAGATGCCCCCTAAGGCTCTGAAGCAAGCTAGGCAAGTCAATGTGAAGGTCGCAAAGTGATTTCTTGCTGGGGTCAGAGAGAGGCAATCGTTTGAGAGCTTTTTTGCAATTGGTATCAGTTGCAATCCAACTCTCTCCACACGTCTGTATTAAACTTGTTATATGTGTATAGGAAGTTCTAGGTTACGGCTTAAATACTTTGACGGTTCTTACTACATGCACACAAGAGAATCATTGCCAACTTCTTTCCCCTAGTGAGTACAAGATCAGAATGACTCAAGGAGTTTTTAATGGATTTAGAAAAAAATCAATCTATAGGAAAGATTTTCTCAAGCATGAGCACTTTATTTATAGTTTTTTTAGTGAGCACTTCTTCTCTGACTTGAATCATGAATAAATTATTACTAGGTTATCTTCTTGCGGCACTTTTGGTTAGCAGTATTACTCCAGCATTTGCAGATACTCAGCAAAATGAACTCCCTGAATGCGTCGTGATTACGCACTGTGTTCGAGAGAACTGGGAATCAAGTGATGTAGAGAACTTATTTAAGAAAGCCCTAGAGGCTGTTGTTAATACACCAAGAACCAAGATTGTCGAACAGACTGACTCTTATATTCATGCTGAAGCAAAAACTAGGTGGAGAAGGTATACGGATGATCTATTGTTAAAGGCATTGCCCGAGAGAGGTATTCTCCAAGTGAGATCGGAATCAAGAGTTGGAGTTGGTGATAATGGTGTAAATCAAAAAAGACTAGAAGATTTAGCGTATCGTTTAATGACTGACCAGACCCAACCAATTAAAAAACTCTTTTAACGTTGAATTATGTCTTTAAAAGTTGGCGACACAATCCCTGATTTTTCTTTATTGGATCAAGCGGGAAAGCTTAGAACTAAAAAAGAATTTGAAGGGAAGCCATTAGTACTATTTTTTTACCCTAAGGACGATACACCTGGCTGCACTATTGAGGCTTGTGGGTTTCGCGATAAATATGACTTGTTTAAGATTCTTGGAGCAAGGGTATGTGGAGTAAGTAATGGGAGCGAGGAAAGCCATTTGGAATTTTCTAGGAAAAATAAGCTTCAATACCCATTATTATGTGATGAGAATAATGCATTGAGGAAAGAATTTGGAGTTACAAAAATCCTTGGAATGCTTGATGGCAGGGTAACGTATGTTATCGATTCTACCAGTATAATTCGTCATATTTATGAAGACATATTAAATGGGCCAGCGCATATTAAGGAAGCACTAAAAGTCTTAAAGGAGATTCAGAATTAAGTGGTTCACAATGATTGGTTGCTCAGTTAATCCAGGAAAAGAATGGCCTTGGATAAAAGTCGAAAAAGATTGGATATAATTTTGAAAAGCCAGAACTTTGAATAGCACTAGGGGAGGAAATCTCAGTATTTTAATACAGGCAGAAATTTATATTAGCCTTTTACATTACCAACGCGTAAGTCCTGCTGGTGGTGGCGCCATCCCTTTTTTTGCCATGCTCCTTGCACGCGAAATACTAATAAGTAGAGGAATGCCGATTGCGAAGTGGATAAATGTAATTAGGTAGAGATCAATCTGGTATTGATTCATTGAATTAGCGATGCAGATTAATAGTTTTATTATTAGTCCATAATAATTTCTTCTAGCAACTGCTTAAGCAATAAAAATGTCCGTGTTAAAAAAGTCACAAATCCATGAATCATTAGGCTTGCCTGAAAAGTCTAGCTCTCTTCGGACACCAGAAATTACACACTAACGTGACGCATGATCCTTAAATTATTTGCATAAACAACAGTCGTAATAAGCGATATTAAGTGGACAGTATATGGCTGATTATTCATTAATAAATTCATATGGTCCTTACATATTTCTACTTCGTGCAGACTTACGGAAACCCAAACGTTACCTATGACTGGTACGCGGGGAATTCAGGAGTGACAAACCGCTCAGGCAAATTCATTGCAGCTCATGCAGCTCATGCAGGCTTGATGATGTTCTGGGCTGGTTCATTCACCCTTTTTGAATTAGCTCGTTATGACTCTTCCATGTCAATGGGGACTCAGAACCTGATCTGTTTGCCTCATTTAGCAAGCCTGGGGATTGGAGGAATTGAAGGTGGCGTAATTACTGACCCTTATCAATGCACAGTAATTGCTGTTTTGCATTTGATATTTTCAAGTGTTTTGGCTGCTGGAGGCCTACTGCATTCTTTGAAATTTGAAGGTGATCTTGGAGATGCAAGTGGCCGGCCTAAAAAGTTTGACTACTCATGGGATGATCCAGATCGCCTTACCTCAATCCTTGGACATCATTTGATTTTTCTAGGCTTAGGAGCAATTCAATTTGTCGAATGGGCTAAGTATCATGGCATTTGGGATAGTGCCCAAGGTGCTGTACGAACCGTTGAGCCAAACCTGAACCTTGGACAAGTTTGGAATCACCAAGTCGACTTTTTATCTATTAGTAGTCTGGAAGATGTGATGGGAGGGCATGGAGTACTGGCCTTTATTCTCATAAGTGGAGGGGTATTCCACATAGTCACCAAACAATTTGGTGAATATACCCAATTCAAAGGGAAAGGCTTGTTATCAGCGGAATCCGTACTGTCTTATTCCCTTGCTGGAGTTGGATACATGGCTTTTGTTGCAGCTTTTTGGTGCTCAACTAATACCACTGTTTACCCCACAGAATTTTATGGCGAAGTCCTGAAAATTAATTTCGAATTCTTCCCTTACTTTACTGATACCGCTTCAAATCTTCCTGCTGAACTTCATACCTCACGTGCATGGTTATCTAATGCACACTTTTTTCTAGGGTTCTTCTTCTTGCAGGGACATTTATGGCATGCCTTGAGAGGTATGGGATTCGATTTCAGAAGAGTTCAAAATGCCTTTAACAATTTTGAAGATGTGAAAATAACTTCAGGGCAATAACTTTGCGTTAATTCAGTACACTTCACCTCTAACTTGCATTTAAAAGCCCCAGTAAAACTGGGGCTTTTTTATTTGCTCTTAATAACTTAACTAAATCTTTCTCAAGGGAAATTGCTTAAGATCAATTATTTGAAGGATTGATATTTCCTAATGAGTGATATCAAGCTTCGGCTGAATCAGGCTTTGGTTTGGGAGTTGCAGTTGATGTTTGTAGAAAAGGTGAAGAGTTCGTACCTTGACCATCGCTGTCTCTTTTTCCTCCAATAGCAAAGATAGCGAAACCAATCAGCGCAAGAATGCCACAAATTGGCGCAGAGAGATCTGAAATTGCCGAAGGCGCGCCTGTTGTCAAAGCAGCAATGATCATCTGATAAAACTGAAGTAAATCAACAACCAATTTTTATTTATATAGTGTCGGCTGTGAACAGTGCTGAGTCTAAATGATAAGCACTTGTGATATTTAATACAAGAAATTGTCCATATAACTCTCAATGTAAATATTACATATATTGGTAATCATTGATTCACTGACTGGTGAAATAGGTAATCTTCAAACTGATATTAAATGCATTACATTTGAGAAGTCTAAGTTATGCTTGCCTTGGCTTGGTCGATGGGGTTCCTCGATCACGCGTGAGCGACAAAAGCACCTTCAGGGCCGGACCCCTGGGGGTGTTTTCTGTGTTTTGGCTAATAGTAAAAAAATAAGTTGAAGTAAGAAGTGAGCTGCTAATCGCCAACTAATAACACTTAGTCGCAAGAGGGGGCCTTAGCAAATAAAAACGTCGTGGTGTGACGTGTCTCATGAGTAATAATTATCAGCCATCTCATGAAGCATCTTTCTAATGTGTTCGTTTTGAGCATTAGTTTCTTCTTTTAATTTCTCGCAAGCCCCCTTAACTTGCATCCAGACTGCTTCCATTACTTCTCTCTCTTCTTCAGTCGGCCTCCACTTGGGTTTTCCCATCAAGCAACCTCCTTAAACGTTGAATAGGAGCCCCATAATATCTAGTGTTTGCAATAGATTTGAGCTTGTCATAAAGGGTTAGACCAGCTAGATAAGTCTTTGCCAATGAGGCAGCGGCTTCCATGAGTTGACACCCTTAAATCCACGTGTAGTATAGGTGTACTATCAACAGGCTCATGGCTTCATCCGCTTCTCCTTATTCAGTTTTCAAGGCTGAAGACTGGATGGCCCCACCGGCTCCTATCGGAATAGGTCAATGCGTAAGGGTCAGACCAAGAAAGCGTTACCAGTCAAATGGATCAACCAAGAAGAGGAATGGGACTACCTTGAACACGGAGTCCTTAAGAAGTCACGTTCAGCTTGCGTTTGCATAACCTGCCAACACTTCAACTATTGCTGTGACAAACACTGCCGAACCCTGCTTACTTGTCACGTCCAACAACGTTTAATTCCACACGGAGAACACCTCACTAGTAGATGTCCACTGTGGCAGCGACGATTAGAGAAGGACATCGAGTGGTATCCAGAAGCTGCATGAGCGGGTGACACAAGAGTAATTATTAGAGGTGCAAGTAGAAGACGTTTGATCGCATCTATACGTGGTCCATCTTTTCAGTATCCCTTTATTCCCAAAGGTGATCCAGCCATTGGCAGTCTTCCTAATGGTTTAAATAATCAACCTCGATGTGCCTGAGGAGTTGATCGCAATATCTTAAAGACATTTCTAGACCAGTAGCTCTAACTTGCCGAACAGCTCGGACAGATAGATCTATGGTCCTCTCCCAATTCTTGTGACCTTATAGTTAAAAATGTATCCACCAGCGTCAACATCAAAGAAGAGCATTTTTACTAAGAAAATCAGGCATTTGGGCTTAAAAGGTTCACTGTGAGCTCTTGGTTTTTCAACGAAAGAATTCCTTCTAATTACTCACGGCCAAATAACAATAAAGAGGCTTGCTAATTATTAAGAACCAAACTTCTTAGGGGTTTTCTTTTAAATATCTTTTAAGCTAAAGCCTTAGAATTCTTGAGATGAAATATAATTTTAGATATTTAGGACCGTTGTGAATGTTGCAATCGAACAGATCGCCGAATCCGGAATTTGTAGCCCAGCAGGAATTTATTTTTCGTCGTGGTTCTGATATTTGTCGTACAGGCTGTCTTCTAGCTCAACTGCTTGGACTTTGCTTGTTACTTATTTCGATAGGAAAATTCTTCTATGGCGATACTAACTCCATGTCTGAGGAGTGGAAATTATTCCTAATCGGAATTTATTTGTTAATAACAGGTTATCTCCTAAGATACTCAAAGAACTTTAATAATTTATTCTCAATTAAATCTGATTCTTTTAGCAAGAAACGAGCACTGTTCCTGATATCTATATTTATTTGTTCTATAAGTATTATTTCATACATTAGATTAAGCTCGGAAGATGTTGATACTTATAAGGGTTATTTCTTTGGCGAGGGAGGACTTGTAGAATGGACTCAGGTTTTAGTTCTTTTATTGTCTACTAGATTAGGGATATTAATAGCAAATGACCTTAGAATTAAGAACTTATCGTTAAGAATTAATTTGGCTTATATCTTTGTCTCTGGTCTCCTATCGTTTATCATACTTGAAGAGCTGGCTTGGGGGCAGGTGATATTTAGCTGGCAATCACCAAGCTTATTCATAAACTTAAATGCACAAAGAGAAACTACTTTGCATAACTTTATCTTCTTTCAGAACATTCTTGACAAATCTTTTCTGATTATTAGCCTGTTGATTTTCATCTTTGTTTGTTTTGCGCCTTATTTGATATCTCAAGCGCAACGAAATTGGGCATCTAAGAATAACTTGTCATTAGGGATATTCTTGCCGCCGAAATATTCTTGGCCTTTATTTGCCGGCACCCTTTTTATTGCTTTCTTTGTGGCGAATCCATCAATATCTAATATGATTATAAATCGCGACCAAGAATGGGCGGAACTTCTCTTGTATATTGGGATATTTATCTCATTGCTAAGAACTTATGTATTGCTTGGGGACTCAACTCTAAGGAATAAGAATATCTTTCCAGTATGACCTCTATTCCGTAAGTATGCTTAATTGCTTATCAAAAGTCTCATTAATAGAAAGTCGAGAAGCTCTCCACCAAAAGAAAAGCCAGCAAGCAATGCCTATAAACTTAAAGCCTTCTTCGTATAATTGCATTGTTGAATAGCTTAAAAATAAGGATTCTTGAAATTTATCACTCAAGATAGAAAGCCCTAAAAATATTACAGAAAGAAGAAATGCTATTCCATCCAATTTAAGAATAATTTTGTAAAACTTTATTAGTATAAAAGTTGCAAGAAATGCATATGTAACATATATGAAATTCTGCCCAATATGTCGATCATGAAGAAGGAATAGATCATCTAAGCATAGGACTCCTGAAAGGAGCCCTCCAAATAAAAGCATTTGTCTAGATTTAATATTACTTACCAAGTCTGAAGTAGATGAAAATAAGCAAATTGCAGTTGCTGAAGACCACATCAATACTCCTATATTAGAAATCATGCCTACGATTGTAGGGTAATCACAAGCTTGAATAGGATCGCGTAATACCAAAACTGGATCAATTCCATCTTTGACAGAAAAGTAAAGGATAAGAATATAAGTAATTATTGCTGGCAGTATTGCGATAGCTGTTACTCGCAATATTGGCTTAGTTAAATTCATAGAGAACTTTTAAAATCATTTTAAACAGTCTTTAGCTGATTGTGTCAATTGTTTAACAGGCATCATAAGCATTTCTGTAATGCTCCACATTGTTGGCAATGGGTAGATTGTTCTGAAATCTCCTTTCCATATTTTTATCAGCTTATTAGAGCGATACAATTACTAGTCTTCCCTGAACGTAGTTCGATTTGGTTGAACCTTCTCCCTTGGGTAGAGATTTGCTTTATCTCTGACAAATTGGTCCTTACTTGTCATGCCTAAATCACCCCTGATTTTCCTAATTATCTTTTAGTACTTTCTTAAAGTCATTGTTTGAGCACTAGCTTTCACTTTCCGGACGGCTTGGTCAATTAGATCTATAGATTTTATTCAATCCTTGTGCTCTTGTAGTTAAGAATTTTCGCTCGCCCATCAATCACATTTTGCTTGCTGAGAATGGCAGGTATTTTGGGCTGAAAGGTTAGACCGAAAGCTTAGTTTAACCTGGTAAATACCTCAGCAATACTGGACATTTATACATTGAACAGAAATTCCATCACGTCACCCTCATTGACAATATATTCCTTTCCTTCGCTTCGTAGCCAGCCTCTATTTCTTGCTTCGGAAATAGAGCCTGCCTCAAGAAGTTGCTTATAAGCTACCGTCTGAGCTCGTATAAACCCCTTTTCAAAGTCAGTATGAATTACACCTGCTGCTTGCGGAGCACTCATACCTTCTTTGATTGTCCAGGCTCTAGTTTCTTTTTCTCCAGTAGTGAAATAAGTGCGAAGTCCAAGAAGTCTATAAGTTGCTTTGATTAGGCCAGAAAGCCCTCCTTCGTTAACTCCTAGCCCTTGAAGATAGTCAAGACGCTCACTTTCTCCTAGCTCAATTAGTTCGGCTTCGACTTGAGCTGAAACCTTGATAGTTTCTGCCTTCTCCTTGGCAGCAAAGAGATTAACTTCTTCGCTAAATGAGTTCCCTTTAGCGAGATCATCTTCACTTAAATTGGTGGCATAAATGATTGGTTTAGCTGTAAGAAGCCCAAGTGGCTTAATTAGTTTTTGTTCGTCATCATTTAACTCCACATGACGAGCAGCATTTCCTCCCTCTAGAGCAAGTTGAAGCTTTTCAAGTGCAGAATCTTCATTTTTTGCATCATCACTGGTACGCACTTGTTTTTTTAATCTCTCTCGACGCCTTTCTATTTGGTTTAGATCAGCGAAGCCAAGCTCAAGGTTTATGACTTCTATATCTCTAGTGGGTCCTATAGACCCTGAGACATGAATCACATCTTCGTCTTGGAAGCATCGAACAACATGGACAATTGCATCAACTTCTCGAATGTTGGCTAGAAATTTGTTGCCTAAGCCTTCTCCCTGACTTGCACCTTTGACTAAACCAGCAATATCAACGAATTCCATCCTGGTGGGGATTGAATCTTTACTGCAGCTAAGTTCGCTCAAAAGTGCTAAACGCTCATCAGGTACAGAAACTGATCCCACATTCGGTTCAATGGTGCAAAACGGGAAATTAGCGGCTTGCGCTTTAGCGTTAGCCACTAAGGCATTGAATAACGTGGACTTGCCAACATTTGGGAGTCCAACAATTCCTGCTTTAAGCATGGGCGGCAATTTAGCCGCACCCAGCGGCAAAATGGATTCGACCAAAATAGTCGCACTTGGGTCTGCTTACCAGCGAGACTGAGTGAAAGGTTCGTGGCTAGAACTTGGTCACAAACTAAATATGTCCTTCAACTAGATGGTTTTTCAAGGTTTTGGAAACTAAGAATCAATTGAGTAGAGCAGCCAGTCCTAAGAGAAGAAGGCTAATAGTGCTTTTTGGCTTTCTAGTCGTTTTAGGTGGTGCTGCTACGAGTTGGAAACTTGAATTTGGGCAAAGCCAAACCAAGGACATTAGTGATTACACAGTTGCTGTCGAAAGTGGAACTCTCCCTGGATTGATTACTGCTAGTGGTGGGTTACAAGCTGAGCGGAGCGTGAATGTAAGCCCAGAGCGGCAGGGTCTCCTTGATGAGCTCCTCGTAAAGGAAGGGGACAAAGTTAACAAGGGTCAGCTAATAGCCAAGATGGATAGAGGAGACTACCCTTTTCGCTTAAATGAATTAAGGGCTGAATTTGAGAAACAAAAAGCTGCCTTTGAGCGCAGGAAAGTACTTTTCAAGCAGGGCGCAATAAGTGCGGATCAGCATGATGAATTCAGGAATCGATTTTTGTCCAGCAAGGCTCGGTTGAAGCAAAGGGAGGTAGAGGGTAATGAATTGATGATTCGGGCTCCATTTAGTGGAGTAATTACTACGAGATATGCCGAACCTGGCGCGTTTGTTGCTCCTACTACTAGGGCTTCATCAATTGCAGGGTCTACCAGTGCTTCAATTGTGGAACTTTCTCAAGGATTAGAGGTGGTTGCGAAAGTTCCTGAAAGTGATATTGGACGCATTCTCATTGGTCAAGCCGCTAGTTTTCGTGTAGATGCTTTCCCTGATCAGAGATTTGAGGCTGAAGTTAGTGAGATAGCTCCTCGGGCCTCAAAAACGGATAATGTCACTTCCTTTGATGTCACGTTGTCTTTAATTGACTCTCCTGAAAGATTACGAATAGGCATGACTGCTGATGTGGACTTTCAAACGGGAGAGACTGATATCAGCACATTGGTTCCAACTGTGGCGATTGTGACCGAGAATGGGAAGCCCGGTTTATTGGTGGTAGGCCAGAACAATCAACCTCGATTCCAAAATGTCGAGCTTGGAACTAGTTTTGGGAGCAAAACAGCAATCCTCAATGGAGTAAATCCCGGTGATTTGGTTTTTATAGATATGCCGCCATGGTCCAAGCAGAAAAGAGACTAAACCAACCTCTCAAGAACAATCCCATTCATTGATCAATGTCTGAGGCTAAAGAAAAGCCCATTCTTCTTCTTGTGGATGGCCATTCACTGGCTTTTAGGAGTTTCTATGCTTTCAGCAAAGGAGGTGAAGGTGGATTGGCAACAAAAGATGGCATCCCTACTAGTGTCACTTTTGGCTTTTTGAAAGCTCTCTTGGAAAATTGCAAGGCACTGAGTCCTGAAGGAGTAACAATTGCTTTCGATACTGCTGAACCAACATTTAGACATAAAGCAGATTCAAATTACAAAGCCAATAGAGATGTCGCACCAGATATTTTCTTTCAGGATCTTGAGCAGCTTCAGCAAATTTTGAAGGAACAGCTAAACCTTTCGTTGTGCATGGCTCCGGGTTATGAAGCAGATGATGTTTTGGGAACTCTCGCGAATCAAGCCTCTAATGATGGATGGCGAGTAAGAATTCTTTCGGGCGATCGCGACTTATTTCAGTTGGTTGATGATGAGCGAGAGATTGCTGTGATGTACATGGGAGGTGGACCATATGCCAAAAGCAGTAGTCCTCTCTTGATTGATGAAGCTGGAGTTCAGTTAAAACTTGGCGTTCCTCCATGCAAAGTTGTTGACTTCAAGGCACTTACAGGAGATAGCTCAGACAATATTCCTGGCGTCAAAGGAGTGGGGCCGAAGACAGCTATCAATCTTATTAAGGAGAATGGAGATTTAGATGGCGTTTATGCTGCTTTGGGAGAAGTTGAGAAGCAGGGCGAGGCAGCATCTTCAGGGGCCTTGAAGGGGGCTTTAAAAAATAAGCTCAAGAAGGATAGGGCAAATGCATATTTGTCTCGTGAATTGGCTGAAATCCTAGTAGAAATACCACTTCCAATTGCTCCACGCTTGGAGCTTGCAAATGTTGATGGTGAAGGATTAACTACTCGCCTTGAGGCGTTGGAGCTTAATAGTCTTTTAAACCAACTCCCGAATTTTGTAGCAACATTTTCTAGTGGTGGATTTAATGCCAACAAGCAGCTTGTTGACAAAGCACAACCATCTAAGCCTTCATCCGCTCGTCAGCCTATTGCAAAGGAGAGTTTTGTTGACCTTGATAAGAAGCCTTCTTTAAAGCCTGCAGTGATTACTAGCTCTTCTGAGCTAAAGCTATTAGTTAAGCGATTAATGGGCTTACAAGATGCAGACGCGCCAGTAGCCGTTGACACTGAGACGACCTCTCTAAACCCTTTTCAGGCAGAACTAGTAGGAATTGGCGTTTGTTGGGGCGATGGGGAGCACGACTTGGCTTATTTGCCAATTGGGCATCACATTCAGAGTGAATTAATTGAGTCAGAAGCGCATAGCCAACTTGCTCTAGAAGTAGTTCTCAATGCGCTTGCTACATGGTTGGCTAGCGATAAGCATCCAAAGGCTTTGCAAAACGCTAAATATGACCGATTAATTTTTCTTCGTCATGGTCTAACGCTAGAGGGCGTTGTAATGGATACGTTACTTGCTGATTATGTGCGTGATGCGAATGCAAAGCATGGATTGGATGTTATGGCAAAACGAGAATTTGGTTTTGTACCCACAAGCTTTAACGATCTTGTAAGTAAGGGGAAGACCTTCGCAGACGTAGCCATTGAAGACGCTAGTCATTACTGCGGAATGGATGTTTACTTGACGAGACGGCTTGCCATAAGTCTTCGGAAACAGCTTGAACAGATGGGGCCAGAGTTGATAACTCTTTTGGAAAAAGTTGAGCAGCCTTTAGAACCAGTTCTTGCCCAGATGGAAGCTACAGGAATAAGAATAGACGTTCCTTACCTGCAAGAATTATCAATTGAGCTTTCTCATGCGCTTGTTTCGCTTCAGAGACAAGCGCATGAGAAAGCTGGATCCGAATTCAACTTGGCTTCGCCAAAACAGCTAGGTGAACTTCTTTTTGAAGGATTGGGACTTGATCGCAAGAAATCTAGACGCACCAAAACTGGCTGGAGTACCGACGCAAACGTTTTGGAAAAGCTAGAAGGAGATCACCCTGTTGTCCCACTCGTAGTAGAGCATAGGATTCTTAGTAAATTACTTAGTACTTATGTTGACGCTCTCCCTCAGTTGGTTGAGGCGGAAACTGGTCGAGTACACACAGACTTTAATCAGGCGGTAACCGCTACCGGTCGACTAAGCAGTAGTAACCCTAACTTGCAAAATATTCCTATAAGAACTGAGTTCAGTCGTCGCATACGTAAGGCCTTTCTGCCCCAAGAAAATTGGAAATTGTTAAGCGCAGATTATTCTCAAATTGAGTTGCGAATTCTCACGCATCTTTCTGGAGAGGAGGTACTTCAACAGGCTTTTCGCAATGGGGAAGACGTACATGCATTGACGGCACGACTTTTGTTGGACAAAGACTTGATAAGTTCTGATGAAAGAAGACTGGGCAAGACGATTAATTTTGGAGTTATTTATGGAATGGGTGCTCAACGCTTCGCAAGGGCAACAGGAGTGACTCAGTCAGAAGCTAAAGATTTTCTTGTGAGATATAGGAATAGGTATCCGAGGGTGTTTTCTTTCCTTGAACTTCAAGAAAGGTTGGCACTTAGTAGAGGTTATGTGGAAACGCTATTAGGACGTCGACGTCCATTTCACTTTGAAAGGAATGGTTTGGGGCGTTTGCTGGGTAAAGATCCACATGAAATAGATCTTGAACTTGCTCGTCGTGGTGGTATGGAAGCCCAGCAGCTCAGAGCAGCTGCGAATGCACCAATTCAGGGTTCTAGTGCCGATATCATTAAGGTCGCAATGATTGAGCTCCAAAAAAAATTAAAGGAGTCTGGATTACCTGCTCGCCTGTTACTTCAAGTTCATGATGAATTGGTTCTGGAAGTTTGTCCTAGTGCCTTAGACCCAGTGCAAAAACTAGTTATTGAAACGATGGAACATGCGGTTAGCCTAAGTGTTCCTCTTTTAGTAGACACAGGAGTTGGAAGTAACTGGATGGAGGCAAAATAAGATTTACACAGATCTTGCCCATAGCCTCATATAACGCCCTGCAAAGAAAGTGTCACTTCGGCTCACAAACTCCATCACACGTCGTACGGAAGAATTCCGTCCACTCCTTCCTAAAAAGGTCAGTATTTATTGCTGTGGGGTAACGGTTTATGACCTTTGTCATCTTGGTCATGCACGTAGTTACATCGTGTGGGACGTATTGCGACGCTATTTGATTTGGTCAGGTTATCAAGTTACCTTTGTCCAGAATTTTACTGATATCGACGACAAGATACTTCAGCGGGCAGCTAAGGAAGGTTGCTCAATGGATGAAGTTAGCGAGCGCAATATAAAGGCATTTCATCAAGACATGGATGCTCTTGGAATTCTTCGTCCAGATCGGATGCCACGTGCAACAAAGTGTCTTGATGGTATTCGATCTTTTATTCAAGATTTAGAGAAAAGTGGCTCGGCCTATTCGGTAGATGGAGATGTCTACTTTGCTGTGATGAAGCATGCAGGCTATGGAAAATTAAGTGGTCGTGATTTGTCTGAACAACAGTTTAATGCTACAGGCCGTGTATCAGAGGTAGAAGAAGCACGTAAACATCACCCCTTTGATTTCGCTTTATGGAAGGGCGCTAAAGATGGCGAGCCTTGTTTCCCTTCCCCTTGGGGGCAGGGAAGGCCTGGTTGGCATATCGAATGCTCTGCAATGGTAAGGGAAGAATTGGGGGACACTATCGATATACATTTAGGAGGGGCTGATTTGGTTTTCCCTCATCATGAAAATGAGATTGCTCAATCGGAAGCGCT
Source organism: Prochlorococcus sp. AG-409-O23 (assembly GCA_003215355.1). Classification (GTDB taxonomy): domain Bacteria; phylum Cyanobacteriota; class Cyanobacteriia; order PCC-6307; family Cyanobiaceae; genus AG-409-O23. The sequence continues at coordinate 14,784 of QCKL01000027.1, forward strand.
CACAGGAGTAGAGCTCGCAAGATATTGGCTTCATAACGGAATGGTCAATGTAGGTGGTGAGAAAATGAGTAAGTCTGTTGGTAATTTCACTACTATTCGCAATCTGCTTGAAAGTGGTGTCACTCCAATGAGTGTCAGATTATTTGTATTGCAGGCAAATTATCGAAAACCACTTGATTTCACAGATGAAGCACTTAAAGCAGCTTCAGCAGGTTGGAAAAGTCTTAATGGCGCGATTTGCCTAGGCATGACTCATGGAGCAGTTCTTGGCTGGACTGAAGCAAAGCTCATAAATGAAGAAGCCTCTAACTCTTCCATAGGCTCAACATGCGAGCAATTAGAAGCTCTACGACAACGCTTCATTGCTTCAATGGATGACGACCTAAACACATCTGGAGCCTTGGCAGTGCTTTTTGAGCTTGCCAGACCTCTTCGGAGCCTTTTCAATCGTTTGGAACATGGTGAAAATTCTGATAAGGATGATATTGAACATACTCAATTGTTCTTACGTTGGCGATTGCTTGTAGAGCTGTCTGAAGTGTTAGGTCTTAAGTCAGAAGAGATTGGCCAATGTCTCAGTCCAGAGGGCACTAATGATTCAGGTGATGAAAGTATTAATGCTGCAATCTTGTCTCGGAAGGAAGCAAAGCTAGCTGGTAATTTTGCTAAAGCTGATCAAATTCGTAAAGAGCTAAAAGATGCTGGAATTCAATTGATTGATAAACCAGGTGGAATTACTGAATGGGTAAAAATCTAGGGGTAAATCAATTGCCAATAATTTAGATATTTCCTGATTTTAAATTCCGAACCATTTTTGTGTTAAGTCAATCAAACTTACTATTAATCCAAAAGCTATTACAGGGGGAGAAATCCAACGGAGCATGAATTTTAGAAATATTCGAACACCTTTTGGAGACTCACACCCAGCAAGATCTTGATCAAATCGCCTGGGAACTACCCAGCCAAGTAATAAAGATAAAAGTAGTCCTCCAAGGATCAACATAAGGCCACCAAAAATAGCATCCATTTTTCCTAGTAAATCTAAGTTTAATGCCGCTGGAAGTCCTATAACAAAAATGATTGCAGTTGATACCCAAACGGCTTGATTTCGTCGCCATCCAAGCCGATCAATTATTGATGCCACTGGAACTTCTAGTAGTGAAACAGATGAAGTAATTGCTGCAATATATGCGAGTCCAAAGAAAACCACAGCTACTAGTCGACCTGTAGGACCTAGGGCTGCAAGACCAGTAGGTAGAGATATGAAAAGAGTACCTACGGTGGATTCACTGATGACATCTTTAAGACCAAAACTCATTACTACAGGGAAAGTGACCATGCCAGCCAGTAGGCCTACCGCGGTGTCCATGCCTACTACTGCAAAAGCTTCTCTTGGTAAATGGTTTCGACTGTCTAGGTAGGCCGAATAAGCAAGGATGCAACCAATGCCAGTGCCTATTGAAAAGAAAGCTTGGGTAAAAGCGTTTCGGACAGTTGTGGGATTTAATAACTGGTTGGTATCCCATCTCAAGAAAAAGGTTCGATATCCTTCCCAGGCGCCTGACAACGTAGATGCCCAGATGGCCAAAGTTATGAGCAATAAAAGCAGTAATGGTATGCACCATTTGGCTAGCCTTTCAATTCCACCGCGAATTCCAGCAGATACGACAGAGGCTGTAAGTACGAGGCTTAGCAGTTGACCAACCAAAACACTATTCCCAGAGCTGACTGTCCCAAAGAATGCTTTGGCAGCAGTCATATCTTTAGGCAGTCCAATTAACAAAGAGTGGATAAGAGTATGAGCTGTCCAGCCCATTAGAACTGCATAGAAGGCAAGTATTCCGCAAGCACTAACTACAAAAAGCCAGCCCATTGGCAGCCAATTGCTTCCAGCAGCCTTGCTAGGCGCAAGAAGGGGGCTCTTCCCCGTGCTTCGGCCTAAAATCATCTCTGCTACTAGCACTGGCAGGCAAACGACCAGAACAATTAA
>QCKL01000028.1 GCA_003215355.1 Prochlorococcus sp. AG-409-O23
AGAATATCAGTAGATCTGCCTATTCAATTGATCGAACGTTTTGATGAATTGAAAAGGGAATGGGGATTGAGAGGAAGAGGAGCAGTTTTAAAAAGACTTCTTGAAGTTATATTGAGTGATACTCCAGAGGATCAGTCAGAAGACGAAAATGATATATCAAATAAATCCTCAACTAAAGTTGTAGTCGATGATCAAAGTGTACTAGATTATCAATTAACTCCTACCTATAATGAACATAAAGCTATTGTACTTATAGGTAAAAGTAATATAGAGAAGAAGAATTACACTGAAGGCATTCAACTTCCTAAAGAAAATACATCAAACCCTATAAAAGCTAGAGCATCTAATAATAGAGGTATTAATCTACCAAATTTTGTTAAAGATAGGACAGATAATCTTAGAGCAAGTCTTGGTAAGTCAACAAAAGTACATGATATAGATGAACCGATTGTTACAAGTGTACTAGAAACTGATGTAAGAAATAGCCTTCAAGCAGCTTATAAACACTGGATCTCACTATATGGACAGGAGCCTACTGATGTTGTTGTAGAAGCAGCAATGATTTGGCTTGCAAGAGATATATGGTCAAGTTTATTTGGTAATGAATGTCGTCCATTTACATGGAGCCAAGCAAATAGATTGGTAACTCAGTACTGCCATAGTTGGGTTAGTGCATCACCAACCTTTGAAAAAGTAATGGTAATTGCCGGAATACTAGAGGATCCATTTGGTTCTCAAAAATTACCTGAAAGGATGCCAAGTTTGATTAGAAGATTTGTTATTAGCTTCAAGCGTAGTCAAAATGTAACTTCATTCCAAACATTGGAATCTACAATGACTGTTCATGGAGCACTGAAGCTTCTTGATTTGTCAATAAAAGCTGGCACCTCAATTTCATTGGCGAATATTCGAGAAGCATACAAACAAAAAGCTCTAAGTGTTCACCCAGATTCCGGTGGAAACACTGAATCTATGAGACGACTTAATGAGGCATATCAACTACTAAAGGAACTATACCGACAGGGCTCAGATTAGTATACATAGTCTCATATGAGTCCCACTTGAAGTCTTTTAATGAGACACAAAGTGTACATATGAGACTAAAACGCTTGGCATATATTTCAGGTATTCAATTTCTCCAATGAGACTCGTAGTGGGTCTATAACTGAGACCAATATGCTTTATGTGAAACAATAAAACCAAGAAAAATTAAATTTTCATATGCAGCGAAGTATTTCATGACTCTCCATCTCAATGAAGTTAGAACTTTTTCATAAGTTATTTTTGTAGGCTTTTCACTTTTATTATTTGTCCAGTTATTGTCCAAAGCAAATACTAGCTATTAAATGTCCTTTTATAGCAAGAGGTTTCGAGTATGCGTATCTGTTGTATAGACAGGTACTCAACTTTATATTGGATGCTTACTCGCACAGGCTCAATATTTACCCTTTTTGTTGAACCACAGATCATTCTAAGAATAAAAAAATTAACCCCCTATGGATCTGTCTTGCCTGTCTTATTTTAGACTAGCCCTGGGTCTAATAATAAGTCCAGCAATATACGCCTGATACTTGATTTACCGCTAGATAAATTAAATTAATACAAGAAACTTGTCATCAATATCAATTTGATTTCTTATATCTATTTCTCTATTCAAAATTCTATAATTAGTTGGATATTGAATGATATTGGCTTTTATCCTTATTTTTTGGTATGGACATAAAACCAAGGGTAGGATTAGTAATTAACGCTAAATGTATCGATGTCGACGTTAAAGGTTGGGGTTTAGCCAAATGGAATAATTTCGTCATTATCGCGAAGGATTTATTGCCTTCCGAAATAGCTGAACTGAAACTTTTATATCGTAAGAGATCTATATGGGTTGCAGAGGTCCAAAAACACTTGTCTATCTCGGCTCATAGGGTTACCCCAATTTGTTCTGTCGCAGATGAGTGTGGAGGTTGTTCACTGCAACATCTAGCTTATAATTCGCAAATTGACTTTAAAAAGAAATATATACATGATGTTTTTAGTAGAATAGCAGGTATTGATATTAAGTTAAAACGTTTTATATATTTAAAAGGAAGAGAATTTGGTTATAGAAATAGAGCGATCATCCCTGTTAGAAGAATTAGTTCAGGTCTAATCCAATTAGGATATTACAAACATGGTACTCATGAGATTATTGATATTAATAGCTGTCCAGTCTTAGATAACAGATTAAATAAATACATTTATTTTATAAGACAAGATCTCCAGGATTCTTATATTCAGATGGATCCAGATAGCTTAAGTGATTGCTGTATCCGTCATATAGCATTTCGAATAGGACACCATACTGGAGAGGTGTTAATAACAATTATAAGTAACACAGCGAATATTAATGGTCTTGATATAATAACAAAGAAGTGGGCTAAACGTTGGCCAGAGGTAAAGGGGATTACAAATAATATTCAACCTTACAAAAACAATAAATTATTTGGTTCTTATTCCAAATTACTGCATGGTCAAGATTACATACTTGAAGAAGTTTGTGGAATTAGATTAAAATTAAATTCAACGTCATTTTTTCAGATCAATACAATTAAAGCTGAAGCAATCATATCAATTATTACTCAATGGTTCCTAAATAACCATCAAATTACAACTGTTATCGATGCTTATTGTGGTGTAGGAACAATCTCCCTACCTTTATGTAAGCAAGGTTTTAATATAATAGGTATAGAAATTGATCAACATTCTGTAGATCTTGCACATTTTAATTTAAAACTCAACAAATTAAAAAACGGATCTTTTTACGCAGGAGATGTTGAACAGAATATTAATAATCTAATGAATTCTTCTCATGGATTAATTTTAGATCCTCCTAGAAAAGGTTTAAGTCAAAAAATGATAGATTTAATTTTGATGATTAAACCATCAAAAATTGCTTATCTTAGTTGTAACCCATCAACATTAGCGAGAGATATTGATAAATTAACAAAAGGCTTAGTTTATCAAATTTGTGACATTCAACCTATAGACTTCTTTCCTCAAACAACTCACGTTGAATGCTTGGCTCTTTTAGAAAGAGTCAGCACCTTATCTCAGCTTTAAATTTACTTGTTATTTCATTTATTATCTTACTATGTATTGTCTGAATTTTGTCTTCTGTAAGTGTACCCTCCATACTTCTATATGTGATTCTAAATGTCAGTGAACATTTAGAATCAGGTATATTTGTACCTACATACCTATCAATTAAGATTACATTCTCAAGTAATTTGTTGTCAGTCTTTTTAATTAGACTGGAAATATCTGCTGACAAAATCTCCTTATCAACAAGTATTGCTATATCCCGTTCCATAGATGGATATGTTGAATATTCTTTATAAGTGGGTATCCAATTACTAGTCCTAGTTGATGCCATTAACAGGCTGGTTAAGTCAAGATTAAATATGTATGTATTCCTTGGAACATCAAATTTGTCTGATATAAGTGGGTGAATTTCACCAAAGCTTCCGATTACCTTTCCTTCAAGATGTAAGTTTGCAGCCTTTCCGGGATGAAATAACAAATCATTGGTTAATCTAGAATCCTTTATGTCTAGTTTCATTGACAAGAAGACTCTTTTTAGTAATCCTCTTGCGTAGAAATATGAATTAGAATTATAATTATCATCTTTCATCCACTTATTTAAATTCTTGTTCCCACATATTACACCAGCTAACTGAGAACACTCACTTATTTCTTCTTTATTACCTAAGTATATCTTTCCCATTTCAAATAACCAACAAGAATCCCTTCCAGCTTTTAAATTACGTTGACAAATATTTAAATGTTCTTGCCATATTTCATTTCTTAAATGGCTAGTTTCAGCAAGAAGTGGATTAGTAACACCAATTCTTAATCCGTCATCAGATGGCCCAACAAGAGAAGAAGTTGTAACCTCTTGAAGACCTGAGGCTACAAGCAGTTTTGATAATTCTCTTTCCGCAAGTTGCTTGTTAGTTAAACCTCCAGGTGAAATTGGATCAGGTAGATTTGATTGAAACTTATCATATCCAATTAGTCTTGCAATCTCCTCGACTAAATCAATTTCCCTAGTTAGATCTTTACATCTCCATGGAGGCGGCGTAACAATCCAGCCTATATCAATTAGTTCAATATCACATCCTATTGATGTTAATTTCTTCTCAATCAATTTATCTTCCAAATATTCTTCAATGGTATTTATTGTGGGATTGGAACTTTTAACTTTTAATTCCTCTAATATATTAGCTTTATTACTATCTTTAAAAAGAGGTCCCAGTACTTGATCTATATAATTTTTACGTAGGGTAATATTACTAACTTCTAGGTCTATTTTTCCAGCAACCCATGTCGAATGTTCATTTCCATTCAATAATTCAACAATAAGATCAGAAGCTCTTTTTGATGAATTAAGGGTTCCTTGAAGATATAAACCTTTCTCAAAACGACTTGAGGAATCAGTTCTTATTCCAACTGCTCGTGATGTTTTCCTTACTGACGATGGTAAGAATATTGCAGATTCCAGCCAAATGTTTTTTGTAGTACTACTGACTGATGTTTCCATTCCACCAATTACGCCAGCAAGAGCAATTGGTATGTTTGAACAAGTTACTATTTGAATATCAGGATTCAAATCAATTGTCTTGCCATTGATCAAATTTAATTTTTCACCGTTTTTTCCGTATCTAACACCAAAATCTTTATAAATAGCTTGTCTTCCTAATAGTTTTTCTAATTTATCAGCATCATATGCGTGAAGAGGTTGTCCTTGCTCAAGCATAACATAATTAGTAATATCAACAATCGGATTTATTGACTTTATGCCTGATAACTTTAACCTATCCTTCATTAACTTTGGTAAATTAGTCTTACATTTAATTTGATTAAGATGGCTTATACAAAAGATTTCTTGCTCTGGTTGTTCATAAGTTTCACTTGTATCAAGAACAAAACAATCTTTTTTATCATGTACTTTAATTTCTGGTAATTTTAACTTGCCTCCAGAAATTGCTGACACTTCCTGTGATATTCCAACCATTGACATTCCATCTGGACGATTAGCTGTTATTGCTAGCTCCATAACAATGTCGTCAAGACCGAGAAGATTATCTATAGGTTCACCCAGTTGAAATGTTTCACATGTAATTTCATCAAGTACTGCTATTCCATCAGATTTATCTTCTATTCCAAGTTCAGATAGTGAGCAAATCATGCCTTCACTTGAAATACCCCTTAGCTTTGTTGGCTTAATAGTTAGGTCACAACTACTTAACACCGCCCCAACGCAGGCCACTGGTACATGTATACCAGCTCTTACGTTTGGAGCTCCGCACACAATTTGAAGTGAAGAGTCATTTCCAATGTCTATGTTGCAAATACTCAGCTTGTTTGCATTTGGGTGAGGCTTTTTCTCTTTGACATAACCAACTACAACACCCTTAGCCTGCGTTGATAGATCTTCTATGTCCTCGAGCTCAAACCCTGCCATAGAAAGACTTTCAGCCAATTCATTGACGTCATCGTTCAATTCAACTAGGTCCTGAAGCCAGGACAAAGGCACCTTCATTGCTGAGATTTAGTTATTGGAGATCCTACGAAGGAACAGATTTCTTTTTAAAGGGCATACAACCTAGTACGATCGAAGATTCTAAATCGCTTCGCAAATGCGGCGCTACGTCCTTCATGGCTAAAAACAAGGGCGTCCGGATCGTAATCACTCTTGAGTGCACCGAATGCCGGTCCAATCCCGCCAAGCGCTCTCCTGGAGTGTCTCGATACACCACCGAGAAGAACAGACGGAACACCACCGAAAGGCTGGAAGTAAAGAAATTCTGTCCACACTGCAACAAATCCACAAACCACAAAGAAATCAAATGACTAAGGCATTAAAGAAAACTTATCTCCACTACTGACATGTCAAGCTCATTTTTTAAAAAACGTCTTTCGCCAATAAAGCCTGGCGATCCAATTGATTACAAGGACGTTGACCTTCTCAAGAAATTCATAACAGACAGAGGGAAGATACTACCTAGGCGTCTTACAGGTTTAACCGCTAAACAACAACGAGATTTAACTACAGCGGTTAAGAGAGCAAGAATAGTTGCATTACTACCCTTCGTTAATCCAGAAGGGTGAATACATTTGACCCTAGTCTTAATTAACTGGAGCATTAATAATTAAATGCTTAGATCGTACTAACCAATTAAAGTTTTCTATCAATCAATAAATGAATGCTAAATCTATTCATCTATTTGAAAGAGCATTAAAAAATTTAGTTATTTATTATGACACTTGGAAGCGACAATGAAATTACACTTAAAGCTAATTCATTTGAAGTAGATGTAGAAGAACAAGCAGATAGAATCACAAAAGAAAATGAATTCTCAAATGGATTTATAGCAAGCAGAAGAAACCTATGCTTTCTCAAAACATATACAATAGACCCAGTTGATAGTATGGAAATAGATGATGCAATATCATTAGAGAATCATAATTCAGGGTATAAAGTTTGGATTCATATTGCTGACCCCACTGCATTCTTTGAATTAAATAGTCCTATTGATAAGGAAGCAAGAAGAAGATCATCGACTATATATTTAGCAGAACATACTATACCTATGATTCCAATTAGGATATCCTCAAGATTAATTAGCTTATGTCAAAATAAAAAATGTCCGGCAATTAGTGTTGGCGTTTTATTAAGTGATTATGGTGAAGTTATCTCATTTGAAATAACCAGAAGCATCATTAAACCAAGATATTGCCTTACTTATGATGATGCAGAAGAATTAATTGAACTTGCTCCACACGAAGAAGAAGATCTTTATAAATTATCTAAAATACTAGATAAGCGACGAAGCTGGAGAGAGAAAAGGGGGGCGATAACATTAGAACAACCTCAAGGTCGTTTTACAGTTAAAGACTCAAAACCACAATTGACTGTTATTTATCCAAGTAGATCAAGACGCTTAATTAGTGAGGCAATGATATTGATGGGATCTGTTATAGGCGAATTTGGCTCTAGTAATGATCTACCTTTACCATATAGAAGTCAACTAAAGTCGTCTATTCCATCCTATAACGACTTGAGATATATAAATAATGTCGCGATAAGAAATAGTGCTATTAAGCTTAACCTTAAAAAGGGTTATCTAGGTAGTAGAGCATCACATCATTTTAGCTTAGGATTAGATGCCTATGTTCAATTCACATCGCCTCTTCGTAGATATTCTGATATTTTGGCACACCGTCAAATTATTAATTTTACAAATGAGAGGAAAACTCTTACATATGAACAATTACAATGTCTAATTGAAGAGATTGACACTGCACAGCATCAGGCAATTACTATTACAAGAGAAAATCAATATAAATGGTTAAAGATTTGGTTTAGCAATAATCGTGATTGTACATGGAATGGCTATTTTCTGAGATGGTTTAAATATGATGAAGGCATAGCATTATTATATTTAGATGAATTAGCTATGGATATTCAGACCAAAATAATTTTTGATCAAGACCCAGTATTTGGTCAGAAACTGAAGGTTAACGTGCAGAATATTGAGCCGTTAGTCCACAAAATACAATTAGCAAATATAAATTCCTGATCAATTCATAGTATTTCAACGGTCAAAATTCTTTTGAAATTAAACTTTCTTCAGCACTAATTTAAATAGAAGCTGACACTTTAGAAGAAAAAGAAGCTATAATTCATCTAGTTTCTAATCATCGATAAATTCATCGGATCCCGAATTAATATGGCCACTACAATTACTACTCCTCTTTACTACGTTAATGACAAGCCACATCTAGGCAGCACCTATACAACAATTGCTTGTGATGCCTTTGCAAGATTCAATCGTCTAGAAGGAAAGAATGTGGTATTTGTAACCGGAGTAGACGAACACGGTCAAAAGATTGAACGAACAGCAGATCTTCTAAACATTAGTCCACAATTACATTGCGACCAAGTTTCATCAGAGTACAAGCGTAATTGGCAACTTTGGGGTATTACAAACGACAGATTTATTAGAACAAGTAGTAAGCGTCATCACAAACTAGTAGAGCAATTCTTTCAAAGGGTTCAAGATTCAGGAGACATCTACCTTGGAAGACAACAAGGCTGGTATTGCGTAGGTTGTGAAGAATATAAGGATTATCCAAGAGAAACAGAAGAACCTCAATGCTCAATTCATAAAAAGGTACTTGAATGGAGAGACGAAGAAAACCTTTTTTTTAAGTTATCTCGTTATCAAAAACAAATAGAGAATCTTCTTAATGATAAGGATTTCTTACTTCCTAAAAGCCGTAAGAATGAAATAACGAACTTTGTAAAAAATGGACTAAATGATTTTTCTATTTCAAGAACAAATCTTAATTGGGGTATAGAAGTTCCAGGATATAAGGGACATACTTTCTACGTTTGGTTTGATGCATTAGTTGGCTACTTATCGGCATTACTTCAAGAGGAAGACGAGCCTCATCTCGATCGACTTAAAAATTGTGGTTGGAGCAATGTAGTTCATGTTATTGGCAAGGATATTCTTCGATTTCACGCCGTTTACTGGCCTGCAATGTGTTTATCTGCGGGAATAGAATTGCCTAAAAGAGTTTTTGGCCATGGATTTTTAACTAGAGAAGGTCAAAAAATGGGTAAATCTATTGGGAATGTCCTGGATCCAGAGCAACTTCTAACTGAATTTGGAGAAGACGCAGTCAGGTGGTATCTATTAAAGGATATACAATTCGGTAACGATGGTGATTTTCAACGTCAACGTTTTATAGATTTAATAAATAATGATTTGGCTAATACTATAGGTAATCTACTTAATAGAACATCAACAATGTCCAGGAAATGGTTTAATGAGAAAGTACCTAATAGAAATGAAACTGATTTTACAGAACATCATTTAGCAAAAGAATCACGTAAAACAATATATAATTATAACAAATATATGGAAAGACTCGAATTTCACAAGGCTTCAGAATCTATTATTGATTTGGCAATAGCAGCCAATTGCTATCTTAACGAAACAGCACCATGGAAACTGATTAAAGATAATAATAATATAGAAATAGTTGCTAATGATATTTATATGGTTCTTGAAACTTGTAGAATTATTGGATTATTAATAAATCCTATAATCCCCTCCCTTAGTTCAAGAATACTTTTACAACTAGGAATTCAGCTAGAAAGTTCAAGCTGGAAAAGTTCATTACTTGTAGGAGGTTTAGAATCTGGGCGGAATCTACCTATTCCAACGCCGGTAATGAGCAAATTAGAACAATAGAATAAATGTCATTATTCATTAGTTCTATAAATAAAATCCTTTTGATAGCAATCAGTATAACTTTATTCGGTTGCGATAAAATTAGTAGAAACTCAGACAGCAATCCACCCTTATATCAATTAAATACACTCGATCTCAAACAAAAAAAACCAAATGGTATGAAGGATTGGGATCTTACTAGTCCTGAGGTTCAATATGACTTAACTAATCGATTAATCAAAGGTCGTAATCCTCAAGGTATTATATACATTAATAATTTACCTTCTTACAATATATCAGCTTCTAATCTAACTGTTATAGATGATGGAGATATAATAGAACTTAAAGGAGATATTATATTTTCGGGAGTTGGAAATAAAAGATTGCTGATTAAAGGAGACTTGTTGAGATGGAAGCCTCAAAAATCATCTATTCAATTTATAGGTGATACCTATTTCGAACGTTTTAATTCAAATAACGACGGAATTGTTCCTAATATTATTCTCAAAGCTAAAGATGCAATATGGGATACTAATAATGGTATTATTTCTGCATTGGGTCCTGTTACTGGAATTCAAAAAAATCCAGATTCCAATGAACCTGGAACTATTAGTGCAACTTCCTTGAAAGGAAATTTAAAAGAAACTTTCATAGATCTTTCTAATTGTTCTCTTAGTAAAACCCTAACAATTAAAACAAATGCTTACAAATGTACACTGAAATGGGATAGTAATGGGGATAACCATAGTTCAAAAATGGATCCTTCAAGTAAAGAAATGGAAAATAATATTGACGAGTTAATTCTTTTTAGCAGTAATAACAATAGCGTTGAGACATTAATAGTATTGCCCGATGAAAAATAAGATGCATAGTTTATATAATCTCTAGTTTCTCTTTAAGTCGCTCTGACCATCCAGATATCCATATCTCATCAGAATTTGTAAAGCAGCGTACAGTCCAACCTCCTACAATAACCCAGCCTTTTGAAGACATAGGGTAAATAATTACTGAGGGTAGTGAATCTAATATTGTGTCAAATTCTTTTCTACCTGGAAACATTGAAGTGTTCACTAGTGAAACCAACTTTCCTTTTACCGAAGCCCTTTTACAGATATCACCCGGCTTAAATTCCTTATTAATAATCAAACCTCTTTTAAGTAAAACTTTATTATCCCAGTAAACAAGAATAGTTGATGCTGATGTTGCTTTCAGAATCTGATGACTTCCCCAAGCAAGCTCATTTTTCAAGTCAACCGATAAGTCTGTCTGAAGTTCAAAACCCTGATGACCTGTCAAATCAGCTTTGACCTTAGGAGCAGGTGTGACTTCAGTCCACAAAAAGGCAACTAGCATCAGTGAAACACCTGATATTCCAGCTATAACCTCAGCCCTTTGGAAGCTCGGAGTAATAATCTCAGCAGTGTATGCATTAACCACGCTTGTCATCAGCACGCATATTCCTGAAAACAGGCAAACCCTTGCGGCATTTGGCATAAGGCACCTAGCTATAAGGCTTGTACTTCTAATGCTAATGAAATAGCTTAATAAAGTTGAAAGCCGAAGAATTCCACTAGTAATACTCATGTATCATATTACTGTAGATTTTCAAGGGTTTATAATCAAAATCTACTCTTATTTGTTAGTTTTATAGTATGACAACCCAAAATGAGGACCAGCCCACTCATAACACAAATCATTTCACAAAAGCATTCAAATGAAATTCTTTAAAATTGTCAGTTCCATGAAACGAATTTTTTCTATCCTCTCATCATTAGGCTTAGCTTTTTTAATTCTCACTTCCTTCTTAATTCCTACTAGGGTTAGCGCGAAATCTCTTAACCCCTACCAAACTCTTCAGAACACTAATTCTGATCAATCAAGTATTATCTATCAAGGCGTAAATACAAAAAAAGATAATTTAGGTTTTCAATTTATTGAGTCAATTTCAAATGAAGATATCGACCCGCCAATAATTGCAGAATCAGCTAAGCCAATACTAAAACAAGATACAACACTGCAATCAGCTGTAACTGATCCCAATTTTAATCTTATGAGAAATAAAGAAACAGATAAAGGAGCTGCTGCAAGTCTTGTTTTTGGGCTATTAGCCGTAGCTACTCTCGTTCCACTAGCAACATGGTGGTATTTTTCTCGATAATAGATATCTAATAATAATAATATTCATTTTTTATTTTTACTTTTAACAATGCAGAGTAAAACTAGTATAATTAATAAACTAACAATTGTGTCTGGTCCAATAAACAGTGGTAAAAGTCGGTGGGCAGAAGAATTATTAAAAGATCAATCTATAGTTACATATATAGCAACAGGAAAACCAGCCAATGCGGATATCGAATGGGCAAGTAAAATACGAGAGCATATACAAAGACGACAAAAAACTTGGTCTACCATTGAATCTCAAGGTAACCTACATACAGATATTATTAATTCGTCAGATGCAAAAAACATAATTATTGATTCGTTGGGAGGTTTTGTTACAGCAAACATAGCTAAAGACAAGATTGATTGGTTTTCAATAAAGCAAAGTTTCCTTCATTCAATAGAACATTATAAAGGGAATCTGATTGTTGTAGTTGAGGAGACGGGTTGGAGTGTTGTTCCTAGTACGCAGGTAGGCACATTATTTCGAAATAGATTATCTGAATTAGCCCTAGAACTACAATCAATTGCCCATAGTATTTGGTTAGTAGTACTTGGAAGGGCAATAAATATTAAGGATTTAGGACTAGAAGTTCCAATGGATGAATGAATAGAATAAATAGACTAGCAGTAGCTTTATTCGAGCCTAGAATTCCACAGAACACTGGGAATATAGCAAGGACTTGTGTAGCATTTAAGATACCACTTGTCTTAATAGGTCCATTAGGCTTCAGCCTTGAAGATCGTTATTTAAAAAGGGCTGGATTAGATTATTGGAAATATCTCGAACTATATACATATAACAATATTGATGAATTCATTGATGTTATCCCACCTAATAGTCGTTTAATTGGATCAAGCAAAAAAGGTGGGAGAGAACTAGATTCAACAATATTTAAAATAGGTGATATATTATTATTTGGTAGAGAAGATACCGGCCTTCCTGAGCATATAAGACATCGTTGTGATTTAATAACTACAATCCCAATGCCAGGTGAGGCAAAGCCTGATGGAACTTGCGGTGTTCGAAGCTTAAACTTATCTGTGGCAACTGCACTAATCTCCTACAGGGCTTGTTCGGAATTAAGTTTACTTTAAGTTCTCGTTAAACACTATTAGTACTTTGTTAATACTTAAGTACTGACTTTATTATTTACCTTTTAGATTTTTAAAACTTGCGTGAAGTCAATAGTTGTACATCTATTTTTTATCGAGTTCTGACTAGTTTGATCAGCGCTTTAGGCGGTAGATTAATATTATTGATTAATTGGCTCGGTAGCTCAGCTGGTTTAGAGCGCGGGATTCATAACCCCGAGGTCGGGAGTTCAAGTCTCCCCCGAGCCATTTGTTAGACCAACTAGTGCTTGTATTTAGCGCATATCGATTGCGCTAAGTCGGTCTCTGAAGGATTTTGGGCTGTCATCCTGAGTTTCCGTTTCTTCAGCTGAGCGTTCAGTAAGCTGGTTATCCAGAGCATTAGGCCTTTTAGGTGTTCTTGGTACGAAGCCCCGTAGAGGCTTGATTTGAAGGCTCAATGCTCTTGTTTCTTGGTCGCGTATTAATGGCTGAGCCTTTAGTTCACTTCTAACTTGGTTCAACAATCTAAAATGACCTGTATTGCAAAATTTCTTTAGTAAGGCATGATCCCAAGTCATATGTTTCGTAGCCATAGTTGTATAAAGAATGCTGGGGAACACAAAAATCTGTTTTTGACAAGTCGCAAAAACCTATGTCTACATGATAGGTTCTAAAGGATGTAGAAGTCACTACGACTTCGACCAATGACTGGTCGACATTAAACCACGGCACATCCATCACCTAATTTTCATGACTTCAAACGACTGCTTAAGAGTTGGCCAGCAAGCTCCTGATTTCACTGCAACCGCAGTGATTGATCAAGAATTTAAGGAAGTAACTCTTTCTCAATACAGAGGCAAATACGTCGTTCTGTTCTTTTATCCCCTAGACTTTACTTTTGTATGCCCAACTGAAATAACAGCTTTTAGTGATAAATATTCTGAATTTTCATCTAAAAATACGGAAGTATTAGGAGTATCTGTAGACAGCCAGTTTAGTCATTTGGCATGGATTCAAACACCAAGAAATGAAGGTGGAATAGGAGATATAGCCTACCCTCTAGTTGCAGATTTAAAGAAGGAAATTTCAACTGCATACAATGTACTTGATGATAATGAAGGTGTGGCATTGAGAGGTCTATTTATAATTGATAAAGAAGGAGTAATTATGCACTCAACAGTGAATAATTTACCTGTAGGAAGAAACGTAGATGAAACTCTTAGAGTTCTACAGGCATTCCAGTATGTTCAAAATAATCCGGATGAAGTCTGCCCTGCCAACTGGACACCAGGTGAAAAAACAATGAAGCCAGACCCTGTTGGTAGCAAAGAATATTTCTCTTCAATCTGATGACTATAGTGACAGCCACTATTAAGCAAGTGGTTAATTGTGGCTGTCATCTTATTTATCAATTATTTGTTTATCCTCTAAAAGTTCTTTAATACCATCAGCAAGGCTACTTGCCATAGCAATCCTTTTCCCATCACTGACCACCACTCTTGTCAAGGTAGGCAAGCCGCCTTGGCTGGCTTTTAAATATACAGGCTCAACATAAAGCAACGCTCTGCCAAGAGGCAGAACAAGTAAATTACCTTGAATTACCTCTGAACCTGCTCTATCCCACAAACTAAATTGTTGACTAATTTTAGGATCTTGATTAATAAGTGCCTGGATTTGTTCAGGTCCAAAAATCGAGGTTTCACTAGGAAATCTCAACAAAACTAGTTCACCGTAATTCTTACCGTCACTTCTTGCAGCAAGCCATGCAGCAAGGTTTGGACGTGCCAAGGGAGACAAAGGTTGTAAAAGTAAGAACTCTGATTTCTCATTAGGTTTTAATTGAGCTGTTATGTAATAAGGCTCAACAGGTACTTGTTCTCTACCGTATAACTCCTTAGGTACTTCCCATACATCGTCTCCATTGTAAAAAGTCCTAGGATCAGTAACGTGATAACGCAATAACTGCTGAACTTGAATATCGAACAAGTGAGTAGGTACCTTTAAGTGATCTCTTATAGAAATAGGCATATTATCAATGTTTTCAAACAAGGTGGGAAATAATTTCTTCCAACCAAGTATTATAGGATCATTACTTTCACTTATATAGAATTTAATTTGTCCACTATATGCATCAACTATAGCCTTAACTGAGTTCCTAAGATATCTTAATTGACTTTTATCACTAACCATAGATGAATATGGGTATGTCCTAGAACTTGTATAACACTCAGCAATCCAGAATTGATTTTGATCGAATGAATAACCCTTATTTCTTGAATCTACTGATACCGAAACTAAATAAGGATCTCCTATCGTTTCTAGAAATGGAGCGACACTTTTAATTCTTTCTCGTACTTCTCTTCTAATTAAAAGTTTAGATTCTTTAGTTAATGATCCTGTATTTAACAGCCTTGGCTCTCTAAGATAAACAGCTGCTGATATTTTTTGCCATATGTTCTCTAATGGAATTCCACCTTTCCCTGAATAGTGATTAAATATATTCTGATCTCCTTCAGGGTAATCTAATTCTTCTAGTTTAGTAGGTGCAACAGCGTATGGAGAATCAAGTAATCCATAATAAAGTGCTGCCCTGCCGATTGGAACTGCCTCTTTTACGCTTGACTTAGAGATACCTAAAGATTGATTACCTTCGATCTTTGTTGATGCACCTAGGTCACTTATGAAATACTCAGGTAATCCATCCATAGCACGAGTATTTACTGGACTAATTGTGAAACCATATCCATGCGTAAATACAAAATGTCGGTTCAGCCAAGTTCTAGAGCTACTTGGGAGTGCTTCCTGGTCTAATTCCCTGGCAGTTATTATTACTTGCTGACGCTCATCTGAATCTGGTATTAATCTATATCTATCTACTGCTGGACTAGAAAAACGATAATAAACCCTTAATTGCTGTAATTGTCTGTTGGTTGCTAATAGTGGTTGGCTATCCCATAGCCTTATGTTTCTTAAAGTACTCTGCCCTAAATTGACATCTCTTTTTGATAAAGGTTGAGGGTTTATTAATCTGGTCTTTATAGAATCCAATTGAAATGCTTTTCTAGTAGCATCTATTGCCCTTTGTATGTAAGGAGTTTCTAAGTTTAACTCTCTTGGTCTAACAACCATCCAATTTAAAATAGGTGTAAATAAGATTTCAAGTGGTACACTTATAAATGTAAATGTAATTGAGAATATACGAATATATCTCCTAAAATTTCTATTAAATACCGGTAGCAGCATTATTCCATATAGGAATATAAATATAGCTGTTAAAGTCCTAATTGGAATATTAAAGTGTATGTCAAGCCAACCAGCACCTGGAAAAGTACCATTTGTTGACCATAAAAATTCATAGCGAGATAACCAAATGATGTAAGAAAACATTATCAAGATAAATGAGCATAAAGGCCTCATATAATTTTTTTGCTCATTTCCGAGAGTCGGTGTTGACCAATCTGAAAGATTTGTACCTTTTATTAGGTATTCCCAGAATGAAAGTACTATTGTCAAAGAAGTAAGAAATATTGTTGGGGTTAAAAATGTAATTATTGCCGGATACTTGACTAGTGAAAAGCTAACATCTGAATTAAATAGTGGTTCAACTATTTTCGAATTTGGGATAGCAGTTGATAGAGCCCATAAACCCCAACCTCTTGCCATGATTAACATATATAAAATACTTCCAATATATTGATAGAAAATAACTCTCCTGATATTAAATCTTAATGGCATGAGAAAGCCGGCCAATAAGATTGAAACAGTAAACAATACCCAGTTAAACTCTACAGGATAAACAAAGCCTTGAGCTCTTCCACTGAGAACTGATTTACCTATTGAGAGGGCTTTCTGCGCCGCTGTAGCTGCTTTAGCCTTCCAAACAGCATGACGTTGGTTTCTCTTGCTTTTCGAGGTTTTCTTCTTTGGTACAGCCATTTCAAACAGATCTAATCTGAACATCATCCACCTTCCATAGCCGTTGCGTCAAATCGCTAGGCTTAGATAAAGACTCATTTCTTAGAGTCCTTGTCAAAGGCCCTCCCTTCATCGTCATCACTTCAAGCA
>QCKL01000029.1 GCA_003215355.1 Prochlorococcus sp. AG-409-O23
TTATCGCCAATCTCAAGACATTCAAAACCGTGCTGTCTTGTTCTATCAACTTAGCCGCTTTTAATTCATTGACTGAGTTGAATGCATTGAGTCTCATCAAATACAGAGCCGCACTTTTTCGTACTTCAGGGCTTGAGTCTGAAAGTCTGGCTTTTAGTAAGTCTTGTGTGACTTGAAGCTCATCAATTTGACCAATGATTTTTGTTGCTTGGATACGTACCTCTGCTGAAGGGTCCTCTAGAGCTTTATGGAGCAAATCTCTGGCAGCTTCATCTTTTAGAGAATGTATTTGATCACCTATGGCAGCTATCGCAGCTGCTCTGATTGGGGCATGATCTGATTGAGCAGCTTTTCGAATTGCATTAGGTGCTTCAGCACCTACAAACGCTAGCCCCCAGGTTGCTAAGCCACATTGCATCGCGTTACTAGTTGGATTTATAAGAACTTGCATCAACAGATCTACTGCTTTTTCTCCGAAAATGGCCATTGCTCCGGCTGATGATCCTTGAACTACCAGATCTGTGTCATTGATTAGAGCGTTTAGTAAATCTGGTAATGCACTTGGATCTCCTACTAATTTCAGAGCCTTCGCAGCAGCTCTTCTTACCGTGACGTTTGAGTGGTGAAGGAGTGCTTTCCGAAGTGCTGGTGTGGCAGCCTCCCCAACCATTCCAAGGCTTTCGGCGAATGTTCTTCTCGTCAGGCCGCGACTATCTCCAAGGCCAGCAATCATTAGGTCTATTTGTTTTGAACTTACCTCAGGTATTTCTCCCCTTTTCAATTGGGACGTCAGCTCTTGGGCAAGTAGATCAGCTTCCTCCTTGCTTAGACTTATTTCTGGGCTCAATATTTGACCAATTGAATCTTCTAACAAGTTACTTTGTGAAGGCGATTTTGTGGAGGAGTGGCTAATTGTGGAGTTGAGCTTACTCTTTATTCAATAATCAGCATGAAATCAGGGTTAAATTTGGCTCTAACTGTTATCAAGCTAGTTTCTCGATCGCTTAATAAAGCCCTTTTGTTAGTAAGGATAAAAGCAAAACCATTGGATTGATTGAAATACTTCGCCTTCTTAGTCTTGTCCTTTACGAATTCATTTACTTTTTCAATAAGTGATAGTAAGTCCCTTTGACAACCTTCCACCTTTGAGCAAGCAGGAAGCATTAAAGATTCTCTCTACTCCTATTAGTGAACTAGAACTCTCTAGTGATTATTACAAGGCAGTTTTTCATTTGTTCAAATATCCAGGGCTTGATACAGAACAAGCCCTTTTGAACTTAGTTCAACTTGAAACTACTAGCCAACCACTTGCAATCGCCAGGAGAAAAGCTGTTGAGGTCTTGGGGCGCCTTGGCTGCGCCAATGCAATTCCTGCGATCTTTAATTGCCTTAACAGTAACGATCCATATCTTGTTGAGAATTCTGCCTGGGCCCTGCAGGAGCTTGGCTGTAAGGATTCTGAGATGCATAGAAAAATTGCCTCTTTACTCTCAGATCCTATTCAAAGCAGAAGAGTGCTTGTTCAGAGCCTAGCCAGTATGGGAGCAGTTTCAGAGATTGAAAAGATAAAATCTTTGCTGAATGATCCTTCTCTTAAGCCTGCAGAAAGAGGCGCTTGCATAGTAGCTATCGCAAGACTAAGTGGAGAAGCTATTCAAGTTAATGAGCTTGAAAAAAATCTTTTTTTACTTAACCAAAATGATAGGCAATGTGCGATACAAGATATTATAGATGCTAATGCAATTCAATTAATCCCCGCAGCTTTAAGGTCACCCGTAGCCCCTTTTTTCAGGATTAGAGTTGTGGATAAACTATGGCCTGATAAACAAATTAAATTAAATGACCTGGATCTTTTCTTGGTTATTGATTCGATTATTAGGGACAATCCAAATCAATTAAAACTTGTCCATTCGTATAATGAAAAAACAAATAATAATGAGTTAATCAATGCATTATTTGGGACAGACTTTGGTCGCTGCTATTTAGCATTACAGCAGCTTCTCCTTCAAGAACCAAGTGAACTTTGGGGCGATATATCTAGTTTTATTGATAGGGCAAGGACTGATTATGGGGCAATTTATTTCTTTATTCTTCTATTCAGCTCTATCCCTAATTGGGATGATGCCGCGATTGATCATATAGAAGATTTCACGCTTTCATCTCTCGAAAGTCAGTGGCCACAATATATGAAATTTAGGCCTATAGCAATTTTAACCTTAATGCGATTCAGGCCTGCGAAATATAAGGAAAAAATCACCAAATGGCTTAATGAGGATCAAACTCCATACTGGGCGTGTCGTTATGCAGCCTTGATGTCAATCGAGCCATTTTTATGTAGAAAGGAGTGGGATTTTTTGGGGCCTGAGCTTAATAGGAGGAAATTCGATTCTAATAGATTTGTTCGTGCTAAGGCGAAAATTATGACTTGTGATTCTTAGAGCTTATTTAGCATTAATCCATTTCTCATCAAGATGGCAGCCCAGTGAAAGCACCTTCTTAAAGTAAAGGTGACCATAATTTGACCCCCATATCTTTTGATCTGTTTCCAAATCAAACCCTTCATCTAGACAGATCCAATTGCTCTCATCTAGTAAGACGTGACTTTTTAGATAAGTTAACTTCCCTTGTCTGGGTATTAGGCAATGATTCCCAGGCTCTACCTCGCCTTCAAACTTGTAAGAATTTACTTTTTTAAAATGCATTGCACATCCATCCCTAACCTTCAAACTCTCTTCTTTTAAATCATTTAATAACTCTCTTTTGAATCCAGCTCCAGCGATCCGCTCAGCCCCTATTATTGAATAATTATTTAAGATAAATAGCCCATTCTTCTCTATGAGATTATGTACTCCTTGTCTGTAGGGTGACCATGGATCATAATCAAAACTTTGCTCTGAATAAAAAGCTGGCCTACCACGAAAGGGCCAAGGTAATGGTTGAAAGTAGATATTTATATGTGCAAACTTACTTGGACTTCTTTGTGCTTGCTCTTTATTGCTAAATTGTGCAGATAGTGTTTTCGCAAATATAAGGAGTGAACTATCTTTCATTTTTTATGTTAATTACTAGTTTCTAACTGGAGAAGTTAATCTACGAACTTCTGAGGAAAATGAAGTTTGAAGTATCCCTGAACCTGCAGAGGTACGAATTGCTGAGAATCGACATCTAATATTTTCTGAGACAAACCATATGCGCTCTTCTGCAATAGCCTGACCATATTTAGATCTCAATTCAAAAGTACCATCAGAATGGAATGAATACGTTGAAATACTTCCAACTTCTTCTGCATAGCCTATGCTCCTTATCATTTTCCCTGCTGATTTAGAAGTAGGTATAGGTATTAATAGACAGCATCCAGACTTCTGTTGAGACTGATCCGTTGTATCCCAATCACTTTCAGATTTCCAGACCACTTTGAATGGGGATAAGAGTTGGGATTTTGAATAACCTGTAGGGCGCAAAACCTCTATAACTTCTGGATCCTCAGTGTCTAAGGATTTGATCTTTATCAGACTAATAACTTGCTCAAATTGTTGGAAGGCTAGTGAATGGCTACTACGCATTGATCTCCACTCTCCTTCGCTTTGAGCAACAAATTGCTCAATTCTCATTTAGATCTTCTTCTGAACCCTCAATTTCTATATTTGACGATCCACTGCTGCCTTTTTGAATCATGCGTACCATTGAGTCAACCATCATTGACATGGCCATTGGTACCTTCTTACCTGAAGGGGTTTCGGAAGATTGATCACCCGGTCTTTCATTGGAAGTGGGGCGAAAGGAGGACATTGGATAAGGAGATCGAGAGTTTGGATGATTGCCTCTAAACAAGTCTAGATGGCTTTTGCGGGGTCACACACCTTTAGATAATTACTATCTAGCATGCGCTTGGTCATTGTATTTAAGATTTTTGCAGTGGAAAAATATTTTTGACTATTCTTTCAGTTGGCCAAGGGAAAAATCTTGTGAGGTCTTTTCTTGTTTTAGTTCAGATTTAGCATGCGTAGGAATTTTGATTCTTAGGTTTTGCATTGAAGCTAAGTTTTCTAAGATCTGGCTTTTTCCGCTTTTCGCTTTAGGAGATGTCTGTCTCCAATGTATTGCATTATCGCTAGTAGCAAAGCTCCTGACTAAGGCAGCAGAGTTGTTAAAACTGGAGGTTGGTAATCCGCAAGGTGAGTTCCAACACCTTAGATAAGGAACAGTGTGCTCACCAAAAATTTGATTATATTCATCGGAATCAATCAAAGCATCAATATGATTTTCGAAACCTTCATTATTTATTAATTCAACATGGTTAATTAATTCTAGTTGGTTGACAGGAGGCCTACCTAAGATGTGTTTAAAGCTCAATTCTATGCATCGCTGTTGATTTACAAAGTCAAAGTAATGGGAGCGATAAAATGGTGATTTAGCTAATTGCCTTATGAATTCACGAATTGGTATATCGCCATTCCGAAGTCTTCTTTCCAAATCTCTTGGACGTTCACTCTCCATAGCATTGAAATTACCATATACCTGCCGATATGAAGCTTTTACAGCGATTGTAAATGCCTCGTCATCATTAGGAGAATATTGATCATAGGTATATAGATCTATGCATGTTTTTGCATGTTTAGGTCCCAATGGCAAACAAGCACTGGCTTTATTCTTAATACTAAATGCTCTAATAAATCTGTTATTGAATATCGCCGTATCCATAGGCGGTTGAGATAGATGATTTGTGGTGAATAAATTTGGTTGGCCAGGCATGCAGCCTCCTCTGACATGAAGGATATATGTGACTTGAAGACTACCTGAAATCCTTGATTTCCCATATGAAATAGGATTTTGATTGATGCTTTCCGCTCCAAACTTAAGAGCATCAATAGGAATAGAAGACATTGCTTTTCTTTCAGCAGTGCATTGCTACATTAATAATAATAGGAAATTAGTCTTGAATGTAGGCTTGTAAGCTTTCTAAATTTTTTGATCTAGCTTGCTGCTTTCCCTTTTCTTTCTGAAGTTTGACCTATTAATCCAAATCCGACAAGAGAATTGTATCCATGCTAGTTGATGTTTCTTGTTTGAATTGTTGAACACTAACTTTTTTAAGAACTATTATGGCAAGTATCATGACAATAATTTCTAAAGAGAAAACAAATGAGAATGCCATGAAAGGATCCTTTGGATTGCTCAATAGTCGGCCAATGTCGAGTAATCCCCCTCCAAAGACTTTCCCAAGAGCTCTTGACAGAGCTTGGGCAAGCCCCCACACGCCTACAAATGTTCCTGCAACTTGAGGAAGAGTTAAATCAAGCATTAAAGATAGAGCGCTATTTGTAGCTATGCCAGCAGCAATTCCAAAAATTACCAAGACACCATATAGCCCATTTACACTTGAAGTTATACCACTGACTATTAGAAGTGCTAAGGAGATAACTATCATCCAGCAACCCATTTTAGCAGTGGCTAACTTTCCTACTTTTGGAGTTATCCATAACCCACCTAAAAGAAGCCCTAGAAGTGTACCGCTACCCCAAAAAGCATTGAGAAGGGTTGTTTTAGAGATTGGTAAGTTGAAAACTTCTGCTCCATAGCTTTCAAGAATTGGATCTTGAAGAAAAAGTCCAAGGGTGTATAGAATCAGGAAACTAAAAAAGATTGCAATTTGCCTACTAGAAGTAATTATTGACCAAGCATCTTTTAGCCCTATTCCTTTAGATTGTTTTGAAATTGCTAGCTTTTCGCTAGCTTCTTTTGGCTCAATTCCCCAGCAAGCAATTATTGATATTATAAAAACAATAGTGCTGACCCAAAACATAAACTTCTGAAGGGCAGGTTGTAGCAAAGTTGGATCTGCGACCCCATCTAGTCCTTTAGTTGTAATTGAAATAGCAATTGCACCCACAACAATTCCGATTGTCAGCATGCACCAAATAACTCCAACTGCCTTTGGCCTATCTTTCTCACTAGTTAGATCTATTACAAGTGCAAGATATGGAGTTGTGGCCATAGAGATTGCTAAACCATACAGTGCAAATAGAAGGCATAGAGCCAATGAGCATGTTGTTATAGGTAACCAATTGCCCTGCCTTAATGCTCCCTCGGTAATAAATATTAGGGGGATTGAAGCTACTGCTAATAGGCAGAACCCTGCGGCTCCAAACCAAATATATGGTGTTCTTCTTCTGCCTCGGATTGGCCAGCTATCAGAAATATTGCCAAATAGGACTCTCGATGGGGCCATTAATTGCTCAAATGCCAAGCCTCCACCGACCAGGATTGCAGGGAAGGCGAGCTCGGAAATCATGATTCGATTGAGCATGCCTGCAAATATCACTGCGAGGCATCCCAAGCAACCTTGAAATAAGCTGAGCCTTGCCAGTCGCAATGGAGTCAGAGATCTTGAGGGGTCGAGAGCATGCTTTTCTTGATTGGTGGATTGCATTGGAGAGGTGTTCATGTAGATAATCTTGCCGCGTTATTGGCCCTTATGAGATGGACATAGAGAAATGCCTCGATACCATCGGCAAGATCCCTTGAATTGAGGCCTGGCTTGTGACAATTACTGAGCCAATTGAGTCATTTGACCAAAGTCTCAGTAAGCAGTTGCATAGGTTTAGTGAATTGAGTGAAACCTTGACATTGCGACTGCTTGAGCTTGAAGAGAGGATCAAGTCGATAGAAACTGTTCAAATTGGCACCTCTGAACACACAAAACAGCTGCTTCAGGCTAGTGAGGAAAGAGTTAGACATTTAGAACATTTGCTTAATAGCTCTCAGGTAACTAGCAATACTTTTCAAGCTTTAGATGAAGACAGCTCGGGGGGAGAAAGACTTAAAAATATCCAGGAATTAGAAATAACTAAAGAGATTTCAGGCACTAAGGATCTTGAGAAAGAAGAGCCTTCATATGTCCAAGGTCTTGATGAAAATGAATTCGCAGCAGAAGACAATATTATTGATACTGAATATGTAGATGATCCACAGACATCTTTGTTATCAGCCTAAACCTTTTTTTAAAGCAGCTTCAATAGACGAATTCGGAATTTGGCCACTTCTTCAGCTTTTGAAGGGAAATCTCGACAGAAAGGATGGTCCTTAACTCTTAAAAGAACCATTCTGAGTTTTTCATCTTGGCTAACTTCAGATCTCTCATTTTCAGGCTTGAATTCTTTCCATGCAGTATCAAAGGCCATAGCAAAACTGTCTGCATTGCTGAAGACGCGTTCACTCTCTTGATTTGGTGAAAGGAAAGACACCAATAATGTCCTCTTAAGGAGATGCCAGGACCCAGATTTGAACTGGGGACACGGCGATTTTCAGTCGCCTGCTCTACCAACTGAGCTATCCCGGCTTGTCGCCTTCGCGACACTTGGATCTTAGATCACAGTGTGAGGCGTTTTCTGAGATGCTGTCTGGATTATGCTCGCTGCTATAGGCATTCATTGTTTTGCCATCACAGTCAATGTCTTGAAAAATTGGCTTCTGAAAGTGCTTGCTCTTTAATTCATTAGGAGGATGCTTTAGTTGCCTTGAGCATTGAGACTAAGGTTTTATGTGCATCATCACTATCTCTTAGAGGGTGATCGAACAAGATTTCCACTGACTTGCCATCGATTTCTAATTCCATTGACAGAGGCGTGACAGCCATCATTCGTGCCTGACATACTTCTTTGCAGCCTGCATAATGCTTTGCATATGCGATAACCGCTTCTTGGTGGTCATTGTTCATATGGGTACAGATGCGTTGGCTGACAGCAGGGGTCAACTTTTCATTACTCATGAGTTTTTTGGAGCGCTTGGGAAGAAGAACTTTGGCTCTTTATTCTGGCTTGAGTGGGTTCAACTAAAACGATTTACAAGTAGGAAACTTATCTGATGTTGTTCAGGCTTACGTAGTTTGCAAGTAAGATGAAAAAAACTTATGAAAATCAATGCGTGCAGCTTTGGATGCAAGAGATCTAGGAAGTAAATGTGATTATTTGTTGACTTTAGTAAGGTCTTAATTCGCTATTGATTGCAAGGCAAGATGAGCAACTCCTAATGCAGGGGGGCTTTTGCAAGTTTTGATTGGTAAACCAATGGCTCTTTCTCGCAGCCTTCTCCATTGTGGATTTTTTGCACCACCTCCAAGAGTAATTATTTGCTTAGGGGCGGGCACTCCTAATTCAATAAGTCGATGCCAACCTTGTGCTTCGATCTTTGCAAGGCCCTCAAATAATGCATGTAGATATAGAGAATCGCTTACGGGTCTAGGCTCCAATATTGGTTCCATTGTTGGATCATTTATAGGGAATCTTTCCCCTATGAAGGGAAGAGGACGAAGATTGAGACCACTATCAGAGTTTGGATTGATTTGCCTGCTTAACTCCTCAAGCTCTTGATCAGTAAATAGCTTCCTTAGGACAGCTCCACCAGCGTTTGAAGAACCGCCACATATCCAACGCCCTCCAATTCGATGGTTGGTGATGCCAATTCCTTGAAGAGGTCTGTTGACAAAACTTTTCAGCACAATTGTGCTTCCCAGAATTGTGATTGCCTCTTTGGGGTTTGCATTTGCAGCTAAAACGGAAGCATTTGAGTCAGTTGTGCCAGCAACAATCTGCATTTCTTCTGGTAAGTCCAGATTCTTTGCGATCTTTGGTGAGATTTTGGATAGGACACTTCCGCTGGGGACTATTTCTGGCAAGCCTTTGTGCCATGGAAGTTCTTTGAAGTTCTCAGGCCAAGATTGCGTTATTAGATCCCAACCAAGGCGAAGGTTGTTTCCTTCCTCGCCCCACTGCCAATTTCCCATTAACCATCCACTTATCCAGTCAGCTTGATGACGAATTAGCAAGTTAGGCCCAAATCTATCTACAAGTCGTAGTGCTCTAGCAAGGCTGCTATTTGTATTGCAATGACTGTTCTTGTCAGAAAGAAGCTTTTTTAAAGAACTTTTCTGCTCTAAACAATTGATGAAGTATGGGAGCGCTTCTCCAAGAGGTTCCCCTGATTTGTCACAGGCTAAAAGAGTACCTGAAGTACCATCAACCGCACATGCCACAAGGCTATTGCGCAATGATGATGGTAGATCTTTTATAAGTCTTTTGCAGCATTCTTTCCAGTCTTTAGAGGACTCAATCCCTTTGGCATAAGGCATAGAAGCTGTGTGAATTAGGACCCCATACCTATCTGCGATAGCTACTCGAACTCCACTAGTGCCAAGGTCAATACCTAGCACTGTTGAAGAACCATGGTTCATTGGGTCTTAGTGAGTAATTCCTTTAGGAAGAAGTGATGATATTGCTTGACTAAGCTCAGATGCCTTTTCAGACACTTCTTCCCATGGAAGATTTAAATCTGGACGTCCAAAATGTCCATAAGCAGCAGTGTCTTGATAGAAGCGCCCATTTCGTTGTTGGGGAAGTTCTTGGAGGCCGAACTTTTTAATGATTGCCCCTGGACGTAAGTCGAAATGTTTATCAACCAAATTTGTTAGCTCAGCATTTGAAATTAATCCGGTGCCAAAGGATTCCACCAAGATAGAAACAGGTTTAGCGACTCCAATTGCATAGCTCAGCTGGACTTCAGCGCGCTTTGCCAGGCCAGAAGAAACCAAAGCTTTGGCGACAAATCTTGCTGCGTAAGCGGCTGAACGATCGACTTTTGTTGGGTCTTTGCCTGAAAATGCCCCCCCTCCATGACGGGCATAGCCTCCATAAGTATCAACAATGATTTTTCTGCCAGTTAGGCCTGCATCTCCTTGAGGACCTCCAACTACGAATTTGCCAGTGGGGTTAACAAGAAATCGAGTTGAACCTTTCTTCGGTTTTAGTGGAAGATCAGCAGTCGCTGGTTCTACAACGTGCTCCCAGAGATCACTAGTTATTTTTTCTCTTATTCCTGATTCGCTTGCTATACCTTCAACCTTGGCAGTGTGCTGGGTGGAGATCAAGATCGTATCTATAGCAACAGGACGATCGTTCTCATATAGAACGCTTACTTGTGTTTTCCCATCTGGTAAGAGATAGCTCAAAAGATTTTCATGACGGACCATCGCGAGTCGTCTCGATAGTCGATGGGCAAGGCTTATTGGTAGAGGCATTAGTTCGGGAGTTTCATCGCAGGCATAGCCAAACATGATGCCTTGATCTCCTGCTCCTATTTTGTCGAGTGGATCCCCATCATGGTCATCAGCTTCATTGACTCCTTGAGCAATATCTGGTGATTGCTGGTCGAGCGCTACTAGGACAGCACAGCTATGTGCATCAAAGCCTCCCGCAAGAGCACTGCAATAACCAATCTCCCGAATTACCTTTCGCACAAGGTTTATAAAGTCAACTTGAGCCTTAGAAGTCACCTCCCCTGTGATTAGGCATAGACCAGTATTTACAACAGTTTCGCAGGCGACTCGGCTGCTTGGATCCTCAGCAAGAAGTGCATCAAGGATGGCATCACTAACCTGGTCGCAAATCTTGTCGGGATGCCCTTCAGTGACGGATTCAGAAGTGAAGACGTAACTACTCATGGGTAACCACTGTTAGCAGGCACTTTAGGGTTCTACTTGACGACACTCAGCTCATCCCAGTGCTTGATGATGTGTTTGTGTGCAGTGAGTTGAGGTGGCATAGTCCATCCGGCTACATATCCAAGGGTTAGATCAACCCCTGCACGATTAGCCATCTGTAGATCTGATTCAGCGTCTCCTACAACAGCACATTCTTCAGGATGAAGTTTAAGAATATTGCAGAGTCCTAGGACAGCTTCTGGGTGTGGCTTTGGTGGATCATTATCTGCACTCCAGAAGCATGATATGAACTCTTCCAATTGGTGAGTTTGAAGGAAATTCTTTATTCCAGCGTGAGTGTCATTGCTGATTAATGCACAAGAAATATTGGCCTGCTTGAGCTTTTTCAATATGTTCATTACACCAGGGAGAAGAGTTCTCTTTGGGACTTGTAGTTCTTCTTTTTGCGCAGTCAAATCTACTGCATGAAATATCTCATTAGCTAGTTCTAGAGCTTTTGGCCAGCTTTCCCCAAGGAGACAAAGAATAGTAGCGGTGGAAATCAAGTTTTGGGCTCTTGAAGCCACTGCAATTGTCCCTCCAGGATTTAGGCCTTGAGGGCTGATTCCATATGCAGAAGAAAGTAGGTTCTTAAGTCTTGAGAGCTCTTCAGTGTTTGATGACTTAGAACGAAATATTTGAATTGCTGCTTTGATTCTTGCCTTTGCCAAGTAAAGAAGGTGTACCTCGCTATTTGAAATTGTGCCGTCTTTATCTAACAGCACCCCTTTAATTGCGCCGATGGGAACACCCTTCAGCAAAAGTTCTGACATAAAGTTTGTATTTCAAACCTCCATTACTGCAATAGGGTCTTCTCCTTCTTCAGCTTGCTCAAGCAACATTTGCTTGTAGCGAGCAGCCATCTCTTCTGCTTTGTCAAATACTTTTTGGGGATCAGTCAACATGTCACCAGGCTCAGGTTCCAGAGCCTTTGTTGATAGGGAAATTCGACCTCTCTCTGCATCTAGATCGATGATCATCACTTTCATTTGGTCATTAACGTTCAAGACAGAATGAGGGGTCTCAATATGCTCATGACTGATTTCTGAAATGTGCAGAAGGCCACTTACTCCACCTATGTCGATAAATGCTCCGTAGGGTTTTATTCCTCTTACCGTGCCGATTACGACCTCGCCAACTTCGAGGCGGTTCATCTTTCTCTCAACTAGTGCGCGCCTGTGGCTAAGTACAAGACGATTACGTTCTTCGTCTACTTCAAGGAATTTTAATGGTAAGAAGTCTGCGACAAGTTCTTCTTTGGCTTTCCTGGTGCTGATGTGAGATCCAGGAATAAAGCCTCTAAGACCTTCAACTCTGACTAAGGCTCCCCCACGGTTCGTAGCAAATACTTCTGAGTAGATGGTTGCATCTTCCTTTTGCAATTGCCTTACTCTTTCCCATGCACGCTGATATTCAATTCGACGGATTGAGAGGGAAAGCTGACCATCCTCATTCTCCTCGCTCATTATGAAGAACTCTCTAATCTCAGAGGGCTGTAGAACGTCGCTTAGACCTTCCACCCTATTTATTGAGACTTCCTGCATCGGCATAAAGGCTGCGGTTTTTGCGCCTATATCAATCATTGCTCCTTTTGATTCAAGAGCAAAAACTGTTCCGTTAACAATGTCTCCTGGCTTGAAGTTGTAGTCGTACTTGCTTAAAAGAGATGCGAATTCATCAATTGTGAAACCTGCTCCATCCAGGTCATTCTTGGAGACCCTGCTGCTTGGATCATCGGCCTTTGGTATATCGGCTGGAATACTTAAATCCTCTTCTGGGTTAGCTGCATTAAGTACTTCAGCGCTTTCCGCTACTTCTTCAGCATTATTACCCTCATGCTCAGTTCCTTGTCCCAAAGGCTTTTCTTGAACAGACTCTGAGGAATTACTAGACATTTTTAAATGGCGGTCTGCCTTTAGGCAGTGCGAAAAATTTTCCGAAAGTCCCGCCGACTTTTGGAATTAGTCTGACACTCTACAGATTGACTTATTTTTGCTTAGCTAACTGTTGCGAGTTGCCCTTTCTTTCCAGATTTAAAGCTTTCTAAGGTGGCTATGAAATCGTTTATGCCATGGAATTGCCGATAAACCGAGGCGAAACGAACGTAAGCGACTTCGCTAACTCCACGCAGTTGATCTAAAACTAATTCACCTATTTCAGTACTATTCACTTCTTTGATATTCCGTTGCTGGAGTCTGAGCTCTAGCTCATCAACCATCAGTTCAATTTTGCTTGCGCTGACAGGTGTTTTTTCACACGCTCTTGTAATTCCAGTTAGGAGTTTGCTCCTATTAAATGTTTCTCTATTCCCATTGCGCTTTAAGACAGTTATTGGAACTGTTTCGACTCTTTCATAGGTGGTGAAACGAAAGTCGCAATTTAGACATTCACGACGTCTTCTAACGCTTCTTCCAGCATCGGCAGCTCGTGATTCCAGAACACGGCTATCTGTGTTTTGGCATGAGGGGCATTGCATGCAACCCTTTCAAATAATTGTATCTTTTCCAACTTTATACATTTAATTGCCTTCTGAGAAGGCCTAAGTGAATTAATTCCTGACAAGAAGTCCATTAGGACCTTTTAAATGGGTAAGAAAATGACTAGAACCTTACTAATATCTCGCATTTTTGAAATTTGGAGAAATAAAAAACGCCCTGCTTCAGCAGGGCGTTTTAGTTGAATGGCACTTAGTAAATCAGTACTTCGGAGGATCGCGGAATGCAATCGCGAAGAACAGCGTAAGAAGCGCCAAGGTGAGGATGAGGACGTAAGAGAAGGCTTCCATCGAGATTCTCGGTAGTGGCTATCAGCTAAAAGTGGCTGGTGAATTGGTCATAGGATCACGCACGCCCAGGGACGCGACGTGTGGATTCGTCTCCAAGTTTCTTGAACAGACCGAATTCCACTTGATCTCCCATGTCTGGATCGATACCTGTGAAAGTGTCACGGTAAAGAGTCCTAGCTGCATGCCACCAGTGTCCGAAGAGGTAGAGCAGTCCAAAGCTGGCGTGAGCGAATGTGAACCAGCTTCTAGGGGAGCTTCTGAAAACACCGTCTGACTTGTAGCGATCCCTGTCGAACTTAAAGGATTCTCCAAGCTGAGCTTTACGTGCAAGGCGCTTTACAACGACTGGGTCGGTAAAGGTTTTGCCGTCTAGCTCACCGCCATAAACGGTAGCCGTTACACCGGTTTGCTCGAAGGAATACTTAGCTTCTGCCCGACGGAAAGGAATGTCAGCTTTAACATTCCCATTTTGATCTTCGAGGATAACTGGGAAGTTCTCGAAGAAATTAGGGATCCTGCGGACTTCTAAGTCATTGCCTTCCTTGTCAGTAAAAGCAATGTGACCTTGCCAGCCAGTGGGGAGACCATCTCCATTGACCATCGCACCGACTCGGAAGAGACCTCCCTTAGCAGGGCTGTTTCCTACATAGTCGTAGAAGGCAAGTTTTTCAGGAATGGATGCGTAGGCGTCTGCTTTAGAAGCGCCGTTATCCATTGCTGTTTGAACGCGGCGGTTGATTTCAGTCTTGAAATAACCTGAATCCCACTGATAACGAGTAGGACCAAATAGCTCAACAGGAGTTGTAGCTGAGCCATACCACATTGTTCCTGATACGACGAAAGAAACGAAAAGTACTGCTGCCAGGGCACTGGCCAATACTCCTTCGAGGCTTCCCATCTTCAGGTTGCGATAGAGCCTTTCTCCTGGACGGTTGGTGATATGGAAGATACCTCCAACTATCCCGATAAGGCCTGCACCAATGTGATTGGCAACGATTCCCCCTGGATTAAAGGGGTTGAATCCAGCAGCACCCCATGCAGGGGCTACAGGTTCTACGTGGCCAGTTAGGGCATATGGATCTGAGACCCAAAGGCCGACAGATGCACAATGGAAGGCGCCGAATCCAAAGCAGGTAAGACCAGCTAGGAGAAGGTGGATTCCAAAGATTCTTGGTAGATCAAGAGCAGCTTCTCCCGTGCGGGAGTCTTCCCAGAGCTCAAGATCCCAATAGGTCCAATGCCAGATAGCTGCCAACATCAGCAAGCCACTGAAAAGGATATGTGCTACGGCAACACCTTCAAACGTAGAAAACGGAAGAGCCTTGCCCCAGAATCCTAAAGAATCAAGATCGAATGCATTCGTCGCACCGGTTAGGTCCCAGCCAGTCCAGCTGCTTGTAACGCCTAGGCGTGCCATGAAGGGCATGACGTACATGCCCTGGCGCCACATAGGGTTCAGGACTGGATCGGAAGGATCAAAGATGGCCAATTCGTAAAGGGCCATGGAGCCGGCCCAGCCGGCTAACAAAGCTGTGTGCATGAGGTGCACGGCCAGGAGTCGGCCGGGGTCGTTAATAACGACTGTGTGCACCCGATACCAGGGCAATCCCATGGGTCAGGTTCGTGGAACGAAGCTGCTTAATGCAGCCAGACCGATTGATCGTAAGGCTTCTGCCTTAAGCCAAGGCAGTTGTTGTCGCTAGCTGAAACGTGTAGTGATACTCGTGTATACCTAAATGATGTTCGAATTGAGCGCTATTACAGGCATTGCAGGGCTATGAGGCCTCTTAATTAAGTGAAGTGCTTTCGGTCACAAATCGCAATGCCAAATAGCAAAATGGAGCTTTAGCTTGTTCCGCAGTCATGCCAACTATCCGTTTTGTACGCGAGGGACGTGATGTGAGTTGTCCAATTGGGGACAATCTTCGCCAGGTTGCATTGAGAGAAGGTTTGGAGCTTTATGGCTTAAAAGGGAATCTTGGCAATTGCAGAGGTTGCGGCCAGTGCATTACTTGCTTTGTTGAGGTAATTAAAGAGAGTAATGAGGCGGCGCTGTCTCCTATTACTCAGGTAGAGAAAGAAAAACTTAGAAATCGACCTAAAAATTGGCGCCTAGCTTGTCAGACATTGGTGAACTCTTCGGTAATTGTGCTGACCAAGCCACAAGCCCCTCCTTCTAACTCCAAGGAATTAATTAAGACTGCAATCGAGC
>QCKL01000030.1 GCA_003215355.1 Prochlorococcus sp. AG-409-O23
GCTGTCAAGCGGACAGCTTGTTGTCGCAGAAGACAGCAGTGGTTGGGCCAACTTGATGGTTTTAGATTCTCAGATTGATCCAGATGTTCCCCCGATTTGGCGCCGAATGTGGCCGATGGCAGGCGAAGCGGCTTTGCCTCAATGGGTATATGGCATGTCTACAGCAAGTGCTGCTGGTGATCAAATTCTTTCAACCATTTGTGAACAGGGTCTTTGGCGCCTGAATCTTTTAACTGCTCAAGGTTCAGTTAAGGAGCTAAGCCAACCCTTTGATGATTTGGCTGGGATTGATGCACAGCCTGGACGAGCTGTTGCGATTGCTAGTAATGCTGTCAAAGGTACTGGGTTATTGGAGCTTGATTTAAATAGCTTTTCTTGGACTCATACTCCTGCTAGTAAAGCTGTTTTGTCAGAAGCACAAATAAGTGTTGGAGAAGCCTTTTGGTTTGAAGGCTATGGAGGTGAATTGACTCATTCTTGGTTTTACCCACCCAGTAATGGCTTACAAGGAATTCCACCATTGCTTGTTAAAAGTCATAGTGGACCAACTTCTATGGCTCGGCGAGGATTAAATCTAGGCATTCAATTTTGGACTTCTAGAGGTTGGGCAGTTGTAGATGTCAATTATGGAGGATCGACTGGTTTTGGCAGGTCATATAGGGAACGTTTAAAAGGTGGTTGGGGAGAAGTAGATGTGTTCGATTGTGCAGAGGCAGCAAAGGCATTGGTTTCCCTAGGTAAGGCTGATGGGCAACGTCTTGCTATTGAAGGTGGTAGTGCGGGTGGCTTTACTACATTGGCGTGCCTATGTTTTACAGACGTCTTCAAAGTTGGTGCGTGTAGATATGCAGTCAGCGACTTGATTGATTTGACTAAAGATACGCATCGTTTTGAGGAGAGATATCTGGACCATCTTGTTGGGGCACTTCCTGATTTTGTTAAGCGCTATGAGGAGAGGTCACCGCTAAATCATGCGGCAATGATTAATTGTCCGGTGATTTTTTTTCAGGGATTAAAGGATACTGTTGTTTTACCAAAGCAGTCAGCAAGAATGGCTGCTGCTTTGAGAGAGAATCATGTGCCTGTGGAGGTACATACCTTTGCTGATGAAGGGCATGGGTTTCGAGATAGCCTTGTGCAGATAAAGGTTCTGGAAACGACAGAACAGTTTTTTTGCCAGCACTTGAATCTTTAACTGTGATCTTTTAAGAAAGAAATTGTTGCAGACAGTTCCTGTATGAAATCATCAACCTCATTTATGGTGGTTGTGAAGCTAAGGCTGGCTCGTGCAGTGGCGCTTAGTTTGTAATATCTATGTAGAGGTTGACAACAATGATGACCACTCCTTATGCAGATGTTATTTGCATCTAGCAGGGCTGCGATGTCATTTGCATGAATACCTGTGACATTGAATGTTGCTAATGCACCTCTATTAGCTTGTTGCTCTGGTTTTGGCCCGAGTATTTTTAAGTGATCGATTGACTCGAGGCTTTGAAAAAGATGATGGGTGATCTTTTTTTCCCAAGCTTGAATTTTGTCTAAGCCAACAGATGTAAGGTATTCAAGAGCTGTACCCATGCCTATCGCCTCACCTATCGCAGGTGTACCGGCTTCGAATTTGTGGGGCAAGGCTGCCCAGTTGCTGTGATCAAGAAATACATCTTGAATCATTTCGCCCCCACCAAGAAAAGGAGGCATTGCTTCTAATAACTCTTCTTTTGCCCAGAGGAAACCAATGCCAGTTGGGCCACAAAGTTTGTGAGAGGAGCCCACTAAAAAATCAATGCCTAGTGATTTCACATCTACTGCTTGATGGGCAAGGCTTTGACAAGCATCCACTAAAACGCATGCACCGGCCTTATGGGCAAGGTTCGCAACTTCTCCAATTGGATTGCAACAACCTAAGGTGTTGCTGATATGTACAAGGCTGACCAATCTTGTGTTCTTATTGAGTTTTTGTTGAAGATCTTGAAGATCTAGCTCACCACTCGGGGTTATACCTACGTAACGAAGGGAGCATCCTGTGCGTTGTGCAAGCAATTGCCATGGAACCAGGTTGCTGTGATGCTCCATCAAAGTTAGAAGAATTTCATCTCCTGCTTTAAGTTGAGAATCTCCCCAAGAGTGAGCTACTAAATTAATTGCTTCTGTCGCATTCCTAGTAAATACAATTTCTCTCGAAGAGTCAGCTTTTATAAAAGTGGATGTAATTTCGCGTGCATTTTCAAAGGCTTCAGTTGCTTTAGCACTTAGCTGATGAGCACCTCTATGAACATTTGCATTGTTGAAACTGTAGTAATTCTGCAGTGCCTCAATAACTTGTCGAGGTTTTTGACTAGTCGCAGCATGATCTAAATATATGAGTCGATTTTGATTGTTTTCTCTTGCTGCAAATAAGGGAAAGTCTTTCTTCGTTATTTCGGCAAGTGTATTGGCTTTTGTGGTCATGCTTGCATGCTCTCAAGAAGTGTTATGAGCCTTTCCCAGCGATTCGCTTCAACTGGAAGACTATTGAAGATTTCTTGGCAATAGCCCTTTAGTAATAGAGAAGTTGCCGTAGTTGCCTCTATGCCTCTGCTACGCAGATAAAAGAGTTCTTCTTCTTGGAGCTGACTCACAGTGGCACCATGAGCACAGCGGACATCATCTGCAATTATTTTTAGTTCAGGCTTTGTGTCAATTCGGGCTCGTTCTGACAGCAGTAGGTTTCTGCTCAATTGAGCTGCATTGGTCTTTTGCGCGATGCGTGGAACGTGAATAGCGCCATTAAAAATACAATGTGACTTTTCTGCTGCTACTGACTTTTGTAATTGATCTAATGAACCCTCAGGGCCATCAAAACGAATTGAAGAGTGAGTAGCTATTTGACTTTGATTCGTTGCAAGCTGAAGACCTCGCATTGTTGTATTTGCGTGCCCATGGACTTGGACAATGTGAGGCTCCATTCGTGCGAGAAACCATCCATGCTGTACAGCAGTAATGAAATAATTGCTTCGAGCTTCTTGCGTTATTGCCATATTTACTAACAAGCTTGATTGATGCTTACCGAATCCCAGCCAGCCATGCTGAAGCTCTGATCCTTGACCAAGATGAATTTCAATGAGGTGGCTTTGTGCGGCCTCTTCTGCTCCTATTGCTACTTGAAGTAATTCCAGTTTGGCCTGCTCCTTCAGGATCAGGATCACTCGAGTAGGTGACAAGGCACAAGGCTTTGCTTCCATTACAAGTTCCAAAGGTGGAAGATCTTGGCCTTGTATTTCTAATCCCAGTACTTGAGTCGCAGAAGCATGATTAATGGCTACCGGCCAGTCGCAATTTAAAGAACAAGATTTTAATGAGTTCCCTAGGTGCGCTTCAAGCTCAAGTGCATTTAGCTTTCTGATGCCAGGAGGTAGTTTTAGAGAATCTGAGGTGTCGCAATCAGAGTCGAGGGTAATCCTTAAACCATTGCCCGGCTTATCTGGGATTATGGTGAGTTTCTTTTCATCTAAAACATCTTGATTTGAATGGAGGGGGAGCTCAAAGAGATGCTCTAGTCTTTTCAGGTCGGTCAAGCGCCAAGCTTCAAGTGCGCGAGTTGGGCTTGCATCATTGAGTAGAGAATTGCGTCCAAGACGTTGAAAGCGCTCTAGCACTCCATTGGGTGCTGGGAGAGAATCTAACCATTGGCGGAAAACCGCCATGGCTACTTGGCCTCCATGTGGTTTTGTTCTTTATCTATCCAGTCATACCCAGATTGTTCTAATTCCAGAGCAAGTTCTTTCCCGCCTGTCCTTAAAATTTTTCCTGCGGCCATGACGTGGACAAAGTCTGGAGTAATTTCGTTCAATAATCTTTGGTAATGAGTAATTAATAGCGTTGCATTTTGTGGGTTCGCAAGTTGGTTTACGCCTGCAGCCACAATTCGAAGGGCATCTATATCTAGTCCAGAATCTGTTTCATCGAGGATTGCCAGTAAAGGCTCTAAGAGTGCCATTTGGAGAATTTCATTCCGTTTCTTTTCTCCACCTGAGAAGCCTTCATTAACACTTCGCTCTAAAAAGATAGGATCCATTTGTACAACTTTTAAACGTTCTCGAACTAAGTCTTCAAAATCAAATGTGTCTAGTTCTTCTTGACCACGTTTCTCACGTCGGGAGTTAGTAGCCACCCTAAGGAATTCAAGATTACTAACTCCAGGGATCTCAACAGGGTATTGAAAACCCATAAATA
Organism: Prochlorococcus sp. AG-409-O23; assembly: GCA_003215355.1. Classification (GTDB taxonomy): domain Bacteria; phylum Cyanobacteriota; class Cyanobacteriia; order PCC-6307; family Cyanobiaceae; genus AG-409-O23. Next base: position 4,213 of record QCKL01000030.1, read on the forward strand.
CTCCTAGCCTTGCTCGTTCTTCTGGCTCTAGTTCCAAAAGGTTATGACCTTGAAACTTCACTGTTCCAGAGGTGACAATATATTCAGGATGACCAGCTATGACTTTAGAAAGAGTACTTTTACCACTCCCATTTCGTCCCATTACTGCATGGATTTCGCCAGCACGAATTGATAGGTTGACTCCTTGAAGTATGGCTTTGTCTTCAACGCTTGCGTGAAGATTACGAATTTCAAGAATGAGTTCTGCTTCTTTTCTGATCACGTCAAATAAAGAAAAAATGTTTTAGCTGTTGGTTGGATAGGTAATACATCTGAATAAATCAGCCCACTGACCCCTCTAGCTTTAAGGCAAGAAGCTTGTCAGCCTCGGCAGCAAATTCCATCGGCAATTGGTTAAAAACATCACGGCAGAACCCACTGACCATCATTGAAACAGCCTCCTCAAAACCTATTCCACGACTTTGTAGATAAAAGAGTTGATCTTCTGAGATACGACATGTACTGGCTTCGTGCTCAATGCTTGCTTTTGGTTGGTTGGAACGAATGTATGGATAAGTGTTTGCAGCAGCTTTATCACCTATCAACATTGAATCGCATTGACTGTAGTTTCTAGCTCCAGAAGCCTTTGGACCCATTTGTACTAGTCCGCGATAGCTATTACTAGAATTCCCTGCGCTAATCCCTTTGCTTACAATTGTGGATCTTGTCTTCGGGCCTATGTGAATCATTTTGGTTCCAGTGTCTGCTTTCTGCAAATTATTAGTGAGAGCTACTGAATAGAACTCGCCAATAGATTCCTCTCCTTGCAAGATACAGCTTGGATATTTCCAGGTAATTGCAGATCCAGTTTCAACTTGCGACCAGCTAATTTTGCTTCTTTTACCTTTGCAATGGCCTCTTTTGGTCACAAAATTGTATATTCCTCCAATACCTTCTTCATCACCTGAATACCAGTTCTGTACGGTTGAATACTTTATTGATGAGTTATCAAGAGCTATTAGTTCAACAACAGCAGCATGAAGAGTTTTTGTGTCAAACATTGGAGCTGTACAGCCTTCTAGATAACTAACAGAAGAAGCTTCCTCGGCAATTATTAGTGTGCGTTCAAACTGTCCAGTATCTCCGGAATTGATACGGAAATAGGAAGATAATTCCATAGGACATTGAACACCTTTTGGTATAAAAACAAATGAACCATCACTAAACACAGCTGAGTTAAGAGCTGCAAAGAAATTATCGTTTGGTGGCACTACTTTTCCAATATATTTTTCGACTAATTCTGGATACTCGCTAACTGCCTCACTGATAGAGCAAAAAACCACCCCATGCTCAGCTAATTGTTCCTTGTAAGTTGTGGCAATAGATACGCTGTCAAAAACAGCATCAACTGCAACATTGGACAGTCGTTTTTGCTCACTTAACGGAATCCCAAGCTTATCGAAGGTCTCTAATAATTTTGGATCAACCTCTTCTAAGCTGTTTTTCTTCTGAGTTTGCTTTGGAGCAGCATAATAAACTAGATCTTGATAGTCGATTGGTGGATAGCCTAATTCAGCCCAATTAGGCTCTTTAATATTTAGCCATTGCTTGTATGCTTTAAGCCGAAAATCAAGTAAAAACTCGGGCTCTTCTTTCTTCGCAGATATAAGCCTGATGACTTCTTCATTGAGTCCTTTAGGGATTTTCTCAGTTTCTATTTCTGTGACAAAGCCATATTTATAAGGCTGAGAAACTAATTCTCCAAGAGAGTTTTGGCTGCTCATGATTTCAGTCAATACCTCTAATATTCAATGACGTTGGAATTAATTGCAAGCAAGATGTAGATGATTCAGAAGTCCTCGATCTTATTTTGTGGGAGCTTTGATCAGGTCCCCAGTAAAGTATTCGATATTTAGGACCTTGTAGACTCATAAATCGTTGCGAATTCAGGACGCTGAAGGAATAAATAAGTGCTTGCTAGTTTTGTTTTAAAGGATCATGAGAGCCTGATGCATGCTACTGGATACGAAACAAGCTTGTTTCGTATCCAGTAGCTTAGGGCACAGACCTTTGAAACGTACTCCCTTGTCAATTTGCCATTATCTAGCAATGGAGAACCATGTCCTTTGGGCAAATCGTTAGAGAGACTTATTGGGGAAGGACATTACTCATGAAGCCTTGCGCGGACAGCGAGTTCGTCAGGCTTTGCTTCTTCATGTTGCAACTGCAAATAGAATGTAATTTATAAATTGTTTAAGTGGCTAGTCACCTTGCCTTTAATGGTGGCATCTATGGAGTAGTGCTTTAGATCAATGAACGGAGAGGTGTCTGCCACCACAAGAGAATCAACCTTGATCCTTCTTTTGAAGCAAGGTGAAAGTAGTGCTGCTCAGCTTGCTGGTTTTATTGGGATTTCCGTTCAGGCTATGCGCCGTCATTTGAGGATTCTTGAGGAAGATGGCTTGGTTGAATCAACGCAAATTGCAGTAGGCCCAGGGCGCCCCTTTAATTTGTGGCAGCTCACAATGCAGGGACAAACTCGTTTTAATGATGACAGTCAAAGATTCGCGCTAGATCTTTTGTCTTCAATTAACGCCACCCTTTCGCCAGAAATTATAGATGTGATTCTTGCCCAGCAGGCGCTGAAGAAAGCAAGTTTTTACCGTAACCAAATGGGACCAGGAACCGTGGAAGATCGTTTGGTTAAATTAGTTGAATTGAGGAATGAAGAAGGGTATCTTGCTGAATCTCATCAGGCAGAAGATGGTTCAGGTTGGTATTTAAAGGAATTTCATTGTTCGATAAGTCGAATCGCAGAGAATTTCCCAATTGTTTGTGATCAGGAATTGCAAATGATTCGACAGACTTTCCCTGATTGTGAAGTGAATCGTGTTCAGTGGAGGCTGGAATGTGGACATTCTTGTGGATTTCACATTGCTCCTAACTCGTGAAATGGAGGATAAAGAAGGATTCCTACAAGGCCCTCTGAGCAAAGAGGAGTTGGATAAAATTGAATCTACCAATCTTTCTATTTTGGAGCGCCATCATTTGCGATTATTGGCTCATTGCCTTGCATCCTTCAAACAAATGGCTGATGGAACATTTACAGGCTCACTACCTACAGAGCAGCAACGATTGCAATGGTGCCTTCAACAACCAAGCTTGAGGGATCAGAGATCTTTTATCTCTATTTTATTAGAACAACTTGCAGCAGCAGGTAGTCAGCTTGAATCTATGGCTGAGAAATGTGGCAGGTCCCCTTTAGAGTTGACTACTGAAGACCTGATTCATGCAAGTCGTCGTAATCAAGGCATGAATTCTCCCGTTTCGGACGATACTTAGGCTTGAAGAAGGTTTAACAGGAGTGGATATCATGCTCATGACAGCATGTTTGCCATTGTTTGTGAGCTGTTGAAGCGTGCTGCTTCATCGGCTTTGGCAGCTTTTTAAGCCTCAGACAATTAAAAAGTTGACTCTCTTGAACCTTGATTGGCCTTTGCTAATAGGGCTTTTAGGGGCTTGTAGGGGAATAAGCTTGGTTGGTGGAGTCAGTAGATGCTGACCACAACGTCTTCTAGGGAACGTAAGACCACATACTGATCCCGAACAAAAACGGAGTTTTTTAGACGTGACCCCCCAAGCCCAAGATTCTCTGTCACGTCTAACACTGCGTCAGCTCCGTAATAAGGCCAGTGAATTAGGAGTGCCTCTTTACAGCAGGAAAAGTAAAGCAACTCTTGTTAAGGAGATTTTGGCTTATCAGGACAAGCAAAAACCGGATAAGAAATTGGCCCCCTCTTTTTGGCGAAATGTTCCAAAGTCTTCTGAGGCTGGGAGTTCCTCTGAAGGGACAACAGATACAAGAGTTGTATTTCTTCCAAGAGACCCAGAGTGGGCTTATGTCTTTTGGGAGATTTCTGAGTTAGATCGCAAGCGTGCTTTAGCCCAAGGAGCTAATAGATTATTCATCCGGTTGTTTGATGTAACCGGCGTCCCTCAAGGGACATCGCATCGTCAAACTCTTCAAGAAGTCACTGTAGATAGTCATAGTACAGAGTGGTATTTACCCATACCTATGAGTGACAGGGATTATCGGGTTGAGCTTGGATATCGCTTTAAAAGTCGTTGGATTTCTCTAGCTTTCTCAGCTGTCGGCAGAGTCCCATCATTGCAACCCAGCGATCAAATTCTTGACCAGTTTGTTCCTTTTAGCTTGGAGGCAACCCAAAGCAACGCAGAAAATGTGTCAAGGATTGTCAGCGAGCCAGTAGATAGTGGGCTACATGAGCGTCTCTACCAGACTGCCACCACTCATTTTCGTAAGAGTCGAATAGGTTCAGAGGAATTTCAGGAACAAGGTTTTGAAAAGCAGGGCTTCAGTGATTCAGGCTTTGGGGTTTGGGCTAGTGGTAGGAATCAATCTGGGTTAGGTGGTGTCGCACCTCGATCACGTTCCTTCTGGTTAGTTGCAGATGCTGAGCTTATTGTTTATGGCTCTACAGATCCTTCCGCGACATTGACCATTGGTGGCGAAGATATTCCTCTCTCTAATGACGGTACATTCCGTCTCCAAGTCCCATTCCGAGATGGCGTTCAAAAGTATCCGATAAAGGCAACCCTTAGTGATGGTGAAAGTAGTCGCAATATAACTATGCAATTTGAACGAAAGACTCCTGAAGACAACTCAAATACGAGAGAACAAGCACAATCGGAATGGTTTTAACTTCCTTCTCAAGGGAACCAGAATGTTGCGTTGGTTTGTAGCTATTACTCCTGTAGCGGGGGCAATTATTTTCCCTTTAATAGTGCCTTTAATTATGGCGCGCATAGGTCTCGCTTCTGGGCTAGTAGTGGCTTTGCTCCTTAGCACCCTTTGGTTTGTTGCCATGCTTCGCACTTCAGAGATGCCCCACTGAGAAAATCATTCAAGGGAGAAGCTGCTCGTTTCTGTAGTTTTTTCTTTTTGGCTTTTCTCCTCTTAAATTCAGAATTAAGTGACCTCACAAGAACCCCAAGTTATGCAGGTGCGATTAACAGCCCCTTTTACTGATCAGAAACCAGGCACCTCTGGCCTTCGTAAGAGCAGTAAGCAATTTCAGCAACCTCATTATCTTGAGAGTTTTGTGGAAGCGATTTTGCGAACACTCTCTGGAGTTCGAGGTGGGATTTTAGTGCTTGGCGGAGATGGTCGTTTTGGCAATAAAAATGCTATTCAAGTAATCCTGCGCATGGCGGCAGCGCATGGAGTTAGGAAGGTTATTACAACTGTTGATGGGATTCTTTCAACACCTGCAGCTTCTCACTTAATTCGTTCTCAACATGCAATAGGAGGCATCATTCTGTCTGCTAGCCATAATTCAGGTGGCCCAGATGGTGATTTTGGAGTGAAAATCAATGGTGCAAATGGTGGCCCAGCCCCTGAATCATTGACCAATGCGATTTATTCATGTACTCAATCACTCGATGCATATCAAATAATTGACCACAGCAATATTTCTCTTGACTACGTAGGCACATATGCCATATCTCTTATGGAAGTTGAAGTCATTGATGGTATTGAAGATTATGTATTATTGATGCAAAAATTGTTTGACTTTGATCGAATTAAAGATTTCATTAACGATGATTTTCCAATAGTTTTTGATGCATTGAATGCTGTAACAGGACCTTATGCAAAGCGATTGCTAGAAGGATTAATAGGAGTACCAAATGGAACTGTTAGGAATGGAATACCTTTGGAAGATTTTGGTGGATGCCATCCGGATCCAAATCTTACTTATGCCCACGAACTTGCAGATTTACTTTTGCATGGCAAGCAGTATTGTTTTGGCGCAGCGTGTGATGGAGATGGGGATCGAAACATGATTTTAGGACAGGGATGTTTTGTAAACCCTAGCGATAGTCTTGCTGTCCTGGCGGCTAATACTTCTTGTGTGCCTGGTTATTCTGAGGGGCTTAGAGGCATTGCACGTTCTATGCCTACTAGCTCGGCAGTGGATGTGGTTGCTAAGGATTTGAACATACCTTCTTTTGAGACGCCAACAGGCTGGAAATTTTTTGGCAATCTTTTGGATGCTGATCTAATTACCTTATGTGGAGAGGAAAGCTTTGGGACAGGTAGTAACCATGTAAGAGAAAAAGACGGATTATGGGCAGTGCTTTTTTGGTTGCAGATTTTGTCAAATAAGAGGTGTTCAGTAGCTGAATTAATGAAGCAACATTGGAGCCGCTTTGGCCGTCATTATTATTCACGCCATGATTACGAGGCTATTGACAGTGAGACTGCGTATGACCTTTACAGCAGACTAGAATTAATGCTCCCCAATCTGGTAGGGACTTCGTTTGCTGGTCGTCATGTAAGCCTGGCTGACAACTTTAGCTATCATGATCCTGTTGATGGATCTATTACTAATAAACAGGGGCTACGCATTCTTCTTGATGATGGCAGTCGTGTAGTTCTACGTTTATCAGGAACGGGTACACAAGGAGCAACTTTACGGATTTATCTTGAAAAGTATGTTCAGCCAACGGGCGATCTCAATCAATTACCTCAAAATGTTCTTTCAGCTTTAATAAAGGAGATTGATGCATACGCAGAAATTAGTCAGCGCACTGGTATGCCATGCCCCACTGTTATTACTTGAAGTGTTCTTATATCGGTCTGTTGGGGTTGGCTTTTTTTAAACATAGTTTCGTTCTACAGATCTTATTTAGACGAAAGCAAAATTGGGCCGAGAATCTTTAGGTGGTAGAAGATCTATTTACTTTTCATGGAGATCAGGTGCGTAGAGAGTATGCACCTCTTGCCGAGCGTCTTCGTCCAAGAACTTTAGATGAATTCTTAGGCCAAGGAGAGATTTTGGCTGAAGGTCGGCTATTGCGTCGAGCTATCTCTGCTGATCGTGTTGGCAATCTCTTGCTACATGGCCCACCTGGTGTAGGTAAGACAACTTTGGCAAGAATTGTCGCTTCACATACCCGTGCTCATTTCAGTGTTATTAATGCAGTTTTGTCTGGAGTAAAGGAGCTGAGGAATGAGGTGCATTCAGCTAGGCAACGATTAGAGCGTCATGGATTGCGAACGATCTTATTTATTGATGAGGTTCATCGCTTTAACAGTTCACAGCAAGATGCACTATTGCCTTGGGTTGAAAATGGCACCATAACGCTCATAGGAGCGACGACTGAGAATCCATATTTTGAGGTCAATAAGGCGTTATTGAGTCGCACAAGACTTTTCCGCTTACAACTACTTGCATCCACAGATCTTGAGAAGCTTTTGACTCGTGCACTTCTAGACCCTGAACGAGGTTATGGTAAAAAACAAGTGATGTTGACTAAGGAAGCGGCAAAACATTTGGTAGATGTTTCCAATGGAGATGCTCGTAGTTTGCTTAATGCGCTTGAACTAGCTGTAGAGAGTACTAACCCTAATCACAAGGGAGAAATAAATATCGATCTTGCGATTGCGGAGGAATCGATTCAGGAGCGAGCTGTTCTATATGACAAACATGGCGATGCTCATTTTGACACGATTAGTGCATTTATTAAGTCATTGCGAGGTTCAGATCCTGATGCCGCCTTGTTTTGGCTGGCTCGCATGATTGAGGCAGGAGAAAACCCTAGGTTTATTTTCCGCCGCATGCTTATTGCTGCAGGAGAAGATGTCGGATTAGCTGACCCACAAGCAATTGTCATTGTAGAAGCTTGTGCAGCTGCATTTGAAAGAGTGGGCTTGCCCGAAGGGCTTTATTCACTGGCTCAAGCAACTCTTTATTTGGCAACGACTGATAAGAGCAATAGTGTTTCGGGTTTCTTTGAAGCTCAAAACACAGTGCGAGAGGCTCAAATGCAGGCCGTACCAACTCATCTTCGTGATTCCAATCGCGATGGAGATTCTTTTGGAGATGGGCTTGGCTATCGCTATCCCCATGCTTTTCCTGAACATTGGGTGCCTCAACAGTATCTGCCAAAAGATTTACAGGGAGAGGTCTTTTGGAAGCCGAGTTCACAGGGCTGGGAAGGCCGACGTCGAGGAACGGTTTTGGAAAGAAGGTCAGCTCAATTGGCTGCGTCAATTGAGTCAGCTCAGGAACACCCTTTGTTAGTTAGTTGTGGACCAAACTCATCAGACCTTGAACGATGGTTACAGCGTCAATTGGCTCAAGAAGGAGATCGATTGCGCCAGCTTGCTGAAAAATTATGGACTGGTGTCTTTTGGCAACGTAATCAAAGGGTATTGGTCTTTGGAGGAAGTTCATTGTTATGGGCATTGGAACCATTGAGATCGGTACCGGAAGGAGGTGTGACTATTATTAGTCACTCTTTGGCCGATAAATTGCGCTTATCTGCTCAATTAGAATTACTTGATTCGATAATGCGCCCGCAATTAATTGATGAGAATTCTAATGATATAAATGACTTACCTGAAGATCATCGATTTGAATGGGTTGGAGGAAGGCTCCATGCTATGAATGTTGACAGTCAGGCAATGGAAAGACTATGGAAGCTGATTACTCAGAGATGTTCTCATAATTCTGGATTAAGACTGTTAATTAGTTGTCCAGGGATTGGGCCAGCACAGGCTTTGAAAAAAACTCTTGATACTACAAAAATTAATACGATTGAGGAAAAACTTCTTTCAAGCCTATCTTCCCTAGAGGATAAATGGCTGAATTCGGAATTTAAGGAAATTAATTTCTCGAGTACTTTAGAAGAACTTGGTTGGGAATTGGAATGGGAGCAATGGGATGAACCTTTGACTTTGCAAATTAATGAAGAATTAGAGTACCGTTGGCTAGGTGAGGGACGTGTTTATAGAAAATTATTAGAGCAAGAAGAAATGATAGATTGCCTGGAAGATTTAAGAGGGATACTGAAACGCTTCCGAGGCATTAACCTCCCGCAGAAATTATCTCATTACCGATTAATTGGGATACTGAAAAGTAAATCTTGATATTTACTTATTCTTGTTTCAGCGAAGATGGATGAAAATCAATGTATTGGTCAGGCAGTATTTTTACTTTAAAAATGTAGGCATAAAATTGGGTGCAGACAATTCATTTCGACTCCACAGGCTACTGCCATGCGCCATGCATCGTATTCAAGTTGATGAATGCTTACTTTGTGCCCCAACAATTTATGGCTTGCCTCCTCTGAGTGTGGGAAGAGGCTCCAGTGGGATAGATCTTCGGCAAGATTACCCTGTTGCCATTTAATAGCCGCCTCTTTGATTAGCCATCTTTCTAAGACCTTAGTTCGGAATACGTCTCCCTTGAGTTGGCATAGCTCTGCTTTCTCTTCAGTATTGAAGTAACGATCTACCAATTTACTAGCGCTAAAAGATCTATCTACTCGCTCTAAATCGACCCCGAGTTTCCTTGAGGACCAACCAACTAGTAACGCATCACAGCAATGGCTAAAGCTGATATGCCCCCAGCCAATTTCAAGTTCTGGAGGTTGGCCAGGAGGTGCATTTAAAGGGATCGAAAGAGGTGGTATTTCCCATAATTCAGATAATGCTTGCCTTACATATCCACGCGAGCGTACATATTCTTTTGACCTTCTTAGTGGCAATGAATTAGCCCACTCCTGCTCTTCTGTACTTATTGGCTGTAATGGAGCATGCATTGGGAAAAACCACAGTGCTAGTACGCTTGGTTCTCTGAGTTCACTAGGCAACCATGGCCTTACAGATTGGTGATCCTGCACCAGATTTCACTCTCCCAAGTCAAGATGGTTCCCTTGTACACCTTTCATCACTGAAAGGCCAAAGGGTGATTATCTACTTCTATCCCAAAGACGACACCCCTGGATGCACAAAGGAAGCTTGTAACTTTCGTGATCGTTGGGCACTTTTCGAAACTAATGGGATTAAGGTCTTGGGCATTAGC
>QCKL01000031.1 GCA_003215355.1 Prochlorococcus sp. AG-409-O23
ATCCTTATTTTGATCTAAACCACGTAAAAGCCTATTCCTTCCAGAACTATCACCAGGTAATGAAACAGATGATTCATTATCTTTAGAATTTCGAGTTCGTGCATAGTGGCCAGTAGCAATACGCTGAATACTTCTCTCTTCTCTAGCCCAATTAAGCATAGTTTGAAACTTTACATATCTATTACATCTAGAACAAGGAAGTGGAGTGATTCCTTCCTGGTAACCCTTTACAAGTCCTTGAACAATCTCATTTTGAAAGGTCACCCTTGAATCAACTACATGATGAATAATTCCTAATTCTTCACAGATGCCCGCAGCATCAATTAACCCATCCGAACAACATGCTCCCTTACCACTCATAAGCCACAGAGTCAGTCCTTCAACTTCCCAGCCTGCCTCAACTAAAAATGCCGCCGTAAGAGAACTATCAACACCACCAGAAAGACCAACTGCTACAAGATGTTCCCCCGACAAGCCTTTCAAGTAATTTAGAGCCTGGTTACCAGCCTTTGTTACTGGTTGAGTTTCAGTCATAACCAAATAATATGAGGATTGATGCCGCATATGCATTAGTGGATTGATAGATGCATAGTGAGGGTCAATGAAAAATTACCGTGTCCTGGCCTAACCCCGACGCTGACCATCTAATGGTCACTACTGCGCAAATGGAGACGCTGGAAGGGAAAGTTCTCTCCAGCGGTCTTCCTATTGAGGCCTTGATGGAAAAAGTAGGGCAAGCAATGGCTTCCTGGTTCATAAATCAACAAACCTTGATTGATAATGGTGTGATCGTATTGATCGGGCCTGGCCACAATGGCGGAGATGGTTTGGTTGTGGCTAGAGAGCTTTTTCTCAAAGGAGTAGATGTCAAGATTTGGTGCCCCTTAAAAGTCAAAGCAGGTTTAACTGCAAACCTTCTATCTCACTCAAAATGGCTTGGAATTAAAGAACTTCATAATCCACCAAATGTTGAAAGTAAAGCTCTTTGGATTGAAGCACTTTTTGGATTAGGTCAATGTCGGCCGCTCCCAAATTCAATTGCAGATTTATTAGAGGCAAGAAGGGAAAAAGCACCTGGAAAGTTAGTGAGCTTAGATATACCTGCAGGGTTGTGCTCTGATTCAGGTCGAAGCTTTCAAAAAGGATCAGCCAGTGCTTTATTTACGCTAACTGTTGGGCTAATAAAACAAGGCCTTGTTCAAGATTTAGCCTTACCTCATGTTGGCAAAGTTGTAAGAATTGATGTAGGTATCCCTAATAAAGTTTTTCTAGAACAATTGCCAAAGAGTCAGCCACTCCGTCTTTGCTCAACTGATATAGAAACACTCCCATTCCCCAAGATTGAAGCGCAAAAAACTAAATATCAAAGGGGAAGGCTCTTAGTAGTCGCTGGCAGTAAAAGATATCGCGGAGCTGCTCTTTTAGCCTTACAAGGTGCTCTGGCAAGCGGAGCAGGCAGCATTCAAGCCGGATTACCCAGTTGCATTGGCAAGAAACTTTGGCAAGTTGCCCCTGAAATTGTTCTCTCAGAATTGCTAAATAGCCTCCCTGATATCAATAAAGGCGTTGCTTTAAGTAATTTCTTTGAAAAGGTAGAGCTCAGCAGAGTTGATGCACTACTAATTGGTCCAGGGATTGGACAAGGACTGGAAGCGTGGTCAGATTTTTCCAAGCCGCTCGAAGCATTCTCAGGCCTATTGGTATTAGATGCTGATGGAATTAATCGGTTGGCTCAATCATCTGAAGGGTGGAAATGGTTAAAAAAACGCAATGGGCCAACTTGGTTAACACCTCATCAGAAAGAATTTCATCGTTTATTCCCAGAGCTCAAAGGACTAAGTCCAGTAAATGCTGCAGTCCAAGCTTCACTCCAAAGTGGCGCTGGAGTGTTGTTAAAAGGAGCTCACAGTGTTGTAGCGGATGACCATGGTTGCTCAAGTTGGCAATTAGGCGAAACAGCTCCTTGGGCTGCTCGCACTGGGTTGGGAGATGTATTAGCTGGTTACACAGCAGGATTAGGGGCTATAGCTATTGCAAGCGAAGCAGACATTCAAAGCGATCTACTTGCAGCTGCAGCCTTATTACATGCCGAATCAGCTAGAAACTCTGCCAAAAGCAGTTCAGCAAGCGATATCGCCTCATCTTTGGCTGAACTAACAACCTCCATTCAGTCCAGAGGGGACAAAAAAGGCTCTCTCTGATGTGACAAATGATTGGTTGAGCTTAGAAATGTGTAGATTTCCACTCATGAATCTGAAGGGTTCTTGAAACCACAGACTTTTCGTCCATTTCCGTAGGAAAGTCCCCTCCAATGTGATGGGGGATCAGCAAGAAATGATTTCATCAGCGACTAGATCGACTGAATCGCAAAAAAGACGAAGCAGTGATCCAATCAGTTGGTATCTATCAACCATTGGACGTATACCCTTGCTAACCCCTGCAGAGGAGATTGAACTGGGCAATCAAGTCCAGACGATGATGTCTCTTACTGAAGATGGCACTATCAGTCCTGATAGTAAAGATTTGACGTCACATCAAAGACGTCTAATTCGCATAGGGAGGCGGGCAAAAGAAAGGATGATGAAGGCGAACCTTCGCCTCGTAGTGAGCGTGGCCAAGAAATATCAAGGGAAAGGGCTGGAGCTTCTAGATCTAATCCAAGAAGGATCCCTTGGCTTAGAGCGCGCCGTTGAGAAATTTGACCCTACTCGTGGTTACAAGTTCTCAACTTATGCATTCTGGTGGATTCGTCAAAGCATGACTCGCGCAATTGCTTGTCAATCGCGCACTATTAGATTGCCAGTCCATTTAAGTGAAAGGCTTACAACAATTAGGAAAGTGAGTCTTGATCTGGCTCACAAGCTTGGTGCCATGCCAAGTCGGCTTGAAATAGCAGAAGCAATGGACATTCCTTTAGAGGAACTTGATTCTCTTTTACGACAAGCTTTAACAACTAGCAGTCTTGATGCACCTGTTAATGGAGAGGAAGGAAGAAGTTTCTTAGGAGACCTCATCGCGGATTCCTCGCTCGAAGAGCCCCTAGACAAAGTTGAGCAAAGGATCCATCACGAACAGCTTGGGCGCTGGTTGAGCCACCTAAGCGAACAAGAACAACATGTTCTTAGGCTTCGTTTTGGACTGGAAGGTAATGAACGCCATACTCTCGCAGAGATAGGACGACTTCTAGAAGTCTCTAGAGAACGCGTTCGGCAAGTTGAACTTAAGGCACTAAGAAAGTTAAGGAACCTGACTAGAAAACTTCCAAGCGGAATATAAATTTCTTCTCACCTACTAATCCGCCCAAATATATCTGGTCAATTCACTAGGCTCTGGCTCTTCCGCGCCTAGTGCAAATTCAACTGCATCAACTACTTCTTTATCGATCTCTTTTTCAATAGCTCGAAGCTCCTCATGAGTAGCTAATTCTTTTTCAGTAATTACATTCTCAAGGGATTTCAGTGGATCTCTTTGTGCCCAAAACTCCTTCTCTTGCTCAGATCTGAGTTCATCCGGATCAGCCAAAGAGTGACCTCTGAATCTATAGGTGAGACATTCAAGAAGAGTTGGCCCATTACCAGCTCTTGCCCTCTCCAAGGCTCGCTGAGCAGCTCCTCGCACCGCCAAAACATCCATACCATCAATCTCTTCACCAGCCATTCCAAAAGCTTCTGCCTTTCGCCAAATCTCAGGGTCACTTGTAGCTCGATCATGAGCCATTCCAATTGCCCACTTATTGTTCTCGACAACGAAAATAATTGGCAGCTTCCATAGTTGAGCCATATTTAAGCATTCAAAAAACTGACCGTTATTGCATGTCCCATCACCGAAGAAGGCTGCTGTAACTGCATCACTTTTCTCATCACCCAGGGCATCACGCTTGTACTTACTCGTAAAAGCTGAACCAAGAGCCACGGGAATACCCTCACCAATAAATGCATAGCCTCCTAAAAGGTGATGCTCTTTTGAAAAAAGGTGCATTGAGCCACCGCGACCTTTACTGCAGCCAGTCTCTTTACCAAAAAGCTCACTCATTACTTCTCTGGCAGGCACCCCTGCACTAAGAGCATGAACATGATCTCTATAGGTACTACAAAACCAATCATGCTGCCTTTTCATCGCCCCAATAACGCCAGAGCTCACAGCTTCCTGACCGTTATAGAGGTGAACAAAGCCAAACATTTTGCCGCGGTAATACATTTCTGCGCATTTATCTTCAAATCGCCTCCCCAAAGTCATATCCCTGAAGAGAGAAAGACCAGTTTCTCGATCCAAATTTGCTGGGTTTTGAGTGGCAAGATTGCTAAGTCTTTCAGCATGTTCCCCTGCTCCCACAGAGTTTTGGCGTGTCTGGCCTGAGGTCATTGCGGTTCCTTTAATCATGTCAATCGACACTGACTAGATATACGACTGTAAGGGCATGAGGAAGAAAAATGGGCAAAACCCCTTTCACTGCCTAGAGTTTTATGCCAATGGCTGATGAGCTAGTGGAACTGCCCATTGATCATTTCCGCTTGTTGGGTGTTAGTCCATCCGCAGAAGACCAGTCAGTGCTGCGAGCATTGCAGCTACGACTCGATCGTTCACCTCAAGAAGGGTTTACTCACGAAGCCTTAGTTCAAAGGGCTGAGTTGCTAAAGCTTTCAGCGGATCTTCTTACTGACAAACAACTGCGTGAAAAATATGAATCAGCTTTGCTAGGAGGAGCTGTTGGGCTTGAGGTTTCATCTAATAGAGAAGTTGCAGGGATAATTTTGCTTTGGGAAGCAGATTCTTCATCTGAAGCATTTCAACTTGCCTGCAAAGCATTGAGACCTCCTCAAACTCCAGCTCTAGGCAGCGGTAGAGAAGCAGACCTGACTTTAGTAGCAGCATTGTCCTGCAAAGCTGCAGCTATACAAGAGCAAGAACAAAGACGTTACGAAGCAGCTTCACAGCTTTTAAGTGACGGACTGAAGTTGTTACAACGAATGGGCAAGCTTCCTGAGCAACGTGAAAGCATAGAAAAAGACCTAGAAGCATTACTCCCTTATCGAATTCTTGATCTTGTTAGCAGAGATCTTGGTGACCAGTCCTCTCACTTAAAAGGCATAGCTTTACTAGATAGCTTTGTAAGGCAAAGAGGTGGGATAGAAGGTAGGAAATTAAATAAGTCATCTTCAGGATTAAATCAGCAAGAGTTTGAGGTCTTCTTTCAACAGATACGTAAATTCCTTACTGTTCAAGAGCAGGCAGATCTCTTTATTAATTGGCAAAAAGGAGGCTCTACTGATGCAGCATTCCTAGGGGTTCTAGCATTAACTGCAGCAGGCTTCTCTAGAAGAAAGCCAGAAAGAATCCAAGAAGCACGAAGGCAATTGAAAGCCCTTAATAATCTGCAGGGCCTTGATTCAATGCCGCTGCTTGGTTGCATGGATCTTTTGCTTGCAAATGTCGAGAAAGCAAAAGAAAAGTTTATGCAGAGTCCTGATGAAGGACTTAATGATTGGCTGGTCAACTATCCAGGCGATCCACTTGCAGCACTTTGCGATTACTGTCGAGACTGGCTTAGGAAGGATGTCCTACCTGGCTATAGGGATGTGGATGCAGAGGCAGTTGATCTTGAGGCCTGGTTTGCGGATAGAGATGTTCAATCATTTATAGAACGCTCGGAATGGAAAGGAGCACGTGATTTTGCAAAAGCAAGTTTTGCTTTTTTATCTCCCTTCTCAGAAGATCAAACTGAGCAATCTTCTCCATCAAAACAATTAGATGGCAATGAAACTGTTCCAAATAATCCAGAAGAAGCACCTGATGAGGAATTGGCTGAGAATATCTCTTCCGAAGAGACAAATGATTCGCTTCCAGGTAAGAATATAAGCATTAAAGTATTTGTGGATGATTATCTCGTTAAACTTTCAAAGATAAAATTTATCACAAAAAAACTATACGCCTCAAAAAAAGGTTCTTGGATAATTCTAGCCTTAATTACCGCTTCATTAGGCCTATTAGGTGCTAACACGTTCTTTAATTCTAGGACTAAAACGTCTACTGAGATTGAACCTGAAAATGTATCCAATCAAAAAGTACTATCTGACATAATTTCTGAAGAGGAGCAAATAAACCAGGAGGAGGACCAATCCCCAGTCAACTTAGATCTTTTAAGCATCGAGGATTTAACTGTTAAGGAACCAAGCAAGGAGCAGATCACCAAACTCCTTCAAGCATGGCTATCAAATAAGGCGGCTATTCTTTCAGGAAAAGAAGGTGATTTCCTGCTAAATATGGCAAAAGGCCCGCTCGCTAAGAGGGTACAGTTAGAGCGTAAAAAAGATATCTCCGCAGGAGAAATTCAACAAATAAATGCCACTATTAAATCTTTAAAGCTAGTCAGCCAAACCCCTAAGCGGATTGAAGTACAAGCAAAGATTGCTTATGAAGACAAAAGGATGAACACTTCAGGTGAAACAATTTCTGAGACAACCATACCTGGGCTAAAAGTCACTTATATTCTCGGCAGAGAAAAGGAACTTTGGCAACTGGTTGACTACATCAGCGGTAACTGACCATTCCTTTCATGAAGTCAATCCATTAGCTTTAGTTATCTTCCCTGTCTCTATTCACCTAACACAATGTTTGATGAGCTTTCAGCCCGTTTCGAAGATGCCATAAAAGGTCTAAAAGGCGAAGCCAAAATTAGCGAGACAAACATTGATCCTGCACTGAAACAAGTCCGAAGGGCTCTCTTAGAAGCTGACGTGAGCCTATCTGTAGTCAAGGAATTTGTAGAAGAGATTCGAGAAAAAGCAATCGGGACCGAAGTAGTTCGCGGTGTTACCCCAGATCAGAAATTCATACAAGTTGTTCATGACCAGTTAGTCCAAGTCATGGGAGGTGCGAATGCCCCATTAGCGAGCGGCGGCGAATCCCCAACAGTTGTACTTATGGCCGGGCTCCAAGGGGCAGGGAAAACTACTGCCACAGCAAAGTTAGGGCTTCACCTTAAGGAGCAAGGGCGCAAGGCACTGATGGTCGCAGCTGATGTATATAGGCCAGCAGCAATTGACCAACTTGAAACTCTTGGAGAACAAATTGGAATAGAAGTTTTCAGCCTTGGTGCCGACTCAAAGCCAGAGGATATAGCTGCGGCTGGCCTTCGAGAAGCTAGAGAAAAAGGATTTGACACTTTATTAGTTGATACCGCTGGAAGGCTCCAAATTGATGATGAGATGATGAACGAAATGGTGCGAATTCGTTCAGCAGTTCAACCCAATGAAGTTCTTCTTGTAGTTGATTCAATGATTGGCCAAGAGGCGGCTGATCTAACAAGAGCTTTTCATGAAAAAGTCGGGATTACTGGAGCTGTACTTACAAAACTTGATGGCGATTCACGAGGAGGTGCTGCTCTTTCAATTCGGAAGATTAGTGGTCAACCAATCAAATTCATAGGGACTGGTGAAAAAGTCGAGGCATTACAGCCTTTCCATCCAGAGAGAATGGCGAGTCGAATTCTTGGGATGGGAGATGTTCTAACTCTTGTTGAAAAAGCACAAAAAGAAGTTGAAATTGCAGACGCTGAGTCAATGCAAAAGAAGTTGCAGGATGCGACTTTTGATTTTGCCGACTTTGTAAAACAAATGCGTTTAATTAAAAGAATGGGCTCTCTAGGCGGCCTAATGAAAATGATCCCAGGGATGAACAAAATCGATGATGGGATGCTTAAAAGTGGCGAAGAGCAGCTCAAGCGAATTGAAGCAATGATCTGCTCAATGACTAATGATGAAAGATCAAAGCCTGAATTGTTAGCTGCTCAACCATCAAGGCGCAGAAGAGTTGCTCTTGGTAGTGGCCACAGTGCTGCTGATGTTGACAAAGTCTTGGCCGATTTTCAAAAAATGCGTGGATTCATGAAACAGATGTCAAGCGGAGGTGGCATGCCAGGAATGAGCGGCATGCCAGGGATGGGCGGTATGCCAGGGATGGGCGGTATGCCAGGGATGGGCGGTATGCCAGGAATGGGTGCTCCAGGTCTTGGCGGAGCAAACAGGGGAGGTGGGCATGCACCCCAAAAACGTCAACGTCCAATCAAGAAAAAGAAAGGCTTCGGAGACCTATGAACCCACAACAGGTTATGGTGTCTTACTGGTGAGGTCATAAACTGACTTCGGCCAAAGAAACCTAACCACTACTATTCAAGCCAAGATGATCAAACTCCGCCTCAAGCGGTTTGGTAAAAAACGGGAAGCGAGTTTCCGTTTAGTAGCTTGCAACAGCACTTCCAGAAGAGACGGTCGCCCTCTTCAAGAATTAGGTTTTTACAACCCCCGCACTAAAGAGACAAGGCTAGATACTGAAGCCTTGCGCTTACGTTTAAGTCAAGGTGCACAACCAACAGATGCTGTGCGTTCATTACTTGAAAAAGGTGGTCTCATTGAGAAAACAATCCGCTCAGCAGAATTAGTAGGTAAAGCAAAACAGGCAGAAGCACGTAAATTAGCTGCCAAAAAGGAAACTAAAAAAGATTCAGAAGTACAAGAAAAAGTTCCTGAAACCGAACCTTCAGAGCCCGAAAATTCAGCCCCAACAGACGCCTGAGCATTTCAATGAATGGAAGCGACTACTCCCCAAGTCGCTGCTCAATTGAACTTCCCGACTCAGATGCAGCAGTTGCACTTTGCGGCAATGGTCAAGAAACACTTCATCGCCTTCATTCCTTAACAGGTGCAAAGCTTGTAATGAGAGGTCTTCAACTGGAAATAGTTGGTAGACCTTCTCAGCTAGAAAGAGCCGCAGCATTGATAGAGCTTTTAAGACCCCGGTGGCAGGAAGGCGAAGAAATATCAGCCGTTGACTTGCAAGCAGCTATGAATGCACTCGATACAGGTCGGAAGAATGATCACGCTGACTTAGTCAATCAAGTCCTTGCGAGGAGTCAACATGGCAGCCTCTTAAGACCAAGAACCCTTAGACAAAAGAGTTATGTAGAGGCCATGCAAAAAAATGACCTTACTTTTGCTTTGGGCCCAGCAGGAACTGGGAAAACATTTCTAGCCACAGTTCTTGCCGTAAGAATGCTTACTGAAAGAAAAGTTCAGCGCCTTGTACTTACAAGACCAGCCATAGAAGCTGGGGAAAGATTAGGGTTTCTCCCAGGAGATCTACAACAAAAAGTTGATCCTTACCTACGGCCTCTATATGACGCACTTCATACATTGCTAGGCACTGAGAAAACTACAACACTTCTTGAAAGAGGAATTATTGAAGTTGCACCACTCGCATATATGCGAGGAAGAACTTTAGAAGAGGCTTTTGTAATCCTTGACGAAGCTCAGAACACAACTTCAGCACAGATGCGCATGGTTCTCACAAGACTTGGGGAGCGCTCACGCATGGTAATCACCGGAGACATCACTCAAGTTGATTTACTACCTGGGCAATCAAGCGGACTTGTTGAAGCTTCTGCATTGCTCAAACAAGTTGAAGGTGTTGCTGTTTGCCATTTGACCTCAGCAGATGTTGTACGTCATCCCCTCGTACAGAAAGTAATTGAGGCCTATGCAAAGAAAGACAATCGATAGGGGGATCCGCACCAAAAATATAGGCACCTATTTTTTTTTCCTGTCAGAGTATCTAGGTCAAGTGATCTGGTGAATCATGCCAGCAAGTAGCAATTTCCAACAAGCGATAAGAGAAGCTCAATCAAGCGCTCTAGTCGGTCCAAATGTTGTCAACAAAGCTTTGCCTTATGTCGGGGGTGGCATGGTCCTCACCGCAGGTGGGGTTATAGGCGGGCTTTCCCTGCAAGCAACCAACCCAAGCCTATTTATGCCCCTTTTCTGGGTGGCACTTATAGGGAATCTCATCCTCTTCTTCGTGGCTCAGAACGTTGCCATGAATGCCAACAACTCAACTGCCCTCCCATTGCTTAGTGCTTATAGCCTGATTACTGGCTACACCCTTAGCGGAATAGTTGCTATTGCTATTGGCACGGCTGGAATTGGGGCTGTTGGGACAGCTGCGTTGGCTACTGGTATTACTTTTGCAATCGCATCAGTAGTAGGACGTCGAATGAGCGACAGTGTTGGCCAAGCACTAAGTGGAGTAGTAGGCCTAGGTCTTGTGGGCTTAATCATTGCAATGCTCGTCCAAATCATTGGGGGACTTTTTGCTCCAGGAATGTTTGGTGGCAGTGGTTTTGAATTAATGATCGCGGGTTTTGGGACAATCCTTTTTGTAGGAATGTCTTTTGTTGATTTCTACACGATGCCCCGTACATATAGAGATGACCAGTATCTAGCTGGTGCACTAGGTATGTATCTGACCTACATCAATCTGTTCATCTTTATTCTTCGATTGATGATTGCGCTACAAGGCGGCGGTCGCAGGGATTAAAAATATTCATCCCATTTAGCTTAAAAACAACCAATAAGGGGGGGCATAATCTGCCCCCCCTTATTGGTTGTTTGCTACTACATTTACACTTGAAGCTATCGCCATCAGTTGCTCAGGATCATAATTCCAACGCTTTAAAAAAGGTTCATCACCTCTACCATCGATTGCTGCTAAAAGCTTTTCGAGTCTTTGCTTAACGAGATTTGGTTCCAATAGCCTTAATAATTCAATGCACCTTGCTGAAACCCGCTCAGATCCAGCTTGTTGAGTCTGGTCAGAGTTTCGTTGATGATGAATAGCCATTGCACTACTCATAGCCAAATTACGAACAGTCAAATCAATAACCATTTCCCCTGCTGCCCTTAACTGCATCAA
>QCKL01000032.1 GCA_003215355.1 Prochlorococcus sp. AG-409-O23
CTACCAACAAAGGATGGCTCTCTTAAGACGGCTACGAATAACTCTGGCGGAATACAGGGTGGTATTAGTAATGGTGAGTTAATCACACTCAGAGTCGCATTTAAACCGACAGCAACTATCTCTAAAAAGCAGCAAACTGTTGATTCAAAGGGAAACGCTACAACTCTTGCTGGAAGAGGCCGCCATGACCCATGTGTTTTGCCTAGAGCAGTGCCTATGGTAGAAGCTATGGTCGCACTTGTTTTGGCAGATCATTTATTAAGACAGCAAGGGCAATGTAGCCTTTGGTAGGGGATGCCAATCCTATAAGTCTTCTTCTCAGTATTCTTCTTTGAAGATGAAGGTAGCAAGTATGGAACTAAGGGAATTCTTTCTTGATGAGTATGCCTCCAGAAGAGCTAGTTAATTATTTGAATCTCTCCCTTTGAGTGAACTTGATCAGCATATGAGACATTAAAAGTGGTATGCCTCAAATACATAGGCGTGGTTAAAAAATCTTGTCGAGATAAGTGAGCTTTTTTGTGATTGACTTTATCCCTTCAGCCAGGAACGCAATTTTGGATCAAGTTTTCCTTCTTGTATTAACTTTCTTCCTAATGCAATAGCTCCATATCCTTCTTGGAGCCAAGGCGTGAGATCTGAAACTGTTAGCCCTCCAGCAGCAATAATGAATGGTAAGTCCCCAATTGGTTCTCGTAGTTGATGTAAGTACTTAATGCCTAGGGTGGAAGCTGGGAATAATTTGATCAGCCTGCAACCAAAGCAGCTGGCTTGTTGTATTTCTGATGGAGAAAAGGCTCCAGGGATTAAAACTTGCTCCAATCTTTGAGCTTGAGCTTGTAGCTCATGATTCCAGAAAGGACTCATTGCATATGTAAGTCCGAGCTCTGCAACTGCCTTCAACCCTGCGAAATCTTTTATAGAGGCTGCTCCTAATGAAAGATTTTTAAAGCTTTTACTTATCGTTTGTACGAGGGATGCCCAACCTGGATGAGGTGACCAAGCTATTTCTATATGTCTGACCCCTTCAGAGTGAAGCTCTTCGATTAACTCAAACAAAGTAGTGCAAGAGCTAGAGACTTCTAGATCCCTATGCTTTGGACGTAGCACAATTAGAAGTGGCTGTACTTCCAAAGAAGCAATTAATGCTTCTTGCTTTGCTACCCATGTTGAATAGGATTTAATGTCAGACGTACTCGGCAACCTTGACTTCACTTCGGATTAAAAGATCTTGAAGATCATCAGAATCAACGGTTTCTTTCTCTACCAACATTTCAGCTAACTCATCGAGCACTAATCGGTTATCGATTAGTACCTTTGTAGCTCGCTTGTAAGCAACATCTACCAATTCTGATACCTCGGCATCAATTGTTGCCGCAGTATCTTCAGAAAAGTCGCGCTCAGCAGCAATGTCACGTCCAAGGAACATCCCACCTTGTGAGCGTCCTAAAGCTACTGGACCAAGCTTGTCGCTCATTCCAAATCGAGTAACCATTTGTCTAGCCACTTGTGCGACTTGTTTTAAATCATTAGATGCTCCAGTTGTTACCTCATCTTCCCCATAGACGATTTCTTCGGCGACTCGACCACCCAGAGCAACTGCCATTTGGTTTTGTAAATATGATCTTGAATAAAGACCTGATTCCATTCTCTCTTCACTGGGGGTGAAGAAAGTAAGTCCTCCAGCTTGACCTCTAGGAATGATTGAGATCTTTTGGACAGGGTCATAATCTGGCATCAGCGCGCCAACTAGAGCATGGCCAGCTTCGTGATAGGCAACAAGACGCTTTCTCCTTTCACTCATTACTCGATCTTTCTTTTCAGGACCTGCCATGACGCGTTCAATAGCGTCACCAATTTCATCATTACTTACTTCTGTGAGCTCTCTTCTTGCGGCAAGTATGGCAGCTTCATTGAGCAAGTTAGCTAAATCAGCGCCAGTGAAGCCTGGTGTTCTTCTCGCGACCTTATCTAGGTCCACATCTTTTGAAAGAGTCTTATCCCGAGCATGAACTTTCAGAATCTGAAGTCGACCGCTGTAATCAGGCCTGTCAACAACCACTTGTCTGTCGAAGCGTCCAGGCCTCATTAGTGCGGCATCAAGAACATCAGGTCTATTGGTGGCAGCCACAATAATTATTCCTGAATTCCCTTCAAATCCATCCATCTCGGTTAGTAGTTGATTGAGGGTCTGCTCTCTCTCGTCGTTGCCTCCGCCAAGTCCAGCGCCACGTTGTCGACCAACTGCATCGATTTCATCAATGAAAACTATGCAAGGGGCATTCTTTTTGGCTTGTTCAAAAAGATCGCGGACTCTGCTGGCGCCTACACCTACAAACATTTCTACAAACTCTGATCCAGAGATGGAGAAAAAAGGTACTGCTGCCTCTCCAGCAACAGCTTTTGCAAGAAGAGTCTTTCCCGTTCCTGGGGGGCCAACAAGAAGTACACCTTTGGGAATTTTTGCACCAACGGCTGTGAAGCGATCAGGACTCTTTAAGAAGTCGACTACTTCCGTGAGTTCAAGCTTTGCGCCTTCAATTCCGGCAACGTCAGCAAAAGTGACTTGTGTAGAAGGTTCCATTTGTAACCTTGCTTTGCTTTTCCCAAAGTTCATTGCAGGGTTACCACCTCCGCCACCTTGCGCACGTCGGAAAAGAAAGAACAAGCCCCCTAATAGAAGGATTGGGAAAATCAAGCTACTAGCTGCCTGTTGCCATGGACTGGGTTGGCGGGTGGGTTGAACAGCTATATCTACGTTGTACTCAGTTAGGAGTTTTAAAAGGTCCTTGTCAGGGGCAAGGTTGACCTGTGCGCGACTCCCATCGCTTTCAACTACCTGAGCAGATGCTCGGTCTGGTGAAATCAATACTCTGCTCACCTGGTTGTCTTGTACCGCCTCAATGAAATCGCTGTAGCGCAATGTCCTTGAGGCAGTTGCAGGATTAGGTCTGTCAAAAAAAGCAGTGCCAACAATCACTACAAAGATCACCATGAGCACGTACAGCCCAACGTTGCGCCAGCGTTTGTTCAAGGTTCTTTTGCCTCTGATGAAGGAATGTTAATAGGAATGATTGAGCTTATGCGTCTCGCAATACTTCAACAACGCTGCGGAAGGCGAACCATTCTGGGATTTCTTCCCCACTACGAAGCATTTTGCGGAATTGAGTTCCACTTAGCTTCTTTACATGAAGACCACGAGCTTCTGCATGCTCTGCTGTCACATAGCCTTCTTCTTCGGTATAAACCAAGTTCATTGAAGGAACTGTTTCCATTGCTAATTCAGGGGCACATTCACGCGCAAAATCTTGTGCGTCATATGGGTTGTAAAAATCTTCGCCACTAAGGCTCGACTTACAGCCGGCCATATCGCGACCAATAATGAAGTGAGTGCATCCATAGTTTCGGCGAATGATCATGTGCTGCAAGGCCTCTCGAGGGCCAGCCATATGCATTGCATAAGGGAGATAGGCCCATCTGATTCTTGGATTGTCCACTTCAGCAGCTAAACGCTCATAAGTTTGAAAGCGAACGGATCCAGGAATGTCATCTTGTTGTGTAGGCCCACAGGTTGGATGGACTAGCACAACTGCGTTTTTGCTTACATTGCTTGCATTTAAGGCTCTTGTGAAGAGTTCGTAGTGGGCACGGTGTATGGGGTTCCTGCACTGAAAAGCCACTACATCCTCCCCGGATGGCAGGTTGGCTCTTACTTGGGCAGGAGTCTTGCAAGGGAAGACTCTTTTTGGAAGCTCTAAGCCTTGTACTTTGCCACCGATATAGAAGCGCTTGCGCTCGGTTGCAATCATTCGGACTGCAGGATGCTCCAGAGAAGTAGTTCCATAACACCCTTTGGCTTCCATTGCCTTGTCTGGCTCCCACTTGTCTTCTATCTTGAGCACCGCCAGCTTTTGACCTTTGTAGGTAAGAACAACGCAATCACCAACTGTTAAATCTTCTCTATCGGTATCCATAACTATTGGTAATCCAAATAAATATCCAGAAGTTGTTCTATGGCCCGCTACTACCGCTTCATAGTCTTCTTTAAGCATAAATCCTCTCTCCGGTGAAAAGCCGCCAATAACAAGCAGTTCAACATCACAGGCATTTCGATCTGAGCACTCCAAAGTTTTTGTAGCGCTAGCTTTTACTTGCTCCTGGTCATTGGGAGGGATCATTAGATCGACCAGATTTCCTCCATAGGGAGCGATCACTCCTGTTTGTTTGTTTGAGGATGGTTGGCTGGCGATCATTAAGAATCTCTGAACGTCGAGAAATTCTCCCAGATTGAAGGGCTGGGACTTACGGATGAAAATATTAGAAAATTAGTTTTTTAATGAAAAGGGGGCCATGAGGCCCCCTTTTGAGAAATTGGACTATTCCAATTTTTGATATTTCTATCAGAGGAACTCTTCTCAGGCCTTGCGCCCATAGAGCTTTCCAGTGATTTTAATATCTACAGGATCTTTAGAGCCCAGATCATTGTCAGAAGGCTGAACAGCGACGAAGGTGCCAGAGAATTCATTGGTGTTGCTGTCAACACTGTCTATGGAAAGGGTCATTACACCATTCCCAGTGAGATCTTGTTTGATGTTCTCTCTTGCGAGTTCTTCGTCGTCACCACCTAAGGCAACAAGCCCTTGCGCATAATCAACACCAGTGTCCTTAGCGCGACTCTTTGGATCGAGGAAGTCACCAGTGCGATAGCTAGGAACGAAAGTTGTTCCAGTGAATTCAGTGCCAGGAGCGATTGATTTCCCGCTGGCGTCAGCCACTAGATTTTTAGCGGAGAAGACCAAAGGATATTCTTCGCCAGTTGGGCCTAGGACAGTGAAGAGGGCAAAGTCAAGCCCACCTTTCTCAGTGAACTTCCCACCAGAAAGATCTCCGTAGACCTCCCCGATGCTCGTGTTGAATCGGGGGCTGATGATTTTTGCAGGTACGAAATCAGCTTTTTGACGCTTTTTCGTAGCAATCTTGACGAAGACTTCTGTTGGTTGCAGGCAGAGGTCTTTGATACTTCCATCAGCGCTAATGGAACCAGAAGAACCATCGGGGAGGGATGTGCATTGGCCTGCTTGGCCAGTATTGACTGTTTCTGCAAATTGGGCATTTCCCCTTTCTCCACCAAGAACGAATGCGGCAGAGACACTGGTTGGGGCAGCTATAAAGGTGAGACAGAAAGCCAGCGCCAGGGCCAGCAAAGGACGTAATCGCATGAGAGGAAGCCGAAAGGCCAGATGACTGCGGTAAAAACCGCCCATTGGATCAGTTGGGATCTTACAGGGGGCAAATGGGCCTTAAGACGAGCATTTTGCAGCTCTCAACAACCTGTCGCTTCTACAGGATGAGTAAATTGCCGCTGAAATCTCCAAAAGCCTTTCATACCAATGGTTATTGGCTTCCGACCCTAAAATTACATTGGATATGCTTGATCAATCAGCTGAGGCAATCTCGCCAGAAATATCTAGTAATGCATCAAGTAATTCATGAGCCAAATTTAATTTTGAGGTGATTGGTAGAGATCGAACCATGTTCCCAGGGCCAAATAAAAATCCTCCGTTTGAATTATTCCCAAAGCCTTGCCCTTCTCGATCAATCGGGTTTGCCATCAATAAGTCGCAGCCTTTTCGAAGTCTCTTTAGCTCGCCAAGTCTCTTGATCTCACTGTCATTACCAGTTAATGCGGCAAAACCAAGAAAAACTTGACCTTTTATACGTGCCTTTACTAGTTCAGTAAGTAAATCTGGAACCAGCTCTAAGTCCTCTTGAAATGAATCGATCAAATTTTCTTTATTGAGCTTTTGCCTTGGGACTTCGCCTTTCTTTCTTAGATCAGTAATAGCGGCAGTCATTGCAATTGCATCTGCAGAAATTTGTGAGGTTTTTAAAATTTTTTGCATTTCTGCGCCACTGCGAACTTGCTGAGTGTTTAACCCCTCTAGCCAGCCTGCCGGAATTTCCATTTCGCCATGTACTAGATCAACTGTGGCTCCTCTAAAGCGGGCAGCTTGGGCCAAAAGAACTCCCATTCGGCCACTGCTCCTATTTGTTAGAAGCCTCGCAGGGTCTAGATCCTCTGCTGTGGCACCGGCTGTTACAAGCAGCCTTCGGCCTTGCCAGTCATGCTTCAAAGCGGTCTTTTTATTTTTTTCAATTAGTGCACTAGTTATTGCGAGTTCAATGAGATCTGGATCCACCATTCGCCCATCTCCGACTCTGTCACATGCCAATAAGCCTGAAGAAGGTGATAAAGCAATTACGTTTGGATGATTTTGTAGTTTTTGCCAATTATTTTGGACAGGAGGGCTTTCCCACATCCCAGTATTCATGGCTGCTGCAGCTATGACTGGCCGCTCGCAGGCGAGCAAAACACTTGATAGAAGGCCTTCTGCTAAACCGTTCGTCCATCTGGAAAGAGTGGAAGCGCTTAATGGTGCTACAACAACAATTTCAGCCCATTCAACCAGAGAAATATGTAACGGCTTTGGTTCGTTAGGACTCCATTGATCATGATCTTGATAACAACGATGTCTGCTTAGCGTTGCTAGAGAAATAGGACTGACTAGATTCGCTGCGCTTTGTGTGATTACACAGCGCACCTCCGCACCGGCCTTGATCAACTGGCTTACTAGGAGAGGGGTTTTGACAGCCGCAATGCTTCCACTAACGGTTACGAGCAGGCGACGCCCCTCTAAGGGAAGGGCCGTCTCAATCTTCATCGAAGGGTTCCTGATCTATTAGGTGCAAATATGGTTGTGTTAATTCAGGGCGGTGAATAGCTAGTGCTCGCAAGAGATGCCAGTCATTTAATCCTGCAAAAGGTGTTGGATAGTCATCTTCCTCAAGTCTGTGCGCAAGAACAGCTGTTGATTCATCATCAAAAGCCTGTAATTGCTCTTTAGTGATTACTTGGGCACTGTCAATTGAGACAAGATTGTTTTGTTGCATGGTGAACGCTAAATCTGCCCACATACTCATTCTGCCTGGGCGCTAGTTTTCTGTCGCTGGGGAATTAGCTCAGTTGGTAGAGCGCTGTGATCGCACCGCAGAGGTCAGGGGTTCGAATCCCCTATTCTCCATTGAAATTCAGCCGAGATTTTAGAATTTGGAAAGTCTCGTTAATATTGCTCCAGGAGTGAAATTTGAACCGGCTAACAGTATTTTTTATGGTTTTTCAGATTTGCTTTAGCAAATGCTTCTTTTGATTGATAAAGCCGCCTTGCAGAAACTGCGTACCAATGACTTTAGACAGGCCTAGCATTCATTATCTCAGTCAAAGCCTGCACTTTGTTGGCTTGGCAGTTTTAGCTTTCCTCGCAATTCTTACGCGGCCTTCAGCTTTGATCACCTTTGGGTTTTTGGTTGTAGCAGGTTGCCTTACTGTTCGACGTATTAACCCTTAAGTGGGTTAATGAAGTAAAAGAGGTATTACGAAGAGAGAGACTCTCGATGTCGCAATCGAAACGTGAACAGGTTATTAGTCACCTTCGGTATATCCGACAGGAGCTTCGCGAGATGCATCAAGGCGTTCTAGAAGATGGTTTGCTTCCTGAGGCTGGAGAGATTCGTGGAGTTATGGCGCAGATGGAAGCTTTGCTTGAGTTGCTAGAGGGGAAGTCAGGTAAGAAGTCAAAGCCTGATGCGAGTTAATTTAACTATTGATGTAAGAGTTAAATCGAAAAAGTTATTTTGAAGTTTAAATATTTCTTCTGTCGGTCTTTATATACAGGATGCTGTGTATAAATCTATCTATTAATTTGTAGATAGTTTATGGGTGCACTATAAATAGAGTGCCTATTGGCGATAGCAGTTCTGCTATCGCTGCTTTCAGTATCTAAATTTCATTGCTTCTATGGCCCAAAAGGCTCAATCAACAAGTTTTCATAAAAATTTTAGCCAGGCTTTAAAGAAGTTAGAAGATTGGGCTGCTAATCCATGGAGGAAATATTCATTATTTCTAATAATCCTATTGATAGGCTTTTTGTTAGGCAGTTCGATCGGAATGATAAATGGTGTCTTGGCTCTAATGGATCCAGTAGCAGCATTTTTCACTGTTCTAGCTTTGGAAATAATGATTCGTGTAAGACGGTATTGGTTCAATTCCTCAAGGCCAATACTTTCTTTACAGCTTTTAGATTTATCTCGGATTGGTCTACTTTATGGCTTGCTTCTTGAAGGGTTTAAGCTGCTTTAATAAGAAAATTGATATAATCAAATTCTATATAGACTTTATTTTTAGTGAGAATTACTATATTTAATTATTCTCTACTAGCGATTAGATACAGGAGAGCCATTCTAATTGGAATCCCATTGCTTACTTGCTTTTCAACAAGGCATATTGAACGATCATTGAGTAACGCCCCGCTCATCTCAACACCACGATTTACAGGGCCAGGATGTAGCACTGGCACAGTCTTTTTACACCATTTCAGACTTTCATGTGTGATCCCATAGTCAATATGGTATCTGTTTAAGCTAGTAAGTAAGTTTTGACACATTCGCTCTTTTTGTAGTCGTAAAGTCATCACCGCATCAGCATCTTTAAAAGCTTCTTTAAGAGATCTAATAATGGTAATTTGGCCACGTTTTTTTATTGGATCTTTTTTTTGCCCTGGAGGTGGCGAATCGACGAAATCTTCAAATTCCTTTGGAAGAAGACTTGGGGGGCCACAGAGTACGACATTTGCACCACATGCAGTCAGAGCCCAGAGGTTTGACCGGGCAACTCTTGAATGAAGTATGTCTCCTACTATCACAATCTGCTTGTTTGCAAGAGCAGCAGGAACAGGCTTTTTGGGGCTGAAATGATTAGCGAGAGTAAATAAATCAAGTAGGCCTTGACTAGGGTGGCTGTGTAAACCATCCCCACCATTCAACACAGCAGTTTTTTCCCCGGCTTTTTCTAAGGCATTGGCTAGAGATTCTGGGACACTCGTTGATTTATGACGTACGACTAATACATCTGCTCCCATCGCAACGTAAGTAAGTGCAGTATCGAGAGGTGTTTCTCCTTTGCTAATGGAACTGCTACTAGGAGTGAAACTTTGCACATCAGCTGAAAGACTTCTAGCTGCAAGCTCAAAACTACTTCTAGTTCTAGTGCTGGGTTCGAAAAATAAAGTTGCCACCAATCGACCTTGGAGCGCAGGTAATTTGCGCGCACCTGTGAGTGGTAGGGCTTTGAATCTATTTGCTAACTCAAGTACGGAGGTGTAATCCTCTAGTGAGAAATTCGATAGATCAATAATGTGACGATGTTTCCAGTTGCTCATTGGCCAGTGCCGCCAATTGGGCGCCATGAGTTTGCCAGAGGCGGGCACCGATCACCTTTAGCTCGTTTGCTTACGCTTCGACTGGCTTGCAAATACCATCGCCATGGCAACTCTTTGGCTTCGGAGATCCCTATCCGTGTTGTACTAACAATTTTCTGCATACTTGCCGATGCTGATCGTTCAGCTAGCCACAATCCATTCTCTACTGAGATGAAGCAACTGTCATGGGAGCAGTTGAGATCAAAGTACCGAGATAGTAATGCTGGGCCAGAGGCCACTCTTTCTGACTCCCCAGCTATTGCGACAGCTCTAAGGAGGACACCACTTGCCCATCCATTTCGATCAGTCACAACATTTGTGCAATGGTAAATGCCATAAGTCAGATATACATACAGATGTCCAGGGTCACCAAAGAGGGTCTCATTGCTAGGAGTTCGGCGTTTGTATCCATGACATGCAGGTTCTGCTTGGGAATAAGCCTCAGTCTCTACAATTACTCCAGATAGAAGTGAGCCATCAGCTTTCTTTTTTACTAGCTTGCAGCCAATTAGATCTGGAGCGACTAATTCGGCTGGCCTGCAAAAAAAAGAATGTGGAATGGCCTTAAAAGTCATGACTTCATTGGATTCATGCTTGGGCATTGCAGCTCAATGTTGTTTATATAAAAAATTTTTCTCGTGATGAGTTTTCCTTAAATCCTTTGCAACCTGAGAGGCTTTTTAAAAATGCATTCATGTCCATATTTCAAATATCACTCTCAGGATAGTTTTGCGGTCATCGTCTTTGTGTTATCAACTCGTCACATTGTCCTTTAGCGTTAACTTGTATGCCCATCAAGAAGCAAAGATTTTTTTGTTCCGACCCCTAATTAATTTCACACCAAATGTCTTCCTTGCCAGGCCCAGTAGAAAGTGAAGCTTCCATTCGTTTAGATCTGCGCAGTTGGCCAGAAGTAGATACTTATCTCCAGACTTGTAAAGGAATTATTCTTCCGATTGGTTCAACTGAGCAACATGGGCCTACTGGCGCTATTGGTACTGATGCTTTAACTGCTGAAGCTGTTGCGCTTGAGGTTGGACGTCTGACTGGAGTTCTTGTTACACCAACTCAATCATTTGGGATGGCGGAACATCATCTTGGCTTCTCGGGGACGATGAGCCTTCAACCTGGAACATTGTTAGTGGTTCTTCATGACCTAGTTCTTTCCCTCGCTAGGCATGGTTTTGAAAGAATTTTTGTCGTTAATGGTCATGGCGGGAATATAGCCACAGCTAAGGCAGCTTTTGCTCAGGCTTACAGCAGTGCTGCAAGTCAAGGTCTTTCAGTCGCTCCGAAATTCCGTTGCAAGCTGGCTAATTGGTTTATGGCTGGTCCAGTTTTTCGAACTGCAAAGGAGTTATATGGTGATAGAGAAGGTCAGCATGCAACTCCAAGTGAAATTGCTTT
>QCKL01000033.1 GCA_003215355.1 Prochlorococcus sp. AG-409-O23
CCGAGCAAAGAATCTGATCTAGAGAGTTATCAGACAAAAGGTCTGTCAATGACTTCTCTATCAATGACTCCTCTATCAATGTGCCATCCATTTCCCCAAGAGCAGTAATTGCAGCTCTTGCCCTTAGAAGATTTTCATCTTGAGAAGCACGAATTAAAAATGGTAATCCCATATGCCCCAATTGTCTTAGGAGGCTAATAACAGTAAGAGTAATTTCAGGAGTATCATCTTCTAAAGCTAGTTTAATAACATTAACCACTTCATCAGGAAATATATCAGAATCATAATTAGCTGCTATCTTCACAAAAACCTTCAAGCAGCTAGTTCTAATAGTTCTACCCTCATTGGCTAAATATACCTCAGCCAATGGCCGCAATGCATTACAGCCAAAGTAAGCAAGTGCCTTTACAGTTTTTCTCCTAATATCTACATTTTCATTATCCAAATTTAAGATCAACCTTTCCATAGACTCCTCTGGCCAATAAGACGCCATTTTCAGAAAAGCTTTTTCATTAAGCTTAGGATTAGGATGTGAAAAATCTCCAAATAAATCTTCTAAGTCTGGTTTATCAATTTGATCAAAATTCATTGTAATGGATAACTATCATTGTGGTCTAGTCCTAATCGGAATGAAGTTATTTAGCGTAGAAGATGATATCTCTCAATTGATATTTAAACTAAAACCAATTGATGTTTTCATCCCTTAGTTGCAAATAGCACAAGTTGCTTTCACAACTAAGAATTAAGGACTAGGAGAGTGCGTTTATCAGATAATCAAGGAGACCCTTGAATTCAGTTGCAGCCTGCTGGTCCATATCTCTTGGAATACAAACTCGATCACGAATATGAGTAAATGCCTCTATATAAGCTGCTGTTGGAAGTACCTGAGCTCTAATAACTTCTCGCATGCCAGCTATTCCCCATTCATCTAGAGGCCCAGTTCCACCTGTAACCAGACAATAATTAATCAGACGCAGATAATGATGAATATCACGAGTACATTTATCTTTATTAGCTTGGTCATAAGACCCCTTGCTATATACCGCGTCAATAGCATCAGCAGTAACCTTGTCAATCCCTGAAGCAAGCTTTTCAGCGGCCTCCATTCGAGCCTTGGCACGATCAAATGAGCCCCTAACTGCTTCAAAATCGCTCATGCTAGGGAAGCGACCAGCGGCATCAGCTGCTGCTACCACGGTTGTGACTGCGGATTTCATTGTGAGCTTCCCAGATGAGGAAGTGTAATTTGCGATGGAAAGTTTTCGATCAAATCAGCCAAGAGAGCTGATAACTCGATCGAAATATGAGGCAGCTTCAGCTGCAATCTCCTGACATTGAGCTCCTGAACCAGAATTAATGCCATCAAACATTTTCCGCCCTGAATTGGTTTCGGTCATGATTGCAACAGTTGCAACCTTCATGATTTCAACTGCCCTTACTGCACTTGCGATTGGTACCCCCAAAGCCATATATGTCTCTTTGAGCCCATTAAGGCACCGATCATCAAGAACAGAAGGATCTCCAGCAAGTAGGGCGTAACTCACATAGCGAAGAATGATCTCGCCGTCCCTAAGACAAGCAGCCATTCGACGAGTTGGGTAACAATTCCCACCAGGCTGAGTCATGCCTGTGTTCTCGCAAACCATCCCAGCAATTGCGTCTGCTGCAATGCAAGAAACGTTTTGAGTGATTGCCAAAGTAGCGTCTATTCGCTTATTAGCATCGGCTACATACTTCCGAAGAGCTACCAAATCTCCAGTTCCAATTGGTGCGCCTTTGGAGTCAGCGCTAACTACAGCACGAGAAAATGCGTCAAGCATTGGGAAGTCGGACTAACCGGAACAGTTAAATGTTGAAGTGCTTCTGATCCATAAGGGAAGGCACCACTAGACAACCTACGCCTTGCATTTCAAAGCCCACGACATAAAAGAAGAGTCCGCAACGGTTCGTAACTGAAATCTCATCCCCAGGCATATGAGCTTAGAGCGGAGAATTTTCTTCAAGAAGCCTTGCTGTCAAAGGGTTCCTACACATTTAATCTTTACAATTCACTCATTTCTTCATTAGTACAAAACTGCAAACTCAATGATTGCAAGCATCTTGCTTAAGCTACTGAAATGTGTCCCAAGGCCTTTTGAAAGCAATGCTTAAGCCAACACCAGAGGAACTCAACGATTCGATTGAAGAACTCTCTGCATATAGAGATCGATTAGAAAGTGAAGTGGTAAATATTGCCAAAAAGCTCAAGATGTCGGAACAAAAAGTCAATTCAGCTTTAGAAAATCATGCCGAATTAAAGCAAATCAAGGCAGTCTTATCCACATTAATAGATAAACGAGACAAGCAGATTAACGATTCTGAATAAGACTTATAAGAAATAGTAGTTGCCTTTTAAGTACAGGAAAGGATCAGATCACCATCTATTAACAAAGGGAGAAGAGCTAATCTTTAAAGAAATGAATGCAGTCTCTAGAAGAAAGAAAACCCTAAGCAATGAATTTAAAGCGTTCAATGAATTCATTCTGAATAAGGAGAATTATCGACTGTCTTCTTTTGCAGTAGAAGTAGAGGGTTTGTACATGTGATCGGTTCTAATACTGGCTATATCCAAAGCACATTTGACTATTAAAGGAATAAGTTCAGAAAAGTAGTTGGGCGTTCCGTAGTGCCTCTTCTAAAAGGCCAGACGGTTCATCGGCTCAGACGTTTGTTTCGGGTTATTCCCCGAAGGCGCGTCAGATCGCTGATGGCTGTGCTCCCACTCGCAGCATTTACAGGCGTACTGGATCTAGCCACTGTTGCGGTAGCTGCTCGCCTCGCAGGAAGTCTTGTAGGGCAAAAGCTAAACGATGCTATCCCTGGAATAAAAGTTTTTGGAGGCTCATTAGGCAATCAAGCCATGTGGCTAGTTCTTATATTTGTAGTTCTTAGTTGGCTGGGGTCAACAATCAAGCTCTCGTTAAAAGTATTCCAAGAGAGGCTAACTGCTCAAGTCTGGAGGGATATATCAGACAGAATTTTAGGAAGAATAATCGGACAGCCATATGACTACTACTTGACAGCAAAAAACTCTGCTATATCTGCACAAATAATGTCCAATATGCAGAGAGTTTCTGATTTAATTATTGCCCCGATACTAACCATTGCATCTAGTTCAATAGTTCTTTTATTTCTGGCAATTGCGCTTGGACTAACTTTAGGAATAAAAGCAATAGTGCTCCTCACTCTTTTAGGTATTGCATTTTTAGCCATATCTTCACTTGTTGTACCATATTTGAGGCATGCTTCTAATCAAAGAGTAAGACTCGATATACAAGCAAGTTCACTACTTAATCAGATTTTTTATTCAATAAGGGATATTCATTTAACTCATACGGGTAATTACTTTGAGTCTAGGTTTGTAAAGGCTGGGGAAGCAGCTAAATCTTATGAATGGATTTCAAAGCTGCTTCCCGATGTACCAAGATTTGTAATTGAGCCCTTAGCTATTACACTGATTTTCTCAGCAGCATTACTTCCACAGATTGGTTCTAAGGGTGGAGAAGATCTTGCAATAACACTAATACCTTTTGTGACTACGTTTGTAGTTGCATCTGTAAAAATAACACCGCCTCTTCAGGATCTATTTAAATCAATCACTAGGTTAAGGGGTGCATTGCCTGAAGTTGATTCAGCTTTAGCATATTTAGAATTACCAAAACCAAGAAGAGCATTTATATCTAAAGCAAGTTTATCTCCTGAAGGCGTATTTCCCAGAAGAGAAATCACACTACACAAAGTAGGTTATCGATATCCTGAATCAGAACAAGCGGCCCTAAGGTCAGTTTCCATCAACATACCTGTTGGCTCAAGAGTTGCTTTAATGGGCCCAACAGGGAGCGGGAAGACAACTCTCTCGAGTATTCTCCTCTCACATCTAGAGCCAACAACAGGTCAAATAAAATTAGACGGCATTCCTCTTGCAACCTCAGATATCTCCGCCTGGCAAAGATGTTGCTCAGAAGTACCACAGAATATACATCTTTTAGACGCAAGTATTATAGAAAATATTGCATTTGGGAGCTCAGAAGATGAAATTAATTATGACGAAGTGTGGGACGCTATTTGCGCTGCACAATTATATGAACTTATAACTGAAATGCCTCATGGTTTATACACATGTGTTGGAGAGAATGGTTTTAATTTCTCTGGCGGTCAAAGGCAGCGACTGGCATTGGCAAGAGCATTTTATAGAAAAACTAAATTTCTAGTTTTAGATGAAGCAACAAGCTCACTAGACGAAAAGACTGAAAGTGATGTAATTAGTTCCTTGGAAATCATTGGGCGCAGATGTACAACTTTAGTAATCGCTCATAGACTGAACACGCTTTCCAAATGTGACCATATCTATGAGATAAAGGATGGGCTTGTAGCCTCATCAGGAACTTATGATGACTTACTCAACCCCTCACACCCTTTGGGGATGAGCGTAAAGGAATCAAAAAATGTCGCCCTTTAGGAAGAAAAGAAAATGGACCTAAGAAATGACTGAGTCGAAAAGCGCCTTTCTTGAAGGTCTTAACGAAGCTCAGTGTCGCGCAGTAAATCATTACAGTGGGCCTCTATTAGTAGTTGCTGGAGCGGGCAGCGGGAAAACTCGAGCCCTAACTCATCGAATCGCTCATTTAATAACAGAATATAAAGTAGACCCTTCACAAATCCTTGCTGTCACTTTTACAAATAAAGCAGCTAGGGAGATGAAAGAAAGATTAGAAGTACTTTTAGCAAAAAGGCTTGCGCAAAATCAATTTGGACAGGCTTGGTCCACACTTCCAACAGTTGATCAGAGACAATTACGTTCTCACATTTATCAAGGCATTATTAAAGAGCTATGGATAGGGACATTTCACGCAATTTTCGCGAGGCTACTTCGATTTGATATTGAGAAATTTCGCGATGCTGAAGGTCTCAGCTGGACAAGGCAATTTTCTATATATGACGAGAGTGACGCGCAAAGGCTTGTAAAGGAAATTATTACACAGGAAATGCAAATTGATCCCAAGCGCTTTGAACCGAAGAAAGTGAGGTGGGCTATCAGTAATGCAAAGAATCAAGGTCTCTTGCCAAAAGAACTGGAAGAACAGTCTGACGGTCATAGAAGTAAGTTAATTGCAGAAACTTACAAGCTATACCGCAGAGCTTTAGCAGCTAATAATGCTTTAGATTTTGATGACCTTCTATTGCTTCCTGTTCAATTATTACAACAGAGCGAACGAGTAAGGAGTTATTGGCATAAACGCTTTATGCATGTTCTTGTTGATGAATATCAAGACACAAACCGTACCCAATATGAATTAATAAAATTAATTGTCTCAAATGGCCAAGAGCCTTCATCCTTTGTCAACTGGAGTAATCGATCTGTATTTGTAGTGGGTGATGCTGACCAAAGCATATACAGCTTTAGGGCTGCAGATTTCAGAATACTTATGGGTTTCCAAGAAGATTTTGGAGATAGCGCCCCAGACGAAACAACTCATACAATGGTTAAGCTAGAAGAAAATTATCGATCTACTTCCACAATTCTGGAAGCTGCAAATCATCTCATTGCCCATAACAAAGAACGGATTGATAAAGTGTTGAGGGCTACACGTAGTAAAGGAGAGCTCATCAAATTAACTAAGTGTGATGATGAGATAGCAGAAGCAGAAGCAGTAGTTCATCAAATCCGAATAATTGGGGCTTCGCAAGCTAAAGTTAATTGGAGTGATGTTGCAGTTCTATATCGAACGAATGCCCAATCAAGGTCAATAGAAGAGTCTCTTGTTAGATGGAGTATTCCATACATAGTTGTTGGGGGATTAAGGTTTTATGACAGAAGGGAGGTAAAAGATATTCTTTCTTATTTACGGTTCCTGATTAATCCAGCTGACAGTGTAAGCCTGCTTCGAATTATCAACATCCCAAAAAGAGGCATAGGGAAAACAACTATTCAAAAGCTTGCTGATACAGCTAATCAATTAGGAATACCATTGTGGGAGATTGTAAATGATGCAGAAGCGGCAAGGTCGCTTGGAGGAAGATCTGCTAAGGGACTTTTGGAATTCAGTGAATTAATTAATAATTTACGAAGTCATATTGAGACATCAAAGCCTTCTGAAATGATTCAACAAGTCCTTGAAAAAAGTGGCTACTTTAATGAATTAATTGTAGAAGCAACTGATGAAGCAGAGGAACGTCGCCGAAATCTACAAGAGCTTGTTAACGCAGCTTTGCAATACCAGGAAGAAAATGACGAGGGTAATTTAGAAGGATTTTTAGCCACCGCAGCTCTAGCAAGTGATGCGGACAATAAAGATACAGCTGCAGACCGTGTAACTCTAATGACCTTCCACAGCAGTAAAGGGTTGGAATTTCCTGTGGTATTTCTTGTAGGGATGGAACAAGGCCTTTTCCCAAGTTACCGGTCGCTTGATGACCCCTCTGCATTAGAAGAAGAGAGGAGACTTTGTTATGTCGGCCTAACTAGAGCAAAAGAACGACTATTCCTTACACATGCTTCAGAAAGGCGAATGTGGGGAGGATTGCGAGAGCCTGCCATCCCCTCATTATTTCTATCTGAGATTCCAGAAGACCTTTTGGAAGGTGAAATCCCTCTTTCTGGAGGTGCTGCGATAAGGAGAGATAATCGTTTAGATCGTCTCACTCGAGTTGATCGTTCAGAAAACAGGTTTATCAAATCTGGAGGGGACGCAGGTATTGCTCGCAATGCAGTCAGGAGAATGAATGCTGGTCCAGCTCCTGGAAAGCAATGGGTTGTAGGTGACCGGGTAAGGCATATAAGTTTTGGAGAAGGCGAAGTGACTCACACCTTTGGGAATGGAGAAAAAATATCAATCGCGGTCAAATTCAAGGGTATGGGGCCCAAGATTTTGGACCCAAGACTTGCTCCAATAGAACTCTCTAAAGACGAATAAGAAATAATAAACATGAAACTACGGATGATGAACTAAGGCTCCTTGCTCCCACCAAAATGGAGATAACGAATAAGCAATTATCAGAATTCGAAGAGATCGCGGCTATCCCTAAGGGTTTCCTAATGGAGATAATAAAAGCAACCAAGACTGCAAAAATTTCTCGTATTGCTGTAGTCGGAGGCGCGGTAAGGGATGTAATCCTTCATAAGCTCCACAAGAAACAATTAAACTATCTTCCCGATCTAGATTTAGTTGTAGAAGGATCTGCGTCAGACCTGGCGAAAATAATTCAAGACCAACTAGGGGAAGAGAGATTAGGTCAGTTCACAATACATACTGTTTACGACACAGCGGAGATCAAGTTAGACGGTTTTTCAATAGACATCGCGAGTGCAAGAATAGAGAAATATCTTGCCCCTGGATACAACCCTAAGGTAATTAAAAGCTTATTAGAAAATGACCTTTATAGACGCGACTTTACTGTAAATGCAATGGCAATAGAACTATCAAATCTTAAGTTAATAGATCCATTTAATGGAAGAGATTCCTTAGATTCAAAGCAACTTAGATTTATCCATTCTAAAAGTTTTAAAGAAGACCCAACAAGAATTATTAGAGGCGCACGTTATGCCGCTCGACTTAATTTCGAACTATCTACCGAATCCCTCAATCAAGTAAAGCAAACATTAATAGCATGGCCTTGGGAATGGAAGCCAGGAGACAAGCCTGAACTCGCCCCACCAGCACTAGGCACAAGGCTAAGGATGGAAATGGAGTTATTACTTAACAATGAGCCATGGCAAGAAGCTCTTAAATGTCTTCAGCAATGGGGTGCACTTTTATTGCTAGACAAACAGCTTCAAGAAGACAAAAAACACAATCGAAGATTGCATTGGGCTTCAAAATTAGGGCTAGATCCACTCACTGTATTCATTGCAGGATCCTCAAACCCTGCAGAGCTAGGGGCAAGGTTGCAGCTACCGTCCCATCAGCAAAAATTATTAATTGAAAAATGCAAGTTAGAAGAATTCTTGCACATATTAAATAAGGACAAAGTATATCTAAATTGGCCACCTTCTACATGGTGTCGTGAACTAGAAGGGAATGAGTGGAGTGCTCAAGCTGTAGCCATCGTAATATGCAGCGGTTCACCTATTTGGCGTAAGTTACTACGTTGGTTTATACGGTGGAGACTTGCTAAATCACCCATATCTCCCAAGAAATTAATAGAGAATGGATGGGAGCCTGGCCCCAAGCTAGGTGTTGAGCTAGAGAGGCTAAGACATGAATATATTGATAGATTAGATGCAAATAATTGATCTTAACTTCAAGATAAGTCCTTGATAAAATATTCAATCCCTAGACAATTGAACTATACCAATCCTTTTCCAGGGGCTACTAGAAAGTATCTCAGCAACATATTTAGCATCGCAGGCTATTGCCAAAGGCCCGCATGTCTGTGGATCAATTATCAACTCTCTAATTGCCTGATATTGTTTGGATTTATATTTATTGGCTAGAGGAATCAAATCGACAGAGGCAGATTTCATTTCATTAGCTTCAAGCAATTTCCAAGCCGAACGATTTGCTGGAGCGAGAGTACTCGAATAACCATTCTTGAGCAAAGACAATGCTCCTTGAAGAGAAGGGATCGAATCCACTTCCAATTTAATTTTTAGAGCGCTCAATCCATCATTGTTTCTACGTCGATTAGTAACTCGAAGCATTTCGCCCAGATGGCCAAGTAAACCAAATCCCGTGATATCAGTGCAAGCATGAATGATTTCAGTTCCTGGATACTTCATCTGTATTCCCAACAACTTTTCCAAAGCTATGTGTTGGCTAATATTTAATTCTGAAATTGCTGCATCTATATCCTGAGGGCAAGCTTTACCAGCCATAGCAGCCGCAAAAAGAACACCACTCCCCAAGCCTCGGCTCAATAGCAAGACATCTCCTGATTGCAATTGGCCCTTAGCCCATGCAAGCTGGCCTTTCTTCAAGCATCCATTTACTGTTAGTGCAATTTGGATTCCTAAAGTTTCAGGGACAGGTGCAACGCTTCTAGCCTCCAACGTATGACCCCCTATTAATGTCGCACCTTGTTGTTCTAAAGCAGATTGGATACCAGCAAGACTTTGTGCAAGCAATTCTTTCTGAACACTCTCCATAACAACTGGCAAGCTAATTAAGGCCTGAGCAGAATCAACTCTTGCCCCACAAGCCCAAATATCTGAACAAGCATGAAGAGTAGTTAGGCGCGCATTAAGCCATGGGTCGCTTAATAATGCAGGGAATCCATCAACACTTTGAAAAATTCTTTCTCCATTAGAGGCAAAGGAAATGCAAGATGCATCTTCTGGCTCA
>QCKL01000034.1 GCA_003215355.1 Prochlorococcus sp. AG-409-O23
AACTTCTGGAATTTTGCTTCAACCAGGAGTTTCTCAATACTATGACTATGACAAACAAGAATATGTTACTTATACAGAAAAACAAATATTAGATATTCAAAAGGCAAATTCCAAGAAAAATAGTGCCAAAACTTTGTCTTCAGGTGTTGTTCTTCAGCCAGGGGTATCTCAATACTATGATTATGACAAGCAAGAATATGTTACTTATACACTTGCAGATATAGAAAAGATGCAGGAAGCAAATGATAAGGATATTTGGCATATAGAAACCTCTACTTGGGGCGATCAGGTCACCGTAAATAAATTATCTGAGGCTTCTGATGATGGAGGATTATTGCAAGCAGAGCAATCTAAAGCCGCGGGGGATAGATCTGCTGATGCAAAAGTTGGCTCAGTACTTTATGGTGGAAATGCAAGTGATACTTTGAGAGGTCTGGCAGGTTGGGATGTCTTAGAGAGTGGTAATGGAGACGACTTGATACATGGCGGGAATGGAAGAGATGTGATACATGGTGGAGCAGGTGCTGATGAACTACATGGTGACTTTGGGTGGAATACTTATAAGTCACAAGTTGATGGCGCATCTGATCTAATTGCGATCAAATCAGATCAATACTTGACAAATTGGTGGTATGGCAAAGCAGGAAATAGTCCTAATGGAGAGAAAGCAGACTTTATTGAAGGACTTGACTCGACTGATGAAATTAAAATTCTTGGTGTTTTCTCTAGAGATTTATCTTTTGCAAATACGACAGCAAGAGGGGTTGATGGCGTAGGCATTTATGCAAAAGGTACTCTTGAGGCTGT
The DNA here is from genome assembly GCA_003215355.1 of Prochlorococcus sp. AG-409-O23. Taxonomy (GTDB): domain Bacteria; phylum Cyanobacteriota; class Cyanobacteriia; order PCC-6307; family Cyanobiaceae; genus AG-409-O23. The sequence goes on from QCKL01000034.1 coordinate 808, forward strand.
TTATACGGGAGGGAAACTGTCGATTGAGCAGATTAAAAATATGACTCAAGGTGATAGATCACAGGAGGTTATGGATAATCAATTGTGGAGCTATAGGGGAGATAATACTGTTCCTGATTTGCTTACCTAATAAGCACTCTTGAAAATAGAAATTTATAATCAGAACACTCCTGCCTTGCCCCCTCTCGCAAACTCTTACTAAGACTAAAATAGTTTACGTAACTGCTAGTAATAAATATTTTATGTAAATTGCAGTATTGAAAAGTTACTCTTATACTATCCTGCTAGGATTCATTATAGCCAACCGTGTCAGTGCCTAATAAATTTTAGGAAATAGTAATGAAAAAGGTCTTTCTTGGATAGATGTTTTTAATCTGGTATCTAGCCAATTTGAGAAATTAAAAACATCAAAAATGTTTAGTCTGAAATTGGGAGTAGATATCAATTTAAGTCGATACTAGCTCCCAATTCTACTCTGATTTAATCCGTTTTTTTTGGAACCTATTGCCATAAAATTTATATCCTGCATCCTAGATGGACTTCCCCAGAATCAACCAGTCGACCTAGCTTTAAAGCTGTGGCTTGCTCACATCTTGAAAACCTTAACTGGTTAGAAGTTATCCAGTGCAATTCAGCCTCTGAAATTACCCCAGTTGCAATTGCTTCTATAAATAGTTTGCCAATGCTCATTGGGGCACAAGCCAAAAACTAAATCCATTAGATTTTTTGTAGAGCCTTTGAGTAAATTGCTGCAAAGGCTTGAAAGGGTTGAATTCCATGAATTTAGAAAATACCAGGAATGATTTGTCCTGTGAATGCGTAAGTGCTTAGAGCAGCGAAGATGCCGATCATTGCCCAACGTCCGTTTAGGAGCTCTGCGTTTTCGTTCATGATTGGTTTGGAAGTTTGAATTGATTTAGTTAATTAGGACCTTTAAATAACACTTGGCATTACAATATCTGCAGTTAGATATGCACCTAATGCAAACATGAAGCCCAACATTGCTGCTCTACCAAGAAGAACATCAATTGCGACATATTGAGGTTGATAGTTCTGAGGCTTTAAATTTTTTTTCATGAGATTAAGGGTTGAAGTTTTAGAAAATACCAGGAATGATTTGTCCTGTGAATGCGTAAGTGCTTAGAGCAGCGAAGATGCCGATCATTGCCCAACGTCCGTTTAGGAGCTCTGCGTTTTCGTTCATGATTGGTTTGGAAGTTTGAATAGAGGTTTTAAAAGAATCCCGGCATTATCCAACCAAAAAAACCGTAATTAATGGTTGCTGCGGCTATACCAATCATGGCTAAACGGCCATTGATTAGTTCTGCATTTTCCCAGTACCTTTGCATTAGAAGATTCCAGGAATGATTTGACCGGTAGTTGCATAAGCGCCAATTGCGGCAATAAACCCGATCATTGCCCAGCGACCATTAGCCTTTTCAGCTTCAATGGAATAACTGGTGTAGTTTTCTACCAGCTGAGGACGTGCTTCAGTCGCGAACATGTTTTGGCGACCGCCGTCTTCTGTTGTGATTAAAGAGGAAGATGACATGATTGTTACCTGTTAAATAACGCCAGGAATAATCTGACCTGTAGTTAGGTATGCACCTACTGCAGCGAAGAAGCCCAGCATTGCAGCCCATCCGTTAATGCGCTCAGCAATAAGTTTTTCAGGCTCGACTTTTTGGATCTTTGAAGATTGCTTCATTAGAAGATGGCTCGAGAAGGCTTAGGAAGGGACGAAGCCGGATGAGTCCGACTTGTAAAGAACTGTAACGCATAATGTTGCGGAGTGTGAAGATTGTTATCCGTCGCCGACGCTAAGTTCATAGAAAAGAGTCTCTATTAGGTTTTCAGTAAAGCTTTCTGGGCGAAATCGCCTAGCGCAAACTCTCTTTATTTTTCATATATCTTCCTGTTTAAGGCTGCATATATTTGAGCTTATCAATAGATAACCTCAGAATATTTAACATCTAATAGGTCCTTCTTTGTGAAAGATCTCTTAGGTGTTTTTTATTTACTCTCGAAGATATTGCGATAAAAACCCTGACGGCATTGAAGCTCGTCCACTACCAAGGAAGTATCTCTCCATTTGAGTGCCAAAAAGAACCTGAGGTTTTCATGGTCAGTGAATCTATCCTTTTTAGAAGTCCTTGGACGGATTCCGTTGGAGTTATCCCTTGCAAGGTAAAGCCAGTCATGCGTGTACTTACTAGCCCTGGATGCAACAAAGCAACAGCTATCCCTCGAGGGGCTAAATCAATAGACAAAGATTTACCCATAATGCAAAGTGCCGCTTTTGACATCCTGTATCCGTAATAACCCCCACTTTTGTTGTCTTGAATAGAACCCATTCGACTCGCCATGAATATTACTTTTGATCCACCTTTTAAATTTCCAAGCAATGCATGAGTGACTGCCAAAGGACTTACAGCATTTATTAGGAATTGGCGTCCCAGGCTTTCAATATCAAGTTTTTCAATTGAATTATGCTCTGCAATGCCTGCATTATTTACTAAGACATCGATTTTGATACCACTTAGATTGTTTTTTAGATTTAGCAATGAATCCTCTGATGAGACTTCAACTCCAGACTCGACTCTTATACCAAGGTTATCCAGCTCTGAAGATGAAGTTCTGCATGTAGCGATGACTTCCTCTCCTCTCGCTTTTAATTGTCGGCAATATTCCAAACCTATTCCTCTGTTAGACCCTGTCACGAGAAAAGTCCTCAAAACATTGAAGCGAGTTCAAAAAGGATAGATCCTGATTAATGCAAAAGAGATCAACAGTTTTCGTGGCAATTGGCCATTTAGGTCTTTAATGGTTTTATGGATCCATTTGACCCTGCTATCCAAAGCACGGCAGTTTCAGGCATTAGGCCATTGTTGTCTTTGGCGCTCTTCGCTGGAATTGGAGCGTTTTTCTTTGGGGCACTTTTTACGGCTGTTCGAAGAGGGATGAAGGAAGACGGATGGTTTAATATGAATGACAAAGATAAATGATTTTTTTAGACTAAATTCTTTGTACTAAAAACTAAACTAATGGAACATATTAATGGTGGTCATATCGCACTAGGCTTTGTCGGATTCCTGTTCCTAGTACTTCAGGTCTGGTGGATAAGTCTGACCTTAAAAAATGGTCGCAATGAACGGTTTGATGTGAACCTGAATCAAACTAATGAAATCAAAAAGAGATTGGAAAAGCTGTTCTATTCTTAAAAACTTGAGTTGCTACTGATTGATTCCGCATTTACATTAGGGAAGATCAAGATTGTTGCCATATATATCTGGAACTTCCTTTTTCTGCTCTGACAGCAATGCAATTTGATGAAATATTCCAGAGGGCTTTATGGATTGGAGTAGGACTATAAAGATATGGCTTTGGAAAAGCTTTTTTAATGGCAATAGTTGCCTCTTTTGCGTGGTAGTGGGGAATGCCAGGTGCTATGTGATGAATAACATGAGTAGAACCAATTTGATGATGTAAGAAATTAAGTAGCCTGCCATAAGGGCGATCTATGGAAAGGAATGCACCTCTCATAAAGGTGAACTCTGAATCTGCCAGGTGGGGCACATCAGTGTCTGTGTGATGAAGCCATGTATATAAGACGAGCCAACAGTTGACTACTAATAAGGGGCCTATGTATAGCGTGGTGACAGATGCTATCCCGCACTTGAATCCCCATATAAAAAGTCCTATTAGTGTCAATCCAACTCCAAAATCGGAGATCCAAACTTTTTTCGACCAGATCGACGGCCATAGTTTTCTTGAGAAAGGTGCTCTTGGCCAGAAATGATTTGATATGCCGTATCTTGGTCCACCTGTTTTACCCGCTAATAAGTATGCAGGCCAACCAAAAATAAGATGAAGTACTAGCTGAATAAATCCGTATTTGGTTTTGCCTATTGCTCTTGAGAGTGCCAACTCTTTTTCTCCGCCGGCTTGTTCGCTAATGCCGTTGCCACCTATTACCAAGGGCACGTGGGTTTCCCCATCGGATATGTGATTAGTGAATCTATGGTGAATAGCATGAGAACGCTGCCAGGAGAAATAAGGGACTAGGAGTATCGAATGCAATACATAGCCAACAATTGTCTGCAACCTTCGATTATTTGAGAAAGCTCCGTGACCACATTCATGAGCTATAACCCAAAAACCCATCGCAGTGGTTCCTGACAAAAAGGCATAGAGAATCCAAATCGGAATCATTAGTTTTGTTTGAGGGATGGTGAGCCCTATCCAAACGACGGCTGTCTGAATGACGAGTGACTGCAAAAGGTAGGCAAAGGATGTAGTTGTTTGTCGTGTGAAGCATCTTTCGGGCACGACCTTAGTTATGGCTGACTTGCTTGGGATGTCCTCCATTCCTACCAATAGAGCTTTCCCATTGAGTCCAGAATGCGGAACTGATTTGCAACCTTTTAGAGGTGAAAAAGACGTGTTTTTTTTATTCAAACTGCTAGCTCTTTCTTCAGGAACAAAAGTAAAGGATTTCTCTTTAGAGGGGGATCACAATGATCTCTCATACAAATGAACCTATTTGCCCATTGGAGACTTGCCGAGCCTTTGTTTGGAGAGCAGCATTTATCGATGAAGATCTCAATCTGATTGCAATGAGTCTCAGGGAATTGTTTTGGATCTCAGAGGCGACTGATTAAGGCCAAGCTTGCGTCTGCTATGAGAAGTCTTTCAATGTTAATAATGAGGTGGCTTTGATTCCTCTATAGGGAAATACGATCGATCTTCGTCATCCGGATATATATCGTTCAGGCTTTCTTCTGATTCGTCATAGGAATCGACATTAACGTTTATTTCGGGTCCAATCATAGTGTTGATTGCGCTATGAACCGCCACCATTACATCTTTGGACTGCTATCACGTTTACTCCCTTATGCGATTGGCTTTGCTTCCATAGTTGGTTTGAAACTTCTCCTATACAAGCCAGTTCGGCAGTAGTTTTGATGGCTACAGGTATTTGAGTTAGTGCCAAGATAATTAAAGCTGCTCCAGTTCCAGGTGCATGGATATTTAATTTCCAGCCTTTTGTCCAATTTCTCTTCGACATCTAGCCAAACTAATAAAGGAACTCCCTTTCTAATCCGTCTCAATCACTCTTAGGTTGTTTGGATGATGCATGCAAATAGCTAGAGAGAGGGATTGCACCTCTCAACCCGCGTTGACGGCTCTAGCTGTCGGTTTTACTTAGGCCTTTGCGCCTACCGCTGTCTTGGCTCTTCTTGCGCGCCTGGCGGGTCTTGGAGAGGAAGCTTTGGCAATTCGCTTTGTTGCTGAAGCTTTTGTGGAAACCGCTTTACTAGGAGCTGCTTTTTTGACCACAGCTTTTTTGGCTGGCGAAGCTTTTGCTTTGGTGGTTGCTACTTTTGTTTTGGCTGCACGTTTAACAGGGGCTTTGCGAGTAGTTGTAGACCCTTTGCGTGTGCGATGAGATAGCACAATTGCCCATTCTTCTTCTGAGAGGTTTGCTGGCTTATTGCCATGGACCTCAGAGACTTTGGCTGCTTTCTCGATGTCCTTGATTAAGTTTTTCCAGGAGGTAGCAAAACGTTTATCAGACTGAGACTTGGCACCACTCTCAACCAAAGACTCCACTACTCCTGCAGCAGTGATCTTCTTGCGACGGCGGTTGAAAATTTGTTTTTGTAGTTGAGCGATTAAGGCATCTGCCTTAGCGCTAACTTTGATTGTTAGTTGAGACATTTAAAATGAGTCACCTATTCCATATGTAGCATATTGTTGTTACGTCAACCTAATAGTGGATAAAGAGAGTTGAGTTGACGAGCATTAATTGGTTACTGCTAAAAAGGTCTGTTTCAAGATTGACTTGAGAGATATAGGAGCTGATAACTGATCTTGAGCAAATGTCTACGTCGACAAAGACTTCCTTGTCTAAAGGGTTGGAATAACAGGGCTCGCAAAACTTTTTCAGTTGACTAGTTGAGCTGTGGAAACGAAGTGATCTTGGCTGAAAGTCAATCTCAATCAGGTCTTGTAAGCATTTAGTGATTCTGAATGATTTTTAGCTAATTAGGTCGCTGAATTTAAAAGGTGCCTCTCTGCCTAACGTCCTGCTATTGATTCATGGCTCTGTTGTTAATGGAGGCATCGCTACAGAGCTCTTATATCCCTTCCGCGCTATCTCCGTATTGAATAGCTCTAAAAGTGTTCTTCGACGAAGAAAACTCTTGTGGCTTTTAGGTCGTTCAAACGTGAGACAGCAGGTATATCAAGGATTTTTTAGCTTTCTTAAGTCTCCAGTGCCAATTACTCAACTCCAGGGGGGATTCCACTCCCTAATCATTTAGACCCAGATACTGCAAGAAATGAGACAAGTTGTCTACGGCATCATTAACACAGTTTTTGTAGATGATGTCCCCTTTGAGCATTCGTTATTTAGTTACTAAGCGGGGCTTGCTGCGTAGGTCGGCTCATAAACAGGTGAGCCAGTACCACCACCGTCTTCATCGTCATCATCGTCAAAGCTGGAGATAAGCACCCACATTCCACCAAGTGCAAAAACACTGGAAAAACCAATTGCTAGTAGGTCAAACTCCAATTTGCCAAATAAAATTCATGAGACCTTACATGATTTTCCCGTAATTTGATAGCCCTGACGCGATTAGGCCTTGCAGAGTGCCAAAAACTAGGGCTTTTGCACCAGGACCTTGCATCAATGAAACATTTTTTGGTTTCAGTTTTACTAATTCATTAACGGGTTTGTGGGGTGGATGACAAAGCAGAAAATGAATAAGGCTAATGACTAGAAGACCCATTGGGCCGATGGGATGATCGATGTCAGTGATGAGGCAAAGGATTTTTTGGATTTTTCCGTATTGACCAAACGTGGTCCCAATAATGGCCTGACTGACAGGAGAATGTAGTTGGCTCTTTATGAATGAAATCGGTCGTTTACTCTTGTACTCTTGCTTGAATGACTAGGTTATTTCTTCTGCAGGCTTTTGATTACACATATGGGGCCTTGATTTTTTTTGGTTCAGTCCTTTAAAAGATGTATTAAACAAAGTTTTGATCATACAAATAAACGATTAATATCATCTTTGTTTGGGTCGCAATCAATTTGGCCAGGTCACAGCTCAACATTAATATTGCCCCTGAGCTTTTAAAGAAGCTTAAGAGTCAGTCAATTAGGACGGGGAAAACGCTCACCGAATTTGTGACGATTGTTTTATCGAAGGCAGTATCTGGAGATGAAGGTAGATCAATTGAAGAGAGGATTTCATCTCTAGAGGATGTTATTCAAGCTCTCCTTGAAAGTGGAGTTAGGCAAAAGAGATTTACTGATGATGGTGCCAAGGCATATACTGATGTTGCCAGGAAGTACTTTGATGAAATCTCTAACTCAAAAGGTATCTTGGCCGAAGATGCTTTAAAGGAACTAGTAGAGATCTCAAAAAAACATCATGGAGATATGGAACTCATTAGTAAGATCTTGCTTGGTGAACATGTTTTAAGCGGTGAGGAAATGCGGGAAGCAGTCCAAGCTACGGGTAGATGTCCAATGATGAAGACTCTCCAGGAATGGAGCGGTGATTCATTGCCTAATCTTTCCAAGAGCTTTATTGATGCCATCGCTAATTAATAAAACTCTTTTCCAGGATTTTTTGTAAGCTAAAATCAGCTCTTGTGGTTATGGTGAGATTCATTCATTAGTACTATTAAGATTTAATCAGTGTGGTTCATGTAGATAAAACATGGCTGGCAATTAACCTTTTTGAAGGCTGATATTTAAAAATTAGTAATCCCATTTTGAGTAGCGATTCCTAGAAGATCTTCCATGCTCATTGCGGAGAAATAGCTGCGAAGAGAGTTCAAGGAGCTAAAGCTCTTAGCCTTTCCCCTTTTCTCATTCTCGAGAAGAGCTCTAGCTAAAGCCTTGGCGAGTTCCATTTGGTTCATGCTTTGACCTCTTTAGCGACTTCTGCGTCTGGAGCCTCGCCAAATTGATTGGAGAGTTTTTGCCAACCGTCTAGAAGCATCTGGCCACATAACTCAAGTGCATCATCTAGAGGCAATTTGCTTCTGTCTTTCATTTGAGAGGGTGTGCCATCAGGTTGAGCACTCCATTTGTCGACAAAGACGAATGGATAGCGTTGCCAGGATTTCGGATCACGGTGAAAGCGATAACACCAGTTGCCTTCTGGGCTGATCAGCCAGCCGCTTACTTCTTGCCTTGAACGACTCTGCATTTTTTTCAAGAGAGTACTGGTGTACTAGCTACTTATTCTCGGCATGTCAATGTGATTAGCTTTGCAGATTGTCCTTTTTGGCGATTAATGGTGTTGCGTCCGCGAATTCTGCTTGGCAAACCCATTGCAAATACTGGATTGAAAAGCCTATGAAACTGTGCCGTTATGGCCGCTCTTAATTGGCCATTCCCGGAAATTTCATGTTTGATGAAGTTGTTTGAACCCCTTTTCTCCTTTCTCGGGCTCCTCTTGCTGGAGTGCGACTGATAAATCTGTC
>QCKL01000035.1 GCA_003215355.1 Prochlorococcus sp. AG-409-O23
CCTCTTTGTGCTAGTGCTCTAGCAGCGACTTGGCGAACTCTTGCTTCGCTAAGACCGCCACATGCATGAGTTAGTTCTTCAAGGACATCTCCGTTTAAAGGACTCCCACTACTTTTGGCAATATTGCTCAGAAGGATTCTTATCTCTGGTTCTTTTGGTAGGGGAAGATCGAGAATTGTTAAAGCATCATCAAGGTCACTGGGAGGAGTCCAGGGACCTGAACAAAGGACAACAGTGTGGGGTTGATGCCTGAGTTGTCCAGAAAGATTTCTAAGCATGCGAGCTATCCCAGCGTCTTCGCAAAACCTATGGAAATCTTTTACAAGCAATATTGTTGGGCTATTTGGACCAAGCTTTTGTAGCCACTGAAGGACGATCATCGGTTGCCTTGCCCCAAGTCCTTCTGAGTTAGGGACTCCTTTTAGACCTTCTATGAAATCCCAGCTTGCGAGACGACGAGGTTGAAGTCTCTCAGATGCCTGTTGTAATAGGACCTCTACGCGCTCTTCTTCGCTACTCCGAATCCAGATAAGGGGAGTTCTGGCTCGAATTAAAAGATCTAAGTGATTATCCCAGCTTTTCATTCTTAAAGCAGCTTTTTAAGTTTGTTCCAACGAGGATCAATTGTTATTGATTCTTTTGCATCTTTTTTAAAAAGGTTAGAGCTCTCTTGCTTTTGGAGTTTTGATGGACCTGGGCAATCTGCCCCACAAAGTTTGACAAAGGGCAATCGCAAGCTCAGTTGTTCAAATATCCAGCGTTGAGGATCAAAGCTGCTATGGGGATCAAGTCTTTCCATTAGTTCATCTTGTTGAAGATGATCCTCTAAATTGTTTTTATCTAATATTTTGCTCCCAATCCAGATTAACTCTTCTTCTTGAAAATTGAGATTATAGTTATATCCACCTAGGCACCTATCACAAGAGAGACTAATGATTGTTTTTATATCTCCTTTTACTGTAATGGTATTGACATTGAATTTGGCACTAATGGTCCCTCTAATTGGTGTAAGTGAGGGTAAGTTATTTAAATGACATTCTAAATTCCAAACCTTTGGAACAGATAGAGCTTTCAATTCCTGAATTTGAATTGGTTGAAGCTCATGAATCATTTGCCGCTTTTGGGTTCGAAAGGTAGGCGATCTGTTACCCCTGCTGAAGTAGTTACGACTGCACTCTCGGTTTTTTGAGATAGTTGGTCATTAAGAATCTTTTGAAGGTTATCTGGAAGTGCTTCTTGACTTAGTAGGAAGGTTTGTAAGGCTTGGAAAATGTTTGCTATCAGCATGTATAGCAGTACCCCAGCAGGTAATGGGAAGAAAAGGAACATGCCCGTGATCATTATTGGAGTGATCTTGTTGGCAGTTGATTGCTGAGGATTTACAGGCATGCCTCTGCCTGAGATGGCTTGTGAAATAAGCAGGGTTATCCCAAACCCTGCGACAAGGATTGCGATGTCCCAGTTGATTGCCCCATCGACATAGAAGCCGACTTGACCTAGTGCTTTTATGAAAAGAAACCCGCTCTTGGCAGCCAAACCTGGGATCTTCCCTTCAATTGTGGCATCGCCAGGAGAGAGTGCGGTCACCTTGCCATCGACAGAGACTTTTACTAAATCTTCTCCTTTGGCTACTCGCCAACTAGGAGTAAATTTCGAGCCCTGTTCATACTTTGAAAGTACGTTGCTGAAATTTTCACCGGTTGTTGTTTGAAGGTTTATTTGAACAGAGTCTCCAGCTCCGATCTTGGTTCCGCCTGGAAGGGCAGCTATGACTGGAATATGGTCCGTTTCTGTTACAAAAATCGAATGCCTAGGACTAGTGAATGGTTTCGGCTCAACTGTTGCTATTTGATCTGCTGGCAGAACCTTCATATTGACTAAGTAAGGTACATCTGCGAAGGGAGATCCTCTTAAGGTTGCAAACAGAGCAAAGAGTATTGGCATTTGCACTAATAATGGGAGACAGCCCGAAAGGGGGCTGCCAAATTCCTTCATTAAGTTGCCAAGCTCTTCTTGCTGTTTTTGAGGATTGCTTGCGTATTTGGCTTTGATTTCAGCTTGGCGCTTTTGCATTACTGGCTGGGCTATGCGCATTCTTCGCGCACTTCTGATAGAGCCAGCGCTTAAAGGGAACAATGCCAGTCGAATAACCACAGTTAAAGCGACAATTGCTAATCCATAGCTGGGTACTAGTCCATAGAAGAAGTCCAGGATTGGGATGAGCAGGTTGTCGGAGATGTATCCGATCACGGTGTATTTCTGAGGGTGAGGGGAAAGGTGATGCCAGTTTGCATCAAGATCTGCTTTGCGGGCGCAAAAATCTGGACCTTTGAATCATGCAGCAAAGCCTTCAACATACTTGGCTGAAACTTTTGTACTTGGTCGATTAATTCTTTCAAGTATGTACTTCTCAGTTTCTCGGAAGCGCGGCAAAGATCGTAACTCAAGTTTTGCGTCATCTTTCAGGATTAAAACCATATCTCCCCATGAACCAAGACCTCGTGGAACTGCTCGAACTTCTTTGATCTGGCTATAAACCACTTGTGTTTTGTCTCTACCGAGCCATCCTCCAGTGACAGAAACTCTTCGGCTTGTGATAACGAAGCGGAGCCAGAGTGCTCTTACCAATGCACCGAAAGTGAATGGGAGGCCTATAAGCGTAAATCCTGCCAGGAGGTTGATTATTAGATCACCTTTGGCTGGACCGCCTTCGTAAAAGATCTGCTCTGAGGACCTTGTAGTCATAATAAAAAACCTGCATTACGAAGCAATCTGTCGCATTCTTCAAGTAAGGGGTTGGTTTCAACTTCTGAAGAATGGGGTTTAAGGCTTAATAGTGCCCAGCTGTTGGACAGATCAGTCTTTGATGCAAGCCTTTCACTGAGATGGTCATGAAGAAGTCGTCTAAGTCGATTACGAACAACAGCTCTTTTACTCACTTTGTTGCTGATAGTTACTGCGCATCTACAGGGTTGAGCACTCTCCTTTTTGGGAGAGTTGCTAAGAAGTTGAGGCCTTGCTTTTGCGACTCTAAGAACCATCAATGAACCGTGATAGCGAGTGCCTGAACGATGAAGGTGATCAAAACACCTGTAACCCTTTAGGCGCATTGATTCAGGTAAAACCATCAGCAATAGACTTGAGTAAAGACTTGACTTTGAAAATTGATAATCTCACAAAATCAAAACTTAAACGGCCAGTCTTGAGCGACCCCTTTTACGACGGCTCCTGATTACTCTGCGGCCAGTGTGGGACCTCATTCTCACACGGAATCCTGAAACGCGCTTTCTTTTGCGACTAGTTCCTCCAAGGGTTCTTTTAGTCATCGATCTGCTTGTGAGTCAGGCCTCGGTAATTGAGTAATTTATCAGTTCAGTCAATCGTAAAGTTCCAACTACCTAAATAACGCGTAACGGGTACGTCCCCAGGCGCCTGTGCCATTGCATTCAGCTGAAACATTCCACTTTGATCTGGGTTGAAGATTTTCATTACCACTGCATACGATTCATCTTCAGGAATAGGGTCGTTTGGGAAAACCTCTATAGATGATTGGTCATCTGCCACCTCTATAACAGCTGGAATTTTTTCTAGACATCTTGTGCGAGCAAGCATCCCTCCCAGGCTCACCTTGCAAAGACTTAGCTTTTTAGCTGAGATTTTGGCATCAAAATATTCTGGGAAAGTTATTTTTAATTTAAGTGTGGCAGTTCGTCTATCAGTTGGACGAATTACAAGGTAATAAGTTGAACGGTCTCTCCTTTCACTTGAACTTTGCCAGTAATAGAGTTTTTTGTAATTCTTCGAATTGTCCCAGCGGAATTCTAGAAGTGAGGGACTGGCAAGTGCCTTGTTTTGATAATTGACTGATTCAATAGTTGCGAACGTTCCTAGTAACCCAGCACTTATCCCAAGAGCGGTGAAACTAAATAGGTTGAATGAAGAACGTGGGAGAACCATTTTTTTAAAGGCAATGTTGAAATTTTGAGGAGTTTTTCTATTGATAAGAGCAAGAGCATTCTCCTTGGAGCTTTTGTTTTACGGCTCGTGTCTTAGGCCGGCCAATGAGGTGTCAGGTTTTTTTTGACCTGTCTGGTCTGAGAAGAGTTGCTTCTTCAAGGTAAGGGTGTTGTGGAATTTGTTCAGGAGGAAGCCAAACATGGGCAAGTATTCGAATGCAATGGTTTAAATCTCCTTCAACAGCCATCTGTTGACAATCTAGTAAGGCAACGTGTTCCCAGCCTGGTTGTTTCCTCGCAATTGCAGCGGGAAAGCAAGCATTTAGATCTGCAGTTACAGAAAAAGTTATGGAGACAATTTGTTCGGGCTTGATCTCATTCCGTTTAACCAGCTCGGTTACCAATTCGGCTACAGCTTTTTCAATTGCAGCAACCGAATTGTCTTGGCTTGTGGTTGCTCCTCTCAAGCCTCGCAAGCAATGGTTTTTATTTTGTAGGGCCATAAATCAAGGGCGGAAAAGCCAGAGGATTTGCCCGCTGTTGGCAAGTTCCATATTTAAAAGATCAAAGAGGTTGGAAAGAATGGTTCCTCCTGGGAGTAACCCCATGAGCTTTTTCTTAGGACTCCCCAAGGTGATTGGGCGAATGTTCTCTTCATCCAGATCAGCCAATTTGGCTGCAAGCTTTAATGCATGATCTTCGTCTCCTAGCTCGTCTACTAGGCCAAGTTCTTTTGCCTGGGTACCAGTGAAAACTCTGCCATCTGCAAAACTTCGCACGGTTTCATGACTTAATTGGCGACCTTCTGCGACAGCTGTTACGAATTGCTCATAACTGCTGTCAATTAGAGACTGAAGTAGTTGTCGCTCCTCGGGAGTGAGGGCCCTATCTGGAGAAAGGATGTCTTTGAATGTTCCGCTTTTAACTGTCTCAAAACGAATTCCTATTCGCTCAAGCAATTTTGAGAGGTTATTCCCACGAAGTATTACGCCAATTGAACCAGTGATAGTGCCTGGATTGGAAACAATTTTTTCGGCAGCTACGCCCACATAGACTCCCCCAGAGGCTGACACGTTGCCAAAACTGGCAACTACATGACACCCTTTGCCTCGCAGTCTTATCAAGGCTGCATGGATTTCTTGACTGTCTCCTACTGTGCCGCCAGGACTGTCTATCCGAAGTAATAGGGCGGGAAATTCCCTATCCTCAACTTGCTTAAGTGCCTTAAGTACAAGCTTGCGCGTAGAACCAGTGATTGGCCCTTCGATAATGATGCGTGCCATCCTTCGGCGTGATTTGCGTCGCCAGGGCCAAAACATTTCATTCGTGCATATTTCACCGGATCTTAAAAAACGAGCTGGCTGGATCGCTTCATGTTGATAATCCGGCAATGGTTGCTGATGGTTCTGCCATTCGCCTTATGGGGAACGGCGATGACTGCTATGGCGCCATTAGTTTCCTCGGGGGGGCCTGTTGTAGTTGCATTTTTGAGGCTTTTCCCTGCGGGAATCGCAGTATTGATTGCTGTCCTTTTTTTGGGGAGACGTTGGACTATCTCCAGAAGTGATTTGGTGTGGTTTTTTGTCTTTACTTTCGTTGATGCAAGTCTTTTTCAGATTTGTCTTGCAAAGGGTTTGGTCGAGACTGGCGCTGGTCTTGGTTCTGTTCTGATTGACTCTCAACCATTAATAGTTGCGCTTCTTGCTCGATCAATTTTTGGAGATGCAATTAATCCGATCGGTTGGGTGGGTCTAATCATTGGCTTGACAGGGATAATTTGCTTAGGGGCTCCTCCAGATGTATTGCAGCATTGGTTGCTACTGGGGCAACCAGCATCTTTAGGAAAGCTTTTGAATGCAGGGGAGATATGGATGCTCGCAGCTGCCATATCAATGGCGCTTGGGACTGTCCTTATAAGGTTTGCCTGTAGGGAGAGTGATCCTGTCGCTGTGACTGGCTGGCACATGGTGCTAGGGAGTCTCCCATTGCTGGCATGGCATTTCTTTGAAACTGATTGGCCTCTTTGGCCTGCTTGGGCGCCGGGTGAATGGGTTCTTATGACTTATGCCAGTCTTTTTGGGGGGGGCTTTGGCTTATGGAATGTTTTTTTGGTTCGCCAATCGTAAGGAATTAACAAGTTTCAGTACCCTTGCCTTTTTGACCCCAGTTTTTGCTCTTGCTACAGGTGGACTTTGGTTAGGGGAAAGACTGCAGTCTTTGCAGTGGGCTGGGGCATTCTTAGTGCTTCTTTCAGTTCTATTAGTAAGCCAGAGAAGACGCTTTTGGGAGTTTTCTTCAGGTCACTCTGCTGATATACAAAGTGGAGTAGAAAAATGAATCCTTCAGCTTTAAGGCTGGTTTTGGTTAGTACTCCTATTGGATATATCGGGAGTGGGCGAGGAGGTGGAGTTGAACTCACTCTTATCTCATTGATAAAAGGGCTATTAGAATTGGGACATGAGGTGATTGTGGTCGCACCTAAAGGTTCAAAGTTGCCGGATAGTTGTTCCAAAGCCGAGATTATTAATGTTTCAGGAATTGATCAACCAAGTTGGCAGCATCAAGATACTAGTTCTTCGATAATTATTCCTCCATCAGCAGTCCTGCCAAGACTTTGGGAAAAAGCTCTTGAACTTGGTAGGACTTCAGATGCAGTTTTAAACTTTAGTTATGACTGGCTTCCTATTTGGCTTACTCCATGGGTTGAAGCGGACTTGTTTCATTTAATAAGTATGGGAGGAGTATCAGAAGTTATGCAGAATTTGATTAGTGAGTTGTCCAGAACAAATCCCAATCGATTTGCTTTTCATACAAATCGACAGGCTTCTGATTACTCTCTCTTTGAGAAACCTGTTGTCCTTGGCAACGGTTTTGACCTTAAGTGCTATCAGCTGAGGATTGAGAGTAAAGGTAATCTTGCTTGGGCTGGCCGAGTCGCCCCGGAAAAAGGTTTAGAGGATGCTGTTGCAGTTGCTGCCGCTTTAAGTGAGTGTTTGCTGGTATGGGGAGTCATTGATGATCCTGAATATGCTGCGTTAGTAGAGGCATCTGCTCCAGAAGGAACAATTGATTGGCGAGGCTTCTTGTCAACTGAGCAGCTTCAGAGGCAATTGGGCACATGTAGAGCCTTGCTAAATACTCCAAAATGGAATGAGGCGTATGGAAATGTTGTGGTCGAAGCGATGGCATGTGGAGTGCCTGTCGTGGCATATGACCGAGGAGGACCTGGCGAATTAATTGTTCCAGGTGTCACAGGTTGGCTGGTGCCGCCAGATGATGTCAGATCAATGATTGAGGCGACTTCACGCATTGACGAAATTGATCGCCAAGAATGCAGGAATTGGGTCGAAAGATCTGCTTCTCACGACGGGTTTGCTAAGCGCGTAGTTGATTGGATCAAGGCAGGCTTGGATGCAAAAGAATCTTGATGAGCAGAACTGAAGTTAAAAGTCTTTTATCTAAGCGTCAGCGTCATAACGGACTTTTATTGATTCTTTCCCTTGGGCTTGCTCTTTTCTTGTGGAGACTTGGGGATACAGGATTGGTTGATGAGACTCCTCCTCTTTTTGCGGCAGCAGGAAGAGGAATGAGCATGACTGGCGATTGGTTGACGCCAAGGGTGAATGGTCTGCCTCGTTTTGATAAGCCCCCTCTTATTTACTGGCTAATGGGTTTCTTTTACTCGTTGCCACTGCAACCAGAATGGGACCCTTTAGGTACATGGTCTGCACGTTTACCTTCAGCGCTTGGGTCTCTATTGATGATGTTGTTTTTGGGCGACACCATAATGAGATTCCCTCAAAGGGATGATTTATTTATACGCCGAACTGCACTAATAACTTCTCTTGCGTTTGCACTTTCTCCAATAGTCATGATTTGGAGTCGCATTGCTGTTAGTGATGCGCTTCTTTGCAGCACTTTTGGAATAAGCATGTTGTTGCATTGGAGATGCTATGTAAATCCCCAAAAAAAAAGTTGGTGGTTTGGTTGGCTTTTCCTTGGTTTAGCTGTACTTGCTAAAGGCCCAGTGGCGATTGTTTTGATGGCCCTTTCATTTAGTTTATTTGGCTTTTTTCAAAGGGACTTTTCACTTCTATTTCGCAGGTTGAGGCCAATCTCTGGCCTTCTTATCTCGGCACTTGTCAGCCTTCCTTGGTATTTGTTGGAACTTTTGAAGGAGGGCAAACCTTTTTGGGATAGTTTCTTTGGATATCACAATTTCCAGCGATTTACATCAGTTGTTAATAGTCATTCGGAGCCATGGTGGTTCTTTTTCTTGCTCTTGATAGTGGCTTCCTTGCCATTTGCACCATTGCTAATCCTTGGAATCTGTGAATCAGTCTCTACCTTATTTAGATTAAGGGAAAGTAATTCTTTAGAGCCTCAAAG
>QCKL01000036.1 GCA_003215355.1 Prochlorococcus sp. AG-409-O23
TGATCCAGAATCACCCTTCGTAACTAGTGGCCTGAGACTAGGTACTGCGGCACTTACTACGAGAGGATTTAATCAAGAGGCATTTACTCAAGTTGCAGATATTATTGCTGATAGATTGCTGCACCATGATGATGAAAGCGTCAAGCAACAATGCCTTAGAAAGGTCAATGAACTTTGCAATCGCTTCCCTCTTTACAAGTAGTAAAAGTAAATTTAATTGCCTTTCAACAGAATCCCACTCTGCCAAACATCTAGGGATAACTATCTTGAGTTCCCCTTTTACAGATAATTATGCCTAATGAGTCAATAAATAATAGTGTTGAAATCCTATGCATTGGATCAGAACTTCTTCTTGGCAATATCCTGAATGGAAATGCCAAATGGCTTGCCGAAGAATTGGCATCACTAGGGCTACCTCACTTCAAGCAAACAGTTGTTGGAGATAATTCAACAAGAATAAAGGAGGAAGTAATTGGAGCGGCAAAGCGCTGCAGAGTTCTTATCACAACTGGCGGCTTAGGGCCAACTCAAGATGACATAACAACAAAAACTCTTGCCGAAACTTTCAATTCTCCATTAGAAGAAAGCAAGGAGATTCTTCTAGATATTGAAGCTAAAATGCAATCCATAGGCAAACCCATGTCAATTAATAATCGCAAGCAAGCCCTATTCCCAAAAGGAGCAATGGTCCTTCCAAATCCGTCAGGAACTGCCCCAGGAATTATATGGAGCCCTAACTCAAGTTTTACAGTAATTACTTTCCCTGGTGTACCTTCAGAACTAAAAATCATGTGGCAAAAAACTGCATCACTATGGCTTAAGAAAAATATTGGCCAGGGAGAGATAATCCTTAGCAAAGTCTTGAAATTCAGCGGGATTCGTGAGTCTGAGCTTGCCGAAACAGTCCCTGATTTAATGGAGGCAAGTAATCCAACATTGGCTCCTTATGCAGAACTAGGAGAAGTGAAGTTGCGCATTACTGCAAAAGCGAGAACTATCGAGAAAGCAGAACAGCTTTTAAATCCAGTTAATAAAGAGCTGAGACATCGAACAGGTCTCAAGTGCTTTGGATCTGATGATGAAACCTTAGCTTCTGTTGTACTTGAACTACTCCGTAAAAAAGGGCAGACATTAGGAGTCGCCGAATCATGCACAGGGGGGGGAGTGGGAGCAGCACTCACTAGCATGAAAGGAGCGTCAGACACTTTCGTTGGTGGAGTAATTGCATATAGCAACTCAATCAAACAAAAAATGCTGGATGTCCCTTCAGATCTTTTAACTCAGCATGGTGCAGTATCTGAGCCAGTTGTTAAAGCAATGGCCAAAGGAGTCAAGAAAAGGCTAGGGACTGATTGGGGTATTGCTGTAAGCGGTTTGGCTGGGCCTGGAGGAGGCACTCATTTAAAGCCAGTTGGCCTGGTTTATTTTGCAGTCGCAGGCCCAGAAAGCCTTGAGTCAAAAGCAGAACAGTTTGGAGCTCATTACGGGAGACTAGGCATCCAAAAATTGAGCGTTGTAAGCAGTCTTGATCAACTTCGATTAACTCTTCTAAGTCAGGGGTATGGTCATGATTCTATTGCTTTTAAAACTTGAGCTCCAGGACGCTCTATGACAAGGTGTGGGAACTTCATCGGGTGGCAGAGCTTCCTGGAGGTTCTACTCAGCTGTTTGTTGGACTGCATCTCATACATGAGGTAACTAGTCCACAAGCTTTTGCCGCTTTAGAAGAAATGGGCTTGCATGTTCGAAGCCCAGAAAGAACTTTGGCTACCGTTGATCATATTGTTCCAACTATTAGCCAAGAACGGCCTTTAGCCGATCCACTGGCCGAAGAGATGCTTACAACCTTGGAGCGCAATTGCGCCAATTACGGCATCAATTTGTATGGACTTGGCAGTGGTAAGCAAGGCATAGTCCATGTAATAGCTCCAGAATTAGGCCTTACTCAACCCGGCATGACAGTCGCATGTGGTGACTCTCATACTTCCACGCATGGAGCTTTTGGAGCAATTGCCTTTGGGATAGGTACAAGCCAGGTCAGAGATGTTCTTGCAAGTCAAAGTATTAGCATAAATAAACTAAAGGTGCGTAGCATTTGGGTTGATGGGCAACTCAACAAAGGTGTCTTTGCAAAAGATTTAATCCTTCATGTAATTCGCAAATTAGGGGTCAAAGGAGGTGTTGGTTATGCATATGAATTTGGTGGTCCTGCAATTGAAAAGCTGTCTATGGAAGAAAGAATGACAATATGCAATATGGCTATAGAAGGTGGAGCACGATGCGGATATATCAATCCCGACGAAATTACTTTTAGATACCTAAAAGGACGACTTCATTCTCCGGTTGGAGAAGCATGGGATCTTGCGGTGAATTGGTGGAAGAGTCTTTGTACTGATATAAATGCAAGTTTTGATGATCAAATTCGTTTTGATGCTTCGGATATCACCCCAACAGTCACATGGGGTATTACACCTGGTCAGAGCATTTCAATAGATGAGAATATGCCATATCCAGAATCTCTAAGCCAAAGCGAAAGATTAATTGCTGAAGAAGCTTATAAATATATGGATCTTGAACCAGGTAAACCTATTTATGGTGTTCCTGTAGATGTTTGCTTTATTGGCAGCTGCACAAATGGACGCCTAAGTGATCTACGTGCTGCAGCTGCAATTGCCAAAGGGCGCCAAGTTGCGCCAGGAGTTAAAGCGTTTGTTGTACCTGGCTCCGAAAAAGTTGGAATAGCAGCTGAAGAGCAAGGCCTACATAAAATATTTCAAGACGCTGGATTTGAATGGCGAAAGGCTGGCTGCTCAATGTGCTTAGCAATGAATCCTGACCGGTTGGAAGGAAACCAAATTAGCGCAAGTTCAAGCAATAGAAATTTTAAAGGTCGTCAAGGCTCTTCCATCGGGAGGACCCTTCTTATGAGTCCTGCAATGGTCGCAGCAGCTGCTATTAAAGGGCAAATAACGGATGTTCGGGCCTTCCTTCCTAAATCTCTCGAAAATCTTTTATGAGCAAAGTTTCTTCTTATCCACAAGGTGTAATTCAACAAGTACTTGGAAGATGCATAGTTATGCAAGGGGATGACATAGATACCGATAGGATTATTCCAGCTCGTTTTCTTAAATGTGTAAGCTTTAAAGATCTAGGGGCTCAAGTCTTTGCAGATGATCGTAAGGAACTCCAAGGAGTTCATCCATTTGATCGAAAAGAAAATATTGGTGCATCGATTCTTATCGTTAATGACAATTTTGGCTGTGGATCTAGCCGTGAGCATGCACCACAAGCACTTATGCGATGGGGTATTCGTGCTCTGATTGGTCAGAGCTTTGCTGAGATTTTCTATGGAAATTGCTTAGCCCTTGGCATACCTTGTGCAACTGCCTCAGCTAAAGAAATTAATCAAATTCAAAAGGCA
The DNA here is from genome assembly GCA_003215355.1 of Prochlorococcus sp. AG-409-O23. GTDB lineage: Bacteria > Cyanobacteriota > Cyanobacteriia > PCC-6307 > Cyanobiaceae > AG-409-O23. Next base: position 3,422 of record QCKL01000036.1, read on the forward strand.
ATTGAATTAGATCCCTCGCAGGTCTGGGAACTCAATCTGACAAAAAAAAATATTCAGAGTTCTTTAGGTTCCTGGGACGTAGCAATGGAATCTGGTCCATTGGAAATGCTTTTAAAAGGGAGGTGGGATGCGACCTCACAACTTATCTCTCAAGAAGCTTTTCTAAAACAAACCGAAAAGAAGTTGCCCTACTTAAATAATTTTACCAAATAGACTGATAAATTCTTATATATAAGATCTAGCCAGAAGAGCTATCACTAGAGAGCTTATCGTGCTTAAGAGGCACGAATGGGACTCCTTTTCCATTAAAGTCAAAGTCATTAAGTCGAACCGTAAAACCTCCAATTCCCTTATAAGGATTATAATATAAGCCAAAATCATATGAACGCCTTTGCCAAGCAAGTTCGAACTTAGAATTAATTGTTTTACCAAAATATTCTGAACCTCTATCTATATTGAACTCCATTTCACTCTTGAGAATTAGCGGGCCTACAATTTGCTGTGAGAGACCAAGCCCTAAAGTGCCCAAATCAACTGCCTTATCAAACTCAAAAGGACTAGAACCTTGTTTCAGTTTTGCACCTGCAGTAATAGCAATCTTTGTATAATTAAAAAATCGTTTACGCAAATTCCCTAATGTTAATGTTGGCCCTACTCTCAATCCAATAGTATTTTGAGCCTGACCATTCTGATAAGCGGAATAAGATGTATCCAAGGTAGTATGCAATCTTAATTCTTCAGTAATAACAGAAGGAGAATAACGATAATTTTTTGGATTGAAATACTCATCTCTTTTCCAAGTCAAAATAGGGAAGCTATTATGAACTCTCCCGTAAATATTTCCCCTCCAAAGCCCTGAGAGATCATCATCTGTAGATGATTCAGCCTGATAGTTTCCCGCTCCAAGTCTTAAAAGATAAGCAAAGTCTGATCCTCCTAATTTCTTGTTTCCTTTCTTCTCCAAAAAGGCTCCATATGCCGAATAAATATCAGTCTCTCCCAAAGATCCATTCCATGCCCTATATCGATAAGCTCCAAATATATTTGCTTCTATTTCATTAAAGGTTGGGACTTCTAAAGCCTTATCTAATTCAAACCAGTATCTATTTCCATGGGCAAATCTTTCTAGATTTAAACTACTCATATCAGCATTGGCATTAACATTCCACCCAAATGATTTCCCATTTACTCTTGCCTTGAGCCCGATCAGATCCGAAGTTTTAGCTAAGCTATGTTCCCTGCTACTTTGAACTGACTTGCTAGAATCTGCATAACTATTAGTCCCACCATTAATTGCACGTTGCATAAGGAATTGTGGTTGCAAAGATAAGGTATAGTCATCTCCTAGTTCTATAGGATTCATGTTCAGGCCTATATACAATCCATCACGATCTTTAGTATCGATTCCAAAAACCAAGCGACTATCTTCCTCTTTCTCTCTAATACGCTTTTTAGTAATAAAAGGAAGCTTAATTTTTTCCTCAAAGATTAACCTGGAGCGCCGGCTAGTTATCAAGATGTCACCCTGACTATCCTCTTTTGCCTCTACATCATCAGCTTCAATTCTTGTCTGCGTAGGAGTAAACGGATCATTTGAAAAACTTATTCTTTTGGAACTCCAACCGCTAGGCTTGACTGTTAAAATATCAGCTTGCAATCTCCAACGATTAATAGAGCCTGATATAAATTTACGTGATCCAAATCTATTCAGTCTTGAACTGATATCTAGGTCCCTTGATGATGAGGATGTACCTCCAAAAGAAGCTTGCACAGAAAAGCTATCTTTCAAGTTTAGCGAAGTTATATTTTGATCATCTAAAAGTGTATAAGACCTAATATTTATAGGGGGTTGAAAATATCTAGGGACTTTAATGCTTTTATAATTTTGCTCTATTGAATTGCTGCTGGAATTTATCTTATTAGTTTTCTTATTCGCAATATCTGCAATTTCTTTCTTCGATTCTTCAATCAGGCTCTTTATATCAACTACTCCATATACATCTTTTAATTTTCCTTCCTTTTTTATTAAGTTGTATCGCAATGAACTTGCCTGGAAAAACTGACTTCCTCTTTTTAGTCGCACCTTACCAACGGCATACAAGTTATTTAAGCCGCCATCAAATTCAATTCGATCTGCCTTAAGAACAGACCCACTTAACAATGCCCTCGCTCGACCTTCTGCAATGAATAGCTTTCGCGCAGGATCGTAACTCTGTCTATCAGAGCTAATTCTGAGCTCCCGAGGAGGAAGGACTAAATCACCTTTAACAAGATTTTTCTCTGCGAAGTGCCCCTTCTCAACAGCAAGGTCTTGCATAGAAGAAGCAAGCCCTATGCCTCCAGAGGCTAGGAGTCCAGCAACCCAAAGATGGGAGGTTAGGGCCACAAAAAGGTCTATGCCAAGGCTGGTGATCCTGCCATGACCTACTTACACACTGAGTAAAGCAAGTCCAGTGTGTTGCGTGACTAAAAGCTTGTCAGTCCAGGTTTTCAGTCTTGAGGACTTTCGAGATCCTTCCTGGCAGGAGTTCTTGTTGGGTCGCTAGCCAAGAAACCAAACAGAAAAACACCAACGAAAAAGAAGACGACCGTGTATACGGAAATCTTTAGGGCGAGCATGAATACCGACCGCGTCTATGTAAGCACTCATATCTTATGGGGTTCAAAACCAAAATCACCATACAAAGCATGAATACACCCCTTCGATTGGGGTGGATTGAAATGTTTCGCAGTCGCCCAAGCTTGATGCCAGAGATTTTGCAGCCCTCCACAGGCCAACAAAACTATCCGTCAGTCGTCATGTTCATCAAAGGGATCGTCAAGTTTCTTGGAAGGGGGTCCAAAAGAGTTATATATGCCAAAGCCAGTCAGGCCAAACAATATGGCAAGCAACAGGATTGCCATAGAGAACGCAGGTGAAGAAGTTTGCATCAAATCTCTCGACAGGTTCGGTCTCTGAAGGGGCATTACCCATAGAATATCCAAACAGACCACTTAATTGAGCATCCAGTATTGCCATGGGACAAAAAACTGTTATCGGAAGTTTTCTCAAATCCATTGGAAACTCTGGGCAAGGCAAGGTAGTTCCAGGATGGGGTCCTACTCCAATCATGGCCTTTGTTGGATGCGGGCTACTTGTTTTCCTAGTGATAATGCTCCAGATTTACAACCAATCACTTCTCCTAGAAGGATTCTCTGTCGATTGGAATGGCGTTTGAGCTGAGCTAATTTGCTAAGGGACCAAAGGATCGCCCAATGAATGTCTTTGGCGTAGGCCTGCCCGAGATTGCGGTCATAGGTGCCTTAGCACTATTAGTATTTGGCCCGAAAAGGTTGCCAGAACTAGGCCGCACTCTTGGGAAAACTCTCAAGGGTTTTCAAGCTGCCTCTACAGAATTTGAGCGTGAAATTCAAAAGGCAATGTCAGAAACTGACTCCCTTGGAGAAAATAATGACCTAGAGGAATCAGCGAAGCAAGTCTCATCAAATAAAAATAACGTTGTTGATGGGTCTCAGAATCCTCCATCAAACAATCTTGAATGAGTTGTTTCAGAGATTTCAGGCTATTTGTAGGCCTAGGAAACCCTGGCACCAAATACATAGGCACTCGACACAATGTTGGCTTCATGGCTATTGAGAAATTTGCCAAAGCACATAGGGTTGATTTTCGAGAGCAAAAAAAAATCTATGGCCAGTTGGCTGAACTAAAAACAGGTGCTAGATCACTACGCTTTTTGAAGCCTGCCACTTTCATGAATGAAAGTGGCAGGTCTATTCGCGCCACTCTGGACTGGTTTGATCTGGAGGTTGATCAACTGGTAGTGCTAGTAGACGATATGGACTTACCGCTCGGCCGCCTAAGACTTAGATCTCAAGGAAGTTCAGGCGGTCATAACGGTCTCAATAGCACAATTCAACATCTGGGTACGGAAAATTTTTGTCGCCTTCGAATTGGGATTGGCCCACCCTCTGAGATCCAACAGGCTCGTAAAGAAATGACTGTATCTCATGTTTTGGGCACCTTCAATAAACAAGAGGTGCCGATAGTTGCTGAAGTCCTTGATGAGGTAATTCTAGGTTTAGATTTAATAACTCGCTTAGGGATAGAGAAAGCAGGTAATCATCTCAACTCCTATAAACCAAAAGAGTATCAATCAAGTGATTAGCAAGCTACCTACAACGAAAGCTCATCTAAGAGTGCTAAGACAAAGTTTTGCAGAACAATGGATTGATGGAGAAGTTTCTGCAGGAGGGTTTGAATGGCAATTTACTTGGTCATTTCGCCGCGGAGAATTAAGCGTCCAGCCCTCACTTGGGCGTGCATTAATTCATGATGCCTTAATGAGATTTCTGGTAAAAACTGATTATCGCCTAGAGCCAGGAGGTGATTACATTTTTACAGTCAGGGCCAAATTTTAAAATTAGGGGAGTCATTCCAAATAAGTTTTGTTCCCAAATGATCTTCTAGCAAAATCAAGGCAGCTACTGCATCTAGATGATTGGGGGGCAAAATTAAGCCTCTTGGTAACAAACTAAGTAGAGGGCCTGGAGGCCAAAGTTCCCAATAACGAGAACGCGCTCTAAGAGTAGTTCCT
>QCKL01000037.1 GCA_003215355.1 Prochlorococcus sp. AG-409-O23
CACTTTTTAAACGTGAATTATTGATGTATTCAAGCACCCCTGTGATGGCATAAATCCCCCTTACACCTTCTATGAAATTCGGTGAAATAGTGTTACCACAAGGAAGATCTCTCGCGAAATTAGTGGTGAATCAAAAGCAGGCTTTGTAAACAAACCCCAGGCCTGACAGAACTTAAAGCTAGAACTTTGCGAGAGGACTTTTTACGAGAAGCTAGACCAATGACTAAAGTTTGCTCGAGATGAAGAATCAAACCTTTAACGTTAAGCTCAAAAGGTATTACGAATTGAAATGTCTCTTCTTATAGAAAGTAGAATTGCTACAGGAGCAAAATCATCATAGAAGAAGGTACACTAATTAGTATGAATCTTATTTCAGCCCACAAAAGATCTATTGAACGAGAGAAAAGAAAGCTTAGGGTAAATGAATATGGATTACTTTGGATCCAGTTCTTTAGAGGAGCAATTGTTGCATTAATAATTGAGAGAATTATATTCCATTAATAGTTCTCTTGCTTATTTTGCCTATAGTTGATTGAGATGCTAATCAAGGCTCTCTCTCAGTGTAGGAATTATTTAAACACCACAATTAACTGTGCAATCCTCTTATTAGTTGCGAGGCTTTAAATCACGCTAGTCTTCGCAAAAGGTCAACATCTACAAATATTAATTGAGCCAGGATGAATTCTAATTTTCTTCAGGAAATTAATTACATTGAGCACCTTTCTTAGGTGCTAAAAAGATTGAAAGCAGTTTTTGGACGGTTAAAAACCGTCCAAAAACTGCTTGAAACGGAGAGGGAGGGATTCGAACCCTCGACAGAAGTTGCCTCCTGTAACTCCTTAGCAGGGAGCCGCTTTCAACCACTCAGCCACCTCTCCAGTGGCATGCTTACTACTTTATCAAGTGATTTATCCCAAAATTATGCGTCACTGAAGATCGAATAACCATTAAATAACTAGTCTTGGGAGTCTATGTTTGAAACCGCAGAGCACCTCCCAAGGTATAGAACCAATCAAATCACTCCAGTGTTTAGGGGTGATTAAATGTCCACCATCTCGCCCTAGCAAAGTAACCACACTCCCCACATTTAGTTCACGGTGATCGGTAATATCCAAAACCAACTGATCCATTGTTATTGCTCCCACCTGAGGAATAGATCGGCCATTAAACAATGCTGAAATTTTCCCAGAGAGCGCACGGTTGACGCCATCTGCATAACCTATACCTACTACTGCAAGTCGACTGGGGCGATTAGTCGTAAATCGATGTCCATAGCTAACCCCAATGCCTGCAGGGACTTCACGTACAAGAGTGACTCGAGCCTTCACTGCCAGGGCAGGTTGAAGGTCTAAATCAAACTGAAGCTCACAACTAGGGCTATACCCATAAAGGGCTAGGCCCACTCGAACCATGTCGTAATGAAGCCCTCGGTCTCGAAGTGTGCCAGCAGAATTTGCCAAGTGAAAACAAAAGTCCTTATCCCTTTTAGGAAGAGCATGTACCAACTCGTCAAACCTTGCTTTTTGCAATTGAGTAAAGCTTCCTGAGCTGCACTTTTGATCTTCGTCTGCCAAAGCCAAATGGCTATAAACACCTTTGAGCTCTATATGACTCAATTCATCAATTGTTTTAATCAAGTCTTGGGCTATTTCCAAAGAACAGCCAAGCCTGGTCATCCCGGTATCAACTTTCAATTGAACAAGAAAATTTTTAGAAGCCCCTTTAGAAAGAACATGACATAGCCTTACTTCACGAAGGCTACTCAATGTGGGCATAAGCCTCCAATCAAGGCAAGCAGAAAGTTCTTCATCATGAATCAGATTGCCTAGAACAAGAATTGGGCAATCAATGCCAACCTTGCGAAGCTCTATACCTTCTTGCAAAGTTGCAACCCCAAGACTATTTGCCCCTCCTCTTAAAGCAGCTATAGCAACCGTCTGAGCCCCATGCCCATAACCATCAGCCTTGACAACTGCCATTAGTGAACAATTCTTATCAAGTAGACAGCTGATTTTGCGCGCGTTTGCCTCAATTGCCGCAGGATTAACCTCCACCCAAGCACGCTGTCTAGGATCAGTACTTTTCAATCCACTATCGTTCTTACTCAAATGCTGATCACCTTGGTTGGCGATCACGTTATGCATAGCAGCGCCAATGTGCAAGGGGACTGCATGAACCTTGCATTGCAGTTAGCATGCCGCTTAATAAGGGCGCTGAGATGAGCCAGGTTCTCGTTCTCAATGCATCCTATGAACCCTTGAACATCACTACTTGGCGCCGTGCCATGGTGATGATGATCAAGGGCAAAGCTGAAAGCCTTGAAGAAGATTCGAGTAGGAAAATTCGAGAGGATATCTTGCTCCCTACTGTCATTAGGCTTCGTCAATTCGTCAGAGTGCCCTTTCGGCAGCTACCCCTTACCAGACGTAATATCCTTCAAAGAGATAGTAATTGTTGCCAATACTGTGGTTGTGATGGGGAAAAGCTCTCAATAGACCATGTGATCCCACGAAGTCGTGGAGGAACAGATAGTTGGGAAAATGTCACTACTGCTTGTCTTGCATGCAACGTACTTAAAGGGAATCGCACCCCTCAAGAAGCAAATATGCCTTTACAACGTGACCCTTATAGACCTATCAGTAACCTGAGCTTTCAAGCCATTGGTCAAATAGACTCAGGCCATCACAAGGAGTGGGGAAAATATGTAATTGGATGGAATTAGCTTCGCCAAACTAATCATCTACTTGATTAGCTAGCACTTCCATCTGGCGCCGCTGCTCTTCCGCTATACATGCACCAATCAGTTCATCCAATTGACCAGAAAGAGTTGATTCAAGAGAGAAATTACAGCCCAAGCGATGATCAGTAATGCGATTGTCCTTGTAGTTGTAAGTTCTTATTTTTTCACTCCTATCTCCAGTACCAACCTGAGCAAGTCTTGCAGACCTTTCACGTGCATTGGCTTCTGCAATCTCTCTTTCGAGCAACTTTGCTCTGAGTATCTCCATCGCTCGCTCTCTATTCTGCAGTTGTGATCGTTCTTGTGTGCAAAAAACCCTGATCCCAGTTGGTTTATGAAGCAAATCGACTGCGGTCTCAACCTTATTAACATTCTGGCCGCCGGCCCCGCCGGAACGAGCAGTGCTTATCTCTAGGTCTACTGAAGCAATCTCAACCTCTACAGGATCAGCCTCAGGCATTACTGCCACAGTAGCTGTAGAGGTATGAACTCTACCTTGTGACTCAGTTGCAGGAACTCGCTGAACCCTATGAACCCCAGCTTCAAATTTAAGTTGACTAAACACTGCTTCTCCTTTTACAGAAATAATCAGCTCTCTGAATCCCCCTACATCTGCATCAGTTGAACTAATTGGCTTTACAGTCCAACCGACTCTTTGCCCATATCTCTCATACATTCTTGCAAGATCACCAGCCCACAAACAAGCCTCATCCCCACCTGCACCAGCACGAATCTCAAGCATTACGCTGCGTTCATCACGGGGGTCTTGAGGTAACAACGCAAGAGTTAATCTCTTGACCAAATCTGTTTGACAAGTCTCCAGCCGCAAAAGCTCCTCTTGCGCTAGAGATTCCATATCCTCATCTCCTTTACTATCTCTCAGTAATTCTTTTATTTGTTGCCATTCCAGCTCAACATTCTGCAGCGACTGATAATCATCAACGAGAGGCTCCAAACGTGATCTTTCTCGTGCAATATTCTCAAGTTTCTTAGGATCGGAAGCAACGTCTGGATCAGCTAGTTGAAGCTCCAAGTTTTTGAAGCTTGATTGAGCAGTTTCCAGCCTTTTCTTTAGGGTTGAAGAGTCCATACCCATCAACTAGTTATTACTTCTAAATCAAATAAGAGTTGTAAATAGGAAATAGTTTCAATCTTCTTCTTTAGGTGAATCCTGAGTTGTCTTATTAGAGGGTGTTTCTGACTCATCAGACTCGGAGGCTGTAGTTCCCATGCCGTACTTGCGCATAAATCGATCCACTCGTCCTTCTGTATCCAAGATCTTCTGAGTTCCTGTAAAGAAAGGGTGATTACCACTCCATACATCTACATGAATTTCTGGTTGAGTGGAGCCAGTAGTCATAACAACTTCTCCATTGCAAATAACCTTTGCATCTGGATACCACGTTGGGTGTATATCAGGCTTTGGCATGTGAAAAACGAAAAAGGTGAGGAGAATTGATTAGCGTTTTGAGAACTGAGGAGCTTTACGAGCCTTCTTGAGCCCATACTTGCGACGCTCTTTTGCTCGAGGATCTCTACTTAAATGCCCCTCAATCTTTAGAGGCTTTCGGTTATCCAAGGATAATTCACAAAGTGCCCTTGCTGCTCCTTGTTTAATTGCATCAGCTTGTCCAGTCAATCCACCCCCATATACATTCACAAGGATGTCATAAGCCTCATTAAGCCCAAGGGTTTGCAAAGGGGCTTTTACTGCAGCTAAATAAGCTGGATTGAAATTCAAATAATGATCGCCAGGTCGGCCATTAATAGTAATTGCGCCATTCCCTGGAACTAGACGTACTCGTGCAACAGACGTCTTACGACGCCCTGTACCCCTGTAAACAACATTGTTATTTGTAGAACTGCTCATTGCGCTGAAACGATAGTGTCAATCTTAAGGGCCTGGGGATTCTGTGCTGCATGCGGGTGTTCAGCACCTCGGTAAACCTTTAGCTTCCTAAATAACTGCCTTCCGAGAGCATTATGAGGAAGCATACCTTTAATTGCTTTTTCTACGATCCTTTCAGGCAAGCGATCTTGAAGTGCATTAAAAGTTTCTACCTTCATACCACCAGGCCTCCCAGAATGACGGCGATAAAGCTTTTGCTGGGCCTTATTCCCAGTCACAAGAATCTTTTCTGCATTCACAACAACAACAAAATCTCCTGTATCGAGGTGAGGCGTGAAGTGAGGATTGTTCTTGCCGCGGAGAATTGAAGCAACTTGGGTTGCCAGTCTTCCAAGTGTCTGGTTCTCAGCATCTACCAGATACCATTGGCGTCTGATCGAATCAATGGAGGGGATGGAGGTCTTGTTCATCGCGCCGGCATGCCGGTTCTGAAATCCACTATTGCTTGCAATAGTGATGGACAGAGAGCTTTTGACCCATTGGCCTAGGCCTAGTTAAAGCTCAAACAAACACTTTACACTTTCATGAAATAGAAGAATCTGTCTTTGGACCTAAAAGCAGGAAAATTACCGCTTCAACAAGGTGGTGACTTTGGAGGATCACTATTTAAAAGGGAATATCGCGGGAATGAATCAAAAGAAGCCGACTCAGAAAAGACATCTTCTTCATACCCAGCTCTAATGAAACAAAGCCCATTCGGTGGAGCTGCCTCTTTGACTTCTTCCCTTCTGCCCTCCTTCCATCTTTGATGAAAGGTTTTAAGGGAAATTCTATGTTCACCTAACGCAACCAACTGACCAACCAATAATCTGACCATGCCATATAAGAAACCACTGGCCTGAATTTCAAGAACGACAAGATCACCATGCCGTTCTAATTGAACTTCCTGAATCGTGGTCAAAGAATTTGCTCTTCTACTGCCTGCACGTTGAAAGGCTCTAAAATCATGAAAGCCCAGAAGCTCTTCTAATGCCAAGAGCATCAAACCTTCATCCAAGTGAAATTTATAGCGATGCCAGGTCCACGGTGACAAAAAAAGATTTGGCCGTCGACTATTAAAGATGGTGTAGCGATAGCGCCGATAACAAGCTGAATAGCAAGCATGCCAAGTAATTGGCATGCTTGCTGATTCAAGAACTCTTATTGAACTAGGAAGTGCTCCATTTAATGCAGAGGCCCAGCGCTCAACTGGGATCGGTCCATAGCTATCAAAGTGCACAACTTGTCCAGATGCATGAACACCAGCATCTGTACGACCAGCCGCAATGGACTTAATAGGTCTAAGTAACTCAAACTTAGAGATCGCTTCCTCTAAAACCCCCTGAACACTTAAACCATGATTCTGTCGCTGCCATCCACAAAAATCCTTGCCGTCGTATTGCAAGCACAGTGCAATACGTCTTACTTCTAAAGAATTAGATGAGTCAGCTGAGATTTCACTTGACATTGGCTGACGTGCCTTGCACTTAAGAACCTTTTAGAAGGTTCAACCCAACTCCAGAATTCAAACAAGCTCGATTATCGCCATTTGAGCGTTATCTCCTCTGCGAGGAACAGTACGAACTATCCGCGTATATCCGCCGTTACGGTCACCATAACGGTCCTGGGCTTTCTCAAAAAGAGCATGGACAAGCTGCTTGTCATAGATATATCCGATAGCTCTTCGCCTAGAAGACAAACTGCCTTCCTTAGCAAGACTAATCATTTTCTCAGCCTCATCTCTAAGAGCCTTTGCTCTTGCTTTGGTGGTAGTAACTCGACCTTCTCGAATCAACTGTGTGGTCAATCCTCGAAGCATGGCTTTGCGTTGATCAGCTGGACGGCCAAGTTGAGGGACTCTGCATTGATGACGCATTGTTCTTGAATATGCGGGGAAATTATAAGAATTAGGCCGAAGTACGACTCTGAGGTATTGAAATGCCAATCCTCTCTAAAGCTTCAATAACTTCATCTGCAGACTTGGAACCAAAGTTCTTTATCTCCAAAAGATCTTCGTAACTAAAGCCCATTAGGTCTGACACAGAATTTACTTGAGCCCTCTTCAAACAGTTATAGGCTCTTACAGAAAGATTCAATTCTTCTAGAGGTATCTGAGCTTCAGCTGAAGGCTCAGGCTCTTGAGGTGGTTCTTCAACCATTGTGACGGTAGCCAAAGGTTGAAAAAGTTGAATTAACTCATTAGCGGCCTCAGCTAGAGCATCATCCGGGGTCGTTGAACCATCAGTAACGATCTCCATACGAAGCCTTTCACGAGTGGAACCACCTTCTGCTACTGCGGTTTCATCAATAGTGAAGTTCACCCTGCGAACAGGCATAAACACTGCATCAATCTGAAGCAGGTCAATTGCACTTGTTTCTTCATTGTGTCTATCTACAGGGCGGTATCCAATACCTCGTTCGACATGTACCTCAAGTTCAAGGTTATGTCCTTCGTGAACAGTTGCTATTGGACGATCACCATCAACAACCTGAACTTGAGAAGAGAATTGAAGATCCTTTGCCTTAACCTCTGCAGGGCCTGAGACGACTAAACGACCTATTTCCAATTCATTGGTTCGACTATTAACCGACAACTGTTTGCAATTAAGAAGAATGTCCAGGACATCTTCCCTAACTCCAGGGACAGTTGCATATTCATGATTAACTCCAGCAATGCGCACCGCAGTGACTGCACTACCTTCAAGGCCGCCCATCAGCACTCTTCGCAAAGAGTTCCCTAGGGTTGTTGCCTGACCTCGTTCGAGAGGCCCTATCAGGAAAATTCCTGTTTGAGCACGGTCATCGGCGACTTGATGATCGATCCTGTCAATCTGGTATTGCAACACGGTCTGATGCGGTAAAGGGAGTGGAGTTGGGAAGAAAGAGGCTTAAAAGGATGAGCCTATAAAGGTTCAAACCCGACGGCGTTTCGGCCTGCGACAGCCGTTATGAGGCAAAGGAGTTACATCTCTAATCAAGGTGATTTCAAGGCCAGACACCTGCAATGCGCGAATAGCCGTTTCACGACCAGAGCCTGGACCTCTAACAAGAACCTCTATTTGGCGCATCCCTTGCTCTAGAGCACGTCTGGCTGCAGCTTCGGCAGCAGTTTGAGCAGCAAAAGGGGTCCCCTTCCTTGCGCCCTTAAATCCACTAGCTCCAGCAGAAGACCAAGAGATGACTTCACCTGAAGTGTCGGTAATAGAAACAATTGTGTTATTGAAGGTGCTCTGAATGTGAACAACGCCATTAGGAACGTTGCGTTT
>QCKL01000038.1 GCA_003215355.1 Prochlorococcus sp. AG-409-O23
AAGGATGATGCCCTTGCTGCGAAGTTGATATTGCCTACTCATAGGGAGGTTCCAGAACCTCCTCTCTCCAGTGCTCGCAATCCTCTCCTTTTGGTCTCTTTAGGAGCTCACTTAGGGACAATCTTGGGAGAAGGTAAGAACACGTCTGGCCTTCATTTAAAAAGTGCAGATAAGCCTTTGATCCTAAGGGATAAGAGTGGGATTATTCATAAGTCTAAGGAGATCACTATCGCTTGGAGAAAAGTTCCTTTAAAAGAATCAATTGAGCTTTCTCGTAAAGTAGTGGGACCTTTTGCAAGCTTCGAATCAGCGCAAAAGGTGGCTATTTCTCTAGAAGCAGCAGGAGTTGATGCGGTTGTTGCTCGTCCAAAAGACTGGGAAGTATGGGTGAAAACAAATATCAAACTGCCGCAGGGCGTAAAAGCTTCTCGTTGGACTTCCAAGACTGACTTTGAAGTAAGGCCGATACTTCTGGGAAGGACGAGTGAGCTTCTTTTAAGTGGGCCTTTGGAAATAGAGGCTCCATCTGGTTTGCTTTGGGAAGGAGGTCTTTATGTAGGTCCGTTTTACCTTCAGCCTGATGCTTATGGAACTTGGACATTGCTTGAGGAAGTTCCTCTGGAACGTTATTTGCAGGGTGTAGTACCTCATGAGATTGGCGCAAGTTCTCCACCTGCTGCATTGGCTGTTCAAGCAGTCCTTGCAAGAACATGGGCCTTAGCGAATAGGCATCGATTCGCAGTTGATGGATATCATCTGTGTAGTGACACTCAATGTCAGGTTTATAGGGATCCTCGACAAGCTGGTAAAGCTGTCAAAAGGGCAATATTTAGTACCTCCGGGAAAGTTCTGACTTGGGGAAAGAGTCCTATTAGTGCTGTTTATCACGCAAGCAATGGAGGAGTGATGGCTGCAGGCCATGAGGCTTGGTCTATAAAACCTGTTCCATATCTTCAAGCGCAGCTAGATGGGTCAGAAGAATGGATGAACCGTTTTGAGCTTCCATTGGATAGGTCGGCTTTGAATGCGCTTTTAAATGATGGAGATAACGCGCACGGTAATGATCATGTTTTTTTCAGATGGAAACGCATTCTTAACTCTTTTGAGCTTAAGAATGCTTTGAAGATGCCTATGCAAAGCTCAGCCAGACCCAAAAAAATACTTGTTTTGGAAAGAGGAGTTAGTGGCAGGGTTCTTGCTTTGGCAATTCAGTTTGAGGGAGATGAATCTCCAGTGATTTTGCGACTAGATGGAATTCGCCGCACTTTGCGGAATCTCCCCAGCACTTTATTTGTAGTCAAAAAACTTGATGATGGGATTTGGCAATTCAATGGTGGTGGCTTTGGGCATGGAGCAGGCCTGTCTCAAGCAGGAGCTATTGATTTGTCACTCCAAGGATGGACTCCTGAAGAGATTCTTATGCACTATTACCCAGGAACAAGTTATGGTCCTTTGCCTGAGGTTAGGAAAACCCCCTAGAGTCTTCGCACTCCCGGGACATCCATGGCCGCGTCTGTTGTGACTAGAGATCACCGACGTGGAAAGACAGCTCTTTTCTTGATCTTTTGTGGGTGGGCAGGAGCAGCGCCTCATTGGTTTGCGCCTGGAAGAAGTCTTTTGCCCGCAATTACGTTGGCCTTTTTTCTTGGGGGCTATGGTTTAAGGACGGTTTTGCGTGGACATAAAAAGTGGTTTGAGAATTCAAATTCTCGGAAATCTCAAACTCTTCAGGTAAAAGGAACTCCGCAGGTAGATGTTTTAGTTGCTGCTAGGGATGAAGAAAAAGTTATTAGAAGATTAGTGGAAGGTGTTCAAGCTCTTAGTTATCCAAAGGAAAAGCTTTCAATATGGATTATTGATGATGGCAGTCAGGATGGAACTTCCTGTGTCCTTGAGGATATGGAGCAACAGCTTCCTAACCTTAATGTGATTCGACGGACTAGAGCCGCTGGGGGAGGCAAATCTGGAGCGCTTAATGAGGCTTTGCGGAAACTTAAAGGTGATTGGTTGTTGATTCTTGATGCAGATGCGCAATTACAGGAGGATTCCCTGGAGCGTCTAGTCCTTTTTGCTCAACAAGGTGGATGGTCGGCGGTGCAATTGAGAAAGTCTGTTGTTAATGCTGAGAGCAATCTTTTAACTCGTTGTCAGGCTATGGAAATGGCAATGGATGCATTTATTCAGCAGGGTCGATTAGCAGGAGGTGGAGTTGTTGAATTGAGAGGTAATGGTCAATTGTTGCGGAGAAGTGTTGTTGAAGAATGTGGCGGATTTAATGAAGACACTGTTACGGATGATCTAGATCTAAGTTTTCGCTTTCTTATATCTGGAGCTTTGGTAAGCATCCTTTGGGATCCTCCAGTGCAGGAAGAAGCTGTTGAAACCTTTTCAGCTCTCTGGAAACAAAGACAAAGGTGGGCAGAAGGTGGTTTGCAGCGGTTTTTCGATTATTGGCCCCTCTTGATTTCTGGTAAGTTAACTTTTCATCAGCGCCGTGACCTCGCTTGTTTTTTCCTTCTTCAGTATGCGCTGCCGGTTATTTCTTTTTCAGATCTTATTACCACAATCTTCACTAGAACAATACCTGCCTATTGGCCTCTATCAATTGTTGCTTTTAGTATATCGGGACTAGCATATTGGCGAGGATGCATTACTAATTGCGAAGGCCCTACTTTGCCATCCCCACGCTCTTTCTCCTTAATTTTATCTATCGCTTATTTAGCCCATTGGTTTATTGTTATCCCGTGGGTAACTGTACGCATGGCTCTCTTTCCTAAGAAGCTAATTTGGGCTAAAACTAATCATCATGGTGAAAATACTTTAAAGGCTTAACTGCTAAATATCATCATCCAATACTTCACCGTTGAAGAAGTCTGCTAGTCGTTTTGCTTTACTGTCTATAGCTTTAAGCTCATTTGAATCATTAATGGACTTAGATTTGTCTTGATTAATATCATCTTTTTTATTTAGTGTCGACTCCTGAACAATATCTTTCTTATTGTCTAAAGTAGAAGGCGCTTTTTCTTGCAAAGGTAAAGCCTGCCCTGGGTTGATTGCTTTCAACTCAGAGAATTTGCTATCTGAGCTTTCATCTTGGCTTTCTAGAATTAACTTTATAGAACGATCAAGTGTTTGATTGATTGCTTGCTCAATTAATGAGACTCGACTTTGTACCATCCCTATCCAATTACCTGCGACTTGAACAACGGCTTTATCAGGCGTTAGCTTGATTAACTTTGCTTGCTGTGAGAGCAGCATTCTTGTTGAGGGAAGTTCAAGTCTGCCAAGAATTTGTTGCCATATTTCTACGAGATCTTGGCTGATATTTTGCCTCACTTCTAAGTTAGAAGTATCAGGTTTTACATTTTCAATTAAGGTTGAATCTATCTTGACAGATTTGTTCTCTGGTTTTTGCTGAACCTTTTCTTGAATTGATTTTGTTTGTAGGGGCAATGGGGATGACTTTTGTTGTTGTTTTGGCTCAACTTCTCTGACTATTGCAGGCTCAGCAAGAATTCCTAAAAGTAAAACTTCTAACCATAAGTGTGGCTGCATGCTTTGCCTTATTTGGCTTTCTGAACCTTTTAGCTGAGCCTGCCATTGAAAAAGCTTTTCAGTATCTATTTCTTTCCCAATTTCTGCAAGCTCTTCATGAAATTCTGTTGAAATGCTTAATAATTCTGGTCTATTAGGAGCGGCATTAGTTAATACTAAGTCTCTGAGAATTGAAGCTAATCCTTGCAGCACTGCAATAGGGTCTCTTCCTCTATTAAGTATGTTTCTGCAAGTATCTAAAAGAGTGATTGAGTCTCTTTGGGCTAACGCTGATGCGAGTAAAAGTAGCTCTTGCTCAGGTACTGCTCCTAACAAATCCCAAATTGAATCTGTTTTGACAGGTTGAGGTAACAAACTGAGTTGGTCGAGCATGCTTTCTGCATCTCGCAAGCCTCCTTGGGCTTTTTGGGCAATTAGATCTAGTGCTTTGGGCTCAATTTGAATTGCCTCGAGTGAGGCGATCATTGCCAAATGCTTGGTTAATGCGTCTATACGGATTCTATGGAAATCAAATCTTTGACATCTGCTGAGGATAGTTGGGAGTACTCGTTGGGGATCGGTAGTTGCTAGTACGAAAACTACATTGGGTGGAGGTTCTTCAAGGGTTTTCAGAAGAGCATTGAAAGCTGCAGTTGAAAGCATGTGGCACTCGTCAACTACATAGACCTTCCAACGTGCTTGAACAGGCGCAAATCTTGATCTTTCAATCAGTTCTCGAATGTTGTCAACGCCAGTATTAGAGGCGGCATCAATTTCGATTACATCGAGAGATGTGCCTTGGGAAATTGCTTTGCAAAGATCGCATTTGCCACATGGCTCTGGTGTAGGCCCATCGCTGCTCAGACAATTCAGAGATCGAGCCAGAATGCGAGCACTGGATGTTTTACCTGTCCCTCTTGGTCCACTAAAGAGATATGCAGGGGCAATCCTATTAGTGATTAGTGCTTGTTTGAGAGTTGCCGCTATTGCCTCTTGGCCTATTAGGCCATCAAATGACTCTGGTCGGTATTTGTGGTGCAGCGGCTTATAGGCCTGGCTCATTCGCTGCTTGCGTGACTATAAGAATAATCAGTCTTGGTTATTTATCCATTCAGTTTGTCAGTGATGTTGCTTTTGAGATTTTCTAGGTCGGTTAATTGATCAGAAAGTTTTTGACCGTTTAACAATAGGGCACGGGTACGTGAAGCGTTTTTGGATCTAGCGATGTTTTCTGATTCATTCTGAAGCCACGAATCAGCTTTCTCTAAAGTTGATTCGAGTTTTTTGAGCAACATTGACCTGATTTTGTCTACCTGCTCTAAGTAATAGAGCGCTTGGCCTCTTGACTTTTCATCGATTAACCCTTGATCTAGCAATCCTGTTACTGTTTTGAGAAAGGCTGCAGGCATTATTTGACCTATTGCAGCAGCACTAATCCTGCTTGAGTTAAATAAATTTTCCATTTGCTCACTTCTGTGATGGCCAGTTTTACACCAGTTTGCAAAGTGCTCACAATTATTGAAAAGTAGGTTGTAATTTTGCTCCCCAATACGACTCATTGCTCTTCTTAAGGTCAACCCTTTTGATGATCCATATTCATGAGTGATGACTTCAAAAGCTTCTCCCCTGCAAAACTCTTGTACCGAGCTTCTAAGAATTTCTTTGCCCTCTAGATAATGTGCGACTGTTCCGTCACCCAGGTCTATTCCATGATGATGGAATAGACCATGTTGTCTGGGCACTTTTAGGTGATCAGCCGCCACCATTTCTTTAGGCTGATTCTTTTTGCTGGATTGATTCTTTGGCAGGTAAAGGTAATACTTCTCCGCATGTATGTTTATCAACCATTGCTCGTGTAACCGTGAAGCTTTTTACGCTCTTTTGAGAAGGGAGATCATACATAAGATCCAGCATCAATTCTTCGACGATTCCTCTTAATGCGCGAGCTCCAGTTTTACGGCGATACGCTTCTTCAGCAATAGCTACAACTGCGTCGGCGTCAAATTCAAGCTGAACGTTATCCATGCTTAGCAAGGTACTGAATTGCTTGACTAGTGCATCTCTTGGCTCAGTCAGAATTGATTCAAGTGCTTGAGCATCAAGGGGCTCCAGAACTGCACTTACTGGCATGCGACCTATGAATTCAGGGATTAGTCCATAGCGGACAAGGTCGTCTGGTTCCATGAGTTGCAGCACTTGGTTGGCTTTTAGATCACGGCTGATACGACTTCTTCCTCGGTTATCGCTTGGCATGAAGCCTATTGAGTTGCGACCAAGTCGTTTTTGGACAACATCTTCAAGTCCAACAAATGCTCCGCCACAAATGAAGAGAATTTGGCTTGTATCAATTTGGATGCAGTCGTGGTAAGGGTGTTTCCGTCCTCCTTGTGGAGGCACATTTGCGACCGTGCCTTCAAGCATCTTTAACAGTGCTTGTTGAACTCCTTCACCCGAAACATCTCTAGTGATTGAAGGATTTTCACTTTTACGTGCGATTTTGTCTATTTCGTCGATGTAAATGATGCCTCTTTGAGCTTGTTCCACATCCATTTCAGCCTTTTGAAGAAGTCTTAGAAGAATGTTTTCTACGTCTTCGCCTACGTAACCAGCTTCAGTAAGAGTTGTTGCATCAGCAACAGCGAAGGGGACGTCGAGCAGTTCTGCCAGGGTTTGTGCGAGAAGTGTCTTGCCACAGCCAGTTGGACCAATTAAAAGGATGTTCGACTTATGCAATTTGGTGGCAGTTCGATCAGTTTCTCCTTTGCCATCCCCTTGCCATGCCAAGCGTTTGTAATGGTTATAAACTGCTACAGATAAGACTTTCTTGGCGCCTTCTTGCCCAACTACTTGTTGATCTAGGAAGCTTTTGATTTCTAGTGGCTTAGGAATTGTTGCCAATGTTGGTGCCGGCTTCCCGCTTTTTTGAGCGGCAGTTGCGGTTTTGCGACCTGAATCACCACCTTGTTTTGGATTCCCTTGGCCATCTAAAAGCTCTTCATCCAAAATCTCATTACAGAGATCTATACATTCGTCACAGATGTAGACACCTGGGCCAGCTATTAATTTTCGCACCTGTTCCTGGGACTTCCCGCAAAAGGAGCACTTCAGATGGGCGTCAAACTTTGCCATCGGGCGCTGATGATTTGAGTGAGGGGATCAGGACCTGACTAGATGTGGTCAGCCTTAACTACCAGGATCGTTCGGGATAACTGCTTCGTCAGCCTTCCTTAACGATTCCTCCGTTGTCCAGACTGGTTACAACTTTGTCGATCAGGCCGTATTCAACCGCTTCTTGCGGGGAAAGGAAGTGGTCTCTATCAGTGTCCTCAGCAATTCTTTGGAGTGGTTGCCCAGTGTGCTCTGATAAAAGTTGGTTCAGAGTGTCCTTAAGAAACAGAATTTCTTTCGCTTGGATTTCAATTTCTACAGCTTGGCCTTGAGCACCTCCAAGTGGTTGGTGGATCATGATTCTTGAGTTAGGAAGCGCCAAACGCTTTCCTTTAGCTCCACCTGAGAGTAAAAAAGCTCCCATACTTGCGGCTAGTCCATAGCAAATGGTTATGACATCAGGGCTTACTTGCTGCATGGTGTCGTATATGGCCAGACCTGCTGTAACAGAACCACCAGGAGAGTTGATATAAATCTGGATGTCTTTTTCGGGATCTTCTGCTTCTAGAAAAAGCATTTGGGCAACTAACGCGTCTGCTACTTGGTCATTGACATCAGTTCCCAGGAAAATGATTCGCTCTCTCAAAAGACGAGAGTAAATATCAAAAGCTCTATCTCCTCTACCGGATTGTTCAACCACTGTGGGCAAAACACCTGGGCCTGATATAGGAATGCTTCCCCTCCACAGATTTTGTATGGGGTGGTTGCAGAAGGCGTTGATCACGCTGGAGTTTTTCTGGTGCATGGAGTCAATCTAATTGGTGAATCTAAAGATCTGGCCTTATTTATCTTTGCTAGTTGTTGATCTCTCTTTAGTTGATTTGGCCTTGGAACCAGATTTACTTTCCTTGGTTTCTTTCTTATGCACCTTTTCGGTGACAGTATTGTTTTCCTCAAGCCAGGCCATTAGTTTTTCTTCTAGTAGATCTTCCATTACAGCGTTTTTTAATCGTTGTGGATCGA
>QCKL01000039.1 GCA_003215355.1 Prochlorococcus sp. AG-409-O23
AGACCGCCGGCTCCAGCCAATGCAGCTATAAGTTGACCTCCTGTAGTAGGGATGGCGTTGGAAGCAAAAAAGATTGCAGACAGGCCCACGTCCATGATTGCTGAGTACAGGAAAGTACTTCTAGCACTAGAACCATTTCCATAGCAATAAATGTAAGCAAAGACGACGCTGCGTCCTCATTCCCAATGGAATACGGAAGTGACTCAGAACCAAAGTGAGCACTAGGATCTCAAGGGAACCACACAACTTTGAAGCTACGCAGGGGTTCCCCAAATGCAAAGGCCTAACTAGGCTTTGTTTAATTATCTGGATTCTATGGAATCAGCGAATTCCGCATCCAGCGAAGCCCCAACAACAGTTGAGGCTTCACCTAGTGCCAAGCATGATTTCTCAGATCAATCTTTTAGTGAGAAATTTGACAGCCTGCTGCCCAAAATTCAAGAGCGTTGGCCAGATTTAGCCAAGCAAACTCTCGAAGCAACGCGTGGGAGCCTTGACGAGGTAGTTCGCGTAATCTCTCAACACTCTGGCAAAACAACCTATGGCGTTCAGGAACAACTAGAAGAACTATTCAATTCTGCTAGTCATCGCACAAAAGATATTGCTGACAGCTTGGAGCCATTAGAAAAGCAATTGGAAGAGCTTTTAGATGAATTAAATAGCAGTCTTAGGCCTCGAATAGAGAAACCAGTAAGACAGCGACCATTGCTTGCTATAGGTATGGCTGCAGGGATAGGTGTATTGCTTGGCATTCTTGTTGCAGGAGGTAGAAGGTCATAATGAGCGAATCTGAGTCACAACGTTCACGTGGACTAGGCGCCGCTGCAAGGGTCACCGCTTTAGCGAGTTCGGTGATGGACCTTCACGTGCGAATTGCTTTACAAGAAATGGATCGGGAAAAGCGCCGTTTGATTAGTGGTGGCGTTTTTTTAGCAATGGGTGGAGGGTTGATGCTATTTGCATTGTTAGCGCTAGAAGTAGCTCTAGTGATATCAATGCAAAAAGTCTTGGACTGGCAACTTGAATGGTCATTGCTAGTCGTGGCCTTAATCAATATCACTTTTGCTGGAGTGAGCTTGAGAGTAGGTGGTCATTTAGTTAAGGGGCCCTACCTAAGAGAAACTCTCGAAGGTTTATCAAAGACAACAAAAGCAGTTTTTGGTAAGTCCTAATTCAATGAATTTCATATTTCAACCAACGACAATCAATACCTCCATTACTCACCGGAATTTTTCGACTGGACTTCATTCGAAGCGATCTA
Source organism: Prochlorococcus sp. AG-409-O23 (assembly GCA_003215355.1). Taxonomy (GTDB): domain Bacteria; phylum Cyanobacteriota; class Cyanobacteriia; order PCC-6307; family Cyanobiaceae; genus AG-409-O23. Next base: position 1,262 of record QCKL01000039.1, read on the forward strand.
GTTAAATTTTGGTTTCCGCTAAGTACCCAAAGTTGCCAACCAGATGCATTTTTCTTGACGAAATCACCTAATTCCTCATACAGCATGTCCAAATCTTCCTCTCTACCAATTCTTTTCCCATAAGGAGGATTGCAAACCATTACTCCAGGCGTACTCGGCAGCAATAATTCTCTGAAATGAGTGTTTTGAATAATGACCCGCTTTTCAAGTCCAGCAACTAGAACATTTCTCTTCGCTTGTTGAGCAATTTCGCAATTCATTTCGCAACCAATGATTCTTTCTAAATGCTTACCAGGTTTTGCTCGCCGGAGAGAACGCTCTTTTTCCGCCTCCCAAAGGTCCTGATCAAAATCAGCCCAACCCTCCAAAAGGAAAGATCTACGCGAACCTGGCGCCAACCCCAAAGCAAGGCTAGCTGCCTCGATCAAATACGTACCTGAACCACAAAGGGGGTCAACTAAAGGAACAGAACCATCCCACCCAGTCAGGCGAATCAGTCCTGCAGCAAGATTTTCCTTTAAAGGAGCAATTCCTACAGCAGCTCGATACCCTCGTCTATGCAAACTGCCTCCTGAACCATCCAAACTCAAAACAGAACCAGCATTACTTAAATGCAAATGCAAGCAAATATCTGGACTTTCCAAGTTCACATCAGATCTTCGCCCCCAAAACTCTCGCTGAAGATCAACCAATGCATTCTTTACTTGTAAGGCTGTGAAATGAGTATGGGTAAGTCCATCACAACGACCAGAAACATCAACACGAAAACTTATTGAAGGATGCAACCAACGATCCCAAACGAAAGCTTGTTGCACTTCCCTATACAGAGAATCAGGACTATTGCATTGGAATCTCGCTATCTCTCTTAGAAGACGAAAAGGTAAACGAGCCTGAAGATGCAGACGATATAAACAAGCCATATCTGCCTCAAAAGAGGCACACCTCTTTAACGGGTGCACTGAACTAGCCCCGAGCATGGCTAACTCTTGTGCACCTTCATTTTCAAGACCTTGTGGGAATACAGCAATACCTTGCATTGATTTTTTTGCCTCTGCTAGATAACAAAGCTCATGCCAATTAACAGGTACAAATGAAATATCCCAAACATCTCCATCACTGCAAGAATGACAGTGTCCATTTTCTTATGGACTAGGTGGTTCACACCAGTGTCTCGGACAGCGGTTCGATTCCGCTCAGCTCCATTCCCTCATTAAATTTGGGGCTGTAATGGTTTCGACGGGGCATGAGGAGGGTTACTGAAGCCTGCTCGGTAAGAGCAAAAACGTAACAGCGAACAACATCGTTCGTTTCTCCCGTCAATCAGCCCCTGTTGCTGCTTGACCCTATTAAGGGAGATGGGGTGAAGTCAGCCTTATCACCCAAATGACTCATGGGGGCTGGAAGGCCCCCTCTTTAATTGCAAGAGAAGGAGTTTTAAATTCCTGACTAAAAGCATAATGATAGGTTTAGGACAAAACTTAGGACAAATCTTAGGATAACTACTCTATAGATAGCGTCCGAAAGTTTGCGAAACTGATTAAAAGCATTAAGCTGTTAAAGCTTGACCGAGTGGCACTCTCCAAATTGAGGGCGCTATGCAGAGAACCAAGCCTCCAACAATCCAAGGAGGTTTTTTCATGCCGACAAAAAAAGGCAAGTCTCGATCGATCGATAAATACGCTGATCGACCAAAACAAATCAAAAAAGGTATAGCCAGAGTTTCATTAGGGGAACAAAATTTAGTCTACTCAAGCTGGACTCCTGAAAAGCGAGCAGCCACTTTTGCTCTGGCTCCAGAAGCCATGGAGCGTGATTACTTCACGACAGTTTCTGGTGCGTTTTGGGTTGATCCTGAGATCGGTGTTGAAGCTTCTCAGAAAAAATTTTTAGGACAAACCGAGAATTAAATAGATGAACACAAAAAAAGAGTGGGTCAGCACGGCTGCAATGGCCGAGCACCTTGGCGTCCATCCACAAACAATTCTGAAATTGCGCAGAAGCAAACTCTCTCCATTTCGAGAGGGGATTGATTTTCGCTGGGGAGGAATAACCAGCAATGGCACTTTGCAATGGCATCAAGCCAAAACCGAAGCTGCTTTCACAGGTTTTAGACGACTACCGAGTTACGAAATGGAAACCTATTCAGGCAAAGCAAAAGTTCTTTTGAAGAGGGCCTGACATGAAAAAAGCCACCGTTCCCGCGGCGGCTCAAGAGACTCAAGTTAAAGCCAATCTAATGGGTGAGACATCCAAATCAAAGTCTTTTGAGACGTCTTCTTTCGATCTGAATTGGTCGAATGAAATGCCAGAGGATCCGCGAGTTGTCTATGACAACGAGAAGCCACTTTTTGAACTATTAGCTCTGCTTAGTGCCATTAATATTCTGGCTCAACAACGTGATCTAACCCTCTACGAACAGGTCCATGTTTGGAGGCCGTTCGATGTTTGAAGATCAACAAGGAGCATTTGAACGTCTTGTCTTGCTAGGTGAGCTTTCACGAGACAGTAAGCAAGTAGATGGGTATGACTACGAAACTGATTTAAAGGTTGCTCTAAGAAAACGAGAACGAGAGGAAAAGGAAACAGTCCCTATCCCCATGCGTATAGGAAAGCATGTAGGGAAACGTGTAGAGAAACCACCAACCCCTATACACGCGTATGTAGGAAAACCTATTTCAGTAGGAGAGCTGCTTCAGTCAAGGGAAAAAGCTCAATGGATTGTTGACTCATTTGGGGCTCAAGGTGCAACTGTGATGTTGTCTGCTGATGTAGGCACAGGCAAAACAACCTTCCTTTATTCACTAGCTTCGTCCATTAGTAAGGGTGAACCCTTCTTAAAAAACGACGAAGGGATTGGGCAATTAGAAACAAAGAAAAAGAAGGTCTTATATGTCCAAGCCGATGAACCCAAAAACGACTGTTGGCGTAAATGCAAATTGATGGGTTTAGATCCTGATGCTTTTGACTTTGTCTTTGGTGAAGACGGTTGGAACACTCTTGATCTTCAACGCCTTGAACAAACGATTGATCGAGGCAACTACGGCGTCGTGATGTTGGACAGCGTGACAACGCTTTTAGGAAACCAAGGAATCTCCATGAAAGATCCTGAGTTTGCTCATCCTTTGTATGCCCTAAATCAACTAGCAAGCCGCAAAAACATTCTGGTTGTAATCACTTCCCACTTACGAAAGCTTGATAGAAACCAATCGCGAAATGGCGTGACTATGCACGATGTATTAGGCGCTGGTTCTCAAGCTGGTGCAGTGTCTGACGTTTGGGCTATTTGGCGACAGCCTCAATCCAGTCCAAGAGAGTTCAAGTTTGTTTTGTCCTGTTTAGATAAGGCACGAAATTGCGAAGTGGGAACTACATGGAGTCTCACCGGCAATCAAGAAGATCTCACTTGGACATTTAAGAGTGCTGGTGGGGATGAGTTACCTCCATCTGAAAGGAAAGATTTGAAGACATATGCAAAGGAATATCTATCTGAATCTGATCAATGGAGATCAATCAATGAGATTGCTACTCACTTCCACAAGAGCCCGGAACACACACGAAGAGTCTTAGTAGATCTTTTTGTGGAAGATGAAATTGAGCGTAAACAACAAAAATTAGGTCTTGCAGTAGGAGGTAGGCCGTTATGGGTTTATCGCAGAAAACGAGGTTTTCCTACATGAGTGCATATAGGGGGTATACCAACTTTCTCTTGGGTCCTTACTGGCGAAAAGTATGCGGGTGTATTCGGGCCTCTTTTATTAACCAGAGACAGCAAAAATAATTAGAGACAAACAGGCATGATCAAGCGAGAAACTATTTATAAAAAGGATTGAGGCGAATTAACCTGAATTCACTGCAATTAATTAAATCGACTTAAATGATGCTTTGCACCTTCACAGAGGCGGCCAGGTTTTTGGGTTATTCCAGCCGATCACAGCTATACAAGATGAAAGATCTCGGTGTTTTAGACGAGTACTTAGAAGCTGTACAAGGGAAGCTTTACCTCAATATGAAACCCACAGGAAAGTTATCTCTGGCGCAGCACATCATGCACAACACTCAATGGCGAGGACTGCAAACGATCATTGATTTCGATCCTGATGTCTATATAGAGCAAGAGGCAGAACGCCTTGCAAAGACAAAAATAGTTAATCCCTAAAACAGCTAAATCCTTGCTATCACAACTTCTGAGTTGTTAAGGGACGCTAGGAGGTGTCTCTACTTCGACCTCTCGACGCTAGGAAAATTCCGACCCTTCGGATGACCCACAATCAAATTCCTAGGAAGGACCCTTTCCTTGAGGAAGTCTCAACAACGAAACACCTGTTAAAAGAAGCATCAAGGTAAATATGCCGATCAATGGTGAATATACGGACTGTAAATTAATTACTCCAAAATTCCCAGTGTGTAATTTAATTAACCAAAAAGCATCTATGCCAACTGTTAAAAGAATTGAATAGATCGATCCACTTAGAATTGTTAATAAGAGTGGAATGGCTAGAAAAAAAGCAATTCTCCTATGCCAAAAACGACTTACTGGTGAGGCTTCTCTCATGTTTATCTTTCTCTAAGTGCTTTGTGTAGCTCTTTTTCATTAGCACAAGGCATCCAATAGTCTCCATTCTTGTGAATACCCTCGCATTGCAATTTAACTGACTGTTGGCGAGCTTCATTTTGGGTCTTGTAAATTCCTTTTAGATGAGCTTGAACAGGGGAAGCAAGCGCAAGTATTAACGGTGCAAGCAGTAAACGGCGCATAAAATAAGGAGGTCGACAGCGCAGTGCTTGGCACTCCATCGACATAAGCAGTCTTTTTCCAATCTAATGAACATCACTGAAACGTCCCGTAAGGACGAGGTGATTACCGCTGCTTGTGAGTTGAGTGAATGGATTTTTCAAATTCCTTAGATTGAAGATTCAGCGTTTGACTGAACAACGCGTCGTGTAAGTTCATGCATGCCTTCAAGCTGGTTGTGAACAGCTAGTAATTGCTGTTTTATATGTTCTGCATGCTTTAGTTTTGCTATCAATTTTATTGCCTCTTCAATATTTACCTTGGCTTTTAATAATGCATAACATTCTTTTGTACCTGCTTCTGATTCCATTCGTAAAAATAGCTCATCCAACTAAACTAATTTTAAGCAATTAATCGGTCGATTATGTACTTATTTATACTGTTAAAGAAGATCTCTATGAAAGCTTTTAAATAATGAAAACTATTGGCTATAATTTATACAGATTTGAAG
>QCKL01000040.1 GCA_003215355.1 Prochlorococcus sp. AG-409-O23
CATCTTTTAGTTAGATGGCAACGAATTTTGACAAAGAGTGTTTTTCAGAGTTATTACCACATGAATTGGTAAATTCTTAACGACGCGGCGGGCGTCGCCAAGTGGTTAAGGCAGCGGCTTGTGGCGCCGCTATTCGGGGGTTCGAATCCCCTCGCTCGCCCTCAAACCAAATCAGTTTCTTTTAGAGTTGTACATATGAGCACACCTAAGACCTTCTAGTTTTTAGCTTGAAGGCACTGTTTGAGAGCTTTCGATTATTTGGATCACTTCTCCTTGTGAAAGCAATTTCCACCCCTGAAGTTGAAATTCCCCCTTTTATAAGGGGAAAAGAGCGTGGCAGTTATTGGATTACCACGTTTGGCTGCCAAATGAATAAGGCAGATTCTGAGCGTATGGCTGGAATTCTTCAATCGATGGGATATCAAGAGGCATCAGCGGAGTTAAATGCGGATTTGGTGCTTTACAACACATGCTCCATTCGTGACAACGCTGAGCAAAAGGTTTACAGCTATTTAGGTCGTCAAGCTCAGCGCAAACATGATTTCCCTGGCCTCAAACTTATAGTCGCCGGTTGCGTTGCGCAACAAGAAGGTGAAGCATTGCTCAGGAGGGTCCCCGAGCTTGATCTTGTGATGGGTCCGCAACATGCAAATCGTTTAGAGACGCTTTTAAATCAAGTTGATAATGGCCAGCAAGTTGTTGCCACTGATGAATATCTCATTCTTGAAGACCTCACAACGGCAAAACGAGATAGCAAGATTTGTGCTTGGGTCAATGTGATCTATGGTTGCAATGAACGATGTACATATTGCGTAGTGCCTTCTGTAAGAGGTAAAGAGCAATCGAGAGCACCTGAGGCGATTAAGCATGAGATAGAAGGCTTGGCTGCCTTGGGATACAAAGAGATAACTCTTCTTGGTCAAAATATTGATGCATATGGAAGAGATCTACCTGGTATCTCTTCGACGGGGCGACGAACGAACACCCTGACGGACCTTCTTGCCTTTGTTCATGATGTTGATGGTATAGAACGAATTCGTTTTGCTACTAGTCATCCCAGGTACTTCACAAGTCGATTAATTCAGGCCTGCGCAGATTTGCCGAAATTATGTGAACATTTCCATATTCCTTTTCAAAGTGGAAGTAATGAAGTACTTAAGGCAATGGGAAGAGGCTACACAATTGAGAGATATAAGCGAATTTTGGATCAGATAAGAAAATTAATGCCTGATGCTTCAATAAGTGCTGATGTAATAGTTGCATTCCCTGGAGAATCCGATTCCCAGTTCCGTGAAACTCTTTCCATTGTAGAGGAATTAGGTTTTGATCAAGTTAATACTGCAGCTTATTCTCCACGCCCAAACACGCCTGCTGCAAAATGGCCAAATCAATTGCCAGAATTGATAAAAGTAGAGCGATTAAAGGAACTTAATGCTTTAGTTGAAAAAGTTGCTAAGGGAAGGAATGGTAGGTATATGGGGCGGATCGAAGAAGTACTTATTGAAGGCTTTAGTCCCAAGAATAAAAATCAATTAATGGGAAGAACTCGAACGAATAGACTTACATTTTTCCAGTCAGATGGCATTCAGGCGGGGGCTTACAATCCTGGAGATCTAGTACAAGTTCAAATCAATAAAGTGCATTCTTTTTCTGTTAGTGGAATTGCCTTGTAAGGCATTACTAAAATTATTTGGCCACTTTATTTATGTTTACAACCATTACTACCGTCCCTTAAATGCCTTCAACTCTGATGTTTGTAGGTGTGGTCTTCGGGGGTGTCTCCGATGAACATAACGTTTCTATTAAGTCGGCTATCACTGTTGTGAATGCTTTGAAAAGCGGCGTTAATGCCAGCCGATTCATTGTTATCCCGATCTATATAGACAAAAAAGGTCGTTGGTGGCCGGAAGCTGTGGCAGAGAGAGCTCTTGAAAAGAGCTTTGCCCTTGAGGAGAGTGAGCTGCCAAGACCTCTCCTTCCATCTGGCTTCACAGCTCTTCCTCCAGGAACTGAAAAAATACAGGTTTGGTATCCAGTTCTTCATGGGCCTAATGGAGAAGATGGAACAGTTCAAGGCCTGTTCAAATTGACGGGTAAACCTTTTGTTGGATCTGGTGTATTGGGTTCAGCGTTGGGCATGGACAAACTTGCAATGAAGGCAGCCTTTGCTTCAGTGGGTCTCCCCCAATTGCCTTATATCCCAGTAGCAGCAAATAATTTGTCTGAAACTAGTTTTTGGGATGAACTTCTAAAAAAGATAGGAGATGAATTTAGATACCCGTTATTTGTTAAACCTGCCAATTTGGGCTCTTCGATTGGGATAACAAAGGCTCTTAACCGCAAACAATTAGAAGAGGGCCTTCAGATTGCCTCAAAATTTGATCAACGCATAATTATTGAGCAAGGGGTTATCGCTAAGGAACTTGAGTGTGCAGTCTTTGGCAAAAGTAAAATGAAGGCTTCAGAAGTTGGTGAAATTTCATTTGATGCAGAGTGGTATGACTATAAAACCAAATATTCTGAAGGTTCTTCCAACAAAGTAATCCCAGCTCTAATCCCAGGCATAGTTAAAGAGAAGGTACGCTTAATGGCGATAAAGGCTTGTAGAGCCGTTGTGGCAGAAGGTATGGCAAGAGTGGATTTTTTTTACGAAGAAGGCAATGATGAAATCTGGATCAATGAAATAAATACCTTGCCTGGCTTTACTTCTCAAAGCATGTATCCAGTTTTATGGGAAGCCTCTGGTGTCACTATCGAAGACTTAGTGGCCAAGTTGGTATACGCAGCGGGAGAATAAATTCATGCCTCATGCATTTCGATCAGGATTCAAGCTTTTGACTTGCCCATGATTCACGGATTGCTCTGGTTCCCGCTTCTACTTGCATTTGTGCTGCTAACGGCACTTGGCTGGTTGGAACGACGCCGACAAAATTTATATTTGCTTTGGGCAAAGGACTCTGAGCTGGCAAAATTAGATGGGGATGGAGCAGCTCGCCTTAGGGGAGGGATATTGTGTTGGAGCAGCTTTGAAGCTGGGAGTTTTCAGGAGAAAGGATCATTTGAAATTAAGAAGCTAGAGCTTGTAGAGCTAATGGCTCTTACTTCAGGGGATGCACCCTTAACCGATGAATCGCAAGGCCGCTGCCGATTAAGGCTTGTTGGTAATGGCAAGGAGATGGATGTTCCCTTCTCAGATGCAGATCGTGCTCGCCAGTGGATGAATCAACTCATGTCAAAAGCCCGCTGCGATTTATGATGTTATTTAAGAAGAATAATAAGAAGAGATTAAATGACCTGGACCCAAAGGCCGAGAGACGTAGGAAATTACAAATGGAACGAAGAAAAGAAGATTTGGTTGAACTTGGGCGGGTGTTCTTCTTTAGCTCTGTTTCTGGGGTTTTAGGTTTTTTATTTCTTGCTAATGCGTGGAGTCCAATAAGCATGGATGAGATATATGTCAAAGGCAGTAAGACTCTTACAGCAAAATCAATAGTGAATGCTTCAGGGATTAGTTTCCCTCAGCCTCTTATGGCAATAAGTCCTAAAAAACTTGAAGGAAAACTCCTTCAGGAGTTGCCTATAAAAGCATTATCAATTCGTAGAAGATTATTTCCACCCAGCTTAGAAGTAGAGCTTCTTGATAAGAGACCAATTGCATTTGCTAATCGAATTGGTCCAAAAGGGCAAGAGAAGGGAATGCTTGATGAGCATGGTCATTGGATGCCATTAAGAGTTGCTTATCAAGCTGAGCAGCCTAAAAAAACTCTTTATGTAGAAGGGTGGATGGATAGTCATCAAAGATGGATTTCAATAATCCTTAAACATCGGAACAATCTTGGTAGTCCATTAAAGAGGATTATCATTAGCCCTAATGGTGAGTTAAGTATTGAGACTAAGGAATTTGAGATGGTTTCTTTAGGCTCTAACACAAGTCAGTTGTATAAACAAATTAAAGTCCTGGCTCACTTAAGTAAATCTTTGCCAAAAAGTTTTCGAAATCAGGTAGGTACTAAAATTGATATGAGGGATCCTTCAAAACCAGAATTGCAAATTTCTAGGCTATGAGTTAACTCTTCTGCGATTACTTGATGCTTCTATATTTATTTTGCTTGTTAGTTGATGGGACTATGAAAGAGTTAGGAAATCATCAATTTAAAAGAAAATAAAAAATTGCTTCAAAGCCACTGGCAAAGCTCCCCTTTTCCCGATATCGATGGTTTGAATTAAATATTTTTTCTGAGGATGACGTCTTCTTCGGGAACATTTACTTATTGGTCAGGACCGGAAGGTAGCAGCCAAATAGGATGCTCGTAGCAGGCGTGGATTCCGGGTCACCCAAATTTATTAAATCTAATTTTCGGTTTCTTTTCTCAGTTGTCGTAAACGAAGAAACTCAGGAATACTTGCTCCAGGCTCTTTTATATCTGACTGGCCAAATGTTGATGAAGGTGCCATTTTGTTGCGTGCCCTTTGACCTCGATAGGGCTGATTGCTTTCAAATCCAGTAGCAATAACAGTCACTTGTATCTCCCCCTCAAGCTTTTCATCAATTACCGCGCCAACAATAATGTTCGCCTCAGGGTCAACGACGTCATAAATAACTTCAGAAGCAGATGTCATGTCTTCAAGGGTCATATCTATACCTCCTGTGATATTCATCACACATCCTTTTGCTCCATCTATGCGCGCAGCTTCTAGCAAAGGACTATTAATTGCCGCCTGAGCCGCTTCCAATGCCCTGGAGCGTCCTGATCCCATCCCTATGCCAAGCAGCGCTGTGCCCGCTTCAGTCATCACTGATCGCACATCAGCGAAATCAACGTTGACTAGGCCTGGGCAAGTGATGATATCGCTAATTCCTTTTACTCCCATCCTGAGCACATCATCCGCACTTCTAAAAGCCTCCTGAAGAGGAGCACCAGAAATCACATCTTTTAGTCGATCATTTGGAATAACTATCAAAGTATCTACGTTCTCTGCAAGCCTCGCGATCCCTTCATCAGCCTGACGCATGCGCCTTCGCCCTTCAAACCCAAAAGGCTTAGTGACGATGCCGACAGTTAAAGCACCACTTTCCTTCGCAACTTCAGCGACCACAGGCGCGGCACCAGTTCCTGTTCCCCCTCCCATGCCAGCTGCAATGAAGACCAAATCAGAGCCTTCCAATGCCTGTTGCAAGTCTGCACGAGATTCTTCAGCGGCCTTTTGCCCAATGCTGGGGTTTCCTCCAGCTCCTAAACCTCTAGTTAAAGTTTGACCAAGTTGAACTCTGTTCTGAGCCGCTGACTGCAACAAAGCCTGAGCGTCAGTGTTTAGAACTCGATAAGAAACTCCATCAAGGTCACTGAGAATCATCCTATTGACGGCATTGCTGCCTCCGCCGCCGACACCAATGACCTCAATCCGTGCTGCCTGACTTGGATTGATCCCGTCAAGTTTCATCAACCCAGACTTTTTCCCGCTACCCAGCTCCATGTTCAGGTTTAAGCATTGAGGTTTGGTGCATTATGTTCGCGCGCGCGAATTATGCTCAGATTTTCAAAAAGGTTCGTTTTAAAGAACGGCTGTCAAACCCCACGCCAAACCCCCCAGGGGAAGGCTCAATTTTGCAAAAAGCCT
>QCKL01000041.1 GCA_003215355.1 Prochlorococcus sp. AG-409-O23
TTGTAGACCCCGCCTTCTTCCATGAGCTCAGCAATAAAAAATTTGGATGGGGCTTTGTGAGTGGAGCAGAACTAGCTTCAGCTAAATATGTATTAGAAAATCGACTGAAATTAGACAACCCACCCTTAATAGCGATGGAGGACGCTCCCGAGAAACCCAACCCTCAAGGACTGCTAAAGCTTGCCAGGCAAATTGCAAAAAAGCCTCTTGGCACAGGGGTGCCTCCAATTACTTTTCTGGGCGACACAGTCGCTGATGTCTTAACAATACAAAATGCCAAGCATGAAGTCCCTAAACAAAAGTTCATCAGTCTTGCTGTAGCCCCCCCACATCTTCACAACGCAAAGAACCAAGTTGCTCGAGCTAAATATGAATCAAGACTAAGAGAAGCAGGCGCCGATGAGATTCTCCAATCCACAGCTGCACTTTTAGATCATTTACAAATTTGAGATCTATCAAAAGTTTGATTATTTAAGCGCCGAAAAACTTCTGCGTTTGTTTACGAACCAACTCTTATCGAGCAGTTCTTACCTTTGAAGCTCCTCAACTGATTTCACTGCTCCTGCAGTCAATATTTCAGGTGTTCCCCCACTAACCACCACATCATCTTCAATTCTTATCCCAATTCCTTTCCAACGATCCGCAATTTCAGGTTGGCCAATTGGTACGGGGAGTCGATCACTTACATAGATCCCAGGCTCAACCGTAAGCACCATTCCAGACTCAAGTTCCACTGGGTACTCACCCAATCGATAAGCACCTACATCATGAACATCCAACCCCAACCAATGACCTGTCCGATGCATATATAGATGACGATAAGCGCCTTGTGCGATCAAAGAGTCAACACTGCCTTTAAGCAAACCAAGATCTAACAACCCTTCAACCAAGACTCTAACGGCAGTCAAATGAACACTCTCCGCATTTTGACCTGGCACCACAGAATCAATTGCTGACTGCTGAGCCTCTAAAACCACCTCATAGAGAGCTTTCTGTTCACCAGTAAATCGACCATTTATAGGGAATGTGCGTGTTATGTCTCCGTTGTAGTAGTCAACTAATGAGCACCCTGCATCTATCAACAACAAATCCCCATCAAGAAGAGGCGCATTGTTAGAGGTGTAATGCAGGACACAAGCATTGTCTCCTCCTGCGACAATAGAACCATAGGCTGGGCCTCTAGCTCCTTTTTCCAGAAAGTATTGCTCAATAATCGCCTGTACTTGACGTTCGTTCATCCCAGGCCTTGTGTGCTGCCGAGCCAACTCATGTGCCTCTGCTGATATTTGGGCTGTCTCACGCATGCGCTCTAACTCTTGAGGCTGCTTAAGAATCCTCAACTGATGGATCAAAGGGCATGGAGGTACTAAAAACTTTGATGAGTAGCCATTACGTTGTGCCTGGTCTAGTTGCTCCGTCCAAACCTGCAGCACTATCGGTTCTATTTTTGGGTGCTTACCTATACGAAAGGCAATTCCTTCAGCCCCCTTAAGGTAATCACCTAATTTGCTTTGGAACTCACCTAAAGGGTGAGCGATGTCAGCGCCAAACCTTTCGACTGCCCCTTCAACGCCCCAACGGAATCCATTCCAAACCTCTGCTCCAGGCTCCTTAGGTAAAACAAAAAGGATAAACTGCTCTCCAAGAGGACGATGTGGCAAAAAAAGAGCTACTGCATCTGGCTCATCAAGTCCAGTCAGGTACCAGAAATCACTATTTTGCCGAAATGGGTAATCGCAATCAGCATGATGAGGCACCAATGAAGCCGCAGGTATAACTGCCGCGGTACCTGTCAATTTCTCCAAAAAGCAATTACGTCGCTCGCTGTAGGTGTTGGAATCAATCACAGCAAAATCAAGTCATCTTTAGGGAGTCAAGCTGGAATGAGGAAGATATCTAGAAGGAGCCTTTCAAAGACCCTTGTGACCAAAGGAGGTCTCAAGCAATCCTCTAGTTAATGGTGGACATTCAGCTTCTTAATAGTAAGGATTGACTCAATCAATTCCAAATTAGAGATATTCCCATCATTTGTCCCATGTTTGTCAGCCAACAATTTATGCACATGTATTTCAAAATTGAGTCCCTGACTGCTACAAGCCTGCCTATGCATCCAGAAGCACTATGCAAGCCAATTAAGGCGCAGAGCATTTGTCCTCAATGCAAATAAAATTGTTTGATGAGAATCGGAATGAACCTCCAAAATCTTTCAAAAAGCCTCGGGAGTCTTAAAGCATGAGTTCGGATCTCTTGTTTCTATCACTTCTTGTTCTAATAGTCGTCCTTGGATCTGCATTGTGCTCAGGCATAGAAGCTGCCCTACTAACGGTCAATCCATTACATGTACATGAACTTGCAGCAAGGCAAAAGCCTGTTCATGGCGCAAGACGACTTGCAAGACTTCGGCAGCGGTTAGGGCGGACATTAACCGTACTTGTCATCGCCAACAATGGCTTCAATATCTTCGGAAGCCTCATGCTGGGTGGCTATGCAGCTTTTGTTTTCGAGCAAAGGAATATCAGCGGAATTGCCTTACCTCTCTTCTCAATAGGGCTAACAATTCTTGTGATTCTGCTAGGGGAGATCCTTCCTAAATCCATTGGGAGCCGGTTCGCCATACAAGTTGCCATAGCCAGTGCCCCAGTACTCCACCTGCTAAGCCTATTAATGCGTCCACTTTTACTTCTATTAGAACAATTGCTACCAGTTATTACCGCAGAGAATGAAATAAGTACTGACGAGGAAGAGATTCGACAGTTGGCCAGGATAGGTTCACAGAAAGGGCAAATAGAGGCTGATGAAGCTGCCATGATTTCAAAGGTGTTCCAACTCAACGACCTCACAGCAAGAGACCTCATGACTCCAAGAGTTGCAGCACCAACACTTGATGGGTCAACAAGCCTTAAGGAGCTGCGCCCTAGCCTTCTTTCAAATAATTCTCAATGGTGGGTAGTACTAGGAGAAGAAGTTGACAAAATATTGGGTGTGGCCAATCGCGAGCGCCTACTTACAGCACTAGTGCAAGGGCGAGATCACTTAACACCTTCTGAGCTCAGCGAAACAGTTGAATTCGTGCCGGAAATGATTCGAGTAGATCGATTACTTACTGATTTCGACAGTGACAAAAGAGGTGTCAGAGTTGTAGTCGATGAATTCGGAGGATTTGTTGGATTAATTGGTCCTGAAGCAGTACTCGCTGTACTTGCAGGCTGGTGGCGAAAATCCAGCCCATGAAGGCAATACCCTCTACCCCAGAAAGGTGCAGATTGCTACTTGCTCAGTGGCGTAAGGACTTAGCGCTTAGCAGCCTGGAGACAAACCACTTAACAGGCGAATTAAAATCACTTGATAGTCAACTGAATCGCTTAATACATAAACGCCTTCGGATTGCTGTTTTCGGAAGGGTTGGTGTCGGCAAGTCAAGTCTCCTAAATGCTCTCCTTAAGCAAAAGGTCTTTGCTACTGATGTAGCTCATGGTTGTACCAGGCATATACAAGCCGAAGTCTGGAATCAACCTATTGAGCCATTGAGAACAGTTGACCTAGTTGATACTCCAGGCATTGACGAAATTGCTGCAAGAGCCAGAGAAAGGCTTGCAAAGCGAATTGCCCTACAAGCTGACTTAGTGTTGCTGGTATTAGATAGTGACCTTACAAGTATTGAACTAGAAGCTCTTAAAGGACTTCTCGAAAGCGGAAAACCCATTGTAATTGTTTTGAACCGCTGTGATCAATGGAGCGCAAGTGAATGCAGTGAGCTAATAAAAAGCATTCGGAATCGACTCCCTCCTGAAGCCTCGAATTTAGAAATAAAAGTTGTAGCTGCTGCACCACGTCAAAGAGAAGTACAAATCAATGGAAAGGTTCGAAGCAATCCTTGCCCTCCAATAATTGAGCCTCTTCGTGATTACTTAACAACTTTTTTATCAACTCAAGGTGAACTGCTATTAGCCATGAATGCACTTCGTCAAGCTGACTGCTTCTACCATTCTCTTAAGAGTGGTCGGCTCAAGCGAAGCAAAAAAGCTGCTCAAGGTCTTATAGGACGTTTCGCCGCACTAAAAGCCTCTGGAGTAGCAGCTAACCCACTTTTGATGCTTGACCTAGCAGGAGGTCTCGCATGTGACACAGCTCTAGTCATGCAATTAAGTGACCTTTATGGTTTGCGAATGGGAGGACGTGCAGCAAGACAATTGCTCAAAAGAGTTTCTGTCTATAACGCTTTTCTAGGAGGAGCTCAGTTGGGCATCCAATTTGCCCTTGGGATTCTTCGTCAAATACTTCTTTTAGCCGCTCCAATTAGTCATGGATTAAGTCTTGCCCCAGCGGCCCCTGTAGCGTTGGCACAAGCAGCACTTGCCGTACATACTACGAAACTCACTGGACGCCTAGCAGCGAGAGAGCTTCTCAAAGGTACCCAAAGAAGAGAGCTTCAGCCAAGTGCCATGTTAAGACGACTTGCTAATAGTGACCCGATAGTAAAAACCTTGATAGGAGACTGGCCACAATCAATACAAAAAGAACCGAGCCAAGTACAGACTTTCCTACCGTGACAGATCAACTTGCATCTATAGCCCTTCTAGGAACCAGTGCTGACCCTCCAACTTGCGGTCATCAAGCCCTGCTAGAAGGCTTACTAAAGCTTTTCCCTAAAGTTGCTACCTGGGCAAGTGACAATCCAATGAAGCATCATGGGGCATCACTTGCAAAACGCCATGAGTTGCTAAGCACTCTCGTCAAATCAATAGCAAATCCAAATCTTCAATTAGTACAAGAGCTGAGCAGCCCATGGACAATTAAGACTCTTCACAGAGCTAAAAAACTCTGGCCCAATGCTCAACTGACTTTTGTAATAGGTAGCGACTTAACTGAACAAATTCCGGAATGGTTACAAGCCAATGAATTACTAAGGAGTGCTCGAATTGGGATCGCACCAAGAGAAGGCTGGCCTATTACACAAGCACAACTCAAAAGGCTTGAATCTCTTGGAGGGCAAGTCGACATATTACCTCTCAAGATTCCTGCGACTGCGAGCTCTGAAATTCGTAAGAGGCCAGAATCTCAT
>QCKL01000042.1 GCA_003215355.1 Prochlorococcus sp. AG-409-O23
TACGTCGGCTACACCATGCTTCTATTACTGGAAGCAAAGAGGCCACCACAGGAGTATTTGGGACCACTCCCGAGATAGGAGCAACAACCAATCCCAATAATGCAATTAGACGGCGTGGAGTGCGAATGCTCTCAGAAGCAATTAATTCCCTTAAACGATCTAAAGCACCACTTCTAAATAATGCTGCTGATACAGCAAATAAACCCATCAAAGTTATCAAGGCGGGGCTTCCAAAGCCAGCCAAAGCTTTTTGAGGTGTCAAAACCCCTGTAGCAATGAGCATAGATAAACTCAAAATCCCAGTAAGTTCTGGCGCTAAAGCTCCTGTGATAAAAAGAACCACAGCAACCAATAACACAGCCAAAGTGAGTAGCGCCTGAGGGTTCTGAAGAACAACGCTCAACTCATCCATGTTTTTGCTTCTCGTGGTTAGCTAATGCCAATTCTGACTCGCTATTCCAAAACTGATCTTCCAGCCAACGCTTAAGTCCATACAGCCCTGCTCCTGAAGTCGCAGATACATATCGCACCTTTGGGTAAATCCTACTTATTGCCTTAATCGCATCACTTTCACAACGGTCAATCTGATTGGCCACCACTTGCCGATAAGAATTAGCCCCTAATGAATCAAGCAAGCAATTCACTGTATTCAATTGATAGCTCCAATCAGGATTAGACAAATCAACCAAAATAAGCAACAAGTCAGCATGAAGAGTTTCTTCAAGAGTGGCCTTAAAAGCCTCCATCAGGGGAGCAGGCAACTCACGAATAAAACCAACCGTGTCTGTGATCAACAATTCATGCGGTGCCCCTCCTGATTGTGGGAATGTCAAGCGCCTTGTAGTTGGATCCAAAGTCGCAAACAACTGGTTCTCAGCAAACACTTTGCGTTGAGAACTTAATCCACAAATTTTATTAAGCAAAGAAGACTTTCCTACATTCGTATAACCAACAAGCGCCACTCGAGGCAAGTCTTCTCGGTTTTTTCGTAAACGAGCTCGATGAGTTTCTAGCTGTCCTAAATCTCTTCTTAAGCGCCCTATACGACGCTCTATTGCTCTGCGATCTTTCTCCAGCTGTGTTTCACCAGGGCCTCTAGTACCTATGCCTCCACCTTGACGAGACAGACTCCTGCCACGCCCAGCGAGTCTTGGCATGCGATACCTCAATTGAGCGAGTTCGACTTGAAGCCTACCTGCAGCACTAGATGCTCTTTGAGCAAAAATATCCAAAATCAATTCACTTCGGTCCATAACTGGACAATCCAATAAAGACTCTAAATTCCTAACTTGAGTAGGGGTTAATTCTCGATCAGTGATAACCAGTGATGCTGCACTGCGTCGAGCTTCTAATGCTGCTTCTTGCAACTTACCCTTCCCCCAAATTGTTTGTGGGTTGAACGCCCCCTGCTTTTGACGAACAATTGCCACAGATTGCGCACCAGCGCTACGAACCAAACCTTCTAGTTCTGCCAATTGACGTTCACTGGCTTTTGAATCTGCAGATGTAAGCGTTAATAGCAACACACGCTCGGTTGAATCCAATGCAGAAGCATTCTCAATCTGCTGGGATGGAATCAATTCATACGAACTTTGGCACAACTCTGCTAAATGACTTGCCTCAATCAATGTCCATCCATTGATTTGCTCTCGATTAGGGCGCCACAGAGCAGCATGCATTCGACCTCTCGAATCTGGTTTCGAAAAGAAGCGCAACCAAGAGATCGGATTTAAATCAAGAGCCACGACTGCATCATTAGGGTCTAGATTTTGTTCAGCCTGATTGCAACTCGAAATACAACTGATTAAACGCCAATCAATTTGCTTACGTCGAGAGACCTGTCTTAAACGCGCCCGAATTAAGTCAGACTTATTTAAAGTGCCAACAAAAAGTAGACGACATAAACCACGACTATCCAAAACCATATGCATTGGCTGCTTTAAATCACTCACTTCTTCTGCAAGCTTCTCAAGGGTTAACTGATCAGCCCCACTCCCCTCAGGGTGTCGACGATGGCTCAGAGATTCAAGCCGTCGCTGTTGCGACGGCCTAAGTCCATTAATTCGACCAATTAAATGCGTCTGTTTCAAGTCCCCAACAACCAAGCTCCAGCAGACCGAAGACCTAAAGAAAGTGCTGGCATTCTGGTCAAATAAGCAATCCGTCGGATTTGGAACGCAAGCGGTCCTGCAACAGTCAATCCTAAGCCAGTAATTGAAGCTGCTCCTACTCCAAGGCTAAGCATCTCCCCAGCATCACGAAATTCAAAAGGTTGTGGGTTTTCTCCTAACCGTAATGCCATCAAAATTTTGGCGGCTGCATGGCCTTGTTGCATAGCCACCTGTGCAGTAGATGCGCATGGATTATCCACATTGCATGCAGCATCACCGAGCGCAAGAACATTTTGAAAGCCTCTCACATGCAAATGTTCATCAATAGGCAATCTGTTACCCCCTAAAAGCTTTTCTGGTAGCAAGTCAGGAAGAACAGGCTTCGTTCCTGCAGTCCACAACAAGACACTATGGGCTAAAGCAAAATTGTCAGGGGCCTCGTCGTCTAGTTTCTCAAGCTCGACACAATCTTTCTTAATCTCTACTACTCGAGTCCTGAGATGAACGCTTACTCCACGTTGAACTAAAGCCAGTTCTACCTGCTCCTGATTAAAGGACCTGCCTTTCGGAAGCAACCTATCGCCCAATTCAATGAGGTGAATTTGAATGTCACTCTCTAGAAGATCCGACAACTTACAAGCCAATTCAACTCCTGTAGCTCCAGCACCAACAATCACAAAGGATTTATTCTTCTCATTAGATGTATTCAGCAATTGAATCTTTTTCTTCAGAAGCCAAACATCTTCCAAAGCCTGGAATCTGTGAGCATATTCCTGGACCCCAACAACACCAAAGTCATTTGATTGGGATCCAGTGGCAAGGACAGCCTGTGCATACTCAATCGTCAATCCAGAATCAGTAATGACATACTGACTATTAGTGTCGATTTTCGACGCAGAGTCTTCAACCAAGACAATTCCTCTATCACTCAACAAAGATTGGTAGGTAGGAGCAACTTCCCAAGTGCGAAGCTCACCACTCAATAATTCATAAAGCAAAGGGAGAAAAACAAATCTTGATCGGGGCTCAATCAAAATAATTGGTGGCCTAGGTTGGCAATGACTTAAAGAAAATGCCGTTGTCAAACCAGCAAAACCACCTCCAACCACAACCACAGCTCTAGACTTTGAAAGGTTAAGAGCCATGGTTTAGGTCCTGAGCTAATCGAGGAACGCTCAACAAGCTCTTTAGAACACGACATTGGATGATAGGGGTTATGACTAATTGCCCTAATCCAATATCCAATGAACAAAAGCCAGTCGAGCGTATAGGAATGGCATCAAACCTGGACATTTCACTAAAGGAAGCTCGTAGTCTCCTGGAAGGTCTTCGTGCTGAGGATAGACTTGCATGGGCACTAGAAGAATTTGGGACAAGCTTTGTAGTCACTACAAGTTTTGGGATTCAATCAGCTGTCTTGCTAAATATGCTGAAAAGTATTCGAGGTGACTCTCGAATACCTGTCCTTTGGGTAGATACCGGCTACTTACCAGCTGAAACGTATTGCTATGCAGAAGAACTAACGAAACTACTCAAACTAGATTTGAGGGTTCTCCAAAGTCCTATCTCCCCAGCAAGAATGGAAGCCTTACATGGAAAGCTATGGGAAACAGGATCAGTAGAAGATCTAGAGAAATATCATCTCATTCGTAAAGTGAAGCCCCTCGAAACAGCTCTTAATGAGCTCAATGTTGGCTGCTGGGCTAGTGGAGTTAGAGGTAATCAAACTGACCACCGTCGTTCAATGACATGGATAGATCACATTCGGGGACGTATATCACTGAGGCCGTTACTGAACTGGACTCAAAAAGATGTTTTTTATTATATGGAGGAAAATGCATTGCCACAGCATCCTCTTTTTGAGAAAGGCTACTCAACAGTTGGTGATTGGCACTCCAGTGCTCCCGAAGGGGCTGAAACACAGGGTCGCCAGACTCGATTTGGTGGTTTAAAACAAGAGTGTGGGATACATCTTCCAGGAATGATGGGAGAAGGGATTTAAAAGTGAACCAGGGCAAGCAGTGTCTGTTGATCGGCAATACTCGCTGGCACTGGGCATTAAAAGAAGCAAGCCATTGGAAATTTGTTCACACTGCACCTGATCCGAAAAATCTGCTCCATTCTCATTTGCCTTTATCTGCATGGGCTGCAGTTGGTCACATCCCTTCAGAAGTTCTTTTAAGTCCAGCCAATCAAATAACCATAAAAGATGTGCCCCTCATCGACTTGCCGCCTTGGCTTGGAATTGACCGTGCACTGGGAGCCTGGTCTGCATTCAGCAAAGCGAAAGCAAAGGGCATGACTCCCACGGGTCTACTAGTTGCAGACGCAGGAACAGTCTTAAGCATTACCCGAATATCAGCCAATGGTGAATTTCAAGGTGGCCAATTAGTTGGAGGCTTCCAATTACAACTCAATGCAATGGCCAAGGGAACTAAAGCCTTAACAGATCCAGGAACCTTGCTCCAGCTTCCTGAAAGGTTTCCCTTCAAAACTTGGGACGCAATGCAAAGAGGAAGCCTTCAAGCATTGCTAGGAACTCTCATTCAAGCTCAGAAGGACACTCAAATGCCCATATGGTTGTGTGGCGGTGATGCGCCTTTACTTCTTGATGGGCTAAAAGAGCAAAATCTAAAAGTAATTCACCACCCGAATCTTGTTTTAGAGGGAATGGTGAACTTACTAAATAAAATTAATCAAGGTCAAGATCTCTAAGAATTTGATCAGCCATGGTTGCCGCCTTAACCTTC
>QCKL01000043.1 GCA_003215355.1 Prochlorococcus sp. AG-409-O23
GAGGTAACGGCCGAGTCTGCGAACCCGCTTTAAATCATTAGAAAGCATCACAAAGACAAGTTGTTCAGCTTTTTATCTGTACGAACAGCTTCCACAATCGATTGAAGGTCGCCTCGATCAAGGCGCAAAGAAAGTGGATGCCCAATTAAACGGGCAGTGGATTGGAAAAGGTCCTCAATTGCCACTAGTCCATTGTCACGAAGAGTTCGGCCAGTTGCCACAAGATCGACAATTGCTTCAGCCATACCAGTTATAGGCCCTAGTTCAACAGAACCAGTCAAATGAACAAGCTCTACAGGAAGATCAAGGTCATCAAAGAATTCCCTCGCACAATTAGTAAATTTGCTAGCGACTCGGCAATGAGGGGGTAAATCTGCCGCACATCCATAGCTAGAACTTTTCTTTACTGCCACTGACATGCGACATCCTCCGAAGCCGAGGTTCACCAAATGCGCTACAGGCATTTGATGCTCTCTCAGGACATCAAAACCAACAACTCCCAATTGAGCCTGGCCATAGGCCACGTACACAGGCACATCACCATTTCGAACAAGGAGAGCACGCGCCCTTCCACATCTCGAAGGGACCATCAATTGACGATTATCTTGGTCAAGCACAGCAGAAAAATCGAGGCCTGCTTTTGAGAAACGGGCCACCGTATCTTTGAGCAAAGCTCCTTTTGCCAATGCGACGGTGATCATGGAGTCATTCGTCGAAATGGACTTTAACGATGTCCCATCCCCAGACACCTATCTCTATGAGAAAAAACTCATACGAAATACATCCAATTCCAGTGCTTTCAGACAACATCATCTGGGTATGGGTACATGAGAACCAAGCTGTGGTAGTTGATCCAGCAGTGGATGAACCTGTCCGAGATTGGCTGAAATCGAAAGAACTAAACCTAATTGCAATACTTCAAACCCATCACCATGAAGATCATATTGGAGGAACAAAAGGATTGCTTCAATACTGGCCTAAAGCTGAAGTAATAGCTTCAAAGGACGACTTGGAGCGTATTCCATTACAGACATCTTCAATTAGAAATGGGGATACATTTCAACTCATGGACTCCCAAATAAAAGTTTTAGGTGTCCCAGGTCATACCAGACATCACATTGCTTTTTACCTACCTGCAAATAAAGAAGTTAAGAAGGAACCTGCTCTCTTCTGCGGCGATACTCTATTTGGCGCAGGCTGTGGCCGCCTATTCGAAGGAACTGCCGAAGAAATGTTCATAGCACTACATAAAATCAATTCACTACCAGCCGACACAAAGATCTACTGTGCGCATGAATATACCGAAGCAAATTTACGATGGGCCACATCCGTATCTCCCGAGGACTTGCTGATCAAAAAAAGGCTTGAAGATATTATAATCAAAAGGAGAAGTGGGCTCCTATCACTTCCTAGTACTATCTCTGAGGAAAGAATTACGAACCTATTTATTCGCGCCAAAGATGTTAAGGAGTTTGCAAGTCTAAGGCGTAGCAAAGATAATTGGAGAGGCTAATAATCTAAAATCAGGAGCCCAAAGATACCCATTACTCAAGCAAAGTCTCTAAGAAAATATTAGATAAAAAATTGGGAGTTAGAGATTGAACTTAATGTGTTCTTATCAGAATCACATGACTCAAAAATAATTTCCAAAGATGAAATTTGCTTAGCAGAAGGATTGAATTAAAAATACCTTTCTCAAGATGGGCTTATAACCTATGGAGAATAATCTTCAAACCACAATCCTTAGATGGCATTCCCTAGACCTAAAGCAATCAGCACCAAGTCGGCACCTGCCCCTGTCGGACCATATAACCAAGCCATACTTGCAGGAGAGTGGCTTTACTGCTCAGGACAAATTGCCCTGAATCCATTGACCAATGAAATGGTTGGCAATGGTGACGTCGAGGCTGAAACTCAACAGGTCATTGAGAACCTAATCGAAGTTCTTAATGCTGCTGGCGCAAAAGCCGAGAATGTTGTCAGGACAACTATTTATCTGAAAGATTTAAAAGATTTTTCAGCTGTAAACAAAATCTATTCTAAGTTTTTCAGCGAAGGAGTAAGCCCTGCTAGAGCTTGCATAGAAGTAGCAGGGCTGCCTAAAGACGGCTTAGTAGAGATTGATTGCGTTGCATGGCTGGGCTAGTCAAAGAATTATTGATATACAGACTGCCTTTTAAAAGGCCTCGGGAACCAGGCGAAAGTCCTTTGAAAATTCTTCTAGGCCCTCTAAATGAGTATCAGGCAAGGAATTTCTTAGCTCCTGAGGACAGCTTTGCAAAGGAGGCCGGCGATTGTCTAAATTGAGTCTTGCACTGGGACAGACCATGGCCGTAGCCAAGCTGACCATTGGGGAACTAGAAGCTGGCTATCCCCTTTATTGCAAGGCCCTAAGGCGCTTGCTACAGGAGGGGCGCAGTACTGAAGAGATTCAGAGGACAGTCTGCTGGAGCCACCTTGAGACACTCAATCGCTGTCTCCCAGGCCGCTACAAAGCCCCTTCTTACCTCATGGTCCTTATTAAGCGTGATCTTGAACAGCCAAATGAAAACAATTAAGCCTCATGGAAAAAATATTTCTCGAACATGAGGCATTTAAGAACTTTGAGCCAGAAGGTTAATGCCCTTCAACCTCACCATTAAATACTCTACTAGCTTTAATATCTTCAGGCTCAATAGTCATAAGCTCATCTCTTGTAAGAGATTCACCCATACGTGAAAAAAGTCGATTTGCATGTCTCAGCCTAGTTCTATCTAAAGCATTACGAATTGAGCGTGCATTAGCAAAGAAAGGTAGCTTTCGTCGCCTTTGAATATATTCCCGAAATACCAAAGAAGCCTCTTTAGTTAAGCAATAGTTCTGCTGGTCTAAGAATAATTGGGCTATCTCCATTAACTCCTCATTCGTATAGTCAGGGAAATCAATATGGTGAGAAATTCGCGAGGAAAGGCCAGGGTTAGATTGATAAAAAGAATCCATTCTGTCCTTATAACCAGCAAAAATAACTACAAATTCATTTCTCTGTCTTTCCATTTCTTGAAGAAGAATCTCAATCGATTCTGCGCCATAATCTCTTTCATTCCCTGGCTTATATAAATAATAAGCTTCGTCTATAAAAAGCACTCCTCCCTGAGCACGTTTAATCATCTCTTTTGTTTTTGGTGCTGTGTGACCAACATATTGACCCACCAAATCATCTCTAGTCACAGTAACAAGATGGCCTTTTCGCAAATAACCAAGCCTATGCAATATCTCTGAAATTCTTCTTGCAACAGTCGTCTTTCCTGTACCTGGTTTTCCTGTAAAAGACATATGCAATCCTGGCATTGAACTAGGAAGATCCAACTGCTGTCGAGCCAGATCAACAAGTAAGAGTGCAGCAATTTCTTTAATTCTGGTTTTTACAGGCTTTAGGCCTACCAAATCTCGATTTAACTGGTCAAGTACCGCAGCCACCCCTGAATCGGAATAAGCCTTAGATAAGTCAGTCGGTAAATTCATCTATCTGAGAAGCAAACTGAAAATCCTCATCAATGAGATCTTCATCATCAAGCACTGGCCGAATAGTGATATTCACATAAGTTTTTCCAAAACTTATGTCTGGGAAACGATTAATAGCTTCGCAATGCTCACCCAATCGATCCAAGAAAACCCTAGTACTCTCATATGAATCGAATTCAAAGCGCCTTTCCAAGCGAATTGGACGCTTGCGCTGGTCCCATTTATCCATAAAAGTTGGCCTATAACCTTTCTGAACCTATAGCAAAGGCTCATATAGACATTCATCAGTATTTGTTGAGGAGGAGTAAGGCAAGAGAATTATTTTCGACGAGTAACTCCAGTGCCTTTAAGTACTGGCTCTACTTCTACATGTGGACGGGCAATGATATGTGCAGCCACAAGACCATCCCCCACACGTTCACAAGCATCAGCACCCGCTCGTACAGATGCATTAACTGCTCCAGTTTCTCCTCGAACCATAACCGTTACGTAACCACCACCAACATATTCTCGAGAGACTAAATTAACTTCTGCAGCCTTAGTCATTGCATCAGCTGCTTCAATCGCTGGGACCATCCCACGAGTTTCAATCATTCCCAATGCAATCCCATGAATCGTCGAAGGATTGGGGCCTCGTGATGAATTAGTAAACGACGCGCCTCTTCCACTACTCCCTTTTAAACCAATTGGATTTGATTTCACCAAGTCAGATCTCTTACCACTTCCACCACTTGAAGATGAACTTCTATTTCTGGACGTAGATGTGACCTTATTAGATCTAACTGATTTCTGATCTTCCGTTTCAACAGATATTGCAGATACATCAATCGTTTCTCCAGCCTGAGAGGCATTAGATGAAGGAGAGTTATCTGAAATATTTTTTTTATTAGGAGATTGATTACTTGAACCGCGGCGTGGAGAAGAACTTGTCATCAGATTAAGTGTATAAAAAAACAAAAAAAGACCTGATCAAATCCCCCTATCCATCTGGAGTCCAATGATCAATAATGCCTCCTATCGTGAGATCTGTTTGTATAGCTGAGTTAGGGCAAGCAAAGCGTGCAGCAGAGCCACTCGCAGTGAAGACCCAATTACCCTCACGAGCCCCAACTGGGTCAACTGCAACTAACTGTTTACCCTTGTTATTGCGAAGAATACGTAAATGCATATGTCCCAAACCTGGGACTCTTTGAGTGCAAACCAAACGACCCATAACTTGCATGATTTCCATTATCCAGAGCTCCCATCAATTGACTTAGGTGCATCAGGGTCCCAATGGTCAATGATTCCAACAATTGTCAAGTCAC
>QCKL01000044.1 GCA_003215355.1 Prochlorococcus sp. AG-409-O23
TGAATACAATTGCCGTCGGCCATGGACCACTATTACGTGATCATTTAGCCCTCTGGGTTAATGACTATCGTGACTGGAGTAATACAAGAAGTCAAAGTGAAAGTTATGCTGCTGTCTGTTATCTAAGTCAATATGGTTTTTGTGATCAGCTGAGTCAAGCGATAGCACACGGCATTGGCAAAGCAGAAGCACAAGTTCAACTTGTTGACCTTAGAAGCTCTGATGCTCAGGAACTTGGTGCACTTATTACTGAAGCAAATGCAGTGGTAGTGCCCACATGGCCCAATAATCCTGATGCCGAACTACAAAGTTCTATTGGCATACTTCTTGCAGCACTAAAGCAAAAACAATGGGTAGGAGTCTATGACGCTTTTGGCGGCAATGATGAGCCAATTGACTCCGTTGCTAGTCAGCTAAGTAGGCTTGGTCAAAAAAATGCCTTCTCACCACTTCGTGTAAAAAAAGTACCAGATGGGACTACTTACCAACGTTTTGAAGAAGCCGGAACAGATCTAGGGCAACTCCTCAACAAAAAGAAAACTATTGCTGCGATGAAAAGCCTCGATGGTGATCTTGACAAAGCATTAGGTCGCCTCAGTGGCGGTCTATATATCGTCACTGCTAGTCAAGACCAAGAAAAAAGCATACGTCGCAGTGCCATGGTTGCCAGTTGGGTCAGCCAAGCCAGTTTCGACCCGCCAGGGCTAACAGTTGCAGTAGCCAAAGACAGAGCAATAGAGGCTTTCATGCAAGTAAGTGATCGTTTTGTTATCAATATTTTGAAAGAAGATAACTATCAAGACTTGCTACGACACTTCCTAAAGCGATTTCCACCAGGAGCAGATCGCTTCGCAGGAGTCAATATATTAGAAGACGTTGCCAAAGGAGGACCCGTACTTACAGATGCTCTAGCCTATCTCAGTTGTCGTGTAGACAAAAGACTCGAAGCTCCAGATCATTGGATCATCTATGCGATCGTCGAACAGGGAAATGTGGCAGATGCTGAGGCCAATACAGCTGTCCATCATCGAAAAGTTGGTAACCATTACTAATGGGAAATTCTTCTACCAAACATTCGACAAAGGCAGACAATCAGCTTGAGGTCATCAATCTTCCAATAGATCCTGGCTTCGTCAGTCTTCGAGGTCTTAGTCCCCGGCGTTTACGATTTGAACTTGAGTACGCATTGGAAAGAGGAAGCACAGATAACAGTTTCTTGTTCCTAAATCTTGAATCTTCTCAGGATCAATCTCAAACAGCATTGCTTATACATCCTCCTGGGGCGACGTATGCAGAAGTATTTATACCAGCGCTCGTCAATGCATTACCAAACAACAGTAAGAAGCTGCTAGTTGTCGTAGGGCACGTCAACCCAAATCGTGTAGCTATGCTAAGGGAATTAGCACTGAGCTTTCCACAAATTAAATTGATTTGCTCTAATCCAGGGGCGAAATTACTTAAAGAACTTTGGGCACCACCTAAGCGACCTACGGATAGTAATCAAGAAGCAAATGAGACATCCCTTCCACCCTTACCTGAACTCAAAGTAATCAAGCAAGAAGAAAAGCTGACCATCAATAATGATTATCAATTACGCTTATTACCTGCACCATCACCTCGTTGGCCAGGAGGTCTACTAGCTTTCGAAGAACGCCTTGGCCTATTAATGAGCGATAAGTTCTTTGCTGCTCATTTATACACATCTGATTGGGCAGAATCCAATCCCAGCAGCACAGAAGAAGAACGTCGCCACTTCTACGACTCTTTAATGGCACCAATGGGTAATCAAGTAGATGCCATTGTAGAAAGGCTAGAAGAGCTTGATATCCGAAGTATCGCTCCTGGCCATGGACCGGCTATAGATACCAGTTGGCGTAGTTTGCTCAACGATTATCGACGATGGGGTGAAGGACATCAACAAGCCTCAGCAAAAGTAGCTCTACTATTTGCAAGTGCTTATGGAAATACCGCGGCAATTGCTGATGCACTAGCACAAGGAATTAATCGAACAGGAGTGCGGGTAGAAAGCCTCAATTGTGAATTCACTGCAGCTAGTGAATTAATCAAAGTCATAAAAGAAGCCGATGCTTATCTAATTGGATCTCCAACAATTGGAGGACATGCTCCTACTCCCATTGTATCTGCGCTAGGCACTCTCCTCTCTGAAGGCGACAGAAATAAGCCCGTTGGTATTTTCGGCAGTTTTGGCTGGAGCGGAGAAGCCCTAGATCTCCTTGAAAACAAATTACGCGATGGTGGCTTTGAATTTGGCTTTGATCCAATCAAAGTGAAATTCAGCCCAGATGCTGCAATGTTGAAAGCTTTGGAGGAAACAGGCACACTTTTTGGCAGAAAGCTCACGAGCACAAATCAACGCAAGCAACGGCGTGCCAGTGGAGGTATGAGTGCTAGTCGTAGCGACCCAACCGTACTCGCTCTTGGAAGAGTGGTTGGGTCGCTATGCATTATTACTGCTTCCAAAAATCAAGAGAATGAGACTTTAAGTGGAGCAATGGTGGCAAGTTGGATTAGTCAAGCTAGCTTTACCCCTCCAGGACTAACGATCGCAGTTGCAAAAGATCGTGCGGTTGGAGCCCTACTGCATATCGGAGATCAATTTGCACTCAATGTGTTGCCAGAAGGAGAACACAACAAAATCATGAAGCAATTTCTACAACCTTTTCCACCTGGAGCTGATCGTTTTGCTGGTATCAACATAGAAAGAAGCCCAAATAATCAACCTCTACTGCCTCAAGCACTGGGATGGCTAGAAGGTTGCGTCCAGCAACGAATGGAATGTGGGGACCATTGGCTCCTCTATGCAGAAGTCAAGCATGGCAAAGTAATAGACAAGAATGCAATCACAGCTGTTCACCATCGCCGTACTGGTGCAAATTATTAGCCACAATTCCTAATAGACCAACGCACAGTTCTTTCAAACAATGTCCACAATGGATTCCCAAAGCGACGTACTTGTAATTACAGCGAGCAATGGCGAAAACCTAAAGCTTGCTGAACGATTCATGCATTTAGGAGATGACTTAGGAGTCAAGTCTGAGCTACTTGATCTAACTAACTGGAGCCTCCCGCTATACAACCCAAGAACACATGCATCATCTGGAGTCCCACCACTGGTAACCAAGCTCAATCAGCAAATGTGTTCTATTCCGCGCTGGGTTATCTGCGCCCCCGAGTACAACGGGTCAATACCTCCAGTATTCACGAGTGCTCTCGCATGGCTCTCAGTGCAAGGTGACGACTTCCGAAATTTGTTCAATGGCAGGCCAATAGCTATGGCGAGCTTCTCTGGAGGAGGAGGCATGGAATTATTAGTATCTCTCCGAATACAGCTTGCACATCTAGGTGCCCAAGTCGTAGGTCGTCAAATTATGAGCAACGGAAATAAACCGGCCAAGGATGACTCAATCAAAGATCTGATACTGCGGCTTATGCAAATGCAACCACTGAATCTCTAAAAGAATGCATTGCCCCATATATAGGGTCTTCCAATTAAGACAGATACCTCTAAAAAATGTGATTTTCCAGATCATCCCGTATAGAAAGAGGCAGTCTTCTCAACGTTTTTCACCTATTTGGTATCAAACAACACAGTACAAACTTTAATGATCTTTAAAAAAGTTCAGGAATTCTTGGGAACGCTATATATTGTGGTTTGAAATATTTTCAACATTGCATTCAATCCCTTCTTCGATGGGATCACATTCAACCCAAGCAAGAGCAGTTAGATACAAAGGATTTCTGCTGCTCGAACAACCTAACCAGAGTTGGCTGGTTAGGCCTGAGCGAAGTCCAATGGTGTTATTACCATTTAGAACACCTATTTGCACACTCGAACAAGTCAAGCAAATTCTGAATTATCGACTTTCTCAAGAGCAAGCACTAAACCAAAATCAAGCCGCCTGAAAATTACAGCTAAAAAATGCTCACACTGAACTTGTACGAATAAGGTTCCAAGCTTCTAAAACCTGTCTTGCCATTGGCAACGCATGAACTGCCCCTCCACCGGGAGTGTTCTGGGCAAAAGCAACAACAACAATTTCACTTTCTTCGTACGGTGCAAAGCAGACAAACCAAGCATGGTCAGAACCACCACTGCTGTCTTCTGCAGTCCCTGTTTTCCCCGCAATTGGAGGAAGGGTTGGCAAAGTTACGCTTGAAGCTGTTCCTCTCTCAACAACTTTTCTTAGGCCACGTCGCAATGTCTCCAAAGTAGACGGCTTAATGTCTACCTTCGTGCGACGTTTGGATGAGGTCCAATCAAGTCCAGCATCTGCTAGATGCGGAGTAATTAAATATCCTCCATTAGCAAAAACAGCATAAGCACGAGCCAATTGCAAAGGCGTAATCTGTACAACAGCTTGTCCTATTGAGGCACTAGCAATATCCTCTGGTATCCAAGGAGTCTGGCCCGGTTTACCCCACCCTCTCCCTTGAGACGCCCATTGTTCATTGCCAACCACGCCTATGCTTTCCTCATATCCAAGCTCAATTCCTGTTCGAGCATGAAAGCCCAATTTTGTAGCCGCATCGTATAAAGCCTTAGAGCCCACACCCACGCCAACCTGATAAAAAAAAGTGTTGCTGGAATAACGAAGTGCATCCTCATAGCCAATAATTCCAAAGCCTTTGCCGTTATATTCATAAAAGCAGT
>QCKL01000045.1 GCA_003215355.1 Prochlorococcus sp. AG-409-O23
TTTTGAGCGCCCAGGGTCTATCGCAATCAACCTGCTCATCAATTTTGCTTAGACATCTGTTGCAGGTTTGTATTAGTTATCTGAAGCAAAACAAATACTGAGTCTGAAGTGTCACTACTTTTTAATGACATTGCTTCTAATTCAAAAATGCCTTTCTTTCTAGTGCGTAAATCCTTAGCCAGACTATTAATCGAAGCTGGGTCAAATTGAAGGCCGGAACTCAGCGATCCTCGTCTCTTTATCTCAGCTAAAGTCGAAGCAAGCAAGAGATTTATCCTTTTATTTATTTCATCTGGGGTAAGGTTATTTATCTTAATTGTTGTTGTAGCTAAAACCTCACCCTTTCTAACAATATTAATATTTGGTCGAACCTCCGGAAATGCAAAAACCGTCTTTTCACCTAACAGTACATTCACAGCAGAGCGAATATTTACGACCCAATTACCTTCTTTAGTAATGATTTCTTCTAAGCGTTTAATATCCCCTTTAGGGACTAGAAGTATCTGCCTATTAGGTTTTTCGCCTGGCCTAACTCTTCTATAAGCCTCAAGGTTTGCTTCTTGTAAAAGCCCGTCAATAATCTTCTTTGCCTGAGTTGGACGTTGCAACCTAAATTTTGCAGTTGCCAATCTCTGCCCGCTACTAATAACAACAGCTCCTCTGCGTAATGCAATTAAATTTTGCTCTAAGCCTCGCAGCTCCTTCTCCCCAGATTTAATCTGAGCCTGAATAGCATCTATTTGAAACAGGCCAACTCTTAACTGCCTGCTAACTAGCAACATCAACCCAAGTGATAAAGCGCTAATTAAACTTCCAGTAAAAACTGTTATTAGAACCGCAGTTCTTCGAGGCCTGAGATTAAATATGCTTAAACGTGCCTTACCTACACGACTGCCCAGACGATCCCCAAGAGTGGATAACACTCCCCCAAGTAAAAGCAAGGAAATAATCAGTAGCCAACCAGTCACAGAAAAATTTGAGTTAAGTCAGTAAGAGAATCAAACCAGTTCCAATAAGGAGAAAGGGGCTAGATCAGTTAAAACGTTTTGCTAAGGCTATGGGGTCTAACACGGTGATTTTCTTACGGTCAATCTGTACTAGACCAGAATTTCGCAAATCTCCTAATAAGCGAGTGATGGTAACTCTTGTTGAGCCTATTGCTTCAGCAATAGCCTGATGAGAGAGTCTGAGATCAATAGTTATACCTTTGTCACTAGGAACTCCAAAATCTCTACAAAGAACAAGTAGAAAACTCACCAGCCGCGAAGACATGTCCCTATGAGTAAGTGTTTCAATCATCGTCTCAGTTTGCAAAATCCTGCTTGATAGGCCTTGAAGAAGTAACAGCCCAACACTGGTGTCACCCTCTATAGCTTTCCGCACAGAAGCTGCAGGGGCAGTAATCATTTCAACTCTAGTAAAAGCTACAGAATGGTAAAAACGGTCTGAGCGATGCCCTGTAAGCAATGAAAGAACTCCAAAAAGACTATTTTCCCTCAACAAAGCAACAGTTATTTCTTCTCCAGATTCATAAACTCTCGAAAGTCGAACAGCTCCTCTTCGAATCAAATAAACCCTTTCAGCTGGATCCCCAGGGAAAAAAATAGTTTTTGCTCTATCAACCAGTTCTGTACTGGCCCCATCAAGAGATCTAATGACCTCTTGAAGCGACCTATTAGAAGGCACTTGGTCATTAATCAAGTTTGATCCCACTTGAGAAGAGGAATGCGGTGAGTAGCGGCTAAAGCCTCGAGTTACGCCGGCCATTACGGCGAAGCAGATGGAAGGACGCTAAGGAGATGCAAAGCAATCCCTTGTAGCAATAGTGACCTTTTTTTAGCCTTGCTGCTTTAAGGCAGAAACTTGGGCTCTATGTAAATGCTGTAACGCTGGCTCAGCCAAATCAAGAAGCAAGTCAAGCTGCGCACGGCTAAAGGGGGAACCCTCAGCTGTACCCTGCAGTTCCAGCAATCTCCCCTCACAGTCCATCACTACGTTCAAGTCAACGTCTGCTCTTGAATCTTCGCTGTAATCAAGATCCAGCAAAGGTAAACCATCGATTAATCCCACAGAAACTGCAGCTACCTGACCGTTAATAGGGTTTTTGTTTAAAAGACCTTGTTCTAATAAACAATTGCATGCTCGTTGAAGTGCTATCCAAGCTCCTGTTATGGCTGCTGTCCTTGTCCCAGCATCAGCCTGAATAACATCACAGTCCACTAATAATGTTCTCTCTCCTAAAGCCGCCATATCTACAACAGCTCTCAGACTTCTTCCTATCAACCTCTGGATTTCTTGCGTTCTGCCTGAAAGCTGATAAGTCTCACGTTTTTGCCTCTGTGGAGTAGAACCAGGCAATAAACGATATTCAGCCTTAACCCAACCCTTGCCTTGACCTGCTCTCCAGCGTGGTACACCTTCCTCCATACAAATACTACAAAGAACTGACGTGCGCCCTGTATGAATCACCAAGGAGCTCAAGGCAAAAGTCATTGGGTCCCAAGTCACCTCAAAAGGCCTTAATGACTCAGGGCGACGTCCATCTGCACGTTTCATTGGGGAAATAATCATCTAACCCTAAAAGCGAGTGGTGACTAACTAAACACTATGGATAGTGTCATATACCTTGTTGAGCTGCATAGTGACGCTAGATTTAAAAAGCCTGGTTCATCTCAAGCTATTGAGATATTGATGACTGCAAGCCCCCTCCCAATCCATCGGAATAGCAATCAACACTTAGGCCAAGCTCTTAAGGGATTTCATTCATTTTCTCCTGCTCCTGAGAAAGCTCCTCTCCATTTAGTTGCTGCAGAGGGACAATTGCAAGTTCACACTGCGCCATATCGAGGTAGTTTCTCTGGCGTACTTAGTGAAGCTATAAGGACTGCTGGATTAGGAAGGAAGGTAATTATTGCGCAATTTCTCAAAGGAGGAGTCAATCAAGGGCCAAAAGGAGTTGTTAGCCTTTGTGGACGATTGGAGTGGTTGAGACCAGATATAGCCTGCTGTCTCGTTGACCCCTCTCCTGAGCAGACCACTGGGCAAAGTATTTCGATCCCACGCAAGGCGGTAGAAGTGATTTGGGAAATCTGCAGGGATCACTTGTTGAACGGCGACCTAGATCAACTCGTGCTAGATGAAGCAGGCCTGGCAACTCAACTTGGCTATCTAAAGGAAGACGATTTAATTTCCACTCTTGAACAACGCCCTCGAGCAATGGACGTCATTCTTACTGGTCCATCAATTCCATCACAAGTTATGGCAATGGCAGATCAAGTGACCGAATTACGCTGTGGTTTCTGATGCTAAAAAATGACCTCTGGATTACCGAGCAAGCAAATGCAGGAATGCTTGAACCATTTCAAGCTGGACTGGTTCGCCATCTAGATCCAGAGCACCAAAAGGGGCCTGTCCTCAGCTATGGATGTTCCTCTTACGGATACGACCTAAGGCTTTCAGACAAAGAGTTTCTTATTTTTCGCCATGTGCCGGGAACAGTAATGAATCCAAAGCGGTTTAACCCCGCAAACCTTGAGTCGACTCCACTTCAGAAAGACAACGATGGAGAATATTTCATACTTCCCGCTCACTCATATGGACTAGGAGTAGCCCTAGAAAAAATGAAAGTACCCCCTAATATCACAGTAATTTGCTTAGGGAAAAGCACTTATGCACGCCTAGGAATCATAGTAAATACAACTCCAGCCGAAGCGAGCTGGGAGGGGCATTTGACATTGGAATTTAGCAATAGTTCAGGTGCAGATTGTCGGATATATGCAAAAGAAGGCATATGTCAATTGCTTTTCTTTGAAGGAGATCCCTGTGAGACCACTTACAGCGATCGAAAAGGCAAATACCAACATCAACCTGAACGCGTTACTCTTGCAAAGGTTTAAACATGGCAATAGTCGAATTAGTTTCTGCTACACCTGATGCAGAAAAAACTATGGCATATATTGCCAGGGTAAGTAATCCAAGCAATCAAGAGAACGAAAACTTCAGCAAGTTAATTCAATATTGCATTAAAAATGAGCATTGGAGTGTATTTGAACAAGCATATATGACTCTACAAATTGAAACTAACCGGGGCATTGCAGCTCAAATACTACGTCACAGGTCTTTTACTTTCCAAGAGTTCTCACAGCGATATGCAGATAGTACTCAGCTAGGAGAAATACCAGTGCCTGATTTGCGTCGGCAAGATACCAAAAACAGGCAAAACTCTATTTCCGATCTACCTAATGATTTAGCTGTAGAGTTTAATGAGAAGATCAAACTCCAATTTAAAAGATCTAGCCAACTTTACGAGGAAATGCTTGAGGCAGGAATTGCTAAAGAATGCGCCCGTTTTGTACTCCCACTAGCAACACCAACAAGGATCTATATGACTGGCTCATGCCGTTCGTGGATTCACTACATAAGCCTGCGTTCTGGTCATGGTACACAAAAAGAGCACATGAATATTGCTATTGAATGCAAGAAAATCTTCTGCAATGAATTCCCAGTAGTAGCAAGCTCTCTAGGCTGGGATTAATAAGATAAAAATCAACGACTGATATCACAGGTGAGGATCATTTCTTTTAAAGATATTTTCATC
>QCKL01000046.1 GCA_003215355.1 Prochlorococcus sp. AG-409-O23
AGGTTTAGTTCTTCATGGAGATATCACTCTGACGGCTAATGATTTTTGCAAGGCTGCCATAAATGAAAGATTATTGCTTGTCTCAGCTGGGCCAAAAGTTATAAGAATGGTTCCTCCATTGACGATTAACACTAGAGAGGTTCGTGAATTGATTAGGCGCTTAGAAAAAACATTGTTGAGTCAAATCTAATTGGGATTTTTTAATAAATCTACAAAAGATGATTTGAGTGATTTGATCCCACGCTTCGATCAGAGGGGAATGAATCTTGAGCTTGGGAGAATGAAAAAAATGCTTCAAGCAATGGGTAATCCCTGTAAGGAAATTCCAGCTGTGCAAGTTGTAGGAACTAATGGGAAGGGATCTATAGCTAGTTTCCTTAAAAGCTGTTTCAAGGTCGCTGGCATTAGAGCTGGTGTAACTACTTCCCCTCATTTGGTTAGTTGGAAGGAAAGGATATGCATTGACGGCAAAATGATCTCCATTGAAGAACTTCGGACTCGTCTTATATCAAAGCAAGCTTTATTTGAAACATATAAATTAACTCCATTTGAGATGTTGATGTCAGTAGCTTTTGATTACTTTGCTGATAAGCAGGTAGAGGTTCTTGTCTTAGAGGCAGGCCTTGGAGGCCGTCTGGATGCAACGACTGCTCATCCATATAGACCAATTATTGCAATGGCATCAATAGGCTTTGATCATTGTGAATACTTAGGGAAGAGCTTAAGGGATATTGCTATTGAGAAAGTCGATGTTTTGCACTCAGGAGGTACGTTAATAAGTGCTTATCAGCAGCCTGAAGTTGTTGAACTGTTAGAAGATATCGCTAAAGAAAGAATGGCCAGAATTAATTGGGTTGATCCAATCCCTAGGGATTGGAAATTAGGGCTTGATGGAGAATTTCAGCGACAAAATGCAGCTGTGGCTAAAGGAGTCCTCGAGGCATTATCAGGTTTGGGATGGTCAGTAAATGAGTTGAAAATTCGAGAGGGTTTTGCTTCTGCGAAATGGACTGCAAGGCTTCAATCATTGAAGTGGAGAAATCTGCCTTTATTAGTAGATGGTGCGCACAACCCATCTGCAGCAGAGCAGCTTGCAAAGGAAAGGGAGAATTGGGCTGGGCAAGAAAGTGGAGTGATTTGGATTTTAGGAATTCAAGCCCATAAAGAAGGTCCTCAAATCGTCGATAATTTGATTAAGTCAAATGACATGGTATGGATTGTTCCGGTACCTGGTCATTTGAGTTGGACGAAGACTCAACTCTCTGATGCGTGTCCAGAATTCTCAGGGCAGATATTTCAAGCTGAAGGGGTCGAACAGGTCCTTTTAGACTTGAGAATGCTTAACAGATGGCCAAGCCCTGCTCCAGTTGTAACGGGATCTCTTTATTTATTAGGTGATCTTTTTGAGAATCAAATAATAACGGAAGATTGAAATCTTATGGTCATTAGTTAATTCCAGCCTCTGAGTTTTCCAGGATTAAGTAGCCCACTTGGGTCATATTTTCTTTTTGCCTCTACCTGATCAATATCAATTACACCAAGCCCTCCATCTTCCACTGTGATGACATGTGGATTGAATATAATTGCACCAAGCTGTTTGCAATCTCTGATTAATTCTTCGAGTAATTCAATCCCTTGCCATCTTACCAGTGGGAGTGCAGCTATACGTTGACTTCCTTGCTGGCGAACACCTTCCAAATGCCATAGTAAATTTTCACCCCATCGATTTTTTAGTGCACTTATAAATGGCATCTCTGGATTTGGTAGCAGCATTTGGAGATAAGTCCAATTAGGATCTATTGCACGCATATGTAGAGTCGTGTGATTCCAACTTAGCTCTCGCAAACCTGATCCTTTCTTTAAGTTTTCAGGCCCTAAATGTGTAAACTTTGCAAATGAGCAATTAGCGATCCTTTCAATAGTGCTTACTCCATCTGGTGAAACCAAAATGAGTATGCGAATGTGATTTGAAGGTGAGCCGCTCCAATTGGGTATTACCTTCAAAATTTGTTTTTCTAGCAGTGTGCACAGGTTGAGATTTAATGCTGCACATGAACATTTATTCAGAAGATCTAAAGCTTGATTCCAATCAGTACAGTCAATAGTTACTTCTTGCCAATCACAAGTTGGAGTTGTTGCAAGAGTCAAGGAAGTTATTATGCCATTTGTGCCATATCCATGGTTAAGTGCTTGTGCTTCATTTGCATCAAGCTCTATTTTTCGAGGTTGGTTGTCTAAAGTGATGATCTCAAGGCCAAGAAGATGACCAGGGTCTCTAAGGAAGCCCCAACGAACTGAGCCAATTCCTCCAGATCCGCCTGCAATAAAGCCACCTACCGAGGCACTTTTCCAAGTGCTTGGTAATAGGCGTAATTGGCGACCATGAGAAGCAAGCTCTTGATCAATATCTTTTAATAGACAGCCAGGTTCCACGGTGATTACTCCATCAATAGAATTGAAATTCCTGATTCGGGAAAGCTCACTCATTAGCATCACTACGCCTCCTTTAAGAGGAACAGATTGTCCATAGTTGCCAGTTCCTGAACCACGAAGAGTCAGTGGAACACTAAGCTTTTTGCATGCAATGACTACTGCAATTACTGCATTCACTGAATGGGGGCGAACTACTAGGTCGGCCAGACAGCCTTTCAGTTTCTGTTCTAAGACAGGGGAATACTCGAAGAAGTCGCGTGAGAACCTCTCCCTGTCAGGAATTAGATTTATTACTTCTAAATCATTTACTAAATTGAGCTCAGAACAAAGCTTATTTATTAAAGAAGGTCTAATCATTAGTCCTCAACCTGAGTAGAGTGATATTTTGTTATTGATTGATCATTAATCAAAGATCCATTTACTATTACTTCTCTTTTTGGAGGAGAAATTAATGCTTCTGACCAACTACCTACTTCTAAAATGATTAGGTCAGCGGGGCTTCCACGTTCAATCTTTCCGTCCCATTTAAGATTCATAATTGCAGCGGCAGCAGTTGTAAATGGAGATAGGCCAATCCTTTGCCAAGGAGCTAATTGTGCTATTGGCATCGAAAATGCCATTAAAGAAAGAGGGTCTAAGTTCCCAGACGGGTACCAAGCATCCTGAACGTTGTCACCCCCAATCGCTACTTTGACTCCTGCTTGTTGAAGTTCAAAAATTGGAGCGAGGGGACGATTGATAGGAGTTGATTTATTCGCTCGTCCTAGTAACCAAGAATTTGTAATAGGAAGTGCAATCACATTCACTTGGTGATGCGCCAAACGTTCGGCAAGGAACTTTAAAGCTCTAGGAGGAAGCAGCCCCATGCTGCTTGCATGACTACATGTGATCGGGACATTTACGTCGATTTGGTCTAGGACCTTTA
This sequence comes from Prochlorococcus sp. AG-409-O23, assembly GCA_003215355.1. Taxonomy (GTDB): domain Bacteria; phylum Cyanobacteriota; class Cyanobacteriia; order PCC-6307; family Cyanobiaceae; genus AG-409-O23. The sequence continues at coordinate 3,359 of QCKL01000046.1, forward strand.
CTAATTGCTTTAAGCCAGCAGCAGGTTGGATCTGAGATTCATCTATGTGCAAGTCAATTCCGCATTGAAATTTTTCAGCAAGCTCAAACATTTTGCGAAAAGAATTATATGAATTCTTTCTATTAGCAGGAGGCAAAACTACACCTCCCAATAGCCCCCCACAATCAGCGACTTGAGCAGCTAAGGATTCCCCTCTTTCTGTGCTCCAGTGCTCTAAAGGCACTAAAGCTACCAATTGCAATTCAATCGAATCCCTCCATTCATTCCGGAGAGCTTGCAATGTTTTTAAGGTTTCCTCTGCTTCAGGCCAAAGGCTATCTACATGACTTCGAATAGCCCTTACCCCATTCCTTAAAGCCAATTTGAGAGCTCTTTCAGCTCTATTGCGTACCTTTCGAGCTGTCCTATTTTTATGCTCGCGCAAATTTGAAGCCAGGGCTTCTTGATAAGTACCCTCAAGGTTGGGAAATTCTTGCCATGTAAATGCCTTATCTATATGAGTATGAGGCTCTATAAGCCTTGGTAGGACAAGTCTCTTTGGAAATTTTGATGCTGAATTAATTACCTGAACAGATTCAATATGACTGTGACCCCAGGTCAGATTAATAGGGCATAGCCCTTCAGCAGTGACACTTCCGCTC
>QCKL01000047.1 GCA_003215355.1 Prochlorococcus sp. AG-409-O23
TAGTACCAGCAGCACTCAGTTTTTTAGTTAGTTATGGCGCAGATGTAGTTGAACCGATTTGGTCAATTGAGCGATATTTGGACTTCGTACTGCTGCTGATGATTGCCACTGGACTTGCCTTCCAAATACCTGTACTTCAGCTTCTTTTAGGCCTTTTGGGGTTAGTTAATTGGAAAGGAATGCTTTCGGCGTGGCGTTGGGTTGTTATGACTGCTGCCCTTTCAGCGGCGGTGCTAACACCCTCTACTGATCCCGTAACCATGTCAATACTTGCCTCTGCGATAACAGCTCTATTCCTTATTGGAGTTGCCTTAGTTGCACTTACTGATCAGTTCAAAGAACAAATTCCTCCAAGCAACCAGACCCCTTTAAAGGAAGAGTAATAGCTTTACCAAGCCTTGGCTTTTTGGGAGTAGTAGCCAGCCAATCCCTTACCAGGCTGGCCAGTCCTAATCGATTTATCACCTCAAGAACTTCATTTAAGTGAATAGAGTAGGCCTCTTCATCTAAAGGGAAAGACTGCTGTTCTAGATAAGCCCACATCATTTGAAGATAAAGTCGATCCTCCCTAACTACTAATTGCAAGTCATACGTAACCTTCCACCGTGCTCTAAGGCATTCGATCACTTCTTCCGCGCTCAAAGGAGATGGGAAATGTTCAGGAATCGGCTTGAGCACAAAAATCAATTTTAGAAGGATTCAAAGATCCAATTCTTTGCAAACCGTGAAAAAACCTTCAGAGTCCATAATGGTGTTCATTGAGCACAATGCCAAACATCCTTCATGACACAAATGAGCTCTAGCGATGTGCCCTCAATGGGTCGAAGGCAGTTCATGAACCTGCTCACTTTTGGTTCGCTCACAGGGGTCGCACTAGGCGCCTTATACCCTGTTGTCAATTACTTCATTCCTCCAAGGGCTGCTGGCAGCGGAGGAGGCACAAGTGCCAAGGATGAATTAGGTAATCCAGTAACAGCAACTGGCTGGCTTTCAAGCCATCCTGCTGGCGACAGAAGCCTTGTTCAAGGACTCAAGGGTGACCCAACATATCTCTTAGTTGAAGGTTCTGAAGCGATAGGGAGTTATGGCATTAACGCTATATGTACACACCTTGGGTGTGTGGTGCCTTGGAACAGTGGCGCGAACAAATTCATTTGCCCTTGTCACGGAAGTCAATATGACTCAACAGGGAAGGTTGTTAGGGGACCTGCGCCACTCTCCTTGGCATTGGCCAATGTTTCAGTAGAAAACGACAATGTTTTTGTTAGCCAATGGACTGAAACAGATTTCCGAACTAGCGAGAAGCCATGGTGGACCTGAACTTTTTCTAAACCATCGTCATTCAACTTTATTTCAACTAACCCTATGAGTCGCTTCATCACTTCCTTTTTAGGCTCACTTTTTCTAAGTGCTTCGATCCTTTTAGCTCCCGCAGCAAGTTGGGCATATCCTTTCTGGGCTCAACAGAACTATGAAAATCCTCGTGAAGCTACGGGCAAGATCGTTTGCGCAAACTGTCATCTTGCAAAAATGACAACCCAAGCAGAAGTCCCACAATCTGTCGGTGCAGATAGTGTCTTCAAAGCAGTAGTTAAAATTCCCTTCAAAGCCAATACAAATGAGATAGGAGCTGATGGAAGTGAAGTTCCACTGCAAGTTGGAGCCGTAGTAATGCTTCCAGATGGATTCAAACTTGCACCTCAAGATCGCTGGACAGATGAGATAAAGGAAGAGACCTCAGGAGTGTTCTTTAGTCAATACAGCGAAGATCAAGACAATATTATTCTTGTAGGCCCACTCCCAGGGGATAAAAATAAAGAGATAGTATTTCCAATTCTCTCTCCTGATCCATCTGTAGATAGCAATATCCATTTTGGGAAATATTCAATTCATGTTGGTGGGAACCGAGGCAGGGGTCAGGTTTACCCAACTGGCGAAAAAAGTAATAATTCAATCTTTACAGCAACAGAATCAGGAGAGATTACTTCCATTGCCCCGGGAGAAAATGGAGCAAGCATAATTACAGTTCAAACTGACAAAGGTGAAACAGTCTCTGAGACTATTCCAGTAGGGCCATCGATCATTGTTAATGTTGGAGATAAAATAGAGTCCGGGACAATTCTCACAAACGATCCAAATGTAGGTGGTTTTGGACAACTAGATGCAGAAGTAGTGCTCCAAAGTCCAACAAGAATATTTGGCCTTCTTGCTTTCTTTGTCGCTGTATCGATAGCTCAAATATTACTTGTGCTGAAGAAGAAACAAGTTGAGAAGGTCCAAGCTGCTGAGGGTATTTAGCGCTGCAATTTACCTTGAAAAGGAGAACTTAATGCACGCTACAATTGCGAACTTTATTTCTCCTGGAGCAACATTTTTTCAGCTTGGGCCAATAACCTTAAGATGGTATGGATTACTTATTGCCATATCAGTCTTAGCTGGACTTAACCTCTCAAACCATTTAGCCAGGAAAAAAGATCTAGGAACAGGGCTAATAAATGACTTGTTTCCACTTCTTATACTCTCCGCCGTAATTGGCGCTCGTATTTATTATGTAGCCTTTCAATGGAGAGAATACAAACAAAATTTTTTCGAGATTTTTAAAATATGGAATGGTGGGATAGCCATTCATGGCGCACTGATTTTTGGCACGATTACTGTTTTAATTTTTTGTCGCCTGAGGAGGCAAAATTTCTGGGATGTCTTAGATGTTTTACTCCCATCTGTTTCCTTAGGCCAAGCAATCGGACGGTGGGGTAATTTTTTTAATAATGAAGCATTTGGAGTCCCGACAGAACTTCCATGGAAGCTTTCGATTCCATATTTGTATAGGCCTATAGAGTTTTCAGATTATCAATATTTTCATCCAACATTTATGTACGAATCCGTTTGGAATATTGGGGTTTTTATTCTTCTCATGGCCTTATTTAACAGAAGTATAAAAGGCATTATTAATCTACCAACTGGAGCCTTAAGCTGTATTTATCTCCTTAGCTATAGCGTAGGAAGATTTTGGATTGAAGGGTTAAGGATTGACCCTCTATGTATCAATTCTCTACCTCCATTTTGCGAGGGGGGAGTTAGAGCTGCACAACTAATTAGCTTTATTCTAATTAGCCTAAGCTCAATTGGTCTTTGGTGGATATTCTCCAAGAGAGAAAAGCTACCAAGTTTCGATAGAGGTGAGCACAATTAAGATGGTTCCCATATCAATAGTCGGTGCAGGACCAGGAGCTATAGACCTAATAACAATTAGGGGCTTAGATCGCCTAAAAAGTGCAGAGGTAATTGTTTGGACAGACTCACTAATACAGCCTGAAATTCTAAAGCTAGCCTCTCAAGATTGTGAATTAATTAAGACAAGTTCTTTGACTCT
>QCKL01000048.1 GCA_003215355.1 Prochlorococcus sp. AG-409-O23
GTCTTCACCAAGGACCAATGCATTGGCGTTGAGCAAATCAAAAACATTTAATTGATTTGCAGCTATCAACTTCACCTTCTCGAGATTGCGTATAGAGCGCTGAATAATCTCTGAAGGATTAGAAAGGATAATGAGAACCTTTCGATCAGATGCAATCTCTAAGCGCTCAAGAGCCTTTGTAATTTCATTAGTTTTTGGGACCTTTAAAGCACTCCCAAAATCCTTAACCACAACCGCATCAGTCAATCGAGCCATTAATGCTGTGCGCAAGGCAAGGCGACGTTCCTTGCGATTCATCGCGAGGTTGTAACTACGGGGCTTAGGCCCAAAAATAATTCCTCCCCCAGGTCGCAATGGCGTACGAATGGACCCCTGACGTGCTCGACCAGTCCCCTTCTGCTTGTAAGGCTTGCGCCCACCCCCTCGAACTTCTGATCTTGTCAGGGTGCTTGCTGTCCCCTGGCGACTATGAGCCTGCTGTCTCAGGACCGCACGATGCATAAGGTCAGTAGCGGTGCCTTGTTTGGCAACTTTGAGGTCAAGGCTTACCTTCCCGGCTTCCTTACCTTCCCAATCACGCACAACACAGTTAGCCATCATTTACCTCCTTTGACAGGCTGTGCGCCCACACGATTGGCTGGCCGAATATTTAGCAACGCTCCTGGCTTACCGGGCACGGAACCCTTGACTACCAATAAGTTTCGATCACTATCCACTTTTAGAATCGTCAATCCTCTAGTGGTGGTTTTTTTACCCCCATAACGACCAGCCATTCGTTTACCTGGATAAATCCTGCCTGGTGTTGTCCCAGCTCCAGTTGAGCCAGGTTCTCTGTGATTCTTTGAACCATGACTCATAGGACCTCGACTAAAGCCATGGCGTTTCTGATACCCAGAAAACCCTCGGCCCATAGTGTCGCCACTCACATCTACTTTCTGACCTGCTTCAAAATCACCAACTGTTATTGGAGCACCTAGCTCAAAGCCATCAAGACCATCTACGCGATACTCGCGCAAATGTTTCAATAAACCTTGCCCAGACTTAGAAAGATGTCCTTTGGCGGGCTGATTAATCAGCTTCTCGCGAGTATCGCCAAAGCCAATTTGCACCGCTGAATAACCATCAGTGTTGTTGCTCTTTAATTGGGTAATTCGACAAGGGCCGGCTTCGATAAGAGTTACCGGAACGGCTCTGCCTTTTTCATCGAAGAGCTGAGACATGCCCAGCTTCTTCCCGAGGATGCCGATAGACATGGGAGGAAATAACGCCAGCAATGGAAACCTCCTGAAGGAGGCTTATGAAATTTGCTGATAAATCAAACGCTTCGAGACCAAAAGACCAAGTCACCGAATTAAACGGAACTTGAAATCTTTCATAGGGCTAGCAAGCGAATCAGCTGGCTGAGACTTAGCCGTACATAAGGACGGTTAGTTTCCCGGTAGGAAGGCAACGAAGGCCCAACTACTCTGGCCGTAGGACCCGGCGCAATCGCCGGATCTGCTTCGTCCTCTGGAGGCCCGGCTAGCGGACGGGCACAGAAAGACAGAGCAAACTAAGACACTACACCACCATGTTCCCAAAAATAGTTAGATTTACCTGCCAGACTCATTACCAATCCTTCTTGAGTTGAAGCCATGCCGCTATTGCTCTCTGGTAGGAATTTCCGCCGTGATCTTGAGGCTTCTGGATGCATTGCCATCCAAGTGCCACTAGAAGGCGGAGCGGAAACACGCTTGCTCCGTAGGCTAAGAGCCGCTGGATATCGAACTCAACTTGCCTCCGCGAGAGGCCTTGGAGATCCGGAAATTTTTCTTTTTCAACTTCATGGGATTAGACCTCCTCATTTAGGGCATCAATCAGTTGGCCGGAATGGCGCATTGGGCGAAGTTCAACAAGTCATGCCTCAACTAGGCGAATTATTCATAGGTGATGCACCAGTAGCCCTCTGGTTACTTGAAGGACAAGTGTTATCTCGTTCTGAACTATCTGCTCTTATTGATCTTTGCAAAAGAGAACCACGATTGAAAGTAGTTGTAGAAATGGGAGGTGCTAGAAGCCTGAAATGGCAACCAATGCGAGAACTAATTGGAGGATGAAATCTTCTCTTGCATTACTTAAAATCCAATAAGACTTCCAGCGAATTGGCCTTATCAAAAGGCGAATGGGTGAAGTTGATCTGCGGTGCAAGCAATCAGGACCTAGCCTTTATTTCAGATCTATGTGCTATTTACGCAATGGCAGGTGTCCATTGTGTTGATGTCGCAGCCGATATTGCAGTAGTGAACGCAGCTCGCCAAGGCCTCGATTGGGTCGAGAAGGTTCAGGGAACAAGACCTTGGCTAATGGTCAGCATTAGTGATGGGAAAGACCTGCATTTCAGGAAAGCCTCCTTTGACCCCCAGCAATGTCCTAAAGATTGTCCTCGCCCATGTCAAAAAGTCTGTCCAGCCAAAGCAATAGAAACAACAGGCATAAATCCAGCAAAGTGCTATGGCTGTGGTCGTTGTTTGCCTGCATGCCCCCTAGGACTAATCGATGAGCAAGACACGCAAATGTCTTTGAAAAAGATTGGGCCTCTGATTTCCGAAATTCAACCCGATGCCATTGAGATTCATACCGCTCCTGGCCGTGCAAGCGCTTTTGAGTCAATAGTTTCAAGTCTGATCAAAACCAAAGTTCCTTTTAAACGAATAGCTGTTAGCTGTGGCCTCGAAGGAAATGCAATCCATCCTGAGGAACTAGCAAAAGAGCTTTGGCTTCGTCATTCATCTCTTCAACAACATGGCCAAAAACCAATCTGGCAACTAGATGGTCGTCCCATGAGTGGCGACTTAGGAGTTGGTACCGCAAGAGTCGCTGTCAAGCTTTGGCAAACAATTCGCCCAATCGCACCACCTGGCCCTCTCCAACTCGCTGGAGGAACAAATGCACAAACGATCAATCACCTTCCTTTACAAGATGGCCCTGAAGGAATTGCTTTTGGCGGAATGGCAAGAAATTTGATACAACCTCTATTACTTGAAGCTCAGGAAAGAGAGATCAGTCTTAGAGAGTGGCCTGAAGGATGGCTTAAGGCCCTATCAGAAGCAAAAGAGCTAATTAATCCATGGCTATTTAGACATTCAAGGCCTAATCACTGTTAACCGAGATGAAGTTTCTCAACTCTCTACTTAATATTTATCTCGGGGGAAGAAAGTGACCCCAAAGCATGTAACAGATGACCTCGAAAGGCTTCTGCAGGTATTACCTCCATTCGTCCAGAAAGCACTTTCCGATCCAGAAAATCGTTTAGAGCTAATAGAAATTG
>QCKL01000049.1 GCA_003215355.1 Prochlorococcus sp. AG-409-O23
AACAATCCCAGCCCAAATAGCCCATGCGACCTGACTATGCTCAACTACTTGACCTCCAAGCAATTGGAGAGCAAATCTTTGAGGATACCAATCGATTGGCTTTAATCCAAGAGCAGATCGTTCTAAGTTTTTGGCTAATGGTTCAGCTGCTCGTACCGCCCAAACTCCTGAAGCTGGGCGAAAGTTCTTGTTTATTACCCCGCAATCTCCTGAGGCAAATAGATGAGGATTATTCAATACTTGAAGTGAGTTTGTAGTCAATACTCTCCCAGTAGCATTTACAGGTAATCCACTACTCTCAAGCCATGAAGGAGCCCGGCTACCAGTGCAATAAAGTGATGAGATACTTTTATGCTGTTCTCCTAAGACAATCCTGATATTAGCCTTCTCTAATGCATCCCGAAAAGTAGAAATTGGTTGCCCAAGCTTTGCATTCAATTCAAGAGGACGTTTCGGCCATCTTTGGCGTAAGGCTAAAGCAATTTCCACACCAGACATTCCTCCTCCAATCACAGCTAAAGGAGCACTGTTCGATGACGAATAGTCGTTATCTTGCTGCTCAATCCAATCAATTGCTGACTCGATTGGCTTAATAGGAATCTCTATATCTTTATTAGTAAATTTCAGCCGGACTGGTCCATCAAAAGTCTCTGCGCCAACATCCAGACTTAGCCTGTTAAAATAAATAGGAGGGCGGCCATCCAAAAGAAGGCAATTCTTCTTAAGATTTATCCTCAAGATCTCAGCAACAACAAAAGAAACAGCTGCGTTATTTGCCAAAGAACGAAGATCAATTAAGGCTTCATTTTGCTTGTAATAATGTGATACCAATCCAGGTAGCATCCCTGAGTAAAAGGTCGTACTATTTCTGTTAATCAATGTAATCATTCCTCGAGGTCTCAATCTTGGAGACATAGCCCAGCGAAGTAAGGTGAGAGCATGGCTATGTCCTCCTCCTGCAAGGACAAGATGATCAACTGACATTGTTTTTCATCCTAATTTTTTTGAAGGCAAAAAAGCTATTCCCACAAAATGCATAGCTATTGAAAATGGTTCTATAAATAAGCCTAAGACAGGTCACGATTACTAACATGGTTAAATAAATAGTTAAAGCTAATATTCTTAACGGCCAGCAACCTTCAGTACTGTCTTAATCGTACGGAAAAGTATCAAGAAGTCCAACCAAGTGCTGAAATATTTTAAATAATACAAATCATAAGAAAGTTTCAATTCTGAATCCTCCACACTCGCTGCATATGGAGCACAAACTTGGGCCCAACCACTCAAACCAGGCCGCATCCAATGCCGTTTCCGATAATGAGGGATGCTTTCTTCTAGCTCTAGTTCCAACTCTGGACGTTCAGGCCTAGGACCGATCAAGCTCATATCACCAACAACAACATTTATTAATTGAGGTAATTCATCAAGTCTTGTTCTCCTTAGCCAGTGACCTACGCATGTAATGCGATGGTCGCCAGGCAAAGTCCAAGTTATTGGTTCGTGAGGGGATGCAGCCCGCATAGTTCGCAATTTTAGGACTTTAAATGGCTGCCCTAACCAACCACTACGTTCCTGTACATAGAAGACTGGCCCTCTATCTTCCAACCAGATTAAAATTGCTGCAATTATCACTACAGGTGCAGTTACCGCTAATAACAATAAAGAAAGGACTACATCAGCAACACGCTTCAACTGTCGTTGAGGACTAAACAATCCATTCCATGGGATCTCTGAATAACTCAACCATGGCTCTGGGAGCATTGTGGGCGGAAGTCTTTCAAGCTGACGTTCTGCAAGAGCTAATGGAGTAGTGATATTGCATTCTCGGGGATCCCGCTGCTCCAAAGTTTCAAGTAATAATCGGTACTGTGGATGACTACGAACACTTGGTGAAATAGCTAGCAATAAAGGACTTTTCTGAACAGCTGCTTCTTCTGAAGACATCCAAGAAGGCATGATCCTTGTGGGAGTCAACTTCCAAGCCTGCAAAGCTTGGAGCGCCTCATCCTCAGGAGCTACTAAAACAAGTTTTGGCTCCTCAGACTGCAAAGCGCCACGCCGCAAACCAACGCGAACCATCAACGACCAAATAGAAGTAGGGAAAAGCCATGAAATCTGGCTACTTCTATAAACCAACCAAAGATCTAAAGGAGGATTTATTACCCAGCGCAAGATAGCCACAAGCATCAAAGTTGTTAGTAAGCAAAGACCTATACGCTGTATAAGAGTTGAACGCGAAAGACGAGGCCTTCCAATAACGGTATAAGTTCCAAGAAGCCACCCAAATAACAAATAAGCCGAAACAGTAATAGCTATCCAGCCAACTTGGCCTTGCAAAGGCTTGGCCCATAGACTTGCCAGGCCGACCAAAATAAGCGTCATCCCTAGCAAGTCAAGGACTGCACATAGAAGCAATTTGCGTCGGGGGTTACGCCAAGACAACTTCATCAAATCGGCCAAATAAGACTAGTTCTTTCAAGAGTTCTTCTCCCACAAGGTTTGAGGGCACACTTCAAGCAACTTCTATCTGTCATAACCAAAGGGGTTTGCCTTTTGCCAGGCCCAAGAATCTCTGCACATATCTGCCAAATCCCTTCTAGTTCTCCAACCCAATCTTTCAGCAGCAAGATTTGGGTCAGCTATCGAACAAGCTGTGTCTCCAGAGCGCCTTTCAACAATTCTGTATGGCACTTCTTTACCACTTACTTTTTGAAAAGATTCAATTACTTCCAAAACCGAATGACCTTTCCCACTGCCCAAATTTACTGTCAAAAGTTGAGGTCCTTCGCGTTGTATAACCTCCAAAGCAGCTCGATGTCCTTCTGCAAGATCCATTACGTGGATGTAATCGCGAATTGCGCTGCCATCAAGTGTGGGCCAATCTCCACCAAAAACCTCTAATTCGTTGTGTTGCCCTACGGCCACCTGACTAATGAAAGGGAACAAATTATTAGGGATACCTGCTGGGTCTTCACCAATTCGACCACTTGGGTGAGCGCCAACAGGGTTGAAATATCTCAAGCAAGCAATTCTCCAATCAGATTGACTAGCCGCCAAATCACCCAAAAGCCTTTCCACAGCTGCCTTGGTATGACCATAGGGATTAATTGGCTGAACTCTGAAAGTTTCTGGTATTGGAATCCCCTCTGGGAAGCCATAAATGGTTGCGCTGCTACTAAAAACAATCGTGTGACATCTATTGCGATCCATTACCT
>QCKL01000050.1 GCA_003215355.1 Prochlorococcus sp. AG-409-O23
TTCACATTTGAGTTGCTCTCCAGGTAATTAATCGATCTAAAACTTCTTTTGCTTTTCCATGTTTCATAATGCTGTCTGCATGAGCAATCCCTGAATTTATATCTTTTGAAATCCCTGAGATCCACAAGTAAATTCCGGCATTCCATCGAAGTGGCTGCACTAGTGGTCCATGATTATGAAGTGCGGCTCTTGCAAGATCTTTCCAGTTATCAAGATTGTTCCACTCAATATCTTTTGTAAAACAATTATGCTCTCTTGGATAAAGTATGAGCCGCTTAGGCAGTTGATGCTTTACGCCTGCAGTTATGCATGGACGACTTGTTGGTAGATCTGTACCGCCTTCTAAACCCTTGACAGTAAATAACTCTTTCTCTCCCACAATTTCAAGGGCCTTCCAAGCTCTCTCCTCTGTAGGTGGATGAACAAAACCACTGATTATTAGATGATCTCCTTGATGAACAGTCCAAATTAATTCCATACTTGCAAGGGGTGGTCTTTTGGCTATTTCATCTCGATAAGTAATTAGACTTTCGGCTAATGGGAAGTGATCTGGTTGGTGTACGAGGGCTAAACCAAATTTGTTGAAACCAGTTTGTACTTGCTGCATAGTTAGGCCTTCCAGGTTGAGGCCTAGTGATTTATATAACTCTGCCGTTGTAACGCCGTATTTGATAGGCATCCGCTTCCCTCCTTGCAAGACAACCGGTTGATGAGCAGAAAGGAGGATTAGAGCGGTTAATGGATAGATAGGTGTGGTTTTTTTACGGCCATCAAAAGGCATGCAAAAGCATATAGGTCTCCTTGTTTGACTGCCAGAGTGCAGTTTTGGACCCAGCTCGTGATATGCATCGAGCATCCCAGCAAGCTCTTGGGGCTCTGGTCTCCGAATTCGGTGTGCAATCATGAAAGCCCCTATTTGAGCTGGGCTTGCTTGTGATTTGAGGATTAAGCGCAATGCTTCTGCAGAATCCTCACGACTCAATCCTTGTCCTGTTTTTTCACCACTACCGATCTTCTTCAGATATCTTTTGAAGTGCTCTTTTTGTGACCCGTTAGGGCAATCCGTCACTTCATTAGTTGCTTGATTCACAACAAATCCTTTTTCATGGGAAAGTGCCTTTGGTCTATTGATTCAAACATGCACGTGCCATTTTGTTTGAATCAAAACGCTTAATGAATAAGTGATTTTTGACAGTTACTACAAAGACTGGCTTTGGCGACATCTCCGACCTCATTGCTTTTGGATGCAATTGATGATTTAGACAGTTTGGATCAATCTATATTGATGCTTGAGTTGCTTGAGAGCTAAAGCACGCCGATTTCCATTAGGTAATTGTTCGCTCAGAATAGACAGAATTGTTTGACTGTCTTTGGTACCAATACTCCCTAGAGCCATTAGGGCAGCATGTGCGGCAGCTTCCGATCCATTGATAGCTAACTCGCCAATTTTTTTACTAATGACTACTTCATCTCGCCGTTGAAGAATGTTAATTGTCCTAATTACTATTGGATCTCTTATGTCGACTAACAGTTCTTTTGTGAGTTGAAGTAGTTCTTTCTCATTGAGATGATGTGCTTTGAAACTTAATAGGTCTAAACCGGCTATTCGCATTGCTTGGTTAGGAGCTTTTAGAATGTCTTCAAGTAAATGATTGGGTAGCAAAGCGCCCCAACAGGCGAGTGCTTGTATTACCTCTAAATGGAATTTTGTTTCCTGATCTAAAAGACTAATGAGCCAGTCTCTAGCAGCTGGCTGATGGCATAGGCCAGCAGCCTTGATAAGCTCTGGTTGAAGGTTGTGTGTCTTAATAAGCAAGGCAATAGTTGGCCAGCCTTCTTTTGCTAGTTGTCCCAAGTGCTCAGAGAGGGCTATTCGGAGTTCTTTAGATAACTGCGGTGAATAAACGGTACCTAACCAATTTGCTTGGAGAGGTACTTGCCGAGCTTTTTGGAGCCGTTCCCAAAGGAATGTCTCTTTATGGGACATAAAACCTCATCGCACCAATAGTGAATTGTTTAGTAGGCATTACTTAGTGGGTTCAGGCATTTTCAATTGGAATGAACGGCTACATTGCAGGTTGGCTTCGTTGGGTACTTGCCGGTGTTGATTAACTATCTATTTAATCGTTGCTTTTAACAGGCAATTTCCCCTTAGCGGGCTCCTAGCTCTGCAGCAAGCTCTCGCTCGAGCTTCTCATCGTGAATAGATGGCAGAACGTTGGTGATTTTTGTACGATGAGTGCTATAGAAAAGCATCCCAATAAATACCATCCCACCTAATACATTCCCTAATGTGACAGGAAGAAAGTTCCAGAAAATTATTTTGCTAAAAGGAACTCCAGATCCAAGTAATGGACCAGCAGTATGTAGGAACATATTCACAACTATGTGCTCCATTCCCATTGTTTGGAATGCTGTAATTGGTAGCCAACATGCAAGTATCTTTCCTGGAACACTTTTACTTACTAGTGCCATAGTTACGCCTAGGCATACAAGCCAGTTTGCTATTACTCCTCTTAAGAATGCAAGAAAAAAACCTGTACTCCCTAACGCTTCATATTTTGTGAGCACATTTGCCTTATTAATTGCGATAATTTTCGCGGCTACGACTGCCCAACCTTTGCCACCTGCAGCTGCAGCCAGAGGTGCGACAGTCCCCGCACTTGTGAGACTAATTGATAGCAATAAAGCTACAAGTGCAGTGCCTAGGAAATTTCCTATCCATACCCAAGTCCAGTTTCTAAATGAAGAATTGAAAATACATTGGACTGGCTGCCCAAATAGCTGTGGGCAAGCATATATGGGTGCCATTGGCCTAACAGGAACTAAAACAAAAGATCTTAATGGAAATATTGTTGAAGCCTATAATATCAGTATTGGTGGCTCGCAAGGTGAGCAACATAGCATCGGAGATCTTGCTCTAAAGGCAGTGCCTTCAAATGAATTAAAAGATACCCTCAAACAATTACTAGTTGAAGAATTCTCTGCTGTTAAAAGAAAAAATAACTATCCTCAACAATACGGTTTCTTATCGAGGCTGACGCAGTGGTGGAGCAAATTAAATAAAAGCAGCAACTCCACTTAAGC
>QCKL01000051.1 GCA_003215355.1 Prochlorococcus sp. AG-409-O23
GTTCTTCCAATGAAAGAGACATTAGAAATTGCGAGGCCTTCAAGATTCAAGGCTAGTCAAGAAAGCTTTTAGAAAATAATTGTGATTAAAATATTTATATTTCATATTCTCTATTGTGAAGTTCAATCTCACGGCTCCAATAGTCATCGATTCTATTTTTTAGAGGCCGCATTATCGATGAAGATCTATAGCTATATCCTTGTGGAGGAGAATTTTTAAAATGCCTAACGATTGTTTGAACTCTATTTAGTTGTTTTGTACTGATGGGGCTTTTCATGTGAACTTGTATGAAGTGATTTAAACATACAAATTAATGAAGATACTTATTGTTCTTTTTGGTACATTTTCCATTAAAAGAGAGCTTTATATTGATAGCCTAACTATATTCAGTCTCAATAAATACATAGTATTAGATTTAAGTATTCCCTAATACTTAAACAGTTCTTGATTAATAACTGTTGAGGTTGAGATCCAATAACCTTTTGCACCTTTTTTGTCCATAAGAAGAAGTTAGTCGAAAGCGTTGGGCATGTGCCCTCCATCGACATCAAAGCATTTCTTTGCCTAATTAACATCACTGAAACGTCCCGTAAGGACGAGGTGATTACCGCTGCTTGCGAGTTAGTCGATCAGCAAGACGCAATAATCAAAGACCTCAAGGGCAAACAGAAAACACTCTTTCTATTGCTCAGCATCATCACGACCATTCACCTCATCGCGCCTTGAAGATTTCTGCCTCAGGTACCTCACCAATTCTGGGCAAACCCATTTCCTCTATACCTATATATATCTATTTCTTTTATGCAGATCATTTAAAACTAGTCCATGATTGCTGCATCTACGGAGATCATCCTTTTATCAGAAGAAGAAGGATAGTTCTTTGAGTAAACCAACAAACTTATTCTGATAAACATTACTGCTGCAAAAGCTATCAATGTGATGAACAGTAATGAAAAATCCAAAATCATGCACTCATCCTTGTAAGCATGTGTGGTGCAGTGATTAGAAGCACAACGATTACTTTTAATCGGAGATGACCTAACCCGCATGTCATCTAGATCACCAGCCAAAGATTTTTGATGGAGAAATAAAAAAAGCCCTTCATTATGAAGGGCTTCTAATTTCTTTTCTTGTGTGAAGTAGGCGATGCTTTGTATCGCAGAAATAAAGTTACAGAATTAGAACTTGAAGGTGGTTTTAACGATTGCTCCCAAGATGTCATCACTACCATCTGAGGCACCGTTGTAGGTGTCCTCTCCGCCGAAAATGGCTGGAGTTACACTTACGCTGTCAGATATTTTGTGGGAATAGTAAACCTCCCAAAGATAGTTGTCCTCTGCAGGATCAGTTGTACCACCAACAATCTCACTGGCATGCATACGTTGTCCGTAAGCCATACCAAGTTTGTTGCCATCGATGAAAGCATCCTTCCATGTCAATCCAACCATCCAGCCTGTTTGCTCTTCAACGGAACCAGATGCTCCGTCATCATCAATTTGACGTATGTCATAGCCAATTTGGACAGATGGCACGGCACCTGCATCTTCTGGTTTCCAATAGGCTCTTGCAGAATAACTGGTGGCATTTCCAGTACCGGCTGCTTTGCCTTTCTCAGTTCCGTAATAACTAGTCCAGCCTTTACATGATTCAGTCCCGTCAACTGAGTCACACATGTCTCTTGCAATACCTAATGAAACTTGCCAACGTTTTGAGCCATACTCAATTTTGTTAAGCCACTTTGACTGGTTGTCAGTCAACATTCCTTTACCATCAGAAGCACTGGAAGCTCCTGAAGAGACGTAGTTAGAGCTAATAGCGAATCTAGGTGCAGAACTATCATCAACAGATTGAGTCCAAGCGACACCAAAGCCCCCCCCAGTACTTACTCCATAAGCACCTGCAGCACCACCTTTGCCGAAGTCCTTAAGGATACTCTTATAAATAGATGGCTTACTTGCCAGCATATGATCACTTTCGATCGCTGGACCTACCCATGCGGTGATGTTGTCACCAGCTGGGAATGTATACCAAATTTTGTCAACCTCAAGAGCATCTGCACTCTTGTGAGTAGCGCCTAAATATGCCCCATAGTTCTTGCTAGCAAATGAGGAGTTATCAAAATTACCTGCTTTAATCCTTGTATATAGAAGATCCTTACCAGTGAAACTGGTTTTCAAATCAAAACGTGTACTGTAATTAAGTGTAGTAGCTGTATCAGTAGCATTGTCTCTATCAACACCACCCATCACAAATTCAGTCTTACCATTCAGTTTGGTAGTTGTTGAGAACATACCTGCTTCAAATGCACCAGCACCGGCTTCGATGCCGTCGATGCGACCTTTGATAACAGCGAGCTCAGGGCCAAACTCGTTGATTAGGCGACGCTCTTCTTCGTTGACCTGGGCAACATTGCCAAGGCAAGAGTTGAGAAGTGCAGCTGCCTCATAGCGGGTCATGCTGCCATTAGGACTTCCGGCAACACAGCCATGACGCTCGGCCAAGTTGGTCAATGCCTGATAAGCCCAATCAGTTGGGTAGACGTCAGAGAACTGAGAGATGCTCTTAACTTCTTCGCTGGAAGCGGAGTAGTTAGAAACACCATTGATGTTTAGCTCAGCAGCATTAGCAGCCATTGGAGCCAAAAGGCCCAAAGCAGCAGGTGCTACCAGCAATTGCTGGAATAGTTTCATTGAGATTCCTCACACGGAATTATTAAATGAGTGGGTAGATTCCCACTAGCAT
>QCKL01000052.1 GCA_003215355.1 Prochlorococcus sp. AG-409-O23
GGCTCTAAGCATTAGAAAAGATTTAAAATGGCATAAACTTACAGAATAGTTTAGGAAGGAATCCCAAAAGAAAAAATTTTCTGAAGTTAACGTTCAATGACAACTTGCAAGTCAGCACCTGTGAGCTCCTTCACTAAAGGAGCACAATTGTTAAGACTCCATTGCTCAAGGTTTATTCCACATTCTTGAGTATTAGGCATAAGTTTACAAATGATCTTTTTAGAGTCTATTCTAATTTTTATCTCATCAATTACTGGCTCAGGTCTACGGTCCAATGAAGCAGCAAGTCTTAAAATTAGAGACATTTCTGAAACAACTTGACGCTCCTTGTCTGTCAAAAATTGCCATGCTTCATGTCTTTTTTTAGGTAAACCTCTTCTATGATATCGAGCTATCGCTGCAACCATTAAATGTTCTGCTTGCGAATAACCTAGCAACTCTCCATGACGAATAAGATACCAAGAATGCTTGTGATAAGAACCAAGATTTATGTGTTGGCCGCAGGTATGCAGCATTGCTGCTGCCCAAAGTAAATCACGCCCAGTACCTGTATCCTTATGCAACAGGCCATATGTTTTGTCATAAAAACTTAAGGCAAAGCCAGATACTCTCTCCGCCCTAGGACGATTCACTGCGAATCTTTGGGCTTGATGGATGACAGTACGTTGACGAATACTGCTTTGAAAGCTGAAGCGATCCTCTAGAAGACCATGGCGAAGCATCCAATCAACTAGAAGTCCTTCTCGTAAAGCTCTCTCACTAAGAACAATTTCATCAATAGAAAGCATCTGCATTGTGGTTTGCAGAATCAATGCCCCAGAAACAATTATTTCTGCACGCCTTTCACTTAATGGCGATAATTTTCGTCTCTGCTGTGGTGACATTATCAAAAGTTTCTCAAGCACTTTGTCAACCTGTTTTTTAGACACACGAAAACCATGTAATTTCAAAGGAGGGCTCGCTTCCTCCATTGCTACCAATGCACCAATAGACATTGCAGTGCCACTAGTTGCGACCATTAAAGGTTCCTCACCGACATTTATACGGCGAGTGACCTTGTCAATAGCAGGTTCCAGCGACCCTTGAATAAACGTTTGAAGGAACTCTCTCCTTTGCGAAGATATCGGCTCATCTTTCATGAAATCCCTCTTAAGACGAACTGCACCAACTCTTGTACTAGTAAGAGCTCTAGCATCCCTGCTATCTGCAAGTATTAATTCAGTTGATCCTCCCCCAATATCTAATAAATAATGAGGCCGATCAGCAAATTGCATTCCAGATAAGACGCCTAAGTAAATCAACCTTGCTTCTTCCGCTCCACTTACAAGGTCAACATTTAATAAGAGCAAATTCTTAATTTTATCTAGAAAATCCCTCCCATTTGGTGCCTCTCTTACTGCGCTAGTAGCAGCAGTTACCAACTGTTTTACCTGATAACTATCAGCTAATTCTTTAAAGCGTTTAAGTGTTTCAAGAACCCTATTCATTGCTACCTCTGTCAATTCCCCTGAATCAGGATCTAACTCACCAAGCCTTGTCGTAGATTTTTCTGCCAGGTCAATACTGAAGGTATGCAAAACTGGATCCACCTTTGCAATCAGCAAGTGGGTGGAGTTAGTCCCAATATCAATAGCGCCTACATGTAAGTCTTGCCCTGCTCCTGCCATGCTGAGTATTTCATTGGCAAAGTCGCCAGATGAAGACGATAATTGCTCCGATGACTCTAGGCCTGTCATGCAATAGCGGAACCTTAACCTTGCGCAGAAAAACTCTGCTATCAACCAACCTAGAAGGTAATAACTAAGGTTTCTTCAATAGAGGTTTCCGTGGAAAGCATTCTTATTCTTCAGACTTTAAAGCAATGGTTTCATCTCCTTAGATGGAACAAACCTAGTGGTCGTCTCATCCTTTTAATACCTGCTGGATGGGCACTTTGGCTTACTCCTAACGCACCTCCACATAGAGAGCTAATCCTCTTGATAATTGCTGGAGGAATCTGTGTAAGTGGGGCTGGTTGTATAGCCAATGATCTTTGGGACAGACGAATTGATCGCAAGGTTGCACGAACAATGAAGCGCCCTTTAGCAGTAGGCACTGTAAAAGTCTCAACAGCTGTAGCTTTACTAGTCTTCCTTCTACTGCTAAGTCTCCAAGTGGTTAACTGGCTGCCGGCAAGCAGTAGACAACTTTGTCTAATACTTTCATTAATTGCCTTACCTCCCATTTTGTTATACCCATCTGCGAAGAGATGGTTTAATTATCCTCAAGCAGTTCTGGCAATTTGTTGGGGTTTTGCAGTTTTAATTCCTTGGGCCGCTAGTCAATCAAATTTGAACGGTGGGACCACTCTTGTGTGCTGTTGGTTAGCAACCATGCTTTGGACATTTGGTTTTGACACCGTATATGCCATGTCCGATAGCAAAGACGACGAAAGGCTGGGACTAAATAGCAGTGTCCTTAGCCTAAAAGGAAAAGTTATTAGTATTGTAAGCATCAGCTATTTAGCTGCTTGCACTTTTCTTGCTATTTCTGCTCTATCTGCAAATGTAGGTTGGCCATTCTGGCCGACATGGTTATTAGGAACCATTGGGATGCAAAGAGAGATATGGAGCCT
>QCKL01000053.1 GCA_003215355.1 Prochlorococcus sp. AG-409-O23
TCGCCCCGACTGTAATTTCAAGGAATGGGTATTTGGGTTGAACCCAAAAGTGAACCCAAAAAACAAGCGAAAACTCCATCTGCGCTCTCATACCCACAACAAGATGAGATGAGATAACAAAAGCAGTACTAGCACCCATGCGAAGAAAACCTTGTGTTGACTTGGTTCTGCTCTAATTGGTTGCTGTTGATTATTTACCTATGATTGATTTATGACTTATTTAGTCTTATACGTCTTCGGCATCGTTTCAATTTGGTGGATCTATCGAGTCGGTTGGTTGGAAGCCCTTAAAACCATTTTGGCTGTATTGATCCCATCCATATTGATCATCCTTTTTAATGTGAAAGCTGGCCGATTACTTTTTAGGAACCCAGTGGTTGGAATTATTAGTGTTCTACCAACTGCTGTTTTTATCTATCGAGGTTCTCAGCCTCTTGTAAGTGGAATCAATAATTGGATAGATCGAAAAAACAATGACTTTGTTGATATGCAAGATGTAGTTGATGCAGAAGTGATTTCAAAAGAAGAGGCTTGATTAACTTGCTTTGGGAGCACTAGGTCGCAGCTCGAATCCTGTCGCCCCGACAAGGATCTCAGCGAAACCCAATATGCGATGTACTCAAAATGTACACAGCGGGGCTAATCAACGAAGTCTTTCAAAGATGTTCCTTGTCAGAACTAGCTTGCAGGCACAAGTCTTCTTTGTAAATTAATTCCTGGCAATCTTTTCTGAGTATTTCTTGTTGAAGTCTTTTCCCTTAGCCAGCAGGAAAGCGGGGTCATAGTTATTTCTAACTCATCCGCAAGGGCTCTTAAGGCTTTCAGGTCTGCTCCATAACCTGCTCTTTCAATCCAACTAGCCATTAGTGCGATGTCGTGCTCAATGAAATTCATTAGTTGGCGAGGAACCATTGAATAGCGAACCGATGGAGATTCCTTACCGTTTATTTTTTGCCAAAGCGCTGCCATATCCTTTCCTGTCATTTCTTCTCCTGCAATATTCAGTGCTTCTCCCAAAAACTTTTGGGGGTTTTCAAAAACAGCCTTTGTCCATAGTCCAACATCGTCAACTGCGATGGTTTGCCAAAGTTTGTCTTTGTCGACAACTCCTGGGAAAATTGAATTAGAAATCTGTACGCCAGGAAGATCACTATCGAAGTTTTCGAAGTAGCTAACTGGTCTAAGTATGGTTGAAAGTTCATTCAATCCATTAATCAATATGTATTCCTCAATGCTCCACTTACTTGTGAAATGACCTGGGGCTGGCTGACTTTTTAGAGGGTCCTTGGGTTTGCAAACAGAACTAAAGACAAAGTGCTTTAAGGTCCCCAAATCGGCAATTTCTTTTACTACGTCAACTAAATTTCTTCCTTGCTCTAGCTCGTAATCACGGACCATGCTTCCACGGCCTAACATCCATCCTTTGGTAGGAGTCGTATTACCAAATATCCCGTAAACTCCTGAAAAACATTTTTCTAAGCTTTCTCGTTGCAGTAGATCTCCTTTGACAATTTCGACATTTGGCAATTTAGCCAACAATTCAGCTCGCTTACTGAATGGAGAACGAGTAATTGCTCGAATTTGAAAACAGTTATTTTCAGACAAATGCTTTACCACCGAATAGCCCTGCCGACTGGTGGCCATAGTCACTGCAATTACAGGCTTAGACCTTTTTAATTTATGAATCTCGTGACTATCTAAATCTCTTTTAGAAAGCGCAATCTGAGAAGAAAAATCCAATTGTGAAGAAAAGCTGCATACTGTGTTGCGAAATGTAAAGCATTTTCATCTCAGTCGCGAGTCTGCTTTGGGAGCACTAGGTCGCAGGTTCGAATCCTGTCGCCCCGACTGGAGTCTCATTCACTAAATAAATGCCATCCGTGGAAAAACCGTGGAATGGTCTTTTTTAATGGTCTGTTGTAGGAAGGGTTCTCGAGAACGAGTAGCTTTAATCAATATCTACAGCCCAGTTCAATGCTCCATTGAGTCGTCAGAAAGGGTCAATTTTTAGTCCTTGAAAATTGTCAAAGGTCAGCAGCGTAATCAGACTTACGGAAAGAGTTACATCCCTTCTTCTAGAAGATTTATTCATGAGAACAAAAATGTCCCCTAGAAGGGCATTGCTTACTTCGGCAATAATGACGATAGTCCCAACTTTTCTATTTTTTATTGCTTCTGAGAAGGTTTCATTCTATTGGCTTTCAATATCGTCAATACTCATTAATTGGATAGTCATCCGTTGGCTTGATGATCGTCAATGGTATAGAGAATGGAAGAGAGAGGAGTGAGGGACTGACTTTCTAGACTGAGACTGTAGTTATGTCTTGCTTTGTCTGGTCATGTCCTGACAACTTATGACCCATATGTACGAAAGGAGTTTCGACCCTGTTTTGCCCTTCGCTGAGATCCCTTGCAATTACTAGTCGGGGCGA
>QCKL01000054.1 GCA_003215355.1 Prochlorococcus sp. AG-409-O23
TCATGGCTTTTATGCACTTTTAGCGTCAGGCTATGAGAAATCCCTTGGGAATTGATGTCTTCAGTTGAGCCAATTTCAAAGGACTATCGATCAGGCTTTGTTGCCTTGATTGGGAGGCCAAATGTAGGCAAATCCACTTTGGTTAATAAGCTTATAGGGGAGAAGGTAGCAATCACCTCACCAGTTGCTCAGACCACTCGCAATCGACTACGAGCCATTCTGACTACTAATAATGCTCAAATGGTGATGGTAGATACTCCTGGTATTCATAAGCCTCATCATTTACTTGGTGAACGTCTTGTTCAAAGTGCAAAATCTGCGATTGGAGAAGTTGATGTTGTTCTTCTCCTTTTAGAGGGATGTCATCCCCCTGGTAGAGGAGATGCCTTCATTGTGAAATTACTAAGTCAACAATCAATCCCAGTGATGGTTGCTTTAAATAAGTGGGACTTAGTCCAAGAAGAGGATTGCAAGCAGAAAGAAGACTCATATATCAATATGCTTCAGGAGACCAAATGGCCTATGCACAGATGTAGCGCAATTAGCGGAGAAGGATGCGAAGATTTGGTGAAAGCTTTAACTAGTCATTTACCAGTCGGACCTAAACTTTACCCTCCCGAAATCATCTCTGATCAACCCGAAAGAATACTCCTTGCTGAATTAATTCGTGAACAAGTTTTGCTACATACGCGTGAAGAAATTCCTCATAGTGTTGCAGTAAAGATTGATCGGGTTGAAGAGATCCAATCAGTAAAAAATAAGGCCTCAATAAATGCCAATATTGCAGTATTAGCAACAATATTTGTTGAGAGAAAGAGTCAAAAAGGCATTCTTATCGGTAAAGGAGGCGCAATGTTGAAAACCATTGGTCAAGGTGCAAGGCTTCAGATGCAAGCCTTAATAGATGGTTCGGTATATCTAGAACTTTTTGTCAAGGTAGTACCGGCCTGGAGAAGCAAGCCTGCTCGTCTAGCCGAATTGGGATATGAGGGGAGATAGTCCAATCTAGTTAAAATCAATAAATCTATCCTGCCTGTTTCTGTCTATTCTCATTAGATGAACATCTGCCTTAAGGAACCTTCTCCTTTGAAGAAATCCCTAAGGTCTCTGAATTAGTTGAATTAAACGTTATGGCGCCTTATCGACTCGATGTGGTGAGTCTGGTGCCAAAGGCATTCTCAGCCTTGGGCGACCTAGGAGTTATAGGAAGAGCTTTCTCAGCAGGGATAGCCGAACTTCATATTCATAATCCACGTGATTTCACCACTGATAGGCACCACAAAGTTGACGATGAGCCATATGGTGGTGGAGCAGGAATGGTACTCAAGCCAGAACCAATTTTTGCAGCAATTTCTTCGATACCTGCCAAAGATAAAAGAAGGGTATTAATGATGACACCACAAGGGAAACAACTTACTCAAGAAGATATGCGTCGCTGGTCAAGCAACCATGATCAATTGGTTTTTATTTGTGGTCAATACGAAGGTTTTGATGAACGAATTAGAAGCCTTGCTGATGAAGAAATTTCCATAGGTGATTTCGTACTTACTGGCGGGGAGCTCCCAGCTATGACAATCATTAATGGCGTAGTCAGGTTGCTTCAAGGAACAGTAGGAGCGGAAGAATCACTCATAGAAGAAAGTCACAACAATTTCCTCCTTGAGCATCCTCACTACACAAGACCTGCTGAATTCTGCGGCATGAAAGTTCCCAATGTTCTCCGTAGTGGGAATCATGCCGAAATTTCTAAATGGAGAGAAGAGCAAAGACAAAAGAGAACAAAAAATCGTCGTCCTGATCTTTACTCTCGATGGGTTGCTGAGGAATGCTCGTTAAACCTTCCTAAAGAGGAGCATCAGATTCAGGGCTTAGAAAGCCTTAATCGGAACGCATACGAAGTTGAGGATGAATTAAGTAGTTAATTAGATTCTTTTTACTAGCAACTAAAATGCAATTGAACCAAACCTTGCAAAACCCTCTTCAAGCGGATTGTTCAGAGAATTTCGTTATTGAAGTACAGATGAGGCACAACTGTCATTCCTTTCTCGAGATCAATTGATATGACTGACTCCAAACCACATTTCCGTATCGGTAATGGCTATGACATTCACCGCCTAGTCCCAAATAGAGAATTAATACTTGGTGGGGTAAAGCTAATTCATCCAAAGGGCTTGGGATTAGATGGTCACAGCGATGCTGATGTACTTTCACATGCAATTACAGATGCATTACTTGGAGCGCTTGCCTTAGGTGATATTGGGAAGTTCTTCCCGCCAGAAGATCCACAATGGAAAGGAGCCGATAGTTTGCATCTCCTAGGAAAAGTAGTGGATTTAATCAAAAAAGAAGGTTGGCAGGTTATCAATGTGGACGCCGTAGTAATTGCAGAGCGTCCGAAACTTAAACC
>QCKL01000055.1 GCA_003215355.1 Prochlorococcus sp. AG-409-O23
CGGTAACCATTTATTTGTTATCAAAAGCATATGACCAATTTGTACTGGATATTTATTGAGTATTAGCACATGGCTATTTTTAATTAAATCTATCTGTAGCCTTTCATCCCAAGGCCTAAATGGATTTGGCTTTGGTTTTTGCTCAGATATATGTGCTGGCGGTTTACTAATTAAATGCCTTAATTCAAAACATTCTGCTTCATGATGTGTGATCAATGAAATATTAGTTGAAAGTGGTATTAAAGCTTGAGATGCGATTGCCTGTTCACTTAATTCGATTGCAGATTTCCAATAGAGTTCATTAACCACGGATCTAGTGTCTTAATTTAGTTAATTGAAAAACTTCAGATATTCATAATAAGCTATGATCAACATTACTTATATTTTGTAAATAATAAATATTATATAATAACTTGTTATTTATAGCCACAAATAATTCATACTCAATCATAACAGTCAATCTAATCCTGCTTGATCAACTAGATACATCGTTAAAGCTAATTTTTAAAAATATAATCACATGCCCTCTCAAGCCGCCTGAAAGGGGCGAAAGCGCCCTTGTTGAACAAAGGGCCTTAATAGTCGTCAGTGGGTGCTCCAAGCCCCTGCAAGCGTCTTACATGGACTTGCCACCTCTCTCGTAACAATCCCCATAAAGTCAACGAATGAGTGACATTTTCTAGAAAATACTAGACAAAAGTGACTAAATTCCTCTAATGGCAATGGTTTGCAGAGAAACAAAAATAAAAAAACGTTCATTTCTGACAGAAAAAGCTTTGATGTGACAGATCACAAATTGATACATCGATTAAGTCAGGTTTCAAAGACTTTTATCCAGGTCAAGGCAAATAAATTGTTTGGGATTGAAAAATTTTTTTATTTGCTCTCTAACCCTCTTACATACAAGTCATAGAAAGGATTTTGGGAAGATATGAAGGGTGTGATTTGAACTTTTTTTTCAAAAAAACTGCCACAATATCTTCGTAGAAGGTTGACGGATGCAGGGGGGAAGGGGTTAAACGTCATTCAGAAATATCTCCTCAATGGATTGGGAGTTCACTGAAGACGCAGCATTTCTTGCTCTCTGCGATGCCTTTCGTGAGAGTGGAGAAACCTCTGCCATAGAGTTTCTTGCTAACGGAGAAGGAGCCTTCCACTTTCAAGAACTCACTCAAAACGCAGCCGGCGAAGGAGGCATAGACCTCAGCGACGGCGATTCACTTGATGAATTTCAACAAGAGGTTATAGAAACCATGGAAACCCTCTGCAAAGATTGAAGAATTCAGTCACAACGACGAAAAAAATAGGTTTTCATATCTAGATAACCTGAATTAAGCACTGAAGTATTTAGCTTTGCTATGAAGAGCTACTAATGCAGTAGTACTCTGTTCAGGATGTAATTGATCAGATTCATCAATAGTTAGTCCTATCTTGTCTGCTTCAAGCCAGCGTAATTGCAATGCAGAATCAGATACATTTGGACATGCAGGATAACCAAATGAGAACCGACTACCTCTATATCTTTGAGCAAGTATGTCTCTTAATTCTGTAGGTTCAAAATTACCGAAACCGCATTCTATCCGAATACGTGAATGGATAAGTTCTGCCAAAGCTTCTGCTAGTTGAACGGCTAAACCATGGAAGTATAAATAATCTGAATATGAGTTTTGATCATATAAATCTTGAGCATATTCACTAGCTTTTTCTCCCATAGTGACTGCTTGCATTGGTAATGTATCACTAGACTGGTTATTATTCATGTCTAAGAAATAATCAGAAATGCAATATCTATTTCCATTCTTTTGTCTAGGAAATATGAATTCTCCAAGTACATTAACCTGAGATTTATCAAAGACAGTCAAATTATTTCCGTTTCTAGCACAATGAAAATAGCCATAACATGCTGATGGATTAAGAAGCTTATCTTCTACAATTCTCTCTATCCATTTTTTAAGCACAGGCTCAGCTTTTTGATTGAGAAATTCAACATATTCCTCTTTATTTTGATTTTTGCTTTTACGCATCTGCCATTGCCCTGAAAAGAGAGCATTCTTATCTAGATATCTAATTATATCGGTTATAGATA